>CAZCUN010000029.1:0-41044 GCA_964502215.1 uncultured Rhizobiaceae bacterium | reverse complement strand
ACCAATGGGTTAAACAATATTTATCGTAGTTATCTGGGACAGCCCCTAAATCTAATAAAAACTTTTAAAGCATTAGAGAGCTATAAGTCGAGTGCAGAAATACAACACATTAGTAATATTAAAAATTAAAACAATTCAAAAATAAATTGTGAATTCATTTGTAAATTAAACATTGCCTATATTTCAGCTATTGAAGTCGTTATTTTTGAATGTTAAAAAAAATAAAACGGGGATATTTATATCATGTTAAAAACAAAAGTTCTTGTTGCAACATTAAGCATAGGTTTAATTGCAGGTTGTGCAGGACGAGAAGCTCAAAAAATATCAGTTGTTCAAGATGGAGACTTTACACGAGATTGTGAATCCCTGCATCTGGAATCAAGATCTATTGATTCACAAATAAAAAGTTTGGTTATTGAAAGTACAAAAAAACAGGGCGAAAATGCAGCGCTTACTGTCGTAAGCGTGATAATATTTTTACCTGCTTTATTTGCTTTAGACCTTAAAGGTGCAGCAAAAGCTGAATATGAGGCACTTCTTGAGCGTAGTAAACATTTAAGTAATATTGCAGCAAGTAAAGGTTGTGACCCAATAAGAATAAAAACACTGGATGACTACAAACAAGAGATAGCAGCTGAAAAGCGCGCAAATGCTAAACCTGCATCCCCTGCTGCAACACCAGCAACCTAGTCACCAATTATAAAACAAAGACATAAAGCAGTTCGCCAACCAGTGAGCTGCTTTTTTGTTATTTAAAGATGTAAACTAATCTGGAGCGGGTAGCGGGAATCGAACCCGCATATTTAGCTTGGAAGGCTACTGCTCTACCATTGAGCTATACCCGCATTTTCCAAGACTTATAACACATTATTAGTAATGTGTCTCTTCAGCTCAGCCCTATGGTGGAGGAGGCTGGATTCGAACCAGCGTACGCATAGCGAACGGATTTACAATCCGTCTCCTTTAACCACTCGGACACTCCTCCATATTGGCTGAGCCAGAGATAGGTTTTCCGTATTGTTAAAAAACAAAAAGGAAGAGACTTTGAAACGGTTATATTTTCAAGGCCTGCGCCGCGTTATGCAATCATGCGCCTTTAGTGTCAACACAAGAACGTCTTTAGAAACGAGAAAAGTGACAATTTTTAAAACATAATTATAGACGTTGGCCTAAACAAAGGTTACGCCATCTCTATGAGCAAAAAAACACCCCCAAAAGTCATGAGCGACGAGCATAACTCTCATCATGCCGAAAAACGCCGTGCAAGACGCGATGCAGCACAAAAAAGCTTCAACAAGCCCTACTCTCGCCGTCCATCCGTCGCCCGCGATAATAATGACAAACTTTATCTTTACGGCCTTCACACAGTTCGTCAGGCACTTTCTAATCCAAAGCGAAAAAAATTGCGCCTATACGCAACAAAGAACGCTATATTGCGTCTTGAATTTGATTTGATGGATGCACCAGACTTAGAAATCAATGAAACACTTCCAAAAGAACTAGACCGTATGGTTGGCTCTGATGCGGTGCATCAAGGAATGATTTTGGAAGTTGCACCAATTGAAACTAAAAACCTGAAGGATTTGCAAGACTCTAATCTATTGCTTATTTTAGACCAAGTGACTGATCCTCATAACGTAGGCGCGATAATGCGTTCTGCCGTTGCTCTTGGCGCGGGTGCAATAATAACAACCAGCAGATATTCGCCGATTGAAAGTGGCGTCTTAGCAAAATCAGCATCTGGTGCTTTGGACATCATTGATCATATCGAAGTAAAAAACCTATCAGACACCATAGAAACACTGCATGAGAGCGGTTTCTTCACAGTAGGCCTTGATAGTGAAGAGGCAATTCCTTTTGAAGATGTGAAACCGCAAAAAAAGATTGCGCTTATACTAGGTGCAGAAGGTAAAGGCCTACGCCAAAAAACACGCGACACTGTAAATCAACTTGCAAAGCTTGATATGCCAGGAGAAATCAAATCTCTAAACGTTTCTAATGCAGCAGCATTAGCGCTATATATAAGCCGTCAAAAGCTAGCATAAAAAAAGCCTCATCTTAAAAAATGAGGCTTTTAGTTTTTATAAATATATCAAATTAATCGAGCGTAATAACTTTAGGCCCGTTTAATCCGTCAAATGCAGGCAAGTTATTATTTCTTCCTGAACTAGGCGTAATAATGCGAGGTCCTGTGCCATCTGAATAAATGCGGTAACCGCAATTATGCGATGATGGGCAACTGTTTGAATTTCGAATAACACCACTGCTCGCACCATCATCAAAAATCTGCCTATCAAGTGCCTCAAGCAAAATCAGATCTTTTTCTTGTCTGTTTAAAAAGCGACCATTTGGTCCTGAGCGACGAACCGAAGATCTAAGGCGCCGCTGATCGTTTTGTCTTTGAGCTCGCACATTTCTACGTTCGATAAGGCGTTGGCGTTTAATAATATTAAAGTTATTATTGTTTCTTCTAATGCGTTGCTTACCTAATCGGACGCCAGATCTGTTTGTAACTCTACGATTGACACGCTGACGCGGCTGAGCGCGTTTACCAATAAACACACCACCTTTATGATGATGACTTTGTGCCTGAGCAGCATCTATAAACCCAAGCGGTTGGTAAGAAAAAATTGTTGCACCAAATAAAATAGCCAATGAAAAACTACCCTTTAGTGAGAAAATTGAAGATATACGCATGACTACTCCTAACGCTTCGTCATTATAATGTCTTAAGATAAATTTAACCCTATGGATGAAATAGACGCAAAGCAAGGCACGTAAGTAATCTTAGACATAAGTAAGCAGTCGTTACTACCCATACCAACCTCAAAATAAAGATGAGAAATATAATAGAAATTCTTCTCATCTTTAGAGTTCCATTAACATTCATATGCTATGTTCAAAAAAGAATGAAACAATGCTTGCACAAGCACATAAAAGCGAATACATAATTCAAAATTCGATAGCATGATTCAGTGAATCACTTTGCATCGGCCCCTATAGCTCAGCTGGTAGAGCAATTGATTTGTAAGTAGCGGGTCGAAAATCAAAAACTCATTTGACTTGAGTGAGTTAGCGATTAAAAAGTCATCAAGTTATTTTCGGCGTAGGCGAAACGTAAGTCTAACGCTTAAAAACAGTGCCCCTATAGCTCAGCTGGTAGAGCAATTGATTTGTAATCAATAGGTCCGCGGTTCGAGTCCGTGTGGGGGCACCATTTATCTCAATTATTTCAGATAGTTAGCTACATTTATTTTGTTGTGGCACGTTTCATTTTTAGCTTACGCGCCATTTACGCGGCTACATTCCGAGTTTGTTTTCGATATTAGTCATTCGCACCAGACCGGGAATGCGAAACAGGTCGATCAGCCAGAGAATGCCTATCCCTCCGAATGTAAAGAAGTAGATCACAAACCAGCCCCAATGACCCAAATAAGCACGATGGATTCCAGCCCATCCGAGGAAGAGCCAAAGTACATATGCGGTAGAAGATTTCTTCATGAAAGTGTCCTCAATTTTGTTGACGAGAACACCTCCAGCTAATTCGATTTTGTGAGGAAGTAAATGAAAATCAGCGGGTGTCGGATTTGTCGCTTTCGGAAATGAGCCTTTGAACAAACACGAGTTTATCAACACCCATTGAGTCGAGAACATCAAACAGCTCAAAAACATCCAACCGCCGGTCACCCAACTCGTATTTTGCAATAAAGGATTGCGGCACCGACAATTTCGTCGCCAATTGTTCTTGTGTGAGGTCTGCAGATAGTCGTTCATCCTTCAGCATCACCAAAAGAAGTCTTTGCCTATCCGTATGAACGTTTTTCTCCATTTGCACCCGCCTGTTGATATTTGGCGTGCAAACAGGTAATCCTGATTTAGGATTATCCCGAATTAGGATATTTATGCTTCGTATTGACCCTACAAACATAAATAGCCAGCAGATTGGCCGTATGGGTGAGCTGGTTGTTGAACTTGAGTTAATCTCTCGAGGATGGACAGTTGGCAACTTCAATGCTTCCATGAACAATTCTGCTGGATGGGACATCTTTGCTGCCGGATCGGGCCGGTCAATCAAGATCAGGGTAAAGGCAAAGCGGCCGGGAACCGACTGCTTTCGGTGGTCGGCAAAAGCTGATGGTTCCATCCTATTGGGGGTGGCTAATGATGACGATACGGACTTTGTCGCAGCAGTGGACTTTCAAGAGAGTGGCGGATACAGCGTTTACATCCTGCCTTCAGTAATTGTTGAAAATGCACTCAGAGAAAACCACGCAGCCTATCTTGCTCAGCCCAAGCGTGATGGCTCCGCAAAGAAGGACAGCAGCCAACGGAACTTGTTCATGAATGAGCGTATGGATCGTCCCGGTCACGGCTATCTTCGCGAGTGGAAAAAGTACCGGAATGCATGGAACATTCTCAATAGGTCTACGTAACCGCGTTACCGTTAAAAAGTAAAACTATACGGGCTCTTAAAGGGTAGCCTACTATATAGATTTTTTAGGTAGGGGTAACTACGGTTACCGGGGTTACTCAGATAATGTCTTCATCGTACAAACTATCCGGCTTATTTGTTTCGCGCCAGTATCCCTTCGCTTTTTTACCGTGGTGCAAAGTAACAACTTCAGGGCCTGTCCACCCAAGTGATTTCATTGTCTTGGAAAGTCTGGGCCAATGATAATGTCCTATTCTGGCTGTTGGAATCTTCAGCGCATTTTCCAGCACCGACTTACTGGAAATAGCTTCACGACCATTTCTGACGTAACCTTCTAGGTTCTCCAGTAATATTTCCCAGCCTTCGTCTTCTACGCGCTTTTGTTGCTCAACCGACGCCTCGTGCCACAGGCTTCGATGAAGTTCGATTGGTGCACCTTCAGCTTCTTTGTGAGCTGCTTCTGCCCATAGTTGGTCTCTTAAAACTGCAATTGCGTCTAGCTCTATTTCTCCAGTCCTAACAGGCCAAAATCGACGATTTCCTGATTCATCCTTGAGATATTTATCGTCGTTGGTAGTTCCAATCAGTATTCCCCTTCTCGGTCGACGTTCGGTATATCGCCCGTATGCTGGACGTGCTCTGTCAACAGCGCGCGATGCAAAAGCTTTCACCTTATTCACATCGGTATGGCGCATTCCAGCAAGCTCGCATAGTTCAAAAAGCCAAATTCCTTCAAGTGCTTCCATCTGGGTCTTGGTATCCGCGGCAAGAATGTCTTGATCACTGAAAAACTCGTCAGACGCCATTATCCGGATTACGGTTGACTTCCCGCTGCCTTGAATTCCTTCCAGCACAGGTATGGTATCAAACTTAGTTCCCGGTTTTCGTACTCTTCGTACTGCCGCAACAAGCATTATTTTTGAGACCGCACGAATATAATCCGATTCTTCAGCATCTGCGTGGTCAATCAACCAGTGTTCTATTCGTTCGACTCCATCCCACTTTAAGCTAGCCAAATATTCGACAACTGGGTCGTATGTGTTTTCGGTGCATAGTTGTTCTATCGCGTCTCGCGTAGCTTGATTCCCCGGATCAAATCGAAACTCGCGGGCAATCCAGTCGCGCATGAATAGACATACTCTATCACTCAGGTCTCCCTGAAAGGCCTGTATCATACGTCCATTAGCGAAGTTGCGTTGACGAAATTCATCAAACCAGAACTTAACCTCGGAACGTAGCAATGCAGCTTTTGTGTTCTGCATGGTTGCATTAGGTACCTTTGTCTTATAGTTCATGCCATCCGGCCAAGTGTCACCAACAGCGAGAATTGCTTTTTCAGCCTGCCTCAATGCCTCTTTGACCGGGTTGCGCTTTTCAAGAATGGACTTTGAAATTCCTAGTTTTGGGTTACATAGAACCCCAGCAATTTGGATTGCGTTGTACCCTACTTTTGCCATTGCACACGAAACAGCAAATACGGCCTCACTCCTACTAGGGTATCGGGGTTTTTCTTTGTCGCGTGGTCTATTAGGATCATCCCCAGTGCACATTACTGCCTGCAGACGCGCCGAAATTGTATCCGGGACATCCATTGGTATTACATTACTTACCTTATTGACCGGCAAAGGCTTGTCCTTTGGTGGGGGCATATCGGATTTTGCGGAGGCCAAGAGTTCATCAAAGTCAGAAGTTTGATACAACAAACTCCAGTCAGTCAGTTCACCAACAAGACGCACGGCTTTTGTGGTTCCACCTGCCTCACGTTTCTTTTTATTCGGATGATTTAATGTTCCGGGAGGGCGAAGAATTCTGCTCACATCAGTAGTTGCAGAATCACCTCCAAGCTTCCGGACTAGAGCCTTGTTGATAGCTTCAACCCATTCAAGATCGGTAACAGGCTCTACAAACTTCCAGTATGCGTGAAATCCATTCCCTGATGCCACTGTTGCTGTTGGATGCAACTCAAAAGTCTCCAAGCGCTCGAGCCCAGAAGGGTCATCGATATCTATATGAACCACCAACGCTTGTTTTACATGTTCTTTCCTCGCTTTTGCATCACGAACACTCTCATGAAGTTCATTGGGATGAAAGTATACATTCTCGTGAGTAGCACGTTGCGATATATATCTTTCCAGACCTACCGTATCTGCGAATTCAAATGTTTTAGCGGTCAGCCCGCCCTCGGACTTAATGCTGCAAAGATTTCGCGGAATGTGGCCCAAAAATTTGTTGAGAAAGTCGATTGCAGCTAGCACATCTGTCTTTGGCTTGTTATCGCTCATCTTTTCGCGCCTCCATTGGGAGAACCAAGTTTGGTGTCACTCGTCTCGATGAGGTTTTCCTCGATGTAGGCCATTAGATCAGAGCGCCGATACCTCACAGCACCATTAGCTTTACCGGATATTTTGACAAAACGGGGACCGTTACCGAGATATCTAGCCTTCTGGCACCATGCGACGGAGAGGTTAAGAATGGCAGCAGCGTCGCGTTCGTGAAGTAGTGGATCGTCGATTTTATGCATGATTGTCTCCTTTTCTTGAAAGTCGACAATCCATTTATCTCAAGGCTTTCAGCATTGCGAAGGAGTTAACTGGCGAATTAAATCCCTTGAAACCGCTCAAAAGGTATACCTGCCTTCAAGAATGCGCGTTCAGTATCCTTGAGAGCATCATTAACCTGCCACTCAAGCTGCTCACTTAACAAGTAACGAGCAACAATCAGCATGTAATGTTTCTCAAACTTCCGCTTTAGTCGGAGTGACGCAGAATCTATGTTGTGAACTTTCTCGAATACGAGGCAGCGCCGGGCAATCGGTTGAATTTTGACCTCTTGAGGAATTGTTAGTGCTTCCCAAACTGATACCTCAGTGTAAATATCTTCGGGCAATCCGTCTACAAAGACATCTTCTACCATATCTGTAAGCAGCAGGCTGTCGTCGATGGTTTCCTTACCAACCGATGCAGATGAGCCTGTAAGGCCAAAAACTAGACTCTTTGCGCGCTCTTTCCTAGATTGTGGATCCGTATCACCGTTACTGATTGCAAGTATGCCAGATAAGTTTCGATAAAATTGTAAGGAGTAGGCATCCTTCAACGAACCATGTGAAAGTATCTCGTTCAAAGAAAGACGGCGAACAGCTTGTCTTTCTTCATCAAGAAGCGTTCCTTTACGTACTTCTGCAAGTACCCAATCGTAAATTGATCGAGAAATATCATCCATTGCAATTTTGACTTTCAGATAGTTCAATTATCCTCTTGGCAACGCGCTCAACCGGATCGCGCAGTCGTTCAACATTTATGACAATATAGCCGCCTGTAACGTCGCTGTCAGTGCGATGGTTTAGCAAGCGCTTCAAAGCGTAGTGCGGAATATCCAAGCTCTCTGCAATCGTGATGTAGGTCCGTCGCAGATCATGCATGGTGAACTTGTGGTCAATGGCTGCGCTAACACGAGCTGTCATTTTCTTTGTCTCCAAGATGTGACCAGTTGCGGACTCACTCGGAAAAACCCACCGTGAATTTCCCGTCAGCACCCTTCTATTCGTCAATAGCTCTTGCAAGAACTCGGAGAGCGGTAACACAAGCGGATCACCGTTCTTTGTTTTGGGAATGGTCAGTGTTCCACCCATCAGATCAATATTGTCCCAACTCATAGAAGTTATCTCGCTGCGACGCATGCCGGTGAAAAGACCTACAAGCAGGATATCACGCGCGATTTCGTCTTCCATCATGACAGCCTGCCACCAGTCAGGTAACAAGTGTGCAGGTACAATGGTTTGACGCCTGCGTTGCGTATTCCAAGCCCGCGCCTGCGTGAGAATTGCCACTGGATTAGGTGGGAACTCGTCAAATGCCGCAGCGGTAAAATTATATACAGACCGGAAATGCCTGAATGTGTTGTTGGCGGTTACTGCACCATGATCTCTTGTAAGCTTCTGATGGCGCGACAGAACCATCTGTCGGGTGATTTCGGTGATAGGTCGCTTCTGCCATGACGGTATATAGAGCCGGCACGTCCGCTGATAATCGGTGACGGTATTGGGAGCTAAATCGGTTTTGATCTTAAAGAACCGGTCGAAGGCCATCGTCACAGAAATACTTTCTGCGATCTCGTCACGCTTTCTCTTGTTGGGGTCAATACCGTTGGCCATATCAACTAATACGGACTGTCCTTTCTTACGTGCTTGCTCAAGCGGAAAAACGTTCACGTTACCGATTACATATCGCCGCCGCTTGCGGTTGACCTGCCCCTCAACAACATACGACTTACCGGATTTTGTGGCTTTAACGCCGAAACCCGTAAGCTGAGTATCCCAGTGAAAGCACTGTCCTGAGTTTACATTTTCTATTGCCTCTACGGCACGTTTTGTAAGACGAGTTGTTGGCATATCGAAATCTCCTTTTAAGATTCGATAGCTCCATTTTCAGAAAATGACTATACAATTCAGAAGGTTATGAAAGCCATTACAACTTAGTCAAACACTGTACAAAGCCAAACTCTCAGATGATTGCTTGCGATTATTGATCATGGCAACTCGCAGGCAGAAAGAGATACCCTGACCCAATATGAGCCGCGAAGGTCTTTAGGGCGTTCTTCCAGAGCCACACATTGTTCGTCTTTGATTACAAGCAACCTCTTATTTTCGCCGGACTCAGTGTCCTTATTGTTTTCGCGCAAGTTTACTGACCAACGCGCCTGCAACACTGACCCTACGTTTAATTCATCGATAACCTTGATCGCTTTTCCACCGCTGGCCAAATCCCTAAAGTTGCTTGTTTGGTAATCACTTGCTTTGCCGAGTGAAACAAATCCAAATTGCTTATTATCAGCAACAACAATATTAGGTTTGTTGTCCTTTTCCAATTGCATCAATGATTTAGCTTTGGTTGCTTCACTTTTCAAAAATGCCAGAGACTCCTCGACGGTTTCATCACACAAAGACGCAAGCACTTCAGCCTGTTTGGCAATGTTGTCATCACTGGCTTCAAGGATAAGTCCCGCGTAGGATTTTCTTAGCTCTAGGCATGATTTGACATTGTCACGCTTGTGAGCAGGCACGACCACCCAAATAGTGACGTAAACCGAAGCAAAAAAACCGAGTACTCCAAGCACAATTGTGAAGATTTTACTCCACCTATCAAGATGTAGATCGAAAGGCTTGGTCATTTGTTTTCCTATCAATTCTCTTTGGACGTGCGCATTCGGTTATTACCACCTAATATCAGGAATCAATATGCATAGGTCAGATTGCAAGGTAAAGTGTAAATCGCCGCTCAAAACTATGGTTTTTATTACAAAATTAGTATAAATTGTAATGTAATAACAAGTAAGGTATTAAATTGATTACAGGTGGATTGAAAAGCCAGGTTGATCAAATCTGGAATGCGTTTTGGGCGGGTGGTGTTGCAAACCCATTATCTGTGATCGAACAGATTACGTATTTGTTGTTCATCAAACGCCTTGATGACCTCCATACTTTGGAAGAAAACAAGGCCAGCACCCTTGGCGAGCCGATGGCGCGGCGCATCTTTCCCGAAGGTACGTTTTCCTACAAACCGGATGATAAACCAGAAACAGTGTCGGTGGAGCGTTCTTTCAATGATTTGCGCTGGTCTCGTTTCAAGAATTTTGAAGCAGCGGAAATGTATCGCCTTGTCGATCTGCACGTTTTCCCATTCTTGCGCGATCTCTCCCAGCAGGAGTTTGGCTACGGCCAGCACATGAAGGATGCCCGCCTAGGCATTCCAAATCCAAATCTATTGTCCAAAGCGGTTGATCTGCTTGGCGCGATTGAGATGGATGACCGCGATACAAAGGGCGATCTCTACGAGTATATGCTCAGCAAGATAGCGACTGCCGGCCAGAACGGGCAGTTTCGTACGCCGCGCCACATCATTCAGTTGATGGTCGAGCTGACTGCGCCGACGCCTGACGATGTGATTTGTGATCCGGCATCTGGTACATGCGGATTTCTTGTCGAGACAGGCGAATACCTGCGTACTCATCACAAGAACCTGTTTACCGATGAGCGGCAACGCGAACATTTTCATAAAAAGATGTTCCATGGGTTTGATTTTGACTCCACCATGTTGCGCATTGGTGCCATGAACATGATACTGCACGGGGTGGAGAATGCCGATATATCTTACCGTGACAGTCTTGCGGAAGAAGTAAGCGCTGATGCAGGTCTTTATTCGCTCATCCTCGCCAATCCGCCCTTTGCCGGTTCACTGGACTATGAATCGACGTCGAAAGAGCTGCAACGCGTCGTCAAAACCAAAAAGACTGAATTGCTGTTTCTTGCTCTGTTCCTTCGCCTGCTGCGGGTGGGTGGACGCGCTGCTGTGATTGTGCCCGATGGCGTGCTGTTTGGCTCTTCCAAGGCTCACAAGGAAATCCGCCGTATGCTGGTGGAAGAACATAATTTGCAAGCGGTGATCAAACTGCCCTCCGGAGTCTTCAAACCCTATGCCGGTGTTTCAACGGCGATTCTGATTTTCCAGAGAACTGATAGCGGCGGCACAAAACATGTGTGGTTTTATGACATGCAGTCAGATGGTCTATCACTTGATGATAAACGCTCTCTGCTTCTGGAGGAGGACAAGTTTGGACCAATTCCAGTAGAGCCTCTTGCTGACACAGACCACCAGAAAAATAATCTGCCGGATATCCTTACCCGCTGGGCAGAGCGCGAAGGCGAAGAGCTGGAAAGGGAGCGCACGGAGCAAAGTTTTGCTGTACCTGTGCAAGACATTGTCGAGGCAGGTTATGATCTTTCACTAAACCAATACAAGAAAACAGTACACGAGGAAATTGTATATGATCCGCCTGTGCGGATTATCGCAGATTTAAAGGCGACGGAAAAAAAGATTGCACAAGGGTTAAGTGAGCTTGAGGAGATGCTTAAGTGAGTTGGCCGAGCGTTTCTATAGGGAATCTTTGCGAGTTTGAGAACGGCGATCGCGGCAAAAATTATCCGGGAAAGTCTTCTTTGGTAGAAGATGGCATTCCGTTTGTAAGTGCCGGCGATTTGAATAACGGAGAAATAAATAAAACGGGATTAAGCTTTATTTCAGATGCTCATTTTGAAAAGCTGAGCAATGGAAAATTTCAGAAGGGCGATTTTCTTTTTTGCCTTCGCGGGACACTCGGGAAAAATGCCTTTGTTGATCGTGACATGCACGGAGCGATAGCATCGTCCTTAATCATAGTTAGGCCCGGCACCGAACTTGCTGACGGCTATTTCAAAGCATTTTTGAATAGTGCCATCTGCCAAAGGCAGGTGATACAAAATATGAATGGAATAGCCCAACCGAATTTGTCTGCAGCTTCCTTAAAGCGATTTGAAATTCCACTCCCACCCCTAAATGAGCAAAAGCGGATTGCTAAGATTTTGGACAAAGCAGATCACCTGCGTAGCTTGCACAAAAACTCCCTCGATCGCCTCAACTATCTTGGTCAATCTATTTTCGGTGAGATGTTTGGGGACCCTTTTAGGAACGAACGAATGTGGGATGTGAAAAAACTCAAAGAACTCACAGCAGTAATTTCGAGTGGATCAACACCCGCAGGTGGGAAAAAGGTCTACGTGGAAGACGGAATTCCGTTTTTAAGGAGCCAGAATGTTTGGAGGAGAAAGCTAAAGCTGGATGACGTGGTCTACATCGATAACGCAACACATCAAAAAATGAAGAAAACTAGCCTTGAGCATGGAGACATCCTGATTACGAAAACAGGTAGGGTCAACACTGAAAATAGCAGTTTAGGGCGAGCTGCTATGTTTTTAGGTGAAGATGGGAGCGCTAATATTAATGGTCATGTCTACCTTATTCGATTAATCCCACGCGTGTCGAGCGAGTTTGTCCTCTATATAATCACTATGCCTGAATACAGAGAATATATAAGGCGAGTATGTGTAGGAGGAATAGACAAACGACAGATCAACAAAGAGCACATTGAAGAATTCCCAATAATTTTCCCCCCTAATGTGGATCAACAGAAATTTCTAGAAAAATTTAAAATTATAGAGCGACAGACGGCTAACCTAAACGCACAGCTTGAAAAATTAGATAATTTATTCGCCTCCCTTCAACAACGCGCCTTTCTTGGGGAGCTATAGTTATGCGTGAGGACTTTATAGGTGTTTGGTCGGAGATGTGGCGGCAGGTGTGGAAGAAGTTATATGACCATAAAGCTGCCCCCTGAAGATCTCTTCTGTGAACTCTACCGGGAGTTGAACACGGCTTTCCAAACACCACTGGATGAGGCAACGGAACTTGCAGACATTGTTGATGACCAGGAGCAGGCGCGGGTTTCGTTTCGAGATGTGAAGCCCCATCAGTTTGTCGGCGAAGTTACGCTTGTCAGATTTCTGGAGGAAGCATTCGACATTATTGAAGAGCTTGGTGGCGACGCCTTAAGCAATCGATATTTCCAGCTTATTTCGGACTTCGTCGAAAAATACAGCCTCCGCTATGACATGCGCAGGCCGTTTACACTCCATCCCACATTGCCCGGCGTGTTTGCCCGGATGATCAAAAACCTCAAAACTGTGACAGCTCAAGACCCAAATCTGCACGGGTTGATGCAAGATTTTGAGGAAGCACTTCGCGATTTGAGACATGACCATTCGAGCAACCGAATAAAAACCTGTATCCAGAAACAAATAAACCTGATGGAAGGAATTGCAGGCAGTTGCCCAAATGTGAATGCGCAAACACTTGGTAGAATGTGCGGCCAGGTTGATACGTGGCCGCACTCTACTTTAAGAGAAGCGGCAGAAAAAGTTTATGGCTTCACGTCCAATTATCCTGGCATACGCCATGCAGGAAATCCGAACGGGGCAATTCGTGAAATTGATATGCGTGATATGGTTGCTGTTTCGGTCTTATTGGCTGGCTTTTCCCCATATCTAAGCGATCAGCTCGACGCTCCAATGATTTATCAGGGAGGTGATCCGTGACTCAGTTTGACTTTCTTGAAAAAGAATTTGCTGAAATTTTTGAACATGCAAAAACCGCTGAACTCTCCGCTCTTTCCGATCCTCGTGGTGCCTGTGCTAGAGGACGATTGGCGCTGGAAATCATGGTCAAGTGGCTTTACGATCATGATGGGTCTTTATCGACCCCCTATAATGACACACTAAGTGCGCTGATCCATGAACCCAGCTTTCGCCAATTGCTTGGGCGCGATCGGATCACCAAGGCGAAAATCATCAAAGACTACGGCAACCGCGCCGCCCATGACCACAGCAACGTACCACGCGCGAATGCCGTTACGGTGGTGCGCGAACTCTTTCACCTCTCCTATTGGTTGGTACGCACCTATGCAAAGAGCGAGAAACCGGATGCAGGCATTGCATTCAATCCGGACAAGCTTGAACAAACGCTAACGATCAAGGCCAGCACTGCTAAACAGATTAAGGCCATGCAGGGAGAGTTTGCAAAAACGCAAGACGCTCTAAAAGAGGAGCGAGAGGCGCGTCTTAAGAGTGAGGAAGCCGTTGCGGAGCTAAAAGCGCAAATTGCAGCACTTCAGGCCGCGACTGCCGAAACCAAAGCGGTCAACACAGCGGTGCCGGACCGGCATGACTATACCGAAGCGGAAACTCGCAAAGACTTTATCGATCTACTTTTGAATGAAGCAGGCTGGAAACTGGACAATGAGAGAGATCGTGAATTTCCCTTGTCCGGCTTGCCGACCACGTCGGGCAAGGGAAATGCGGATTATGTTCTGTGGGGCAAGGATGGCAAGCCGCTTGCCGTGGTTGAGGCAAAGCGCACCAGCCGCGACAAGATTGAAGGCCGCCAGCAAGCAAAGAACTACGCGGATGCATTGGAGCGGCAATTTGGTCAAAGGCCGGTGATCATATGTACCAATGGTTATGAACATGAAATCTGGGATGACGAATTTTACCCGCCGCGCGACATTCAGGGCTTTTTGAAACGCGATGAGCTGGAGCTTTTGCATCAACGCCGCTCAACCCGCAAGAAACTGGCCTCGGTCAGCATAAACGAGGACATCGCTGGTCGTCCTTATCAGACCAGAGCCATTAGACGGGTTGGTGAGACTTTCGAAAAAGACAGAATGCGTGAGGCCTTGCTGGTGATGGCAACCGGATCGGGGAAAACCCGAACAACCATTGCACTTATTGACCAGCTCATGCGGGCTAACTGGGTCCGGCGGGTTTTGTTTCTTGCAGACCGTCGCGCACTCGTTCGTCAGGCGCATAATGCTTTCAAGGCGCATATTCCCGCTACGACAAGCGCCAACCTGCTTAAATCCAGCGGCTCGTATAACAATCACGACAACGCGCGCATATGCCTCTCGACCTATGCCACGATGATGAACCTGATTGATAAGATGGAGGATGGTGAGCGGCACTATGGGCCGGGGCATTTCGACCTCATTATCATCGATGAAGCCCATCGTTCCGTCTATAAGAAATACAAGGCGATCTTTGAGTATTTTGATAGTCTTCTGATTGGCCTAACTGCAACGCCAAAAGACGAGGTAGACCGAGATACCTACAAGCTGTTTGAGTTAGAAACTGGCGTTCCCACAGACAGTCATGACCTTGAAGATGCGGTCAAGGACGGGTTTCTGGTTCTACCAAAGCCAATTTCAGTCCCTCTCAAGTTTCAGCGTGACGGCATTACCTATTATGACTTGAGCGATGAAGAAAAGGACGAATGGGATGCACTTGAATGGAGTGATGACGGCCCGCCGCCAGATCACATCGATTCTGCGGCGTTGAATGACTGGTTGTTCAACAAGGATACAGTGGACAAGGTTCTCAAGCACCTAATGGAATATGGCATTAAAGTGGACCAAGGTGAGCGATTGGGAAAGACCATCATCTTTGCCAAGAACAGCAAGCACGCCGAATACATCTATCAGCGTTTCAATAAGAACTATCCGCATTATCAAGGAAAGTTTGCTCGTGTCATCGACTATAAAAGCGAGAGCAATGACACACTGATCGAAAATTTTGAAAACCCTCATAGCAATCCTCATATCGCGATTTCTGTCGATATGCTGGACACAGGGATAGATGTCCCTTCTGTAGTGAATCTCGTATTCTTCAAAGTCATTCGGTCAAAAACCAAATTCTGGCAAATGATCGGACGTGGAACACGGCTATGCCTGGATTTGTTTGGCGTAGGCAAAGACAAAACCCATTTTCAGGTTTTCGACTATTGCCAGAATTTTGAATTCTTCCTTGAAAATCCAGATGTCAAAGACGGCAAAACGCAAACATCTTTGAGCGAAAGGTTGTTCAAGTCACGGGTTGATTTGATCAGTGAACTGGACGCATATCGAGATGACCCTGATTATGATCAATTTGCATCTGCCCTTAAGGATCAACTGTGCAATGAAGTTCAGGGCATGAACCCTGATAATTTTGTGGTTCGTGCCAAACGGCAATACGTAGAGCCATTTCAAGTTCGTGATGCCTGGGATGCCATTGGCATGCAGGCTAAATCAGAATTGAAAGACCATGTGGCGGGTTTGCCCACCTCTGTCACAGACGAAGACACAGATGCAAAGGGTTTTGATCAACTGATTTATACAACACAATTAGCGATGCTAACCGGGAGCAAGCGATTTTCGGGGTTGAAGGATCGCATAGTTCAAACAGCTCAGGAGCTGCAGCAACCGAACCTTCGAAACATTCCTGTTGTGAAAACCGAAAAGCTGCACATAGATCGTGTTACCAACGAGCAATTCTGGGAAAATGTAACCGTACTTTCCCTTGAAACGATCCGAACACATCTGCGTGCGCTCATAAAGCTGATTGAACCCTATCGTCGCAAAACACTCCAAACCAATTTTGAGGATCAAATTGAAGCGGGTGAAGAGGTTCAGTTGCCCGAACTTTCCATTGGTCTAGACAAGGCGAGTTTCCTGATGAAAGCCCGCAGATTTGTAAGAGAACATGAAGACCATATAGCGCTCATAAAACTGCGCCGCAACGAAGCCCTAACGACCCAAGACTTGGAGGAGCTGGAACGCATCTTTGTCGAGCAAGGTGTAGCAGATAGTGAGGCAATCAACAACGTGAACGAAGACGGTGGCTTGGGGTTATTTGTACGAACACTTGTCGGACTGGAGAGGGAAGCAGCAAAGTCAGCTATGGCAACCTTTGCTAGTGGTAAAAATCTATCGGCAAACCAATTGGAATTTGTGGACCTGATCGTGGACTATCTAACTCAGAACGGTGTCATGGAGCCCAAACGTTTATACGAGAGCCCATTTACCGATCTGGATGATCAGGGGGTGAGCGGCGTTTTCTCAGATACAGAAGTCGTTGAAATCGTTGCTTTGCTTAAAGAAATCAAGAAACGGACTGCCGCATAATATTTTGAATGGAACCCAACTTGAATAACGAAGAAAATTATATCGTCCGCGCACCACTTTTCCCGCTTTACGCCAAGCTAAAACACTGCATCAAATCATGGAATGGTGAGAACGTAAAAGCTGTGCGCCAGATGATCAATGTGATCCATGACCAGACTGGCACGCCTCAAAACCCTGTTGATTGGTCTGATCCAGATAAATGGATAACTGAACGTTTGGAAGGTGATCAAGCGCGGTTAGCTACCAAGTCTTGGCAAGACAGCGGTAAAACGGTGAACCCTCGCCATGTGTATGGGTGTTACTTGTTCATCAATCGTTTGAAATTACTTGGTCAGAAATCAGAAAAATATCAGATCGACGAGCGCAGCAACAGATTCCTTTCCGATGATCCTGAGTTGCTGCATGAACTGGACGAAGGCGAAGGTATTCCAAAAATTCTCTCACTGGTTGCGGAGATACCGCAGGCGAAGCGCGCTGATCTAATCGACGACTGGTCTGCATACCTGCAGGCTGTATCAAAGTTTTCAACTCCCAAAACTTTTGGTGATACATTAGGCAGACGGTTGTTAAACCTTGTCGACCGAGGTTTGATTGAGCGGGATGGCAACCGATACAGTCTCACTGACGATGGATTGGCTTACCTAAAATCATTTCCCGAACGTAACGACAATACCAAGCCCTCGACTGAACGAACCGATGTTTCGTCAGCGGTGCGCACCTTCAACGAAGCACAGATCGTGAAACTTCGAAAAAGGTTGATGGAACTAGAGCCATATGCGTTCGAACATTTTGTCAAAGAACTATTGGAAGAAATGGAGTATGAGAATGTCGAAGTCACCCGACAATCAGGGGACAAGGGCATCGATGTTGTTGCGAACTATCAGTTTGGCATCACAGAAATTACAGAAGTGGTTCAGGTTAAGCGAACGGAAAGCACCATCGGGAGACCCGTCATTGACGCGTTACGGGGTGCGTTGCCATATCATCAAGCTATTCGAGGAACGATCATAACTCTTGGCCCGTTCGCGCGGGGTGTTGAAGATTCTGCACTATTCCCCGGTGCAGCTCCCATAACCTTGATCGATGGAAATCGGTTGCTGGAACTGGTTGTTAAACATCAAATTGGGGTGCGCCGGAAACCTGTAGACCTGCTTGAAATTGATGAGGCTTTCTTTGCGGAGAGAATGGTTATCGAAGAAGTTGAAGAAAATGAGGAATAGAGAGCTTAACTCATTTCCGTTCAAATTGCCGATTCTTTTGACAAGGTGCGTAAATTGAGTGTTGGACATACGTAAGCCATACGTAGGGCAGCAGCAGACAAGCTAATAAAACACTTTCCAAGGCGTTATGGCCAAACCTATATTGAAAACCGTGAGTTATCAGGCTTAATCTGAGACACGGAAACTCCTTACAAAGGTTCCGAAGCTAATTTGTAATCAATAGGTCCGCGGTTCGAGTCCGTGTGGGGGCACCATTCTTCTAAACCAACCAAATTCAAATATCAGCTAACAGTGATTAGCATTGATTTGTATTTTGCATTTTTAAAAGCAAATAAAAAAGGCGCCTCAGTGAGACGCCTTTGAAATAGGATTGTAGATATATCTAATAATAAAGCGATACTGCGTGTTCTGCTTCTGCAAAGAATAGCCAGCGTTCTACGAATAGTCCTGCAATCATAGCAAGTGCTGCAACTGCGAATAAAATTCCATTAGATCCGAATAAAAGCATGACAAGACAAACTACGATTGGCAGCCCTGCCCCTAACAACAAAGCAATTTTGCGCAGTTTGCTTGCGTGCTTACGGCCAACTCGGTGCACCATTTCTTTTGTGAGGTAATTCTCACCTGAGTGAGGCTTTTCTAAAAGCTTTACTTTGCCAATAGAGCCAAGTCCTGTGGCTGTGCCTGCATCAGAGCCACGTGATGAGAGTGTTTCACCTGATTGCCACCACATCCATTTAGCGCCCCATGCCGCAATGATCGAAATTAGTGCAAAGAAAGGTAGTGAAACAACTGCTGCTTCCCAATAACCAAAGCTACCAGCAAGAAGAACACCACATGTAAGTGCAAAAAGCATATAACAGACAGGCGTCAGAATATTATTCCAGACAGGAACAGTTTTCATTTGCGCATAAATCATTGCGGTTGTGAAAACCGTTGCCAGCGCACCAATTGCGACCAGCAAACCAAGCCAACCAATACGGTTATCAAAGAAAACCCAATTCAATGCATAAAATGCAAACAGTACGAGCGTAAAGACTGCGCAGATACCTTCCCGCGATAGCCAAGACGAACGCCATTGGCTGAAAGCTCGCCACGCACGTTCTGGGTGGCCTAAGTGGAAGGTTGAAGAGATAAGTCCGGCGACCGCAAGCCCGCCTGCTATTAATGAAGCAAAAAATGCCCCTGCTCCACTTTCGGGCATGGGTACACCGAGACCTATCAAAGCGAGGAAACCAAATCCCGCGCCTGATGTTACTGTAAAGAATATAACTGAAATTGCCGGATGCATTATAGCGCCTCCAAAGTTTTATCTAACCAGCCAAGGAAACCTTTAGCATCCAATGCTTTGGCTTTAGGTGCTGCTGGCTCAACTGATGCATGTGTTTTCGGACGCGGTGGTAGATATTTATTAACGGGCTTTGTGTCCATCTCAGGCATTAGATCAATGCCACCACGCTCTGCAACTAATTTTGAAATATCTGATTCAGGATCACCTAAATCACCAAAATGACGCGCTTCTGCTGGACAGGTTCTAACACAAGCAGGAATTTGATCTTCTTGCGGTAGATTGTCGTTATAAATACGGTCAACACAAAGCGTACACTTCTTCATGACGTTTTCAACAGGGTCCATTTCACGTGCGCCATAAGGACAAGACCAAGCACATAAGCCACAGCCAATGCACATGTCTTCATCAACCAGTACAATACCGTCTTCAGCACGCTTATAACTTGCCCCTGTTGGACAAACCGTAACACAAGGCGCGTCATCGCAATGAAGGCATGATTTTGGAAAGTGGACAATCGATGCAGGTGCATCTTCAGGCGTGACTTCAAACGTATGAATACGATTAAGCCAAGAACCAACGGGTTCAGCCCCGTAGGCATCCAGATCACACAAAGGCGCGCCATAACCACCCGTGTTCCATTCTTTACAATTTACCACACAGGCATGACAGCCCACGCAGGTATCAAGATCGATAACAAGGCCTAATTTTTTGCCCGTTGTTTCAGTCGGTAGCGAGGTCATTTAGTCCACTCCTTACCATATTCAATATTCGTCGGAGATGATTTAGCACGTTTTTGTTTCGGGAATTGCGGCTCAGTTGGCCCATCCTGATTAGGTGCTTTCTCAATGTTCACCTTCAAATCAAACCATGCAGCTTGCCCTGTAATTGGGTCTGAGTTTGACCACCTCATGCCATCTCCCTTTGGTGGGAGAAGTTCATGAATAAGGTGGTTCAACAAGAAACCTTTTTTAGCTTCAGGCGAATCTGGATCTAAGTTCCAAGCGCCTGATCGCTTACCAATCGCATTCCAAGTCCACATCGTGTTGACGTTGACTGCTTCCATACGTTTGACAGGCACTTTTATAGAACCATGATGCGATGAGACAATCGCCCAATCACCATCTTCAAGGCCTTTTTCATCACAAATTTTACTCGGTACAAACATTGGGTTTGAGCCATGAATTTGACGAAGCCAAGCGTTTTGCGATCCCCATGAGTGATACATCGCAGCAGGACGTTGGGTTAGTGCATTATACGGATAAAGTGTTTCACTGACCGCATCCCCCTCAAACGTTGGATACCACGTAGGAAGCGGATCCATATGCTCCATGATGCGTTTTTTATGCGTTTCTGGCGGAATAGGTTCCATATGGCCTTGCGCACAAAGTTTAAACTTAGCTAGCGGCTCTGAGTATAGTTGGAAAATGTTTTCAACTGGCCCATCTTGCAGACCCATCTCAACAGCCCAATCCTGCCAATGCTTGTTTGCATGTTTGAAGTAACGCGCTTCTTCAGGCAGATGCACTTCAAAGAAACCACCATTATCAATATAGGCTTGAACTTGATTTGGGTTTGGTTCACCACGGCCATGCTTATCACCGTCTTTGCCACGCCAACCAGCAAGTGGCCCAACACCCGGCTTACGCTCATGGTTTGCCATATAATCTGCATAGTCTTCAAACTTCGCAGAACCATCTTCATTGGTCATTCCCGGAAGGCCAAGTCTGCTACCCAATTCAATCAATACAGATTGGAAACCACGCACATCACGGTTTTCTCCTTGCGTTTCAGGCTCAACCACTGGCCAACGAATGGAGTCAGCCATGACATCGGGTTCACAAATCGGACGATCAAGAAGCGAGATACAATCGTGTCGCTCAAGGTAGGTTGTATCTGGGAAAACCAGATCAGCGTAAGCAACCATTTCAGAATTATATGCATCCGCATAAATGATTTTTGGAATGACGTAATTGCCATCTTTGTCCTTGTCCTCAAGCATGTTCATCACGCCTTTGGAGTTCATCGATGAGTTCCAAGACATATTGGCCATATACATAAATAATACATCTACTGGATACGGATCACCCGCATGAGCATTTGAAATCACCATATGCATCATGCCATGCGCAGACAAAGGCGCATCCCAAGAGTATGCACGGTCAATACGCTGAGGCGTTACACCATCTTCTTGCAACAACAAATCTTCTGGACCACGCGGCATACCAAGTGGAGGGCCAGCAAGTGGTGTATTTGGCACAGAACCACCATGTGGCTTTGGTTGAGCTGCAACAGGACGTGGATAAGGCGGCTTAAAGCGGAAACCACCTGGGCAATCAATTGAACCCACTAGGATTTGCAGCAAATGCAACGAGCGACACGTCTGAAAACCATTTGAATGCGCAGAAATACCGCGCATCGCATGGAATGAAACAGGACGACCAATCATCTTGTCATGCTTTTCGCCCTTCATATCAACCCAAGGCTGATCAAGAACAATTTCTTTTTCAAATGCAGCCTCAGCAATTTCTTGCGCAAGGCGCTTGATTTGCGAAACAGGAACACCTGTGCGCTCAGTTACATTTTCAGGTGCATATTCATCTGACATATATTTATCAGCAAGCATTTCAAATACAGGACGCGCAACCTTACCACGTGCATATTTGCATTCGCCTTGAAGCGCAGGCTTAACACCTTTTGCATTTGATTTAACAGGCTTACCAGATTTACGATCAGCAACCAGAATATCGCCATCTTTATCACGGGCAAACAAACCATGATCAGCACCGCCCGGATTATCAATCACAAGATGAGGTGCATTCGTATAACGAAGCAAATAATCTAAATCGACCTTGCCCATTTTAAGCAATTCATGAATGAGCGATAGTATAAACAACCCATCAGTACCAGGGGTAATCCCAACCCATTCATCCGCAATCGCGTTATAGCCAGTACGCACTGGGTTGACGCCAACAACCTTCTTTCCGCGACGCTTCATCTCCGCAAGACCAAGCTTGATTGGATTAGAATCGTGATCTTCCGCAACACCAAAAATCATGAAGAGTTCTGACTTTGACCAATCTGGCGAACCAAATTCCCAGAACGCACCACCGAATGTGTAGATGCCACCAGCCGCCATATTGACTGAACAAAAGCCACCGTGTGCAGCAAAGTTTGGTGTGCCGTATTGTTGCGCCCACCAACCTGTCATGGATTGTGATTGGTCGCGGCCAGTAAAGAACGCGAGCTTCTTAGGATCAGTCTTTCGAATATCGCCAAGCCATTCAGTCGCCGTTGTGAGCGCTTCTTCCCAACTAATTTCTACAAAATCACCTTTGCCGCGTTTTCCAACGCGTTTCATAGGCTTATTGAGACGAGCAGGAGAATAATGCTGCATAATACCTGCAGAACCCTTGGCGCATAAAACACCTTTATTCACTGGGTGATCACGATTACCTTCGATATAGCGAACTTTCGGTTGTCCATCTTCGCCCTTACGAAGATGCACATTAATGCCACAACGACATGCGCACATATAACAGGTGGTTTTACGTATTTCATCAGATACGTGCGGCGTTTTATTTAATTCACGGTCATGCAGCCCCATTAGCGTGCTTCCTTACAAATATATATCTGAAAATTAAGTACACTAAAAACGTACCACTAACTGGCACCAACTGACAAATAAATTGATACCAGAAGTCTCAAAAGTTGTTATTGTTTTGAGAGTTTATCAACTTCTTCACAAATGATCTTTGCAATCAAAGAACAATCATCCAAATCAAACGTCAAAGGCACACGCATATCACAGGTGCGTGATAATACTTCTTTGGTTTTGGGAAGCTCAGGCATATCCTCAATATATTGCCAACTATCATAGCGACTGGTGAAAGCCTTTGGTTCATCATCGCCAAACCATTTAATCTCAACACCACGCTTAGCACAATTAGAAACTAAATCAGGAATTGATACAGACGGCATATTGTTTGGCTGAAATTGTATGGATGAGCCAACGTATTCTTCGTGTTGTTTGCGTTCTGGCAAATAAAGGTTGTTTGACTGACGCAAGCCTGCTTCCAAGGTTTGGTAACGCTCGTTCCAACGACGACAGTTTTCATCAAGGTTATGCAATTGACCGCGCAATAACGCAGCTCTTAAATTATCCATACGCCCAGACATATTTGGCGTTTCTAACCTAACACGCTGAAACACCTCTTCTGGTGGTGCAGTGCCGTGACGTTGATAAAGCATGTAAGAGCCAGTCATAACGATAGCACGTGCAACAACTTCATCATCATCGGTTGTTAGAAAACCACCCTCGCCTGAGTTCAAGTGCTTGTAGGTCTGATTAGAAAAACAAGCCACACGCCCAAAATTACCAGAGCGCTTGCCCTTCCATTTTGCACCCATTGTATGCGCGCAATCTTCAATTAGCGAAATACCATGCTCTTCACAAATCTCTACAATCGCATCCATATCAGCAATATGGCCGCGCATGTGGCTGAGCATCATAAATTTTGCACCACTAGATTTTGCCTTGGCACGAAGATCATCAATATCAATGTGCCAATTATCTTTGATCTCAACAAAAATTGGTTTGCCGCCTACCGCATGAATAGCGCCTGGAACTGGCGCAAGCGTATAGGCATTTGCTAGAATTTTATCACCATTTTTAAAACCGCAGGCACGTAAAGCAATCTGCATGGCATAGCCGCCAGAGGTGCAAGCAACACAATATTTAGCTTCTTGATATGCAGCATATTCTTGTTCGAGCAACGCAGCCTCTGCCACTTCATCTGCTAACGTATTATAACGATGCAACCGCCCGCCTTTTAGAATTTCAACAGCACGCTCAATCACTTCATCAGGCATGCCTTCTTGCTGAGTAAATGGCTTTTCAAAATTCAGTTTGGTCATTTTCTATCACTCAAATGATTTCATAAAAAAGCCGAGGCAGTTTCCTGACCCGGCTTTGAATTTTATATTCTGGCCGGTTTAGCCACGACCTTTCCAAGGGATCAGGCGTTTTTCAATAATGCGCATTAGCACCTCAATACCAAAACCAATGATACCGATAATAATAATACCTACAATAACAATGTCAGTAAGCTGGAACTTAGAGGCAGCGATAATCATTTTACCAACACCCTTTTCAGCAGCAACCAATTCAGCCGCAACAACCGTTCCCCAACAAACACCCATTGCAACACGAGCGCCTGTGAAAATATCAGGTAGTGAATTTGGAATAATAACGCGCGTTAGAATTTGCGTCTTGCTAGCACCTAATGAATATGCCGCATGAACCTTAGAAATATTCACCCCCGAAACACCCGAACGTGCCGCGATCGTCATAATCCAAAGCGCTGCAAGGAATAGCAATGAAATTTTACCTTGTTCACCAATACCAAACCAAATGATAATCAATGGAATGAGCGCAAGTGGCGGAACAGGACGCATGAATTCTACGATTGGATCAAACCAACCACGAAGCCAGCCCGTTAGTCCCATGGCATAGCCAAGCGGAATACCGAATAGACAACCAAGCGCAAAGCCAATCACAACACGCGCAAGCGACCAGAAAACATTCTCCCAAAGGCTTACGTTTTGATAACCTTCATTATGAAGCTTGACAAAAGTACTCCAGACTTTTTCTGGCGGTGGTAAAAACAACGCTTCCATTGTCATGCCGCCATCTGGGCGAATTGAGAAACTACCACGCTTTGTGAATAAAACTTCGCCACCGTCAATTTCAACAACACTATCAGCTTGAATCGGTTGGCCATTGATTTCAGTAATCGTAAAACCTTCTTCTTTGCCACCTTCATCATTGTTTTGAGCTTTGATAATTTTTGAGCGACGCTCATTCATCATCACAACATCATCTTTAGCAAAGCCTTCAGACGTTGCAGGTGCTTCTAGTTTTTCAACCTCGGCGCCTTGCTTTGAAACACGAAATGTAACTGTACCCTTGTCAATTTCACCAGCGGCATTCTTAGCCGTATATTCAAACTGCGCATCGCCATTAAATGGACCAGGTAGGCTGAATGGAAGAAGTTTCGATTCTGTTGCTAATCCCCAAAGAAAGAAAAGTGTTAAAACACCTAAGACAGAGGCAATACGGTTTGCAATAACAGCACTTTCATCACCAAAAGTAACTGTCTTTAAAGAACCGTATCCCTTTGCTTCCTTACCTTTTGCATAAAGGCCATACAAGAATGAAAACCCAGCACTAAAAATTAAGTAAATTGCAAAAATTGCAGCGATACCAACAATCATCCAAAGAGAAGTTGTAATTGCAAACCCAAATTCAGATATAAAATCTTCCGATGTAAAAAACATAATTCTTCCCCTACGCGCTTTCGGTTCTACCCATGATTTCTTCTTCCATATCCCAAATCATGGAAAGAATTTCATCACGGGTTGTGCCGAATTTTTTGTGTTTCTTAACTTCACGAAGATCAGCGCCAACGCCCATCTCTGCAAAGGGAAGATTATATTCTTTGTGAATACGACCAGGACGCGGCGCCATAACGATTAGACGTTCACCAAGAAGTAACGCTTCTTCAACTGAGTGCGTAATCAAAATGATTGTCTTGCCTGTCTCTTTCCAAAGCTTCAGCACAAGCCCCTGCATCTTTTCGCGTGTAAGCGCATCAAGTGCACCCAACGGCTCATCCATCAAAATCACATCTGGCTCATTAGCAAGACAACGGGCTAGAGCCACACGCTGTTGCATACCGCCAGAGAGTTCATAAATTGCTTTATCTTTAAAGTCTTGAAGACCGACAACTTCTAAAAGATGATTAACTTTGTCATTCATTTCAGCTTTTGGCATTTTTTTAAGTTCAGGACCAAAGGAAACATTTTTGCGAACAGACATCCATTCAAACAAAGCACCCTTTTGGAAAACCATGCCACGTTCAGGGCTTGGACCTGTTACCAGTTCACCATTGAGAGAAAGTTTACCACCCGTTTGCGCCAGAAAGCCCGCACAAATATTCAAAAGTGTCGTCTTACCACAACCAGATGGCCCCAGAACTGAAAGGAGCTCACCTTCTTTAATGTCCAGATTTATATTCTTCAACGCTTCCACTTGGCCACCATCAGGCAGCTCGAATGTCATTGAGATATCGTCTATTATAAGACCACTCATGCCCATCTCTTCCCATTGTCATTATTTTTGATTTTTAGTCTTTTTATTTAAAAACACAGCCCCAATCAAACATCAGGGCTGTGCACCGTTTCAATTTAAAACGGATTAAAGCTTAGAAGCAGCTTCAAGGTAGCTTGAGTTTACAAGTGCATTGTAATCGCTAAGTGCTTTGATTTTGCCGTTGCCTTCAAGTGCTTTTGCACTGTCAGCTAGGTTTTTAGCAACAAAGCCACCCATCCAAGCATCAGAAAGTTGCTCTTCAACTGAAGGGAATACGAAAGTACCGATAACAGCTTTTGTGCCTGCATCATCCATACCAGCAGCCTTTGCAATTGACGCCATCATAGGAGCAGAATCTTTTGCATATTTTGCATTCATGTCAGCAGTAACTTTAAGGAACTTAGCTAGAAGCTCTGGGTTTTCTTCACCAAAAGATGTTGGGATAGATGTTACGTCGAACACTTTACCAACAACAGCTTCTTTTTCTGCACCAGAAATAATTGTGTTACCATGTTGCTTCATTGTGCGAAGTGAGCCACCCCAACCACAAACCATTGCAAGGTCAGTGTTTGGCTGTGAGAAAGCAGCAGCAGAATCTGATGGTGCCATGTCAACGATTGTTAGATCTGATTCAGAAATGCCGAAATGCTTAATTTGAGCAAGGAAGCCAGAGTGAGCAGCAGTACCTAGTGGCACAGCAACTTTTTTGCCTTTAAGCTCAGTAGCAACGTTTGACTTGTCGATTTCAAGCTCTGAACGAACAACACAGTTATCATTGTCTGAGTAAGAAACAGCAACGTCTACAACTTGTAGATCTTGACCAGCAGCAGTTGCTACTAGGAAAGGAGTTACACCTTGTGAGAATGAGATGTGTACGTCACCTGAAGCCATAGCAGCAGACATTGCAGTACCAGCATCAAAAGATACCCAGTTTACTTTTACGCCAAGCTCTTTTTCGTATAGTTTATTTGCTTGTGCGAATTGGTTTGGTGTTGGCCATTCCAAGAAGTAAGCTACTGTTAGTTCGTCTAGTGCGTTAGCTGGTGCAGTTGCTACGAACATCGCTGAAGATGCTGCAAGAGCTGCTACCATTGTTTTTAGAGTTTTCATTTTTCTCTCCCTAAGATTTACAGCGTAGATTTAAAAGCAAAAGAGGTTTCGCTGCATTACCTCATTTGCAAACTTTAAGCTTATTAGCCTATGCGTTATTACTATTCGCTTCTGCAAGAATGCACAATAGCTCAAATAAAATTGAAGCACCAACCCATGCAGTATTTCCTGAAGCGTCAAATGGCGGAGAAACTTCCACCATGTCCGCACCAATTACATTAACGCCTGCCAAACCTCGCACATATTGTTGTGCTGTCCATGTATCAACACCGCCAATTTCTGGCGTCCCTGTGCCTGGAGCAAATGCTGGGTCAATAAAATCAATGTCAAAACTAACATATGTTTCCGTGTCACCAACGATCTCACGAGCCTGCGCCATAACATCTTCATAGCCACGCTTCATGCATTCATCGATATCGATGATGGTAACACCGCGCTCCCTACCCCATTCAATGTCTTCGCCATCATACATTGTGCCGCGAATACCAATTTGAACAACCTTGGTTGGATCAAGCAGACCTTCTTCAATGGCACGACGAAAAGGTGTTCCATGCGTATACATTGTACCGTTAAAATAACCTTCAAACAAATCCGTATGCGCATCAAAGTGAATCATAGAAAGCGCACGGCCATTTGAAAGACCACGCAGCACAGGAAGGCTTGTTAGATGATCCCCCCCAACAGAAAGAGGAACAATACCGTCTTTTTGAATACGCTTATAATAAGTTGTGACACGCTCAAGTGTGTCTTCTAGACCAGCAGGATTAGGCGCTACATCACCTAAGTCAGCACAATTGCATAGCTCATATGGCTTAGTACCAGTTGCAGGATGCATCGCGCGTATCATTGTAGATAAGTCACGCACCTGACGAGGCCCATGACGCGCACCCGGACGGTTGGTCGTACCACCATCCCACGGAATACCAATCAATCCAATTTCAGTTTTAGAATAAAGTTCACTTCCTTCTTCAACATACGGCAAACGCATGAAAGTTGGCACACCAGCAAAACGCGGTAAATCAAAACCAGATACTGGCTGGAAACTTTTATCTGACAACAACACCCCTCCCAAGGTATTTTTCACCATCATTTATCCTATGATGAAGAAATATAGAACTCAAGGCTAGAATCTAAGCGCATTTTCAAATAGAACCAAAAGTCTCAATGTATGGTACCAACAAGAATGTGCTTATATGAAAGAAATTTTATTTGAACTAGACCCTAAACTTCCAGCAAGTTTGCAAGCCCAACTACGCGAAAAGGTTGTGAATGCAATTCTTAGCCGCGCACTTCAGCCTGGCGAGCGCCTTCCTTCAAGTAGAAGCCTTTCTAAACATCTAAAAGTTGCACGAAATACAGTAACGCTTGCCTATCAAGCTTTAGCGGACGATGGGTATCTCACCCCAAAAGCCAGATCAGGTTATGTCGTCAATGAAGATGCCCCTGTAAATCCGCTTGGTTTTATGGAAGATACAAGAGTGCCTGTCGAAAAAATTGACTGGCAATACCGAATTAGGAACAATTCAGATAACCTGCGTGTTATTCGAAAGCCCTTAAACTGGCGAGAATACGAATTTCCATTTGTCTATGGCCAAGCAGACTTTAAACTCTTTAGTCATTCAGAATGGCGCGATTGCACACGCCAAGCCTTAGGCGCACGGGACTTTGGCGTTCTAGCGGGCGATTTTGGTTACAATGATGATCCAATGCTCGTAAACTATATTGCAAGTCATAGCCTTCCTCAACGCGGTATATATAAAGTTCCAGAACATGTTCTAGTAACTTTGGGCGCGCAAAACGCACTTTATTTAGTTGGCGAGTTACTTATAAGATCAGATACAACTGTTGGCTTAGAAAACCCTTGTTACCCTGACATTCGAAACATCGTCACAAACCGCACAGAAAAAATCGAATATTTTGACGTTGATGATGGCGGTATGGTGCTTGATGAAGAAAAGCTGGCTAAGTGCGACGTTATCTTTGTCACCCCAAGCCACCAATGTCCAACAACCGCAACCATGCCCGTTAATCGCCGCAAAAAACTAATGGCCATGGCAGAGAAACATGACTTTGTAATCATTGAAGATGATTATGAGTTTGAAATGAACTTTTTAGCTCCACCCTCACCCGCACTTAAATCTATGGATGAAAAAGCCCGCGTTGTTTATATCGGCAGTTTTTCAAAATCGTTATTCCCTGGCCTTCGCCTTGGTTATCTTGCAGGGCCAGACTCACTCATCGAAGAAGCAAGACGCTTACGCCATTTGATGTTTAGGCACCCTCCTGGCCACAGCCAACGCACAGCCGCATATTTTATGGCTCTTGGTCACTACAGCTCACAAATGCGCAAACTCAAAAAGAAATACGCTGAACGCCACGCAACAATGCTTCAAGTACTTGAAGAAAACGGCCTAAGTGATTCTTCTGCCGCAAAATTTGGTGGTACAAGTTTTTGGATTAAAGGGCCAAAAAACCTAAACACAAATATTCTTGCAGAAAATTTAGCTGAAAAAAGTGTTTTAATTGAACCGGGAAGCCCCTTCTTTGGTGCAGGCGACCCCCCAAGGAATTATTTTCGAATTGCATATTCCTCAATTGAGAATGAAAAAATACCAAAAGGAATTTCAATAATTGCTCAAGCAATCAAAGAAATCACATAAACATCGATGAGACCACCTCTTGGTTCTAAGCTACCCGATATCTGGACCTACACTTGCGTAGCCGTCTGATTTCTATATGTCATTACTTGCAAGATATGTTTCTTGCGACGATATTTTTAATTTTTCAGCCTATAGAGGATATGCACTCATGAAAATGACGACTGAAGAAGCTTTCGTAAAAGTATTGCAAATGCACGGCATTGAGCATGCTTTCGGTATTATTGGATCGGCTATGATGCCAATTTCTGACTTGTTTCCACAAGCAGGCATCAAATTTTGGGATTGTGCCCACGAAACATCAGGCGGCATGATCGCTGACGGTTTCACACGCGCATCTGGCAAAATGTCTATGATGGTTGCACAAAACGGCCCTGGCATTACAAACTTCGTAACACCTGTTAAAACCGCTTACTGGAACCACACACCACTACTGCTCGTGACACCACAAGCAGCAAACAAAACAATCGGCCAAGGTGGTTTCCAAGAAATCGAGCAAATGAAATTGTTCGAAGACATGGTTTGTTACCAAGAAGAAGTACGTGACCCATCACGTATGGCTGAAGTTCTAAACCGTGTAATCGAAAAAGCATGGCGTGGCTGTGCACCTGCACAAATCAACGTACCGCGCGATTTCTGGACACAAGTCGTAGACATCGAGCTACCGCAGATTGTTCGTCTTGAACTACCACAAGGTGGTGAAACTGCTATTGCGGACGCTGCTGCTCTTTTATCAGACGCTAAATTCCCAGTTATCCTAAACGGCGCTGGCGTAATTATTGGCGATGCAATCCCAGCTTCTGCTGCTTTGGCTGAAAAGCTTTCTGCACCAGTATGTTGTGGTTATCAACACAATGATGCATTCCCTGGCAACCACCCAATGTCAGTTGGCCCTCTTGGATACAACGGCTCAAAAGCTGCGATGGAACTAATCGAAAAAGCTGATGTTGTTTTGGCGCTAGGTACACGCCTAAACCCATTCTCAACGCTGCCAGGTTACGGCATTGATTACTGGCCAAAAGACGCAAAGATCATTCAGGTTGACATCAACTCTGACCGCATTGGCCTTACCAAGAAAGTTACTGTTGGAATTCAAGGTGACGCAAAATCAGTCGCTGAAAGCTTACTTGCAAAACTTTCACCATCAGCAGGTGATGCTGGGCGTAAAGACCGTGAAGCTCTAATAGCAAAAACAAAATCTTCATGGGCACAAACGCTTACTTCAATGGATCACGAAGATGATGATCCAGGTACAGACTGGAACGAACGTGCACGTGACCGTGAGCCAGATCGTATGTCACCACGCATGGCTTGGAGAGCAATCCAAAAAGCATTGCCAAGAGAAGCAATCATTTCTTCTGACATTGGCAACAACTGTGCAATTGGTAACGCTTACCCTGCATTTGATGAAGGCCGCAAATATCTAGCCCCTGGTCTATTCGGCCCTTGTGGTTATGGCCTACCAGCTATTCTTGGCGCCAAAATTGCTTGTCCTGATGTTCCTGTAGTTGGCTTTGCTGGCGATGGCGCGTTCGGTATCTCAATGAACGAGCTTACAGCTTGTGGTCGTAACGACTGGCCGCCAATCACAATGATTGTTTTCCGCAACTACCAGTGGGGTGCTGAAAAGCGCAATACGACACTTTGGTTTGAAGACAACTTCGTGGGTACTGAGCTTAACCTTGGTGTTGAATACGCAAAAGTTGCTCAAGGTTGTGGCCTTGAAGGTGTTCAGGTTCGTTCAATGGATGAATTAACAGAAGCACTCGACAAAGCCGTAGAAGGTCAAATGAAGAACAACAAAACGACTTTGATTGAAGTTGTTCTAAACCAAGAACTAGGCGAGCCTTTCCGTCGCGATGCGATGAAAAAGCCAGTGTCTGTTGCAGGTATTGATCCTAAAGACATGCGTCCTCAGTAAGGCTTAAGTCTTTTAATAAATTCAAGGGCGGTTCAGTTTAATGCTGTGCCGCCCTTTTCTTTTCAGCTTGAGTACTGATAAATAACAATAATAGAATCTTATACGTTCAAGGATATCCCAATGTCAGCCAACCCATTTCTTTCTAGTCACGCACCTGTTTGCCCTGAAAACCTACTGACATTAGCCAAGCAAAATCCACCCGCAAAAACTGCCATTGTACGCGCTGGTTCAGCACTCCCTATGCAAGCTGCAAAAGCTGCCGTGGATGCCGGTATTATGGAGCCAGTGTTTGTGGGCGAAAAAGCCGATATTGAACGCGAAGCCTGCGCTCTATCTTGGGATATAAGAAATTTCAAAATTGTCGATACAAACGGCGAAGAAGAAGCAGCATACGAAGGTTCGCTTCTAGGCAACAAAGGTGAAGTTGATGTCATCATGAAGGGTAATCTGCATACAGATCAATTCATGGGTGCACTTATCAAAAAGGAAACTGGCATTAGGACTTCAAATCGTTTGGTGCATGTTTTCTATATCACAGACCCTGTAGAACAACGCCCCATGATTATTTCAGATGCTGCTGTAAATGTGACACCAGATATGAAAACACGCCAAGCAGCATTAACTGTAGTCGATGATATGGCACGCAAAACAGGTATAAAACGCCCAAAGATTGCAATCCTATCTGCAACAGAATCTGCAATTCCCTCAGTGCCGTCTTCCATGGAAGCAGCAGAACTGGCCGAGTGGGCTTTGGAAAACGTTCAGACCTCAGATGTGCGTGGCCCGCTTGCGATGGATCTCATTCTTTCTCAAGACTCTGCAAATACAAAAGGCTTAGGCGATGATCCGGTAGCTGGCAAGGCCGATGCTATTATTGTTCCTGATATTGTTTCAGGCAATGCCGTTTTCAAATCACTGGTTTATTTAAGCGGAGGCTGTGCTGCTGGCATTGTATTAGGCGGTAAAATTCCAGTGCTTCTAACAAGTCGCGCTGACCCCGCCGAAGCAAGATTAGCAAGCGCAGCTCTTGCAGCCATCATGCGCTAGGTAAAAGTTCTTTACGGTATTTTTTATAAAGGATTAATCCAAGTAGGATTGAGACTACAAAAAGCACTACAGAAGCAATTAATTGAAAATTAGAGCCGACCTCAACTCCAGCCCCTAAAAGGGCGAATACAACTGTGTGCGGGATATACCCTAATGCCGAGCTAGCAATAAAAGGCAAAGCAGATATCCCAAATGCGCCAGCAACAAGATTAGTAAGCAAGTTTGAACCAGCAGGAATAAACCGCCAAATTAATGTAGCAAGAAAAGTGTTTTGCTTCCAAAAATCGAATGCCAATTTAATTTTGCCTTTAAGCATGTCTTTGAAATAACTTTTAAAAACTCTGGCGACAAAAAAAGAAATTGCACAAGCAAGCGTGGTTGCGATAACACCCAACAAAATACCCATCCAAAGACCAAAGAAATAAGCTGCAAAAAAACTGATTACTTGTCTTGGGCATCCAATTGCAACACTTAAGCTTGCAAAGACTAGATAAGCAATCTTACCATTTAGCCACCCCGCCCCCCTATCAGCTGCAAATGGCAAAGATTTAATAAAACGATCAAAATCTATAGATTGCAGAAAATAACCAAGAACTAAAACAATGGCTATGATGGCAAGCCAAGTAAGAGGTTTCCTTCCAATGATATGGGAAAAATTATTCATCTACTCTTTAAACATAAAAATTCCAGTTGCAATGCAGTTCACTTCCCCTAACAATCAAGAAAATCATTTGCAATGAAATAAATATACCATGACCCTTGATCAAAACCAGATAGACAAAAATCTACTTGAGCCTTTCTTACAAAAACACATTGAAGGCTTTGGTGAACTTAATGCAATCGAGAAGTTTTCTGGTGGACAGTCAAACCCAACATATAAACTTATAACCTCATCCGGCGCGTATGTTTTACGTGCCAAACCACCCGGTCAATTGTTAAAGTCAGCACATCAGGTTGATCGTGAATATAAGGTAATGAAGGCCTTACAAAACACAAATGTTCCTGTTCCCAAAATGCTTCACCTTTCAGACGAAAACACTAGCCCATTTGGTCGAATGTTCTTTGTTATGGAATATCTTGATGGTCGAATACTATGGGACCCTGCATTGTCCGAATTACCGCCTGAAAACAATCATGAACGTTCAAAAATTTATGACGCAATGAACAATGCTTTAGCAGCCTTGCATAATGTAGATATTGAAAAGGCGCAACTATCCGACTTTGGAAGGCCTGGTGATTATTTCGCAAGACAGCTTTCACGCTGGACACAACAATATCATGCAAGTGAAGTAGAACGTCTTGAAACCATGCATAAGCTAATAGCTTGGCTTGAAAAAAACCTTCCTGCCGATGATGGCTTAGTAACATTGGTTCATGGCGATTACAGACTTGATAATATCGTCTTTTCAAAAGATAGCCTAAACGTTCTTGGTATTTTAGATTGGGAACTTTCCACTCTCGGGCACCCATACGCAGACCTTGCATACCAATGCATGCAATGGCGTTTACCCAATGCAGGCAGCTTTCGTGGATTAGCTGGCGTTGATCGTAGCAAACTTGGCATCCCTACAGAACAAGAATATGTCGATAGTTATTGCAAACGCCGCCAGATAAAAACAATTCAGAACTGGCAGTTCTATGTTGCTTTTTCTTTTTTCCGTCTGGGCGCAATACTCCAAGGCGTTTACAAAAGATCACTCGATGGCAACGCTTCAAACCCGGAGAAAGCAAAATTATATGGCGCAGCTGTACCTATTCTCAGTTCAATGGCTATGCAAATGATTGAAGAAGAATAAGATTTGAAACTTTTTATGCGCTGTCTACGTATATAAAGTAGACACAAAAAACGGGGACTGAAAAAATGCTACATAAATCTTGGCCATATATAGCAACATTCATTTTATCTTTATTTTTAGGCTTCACTCAAGCGCAAGCACAATCAGTAACTACAGCTGAAGACACAGAGATTCATAGCGTTATAGACGATCAAATAAACGCCTTTAAAACCAATGATTACGATCGGGCATTCTCTCATGCAGCACCGACCATAAAACAGATATTCAAAACATCAGATCGTTTTGTTAATATGGTCAAAAGTGGTTATGAGCCTCTTTATAATCCAGACACATATGCTTTTTCACGAAGCATTGAACAAGGCGGTAGTGTTTATCAAGAAGTTCTTGTAACAGACCAAAACGGTAAACAATGGCAGGCTGTATACACACTCAAAAAGCAAGAAGATGGGTCTTGGAAAATAACAGGTGTAAAAATGGAGCCGACTCAAGGCGCTGCAACTTGATAAAAACCCTGTGCTATTATCACAAAAACGTTTGTTCTGAATAAAATCTTCCCTGAGGTGTTAAATTATTAACGCTAACAATAGCGTGGTAATTAGAGGAAGTTACACCTATGAAATTTATATCAACAGCAATCATCGCAACATCCCTTCTGTTAAGCAATCCTGCATTTGCAGGCGGGTGGAAATCCGTAGATTCAGAATCAAGTATAGCATTTGGTTCAATCAAAAAAGATACCGTTGGTGAAGTTCATCATTTCACAAAAGTAAACGGCACTGTTTCTAAAGAAGGTAAGTTAAGCATCAATATTGATTTAGCTTCAGTCCAAACAAACATCGATATTCGTAACGAACGCATGACAAATCATGTTTTCCAAGAAGGTAAAGCAACTGCAACACTTTCTGGCGAAATAGATATGTCTGAGGTCGACAATCTTAAAGTTGGCGAAACAAGCATAATGGAAATTGAAGCCGTATTATCTTTTGTAGGCATTGAGAATGACATTGAAGCAAACATGTTAGTTGCACGGTTGAGTGAAAACCGGGTTCTTGTCTCAACCGCAGACTTCATCATGCTTTCAACAGAAGATCTTGAAATTGATGCAGGTATAAATAAATTGATGGAATTAGCTAAATTACCAGGCATTACACGTGTAACGCCAGTATCAGCCAGAATGGTTTTTGAAAAATAAATCCCGCCTTGCAAAGATAATAATATAAAAAGCTACCAGTTTATTCTGGTAGCTATTTTTATAATGGCTCTATATCGCCTTTTGCCCAACCAGCCTTAGTCTCAGCCATATAATCAGCATAGCGTCCTTGTTCAATTGCATCACGTGCGCCTTGCATGAGTTGTTGGTAATAATGAAGGTTATTCCAAGTCAACAACATACCGCCAAGAGACTCACCACACTTATGCAGATGATGAAGATAGGCGCGTGAATAATCTCTAGCGGCTGGGCAATCAGAGGTTTCGTCAATCGGACGATGGTCATCTTTGTGGCGAGAGTTTTTAATATTGAGCTTGCCAAAACGCGTAAAGAGCTGACCATGACGCCCTGCCCGTGTTGGCATTACGCAGTCAAACATATCAACACCGCGCGCAATACTTTCGAGCAAATCATCGGGTGTTCCAACACCCATGAGGTATCTAGGCTTCGTCTCAGGCAAAGCTTCAGCCGTGTAATCTAACACTTGAAGCATGACATCTTGCGGTTCACCAACAGCCAAACCACCTATCGAATAGCCTTTTAAATCAAGATCAGACAAAGCCTGTGCAGAGCGCAAGCGCAGGCGTTCATTATCACCACCTTGCACAATCCCAAACATAGCTTTTTCAGGTTGGTCACCAAAGGCTACTTTGCACCGCTCAGCCCAGCGTAAAGAAAGTTCCATGGCGCGTTCCATTTCATCTTCTTCAGCAGGCAGCGCAATGCATTCATCCAGTTGCATTTGAATGTCTGAACCCAACAAACCTTGTATCTCAATGGAGCGCTCTGGAGACATCTCAAACTTCGCCCCATCCACATGAGATTTAAACGTAACACCGTCTTCTGTGAGTTTTCTCAAGGCCGCCAAAGACATCACCTGAAAACCACCAGAGTCTGTTAGAATTGGCCCTTGCCAACCGCCAAACTTATGAAGCCCACCAAGTCTAGCAACACGTTCCGCACCGGGTCGAAGCATGAGGTGATAGGTATTCCCAAGGATAATATCAGCACCAAGCTCTTTTACCTGACCCATATACATGGCCTTGACCGTGCCAGCCGTACCAACAGGCATGAAGGCAGGTGTACGAATATCTCCACGTGAAGTGGTGACCGTACCACGTCTGGCTTTGCCATCTTGGGCGTGAACTTTGAAAGAAAAAGGTATTGTCATGAAGTGCGATATAACAGGCTTGAGTCGCCATAGGAATAGAAACGATAATTATTTTTAATCGCATGTTCATAAGCTGATTTCATGGTCTCCATGCCACTAAAAGCAGAGACCAACATGAAGAGCGTAGACTTAGGCAAATGGAAGTTTGTCATTAAAATATCAACGGCTTTAAACTGATAGCCGGGCGTGATGAAAATATCTGTATCACCTTCAAAGGGGTAAATATTTCCATCTTCTTTTGAAGCACTTTCTATCAAACGAAGCGAAGTCGTACCCACACAAACTACACGCCCACCTTTTGCGTGAACTACATTAAGCGCATCAGCTGTTTCTTGTGTCACCACACCCCACTCAGAATGCATCACATGATCTTGCGTATTATCAGCCTTCATCGGCAAGAAAGTGCCAGGCCCTACGTGTAGCGTTACGAAATATTTTGAAACACCTCGTTCATCAAGCTTCGCCATAAGCTCAGATGTAAAATGCAAACCTGCGGTAGGTGCTGCAACCGCCCCATCTTCTTTGGCATACATGGTTTGATAGTCAGACATATCTTGAGCGTCTGTGCCACGCTTGCCAGCAATATAAGGCGGCAACGGCATAGAACCAATTTGCGCAAGTTTGGCATCAAAAGCAGCACCTGATAAATCAAACACTAATTCTACATCACCGTTTTCATGCTTGTCAGCAACCATACAATCCAGAGAGCCACAATGCACACTCCCTACCCCAAATCGAATACGGTCTTTAGGTTTTAGTTTTTTAGAACCCTTAACAAAACAAAGCCAGCGATCAGATGTTAAGCGCGTATGAAGCGTTGCATGAACTTGTGCAGTTATGCCATCACGCACCCGCACACCTTGAAGCTGTGTTGGAATTACTTTCGTATCATTGAAAACAAGCGCATCGCCGGGCTTTAGAATATCGGCTAAATCATAGACGTTTTTATCAGTGAGCTTTTCGCTAACCACCAACATTTTTGCCGCATCACGCGGAACTGCCGGTCGAAGCGCAATGGCTTCTTCCGGCAGTTCAAAGTCAAATAAATCTACTCTCATAGAGTTTATATAAGTCCTTAAAGGTCGCTAGCAACCTTCATTGAGATGATGTGATCTGGATCGTGCACAGGTTCACCACGTTTAATTTTATCCACGATATCCATGCCCTCAGTAACTTTACCCCAAGCCGTATATTGACGGTTTAGGAATGAAGCATCATCAAAACAAATAAAGAATTGCGAGTTAGCAGAATTTGGACTTTGTGCACGCGCCATAGAACAAACACCACGTGTATGGTTTGTTTCATTAAATTCAGCTTCAAGATCAGGCTTTGACGAACCACCTGTACCACGGCCATCAGGGCAACCACATTGCGCCATGAAACCGTCAATCACACGGTGAAATACAATACCGTCATAAAACCCCTCACGCGCAAGCTCTTTTAGGCGCTCAACATGTTTCGGCGCTTCACCCGGCATACATTCAATGACCACTTGGCCTTTGCTTGTTTCCATAATGAGTGTGTTTTCTGGATCTGCATAATTGCTCATAAATTTATTCCTGAGTTAGTCTTAAATTAAAATTTATCGGATGTACGGACTTTGATCATCTTATCCGGATTTGCTGGTGGCTCACCTTTAGCAATATTATCAACCAAATCCATGCCTTTGGTAACCTGACCAAATACTGTGTACTTATTATTCAAAAAATCACCTTGTGCAAACATAATAAAGAATTGTGAGTTACCACTATCAGGGCTTTGCGAACGCGCCATACCTAAAACACCACGTGCGAATGGCTCTGGTGTAAATTCAGCTTTTAAATCTGGTAGATCTGAACCACCACGGCCTGTACCAGTTGGATCACCTGTTTGAGCCATAAAGCCAGGGATTACGCGGTGAAAGATAATACCATCATAAAAGCCTTTATTAGCAAGTGACGTAATTTGCTCAACATGTTTTGGCGCAAGGTCTGGGCGAAGCTTCACTTCAACAACGCCGTTTTTTAGTTGAATCATAAGTGTGTCAGATGCAGCCAGCGCTTGGCTCATCATTAGGGTTAGACCAACAGCAAGGCTGGCAATTAAGCGAGTAAAAAATTTCATGGAAATTCCTTCAGTTTCAAGAAGAGAGTTTAGTTTGTAATGCTTTATTTACAGCATCTGGAACGAAAGGCGAGACATCCCCACCCATTTTTGCAATCTGACGCACTAATGTTGCCGTAATATGGCGAGTTTCTGGCATTGATGGCAATAAAACAGTTGTTATTTCTGGTCGCATAGTACCATTCATACCCGACATTTGCATTTCATAATCCAAATCAGTGCCATCACGCACCCCACGAATGAGAATTGATGCACCAGCTTCTGCCGCAGCATCTACGACAAGATTATCAAAGGATTGAACAGATATTTTAGCATTCATGCCAGATGTCACTTCATCAATAAGAGCAGCACGCTCATCAAATGAAAGCAATGGAATTTTGCCAGGGTGAATTCCGATGCCAATAATGATTTCATCAGCAAGGCTTACAGCTTGCTTGAGTACATCTAAATGGCCATTCGTCATAGGATCAAATGATCCAGGGTAATATGCAATTCGAGTCATAATCATGTTTTGTCATGGCTTAATACGACAAGCAAGTTCCTTCTTTTGATTTAAAAAATTTGCTTTGTGTCAAAATGCACAGATTCTCCTAATTCTCTAAGCTATAACTTTTATCACAGATGAGAAAAAGGTTTTATCAACCGCACAGGTTGAAAACTAAACATCTCATATAGGAGACTAAAATGACTTTACTTATTATCGCTCTTGGAATGACCGCTACAATGGGTTTTTATGCTTTGCACATAGCAGAAACTGAAACTTCAAAAAATAAGTTAATCCAACAGCGCGCAGAAAGCATTGAAGGCTTCGCATCAATATAAAGAATTCGCATTTCTTGGCAGTTTTCCCTGTCTGTCAAGAATTAAGCGCGGCGGGCTAGTGCTATCCATATCCCCCCTCCTATGAGGCACAGCCCGCTACTAATCTCTGCAAAACGAACCTTTGGACTCGAAAGCCACGTTCCAGCCTTACCAGCCAAAATTGCGTAAATACTGTCACAAACCGTTGCAAGAAATAGAAACACACACCCTAATATTACAGTTTGTGAAAATGTATCTTTATTCAAATCTACAAATTGTGGAAGAAACGCTCCAAAAAAGAATAGCGCTTTAGGATTTGAGCAAAAGACTAAGAAACCTTGCCAGAAATATCCAATCTTTGGTTTACTTCCCCCTTCAGCCGTTCCCAAACGCCCATCAGATTTTAGCATTTTTATACCAAGCCAAATCAAATACGCAGCACCTACTAGTTTAATCCAGAAAAATGCTTCCCCAACAAAAGAAACAACAGTTTCCAATCCTGCCGCTACAATTAAAAACAATAAGAAATACACCCAATTGTGTACCAGCAACAGTTGATAAACCCGCTTTAACGCCGCCTCGAATAGAATTTGCAATGATGATTGTTACCGATGGACCAGGAACAATGACCAACAAAAAACTAGCAATCGCAACAGTCATTAATGTCGATAGAGAAACCATAAATAATCCAGTAAGCGAGTAATTAGAATTAAAAATAATAATAGGGGCTGTCCCAGATAACTCAAAAATGGGTTATCAATATGGGTATGAGAAG
>CAZCUN010000028.1:0-41928 GCA_964502215.1 uncultured Rhizobiaceae bacterium | reverse complement strand
TTCTTCTCATACCCATATTGATAACCCATTTTTGAGTTATCTGGGACAGCCCCATTTATTTTACTATTTGTGCATGAGACGTTAAGAACAGCGAACGGTTAGACTTTTCCTCCACCCACTTTTTCGAAGGCATCCCCATGGCCACCAAAACTAAATTGCACCCGCGCAATCAACACAGAGAAGGTTATGATTTTGCGCGTTTGGTGGCGGATACACCAGAACTTGATAAATTTACGATCAGTAATCCCGTAGGTTTGACGACTATTAATTTTCAAGATGCTGGGGCAGTTCGTATGTTAAATCGAGCGTTGCTAAAGACTTATTACAACATCAACTTTTGGGATATTCCTGCTAATTATCTATGCCCCCCAATACCTGGTCGTTCCGATTATATTCATTATCTGGCAGACTTGCTTGCGAGCCACAACAATCAAGAAATCCCCCGTGGGCGCAATGTCAAAGCATTAGACATAGGTACAGGCGCTAGCTTGGTGTACCCTCTCATAGGTCAGAGTGAATATGGCTGGCATTTCACGGGCGCTGATATTGACTTGGTAGCGATCAAATCTGCACAGCAAATTTGCCAATCCAACAAATTGAATATCGGCATCAAACATCAAACTAACCGTGAAAATATCTTTAGGGGTGTGATAGAGCCCGACGATTTCTTTCACATTACACTTTGTAATCCACCTTTCCATGCCTCAATCAATGAAGCCAATAAAAGCAACCAACGCAAATGGCGCAACCTTGGCAAAGGGCATTCAAAGAAACTTAATTTTGGCGGTCAAAATGCAGAACTTTGGAGCCCGGGCGGTGAGATAAAATTCATCGCTAACATGATTGAACAGAGCATGAAATTTGCTGACCAGTGTCTTTGGTTTAGCTCTTTGGTATCGAAAAAAGACAACCTCGAGACGCTCTACAAAATTTTAAAAGACGCAAAAGTTGCAGATTTTAAAGTTGTTGAAATGGCGCAAGGACAAAAAGTAAGCCGCTTTATTGCTTGGACTTACATTAAAGAAAACCAGCGATCTTTGAAGTTAGAAATGTGAGTATCTAAATAAGATTAAAAGCAATAGTTCGTAGACTTCAAATTAAGCTCTTATCTTAAAAATCACTACGGCTCTTAATCGCGGCCGATAGTGTGCCCTCGTCAAGGTAATCCAACTCACCTCCCACAGGTACGCCATGTGCAAGGCGGGTGATTTTTACATCAAGCCCTTCCAATCTATCGGTAATATAATGTGCTGTCGTCTGCCCCTCAACCGTGGCATTGACAGCTAGAATGACTTCGCGTTTCTTTGGGTCTTCGCCCGTATGTTGAACAAGTGGCTTGGCAACACGGTTAATCAGTTCATCAATCGTCAGATCTTCAGGCCCAATACCATCAAGCGGTGACAATGTTCCACCTAATACATGATAGAGGCAATTTACAGCTTGCGCTCGTTCCAATGCCCATAAGTCAGCAACATCTTCCACCACCACGATAGTTGAAACATCGCGGCGTACGTCTGTGCAAATGGTGCATGGGTTCGCAGTGTCGACATTACCACATGTTTGGCACTCGCTGACCTTTTCAGCCGCATCAGCTGCGGCATTTGCAAGGGGGCGTAAGATTTGATCTTTTTTCTTAATCAAATGAAGTGCGGCACGGCGCGCAGATCGTGGCCCCAACCCTGGCAATTTTGCCAAGAGCTGGATCAATGTTTCAATTTCTGGGCCTGTAACGCGATTTGACGACATGAATTAAAACGGTAGTTTCATACCCGGAGGAAGCGGCAATCCAGATGTAAGTTCTTGTGTTTTTTCTGCCTTGGCTTCATCCAATTTTGACTTCGCATCATTATGCGCTGCCATCACCAAATCTTCAACGATATCTGTTTCGTCTTCTTTCAAAAGGCTAGGATCAATCGTGACAGAAGACATGTGGCCATTGCCGTTCATCACGACCTTAACCATATCACCCCCCGCAGAACCCTCAACTTCCATTTCAGCCAATTCGCTCTGCATGCTCTCCATCTTGGATTGCATTTCTTTTGCTTGCTTCATTAATCCCATTATGTCTTTCATGACATTTATTTCCTCATTTTGGTTTAATTACTTCTTTGGCATAACGCCTATTCGCTGGCTTATTCAAAAAATTCACCAAGTTCATCTTCATCTTTTTCTTCTGGTGCATCGAGTAAGGCTTCTTCTTCGCGCACTCTTATGTCGATTATTCGTGCACCCGGGAATTGTGACATGATGGCTTCAACGGCAGGATCTGATTTTGCATCGTCCATGCGTGCTTCATTTTCAGAAGCTTCTTGCTCTGCTAAAGTTGGATGGCCTTGTTCTTTACTGATTGAAAGCACCCAGCGTTTACCTGTCCATTCTTCAAGACGCTTGCCAAGAGACCCTAAAAAATCACGCGGTGCATTTTCGACTAAGTTCATATCCATGCGACCATCAGCGAACGCAACTATTCGCACATGGCGCTTGATCATCGTTTTAAGAGCTAGGTCACGTTTATCTTCAACGAGAAAGATCAGCTCATCAAATGTGTTGAGTGTTTTAAAACTAGCGGCAGTCTCATTTGGTGTTTCGTGAATTTGCGTGACAGGCGCTGGCTCAGGCTGTTTCATGGCCAAGACATTGCTACCACTTTGTTCTGAACTCATTGTGGGCTGAGTTGATGGCGGAGTGCTTGAAGGCATGCTTGTAGATGCCGTTGCATCGCCTACAGAAGCGGGAGGAGTTGCCAAAGGTGCCGTACGCGTTTCACTGCTACCTTGCTGCATTTCTTTTAATAGCTCATCTGGCGTTGGCAGACTTGAAGCGTGTGCCATGCGCACCAATACCATTTCAGCTGCGGCAAGAGGTCGTTCTGATGTGCTGACTTCACCTAACCCCTTTAAGAGTAATTGCCAAGCACGACCTAATATGCGCACAGAAAGCTTATCAGAAAACTCCTTGCCTCGCGTTTTTTCAATCTCGGTTAGAGAACCATCATTGGCTGTGTCTGGCACATACTTAAGGCGCGTCACAAGATGGATAAAGTCTACCAAATCAGTCAAAACCAATTCAGGTTCTGCACCTGTATCATATTGTGATTTCAACTCACCAAGAGCAGACGCAATGTCGCCCTTCATGATAAACTCAAAAAGATCAACAATTCGCGCGCGGTCTGACAAGCCCAGCATATCACGCATGGTTTCAGCTGTTATGCTAACATCACTTTCGCTAGAACCATGAGCAATTGCCTGATCAAGCATGGAAAGTGCATCACGCACAGAACCATCCGCGGCACGCGCCACCATCGCAAGGGCATCCGTTTCTGCCTTCACGTTTTCCTGCTCACAAATCTTGGCAAGATGATCGGTCAACGTTCCAGCTTCAATACGACGAAGATCAAAACGCTGACAGCGCGAAAGTACTGTGACGGGGACTTTTCTAATTTCGGTTGTGGCAAAGATAAACTTCACATGCTCTGGCGGTTCTTCCAATGTTTTCAAAAGGCCATTGAAAGCACTCTTAGAAAGCATGTGAACCTCATCAATGATATAAACTTTATAACGCGCAGAAGCTGGGCGATATTGCGCGGACTCAATTAAGTCACGCATGTCATCAATACCGGTATTAGACGCAGCATCCATCTCGATGATGTCCATATGACGACCTTCGATGATGGCGCGGCAATGTTCGCCTTCTTGCGCTAAATCAATTGTAGGCTGGTCTATACTATCATTTTTATAGTTGAGCGCACGAGCTAATATACGCGCTGTTGTGGTCTTACCAACACCTCTAACACCTGTCAGCATATAAGCTTGGGCAATGCGACCAGTCTTAAAGGCATTGGAAAGTGTTTGTACCATCGGCTCTTGCCCGATCAGATCATCAAAGTTCTGCGGGCGATATTTACGTGCAAGCACGCGATAGGGCTGATTGGTGGTTTCTTCACTCATGAGAAATGTTATAGCGCGAAGTTAGGTTCTGGATATAGAAGAAAATTACAATCTAGCTAATTTTCAAGAGAAAAAGTGGAAGACTGGATAAGATGACCCGAGTAAAATCTTAACGAGGCTGCTTCCTTCCGGATCTGACCCAGTGGCCAAGGAACTCGTCCATCACCAATCTTCCGAGATTTATATCGTCTTTTTGGAAGAATATTGCAAGGGAGTAATTAAAATTGGATTTTTAAATTCTAATCTCATTTTTGTTGACAATGAACATAAATGATTATTTGACCTCAGAAATGGCTGTTGTTACCTTTATGCTAGAATATGTGAGCCAACGGGGAAGCAATCATGAAAAGCAAAGATATCTTACAGCTAATGGATGGCGATGCTGCTTTCACCAAAGACCCCTCAAAATCCTATACTTTGCCAGCAAGATTTTATATTAGCCCAGAGATTTATGATCTGGAAAAAGACGCCATCTTTTATAAATCTTGGCATTACGCAGGGCATGTTTCGCAAGTGGCTGAGCCACGCATGTATTTTACCACAAAAATTCATCAACAGAACATCTTCATTGCCAAAGGGGATGATGGAGAAATTCGCGCATTTTATAATGTTTGCGCTCATAGAGGACATTTGTTGCTAGAAGGTTCAGGCAAAAAGAACCTCATCACTTGCCCTTATCATGCTTGGGCTTTTGATTTTCATGGCAATCTTGTTAATGCCCGCAACTCAGAAAACGTTGACGGCTTTGATAAGAATGACTTCCCGTTAAAACCTATTCGCCTTGAAGTATTCTGCGGGATGATCATGATCAATCTGGATCCTGATGCCAAAGCATTTTCAGAAACCTATGATGGATTAGAGGACGAGATTAGGCAATATATGCCTTCCGTTGATACGCTCGCCTATGCGCAGCGAGATACATTTGATGTAGCATCTAATTGGAAGGTTTTGGTTGATAATTTCCTTGAGTGTTATCACTGTGCGCCTGCACACAGAGATTTTGTTGATCTGGTCAATATGGAATCTTATCGTACCATTACTCACAAACGCTATTCTTCCCAATGCGCTGCAGCACCAAATACAACCAGCTCCACTGCATTTAACTTTGAGCCGGGCGATGTAGACTTTGGCTATGCTGGGTTTTTTGTTTGGCCAAATATTACAATCTGGCTTTATCCTGGTGAAGCCAATATGTCAGTTCTACAAATGAACCCAAGCGCACCAGAGCGCACAATTGAATATCAAGATTGGTTTACAACAGGTGGGAAGCTATCTCCTCAACTCAAGGAAGCAGCCGATTATCAAAAAGATATTTTACAACCAGAAGACATTACATTGTGTGAAAATGTCCAACAAGGTTTGCATTCAAAAAGCTATAATCAAGGTCGCTTTATTGTCGATAATGGTAGAACTGAACTGAGTGAACATGCGGTACATCATTTTCAACACATGGTTGCAGATGCATTAGGTGCTAAGTTAGAGCCGTAAGGTCGCTTAAAATCACTCGCAATGCTTCAACCTTTTATTGGTATAAAAAAGCACAACTACAGCACTGAGAGATCGAGTGATAATTTTGGATTTGCAAACTCTCATAACATTCTGAAAGCTGCATACGGCACATACTAAAAGCACACAAAAGTGAGTTCGCGACCTATGGCGTGAAGCAGTTGTGTAATGCATTTAGTTAGAAAGAATATATTTTGTAGAAAAATCAAAATACAATATTGGAGACTATGAATGAGAAATATGTTGATTACATCAATAGTTGTGGCAATTTCTGCAGCATCAGCAACACCAGTATTAGCACAAGCAAGAACAAATATAACTTCTTTAACATGCGGCCAAGCAAAGTCTTTGATTGACCGTCGAGGTGCTGCAGTTATTACAACGGGTCGCCACACTTATGAGCGGTATGTTAAAAATAGAAATTTTTGTGAAATTGGAGATCGCACTCGCCGCCAAAGTGTCAAAACAAAAAACTCTAATTCATGCTTCATTGGGTTTAGATGCATCACACCTAGATCTACAGGCAACTAAAATAAGACATTAGCCTTTATATATGCGCCTCACCCCAGTCGGCTTTTCATATAAATAAGCAATGCGTTCTATTGCTGCCAATAGCGACTCTGAGGTTACGTCCATGCTGTTGCCGTTGGCGTGAAGTAGTAATCCATCGCCTTGGGCTAAGCCTACATGACCACGCCAGAAAATTACGTCTCCGCGTTTAATGTTTTCATAGTTCGTGCCTGCGTCTATTTCCTCGCCTAGGCTGGCTGCTTGCATGTCAGAATCACGAAGTACATTTTGCCCGCACATAAACATGGCAAGTTTGATGAAGCCTGAGCAATCAATGCCAAAGGCTGTTGTGCCTGCCCATAAATATGGTGTTCGCATGAGGGTTTCTGCAACTGAAACGTAATCGTTTTCGTGTTCATCTTTCGGGCGGATGTGATGGGCAATAATAGCCTCGCCAGTTTCCAAAATTTTGTAATCTGTTCCGCGTCTGGTTTCTTCTCCTACAATCACAAGCCCTGACCCCATAGACCGCATGCCTTTGTGAGGAAGTTTCAAGTCAGGTTCTGGATATAAAAATGTGCGGGGTACCGAAACTAAATGTGTGATTGGACTGAATTCATATTCAAGCGTTTTTGCTTCTAGCCAACCTACATAACCGTCGCGCTCAGCTTGAACCCATTTCCAGTTGCCTTGTTCTTCATAGACTTTAACATCTTCGCCAAACATTAGTTGTGTATCAATTGCACAATCACGCTCTGGCTTTGCGCGCAATTCAGTAAAAGCGACGCAGACGCGCGCTGGTTTACCATCAGTTGAGATTTTATTGCCTTTATCATCCAGTAAATTCAAACGGCGGTCTAGCGGGTTTAAAGTTGGGAGTTTTGAAGTCATGCAATTGTTTCCGCTTTTTGGCTAATAAGGTCTGCCAGTTTTTCTAAATATAACGCACCTTCTACAGTGCGGCTAATGATTACATTTCGCTTATCATTTTCATCACGACGGCGCGTTACCAAGTTCATTCTACCCATCGTATCAAGCGCTCTTGTTATAACAGGTTTTGTCACCCCAAGATGAGATGCCAACCCACGAACGGTGTGGGGTGGTGTCTCCAAATAAACAATCAGCAGAATGGCCATTTGTCTTTGGGTTAAGTCTTTGTCGCCATCTTGCACCAAAGCCACACCAACTTGATGCCAGAGTTTCAATGCCTGTCCTGAATTTATATTTAGTCTCGCCATATAAAAAGCTTAACTTCATTTCGCTAGCGAAATCAATTTCAAAATTTCAAAGCCTACTTCCAGTATTTATTCTTTATGACTTCAAACAAAGTTCTAATGCCTTGCGCTTCACCTCCAATTGGCATCCACGGTTTGGGTGTTGGTGTCCAGCCATAAATATCAAAATGCGCCCATGATTTTGCGTTCTCTACAAATCTAGACAAGAAGAGCGCTGCCGTAATCGAACCTGCAAACCCGCCTGTTGAAATGTGGTTCACATCCGCAATTTTCGATGAAAGCATTTTTTGATACGGGTCCCATAACGGCATGTGCCAGAGCGGATCAAAGAGTTCCATTGAAGTCTCGCTGATTGACTGCGCCAGCTCATTATCATCGGTATAAAATGGCGGCAAATCAGGCCCAAGCGCAACCCTAGCAGCGCCTGTAAGAGTTGCCATATCTAACATTAGATCAGGCTTTTCTTCATCACCTAGTGTAAGTGCGTCGCCTAATATTAAACGTCCCTCAGCATCCGTATTGCCAATTTCGACACTAATCCCTTTACGACTTGGCAAAACATCGCCAGGACGAAATGCATTGCCTGCAATCGCATTTTCTACCGCTGGCACAAGCAAGCGCAGACGCACTGGCAATTTTGCATCCATAATCATTTGAGCAAGCGCAATAGTATTGGCAGCACCGCCCATGTCTTTTTTCATGAGGGTCATAGAATTGCCAGGCTTTATATTTAGGCCACCGCTATCAAATATAACCCCCTTACCCACTAGCGTAACTTTTGGGTGTTTGGCATTACCCCATTTTAAATCAATCAAACGGGGTGCATCAACGCTTGCTCTTCCTACCGCATGGATCATGGGGAAGTTCTTTTTCAAAAGCGCATCACCTTTAATAACCGAAACTTGTGCTTTGGACTTTTTACCCATGCTACGGATGGCTTTTTCAAGCGCGTCAGGCCCCATGTCATTCGCTGGTGTGTTAATCAGATCACGTGCTAAATAGCTTGCTTCAGCCTCACGAATAAGAGCATCTGCATCGACAGCCTTTGGTAAAACAAGATTAGCGCCCTGCTGCTTTTTGCTGTTGTATTTTGAAAAACGATAAGCACCCAACATCCACCCAAGGCTTGTAAGGTGGGGGTCATCCAGGTCACCTTCAAAATGATAAGTACCTGCTGGCAAATGTGAGGCTAGCTTACCAGCATCAAGCGGTTGTTCGCTTTTACCAAAAAAAACGCTCTCCAAACCACCTTTGTCATTTGCAAAAAGTAGTTTTGAGGACGGGTGAGCCTTGAAGCCATTTGCCGTTGCCCATGTTTTTTGTTGAGCGGATAAAGACTTCAAATCGCTCACCACGTGGATTGGAACAGATTTTGTTTTAGCCTTAGCGATAGGTAGCTCTTGCATTTGTATCTCCAAAATCAACTTCATTCCCTTAAGGAAATTAACGAAGCATTAGGGTTAACAGATTACTTATTAAAGAATCAGATTTTCTTAATACTACCCTTGTGATTTGAAAGCGACAGAGTAACCATGCAGAAAAAAGCAAAAAACAGACCTTCAGCATTAGCAATTCTTACACTTGCTTGCTCTTTAGCCGTCGCTTCATGCGCAAAAGATCCAACTAAAACAGGTTCGATTCGTGGTATCAATAAGCCAATTGAGCAAATGTCCGTACCAGAACTACAACAAGCTGTTTCCATATTAGGTAGGCAGTATGACAAACGCCCAGGCAATGGCGCAATTGGCGTTAAATATGCGAGTGTTTTACGCTCTACCGGACGCAATGAACAAGCACTAGCTGTAATGCAACAAGTCGTTATTAAACATCCTGAAAATAATGCTGTACTATCAGAATACGGCAAGGCACTTGCTGCGACAGGTAATTTCAAAAAAGCGTTGCAGGTAATTCAACGCGCACAACGGCCTGACCGTCCAGACTGGCGTCTATACTCAGCTCAAGGCGCAATTCTTGACCAATTGGATCAATCAAAAGCTGCTCGCGTTCAATATCGAAAAGCACTTGATATCGTACCTAATGAACCCTCTGTTCTATCTAATCTAGGAATGTCATATGTGCTTACAGGTGATCTTCGTGGTGCAGAAACTTATCTTCGTCGTGCCATCCAGAATCCAAAAGCGGACAGTCAAGTACGCCAAAACTTAGCACTTGTAATTGGCCTTCAGGGTAATTTCCAAGAAGCCGAAAAGGTTGCGCGTGGTACGCTTAGCCAAGCTGCAGCTGAAGAAAATATAAAATTCCTTCGCCAAATGTTATCACAACAATCTGCGTGGAGCCTGCTAAAAAATACAGACGGCCAACAACAGTAAAACAATTCTCCTTTATTGTGACGCAATTACTTAAATGAGTGATTGCGTCTTTTTTTATCTTGCTATAATCGTGTCTCGTTCTCAGGGCGGGGTGGAATTCCCCACCGGCGGTAGGTGAATTTTACACAAGCCCGCGAGCGCTTTCCTTATAATTAGGAAAGGACAGCAGATCAGGTCAAAATCCTGAGCCGACGGTTATAGTCCGGATGATAGAGAACGTACGCAAGCAAGCACGATACTCAAGTGCTGCTCAGCGTTCGTGATCGCCTTGGTGACGTGTCTTGGTAAGTAACAAAGGAGATCACTATGACACACACCAGATATGCTTTTATCAAAGCCAATTGGCATAATGATATAGTTGATAAAGCGCTTGAAGGCTTTGGCACTATAATTCCATTAAACCAGATTGATGTTTTTGATGTTCCAGGCGCATTTGAAATGCCTTTAGTTGCAGATGACCTGGCAAGTACAGGCAAATACTCTGCTATTGCTGCTGCAGCTTTTGTGGTTGACGGTGGCATCTATAGACACGAATTTGTGGCGCAAAGCGTTGTAGAGGGGCTAATGCGCGTTAGTCTTGATAGGAAAGTGCCAATTTTGTCTGTCTCTTTGACGCCGCATCAATATCAAGAAACAGAACATCATAATAAAATTTTTCAAGAACACTTTATTCAAAAAGGCGTAGAAGCGGCAAAGGCTGCATTGAAGATTACTGAGATAAGAAAAACTACCTTTGAATAAACAAACAAACAAACAAAAAGGGTGCAATCTTAATGATTGCACCCTTTTTAAAATTTGAATAACACCTCTGGGGCTTAGTTCTTAGCTTGGTAGTCCAGAAATCTGGATCGCAGCAGGTCCGATAATTACTGCGAACAATACTGGTAAGAAGAAGATAATCATTGGCACTGTTAGTTTAGGAGGCAGTGCGGCCGCTTTCTTTTCTGCTTCAGCCATACGCATATCACGACTTTCTTGCGATAAAGCGCGCAGTGCTGTTGATAGTGGTGTACCGTAACGCTCGGCCTGAATTAGCGCCATCGTAACAGCCTTTACCTGATCTAGGCCTGTTCGTTTTGCTAGGTTCTCATGCGCTTGGCGTCTTTCTTGTAAATAAGAAAGCTCAGCTGTTGTTAAGGTTAGTTCTTCTGCCAATTCTGGTGATTGTAAACCCACCTCAACAGCAACCTTTTTCATTGAAGCTTCCAAAGACATGCCTGATTCTACACAAATCAAAAGTAGGTCCAGACAGTCTGGCCAAGCACGTTTAATGGAGAGTTGCCTTTTCGTAACAGCATTTTTTACAAGGATTGATGGCAGATAAAAACCTGCCATGCCAATTGCACAAGCAAACAGAACATTCATGATTGGCGTGCGGTCTGCTGGTGAAATTACAAAGAAATAAGTTAATGCTAATATCAACAATATAATTGGCAAAGCTACTTTGAAGAATAAAAAGATATTGATATGTGATTTTTGTCTATAACCAGCCATCGTCAGATTGATAAATGTATTTTCATCTGCCAAAGCTGCTTTAAGATTTAACTTCTCAACTATACCTTGAAAAAAACCTTCGTCTTTTTGGCGCAGCGTAGTCTTCTTGCCTTCTTCTGCAAGACGAGCACGTTCTCTGGCTCTGATTTTATCGCGTTCAATTGCAACAGATTTCATTCTACTGCCAAGCTCATCTTTTGCAAGAAGAGGCATTGCCAATGTAATGATTGTAGCAAATATCGCTATTGCAGCTAAAATGGAGATTAGCGTTTGTGGTTCAGCCAAGACTTCCATGTAATTTGCTTCCTTAATTATTGACAGTCAAAAACTGCGAAATTCTTTTCATTAGTTTATTCTAAAAAGGGTGTTACGTTTCTTAGAAATCAAAGTTAATCATCTGCTTCATGACCATGATTCCGATGCCCATCCAGGTTAAAGCACCGATTAATATTAAGTTTCCTGTAGAGGTCGTGAACAAAAGCATGATGTAATCAGGTGTAGATAAATAAATCAAAATCATAACAGCAGGAGGCAAGACGCCAATAATACCAGCTGATGCTTTTGCTTCTGATGACATTGATTGGATTTTTGCTTTCATTTTTTTACGATCTCGCAAAACATTTGAAAGATTACCAAGTGCTTCAGATAAGTTACCACCAGCACTTTGCTGAATAGCAATCACGATGCCAAAAAAATTTGCTTCTGTAAGGGGTACATTCTTATAAAGCTTTTGAATTGCCTCAGTCATTGGAATACCCATTTTCTGAGTTTCAAGAATTTTTTTAAATTCGGTACGCACTGGTTCTTTTGATTCTGTCGCAATAATGCCAATCGTATCATTTAATGGAAGGCCAGCTTTAATACCACGTGTAATCACGTCCACAGCATTTGGAAATTCTTCAAGAAAAGCATTCATACGTTTTTTGCGTTTTCTGGCTACATACCAGCGCGGCACACCAAAACCACCAATGAAAAGCATTGCGCCTGTTAAGATAAGATTGCCACTTAGTACGAATGCAAGGATTGAAAGAACAATTGCAGTTATTACGCTGTACATAAAAAAATTTTTCATGTTACCAGCCATGCCAGCTTGGCGCATCTGATCCTTGATGCCTTTTTTATTGGGGTCTTTTGCTCTTGTTTGTTCTTCAAGTTCCTTCAGCGATGCTTGAGTAGACTGACGTCTTTTTTGGGCTTCAGCTATTCTATTTTCGGCAGCTAACCTTGTACCGCGGTCACCATCACTCTTCTTGATGCTATTTACGCGGCGTTCCTGATTTCTTTCATTCGAAATCGTGTTGAATAATAATGCCCATATTAATGCCCCCGCCGCCATAGCAATGAGTGCAGACATGATTAGTACATTTGGATCAATTCCGAACATTTAAACTTTATCCTGATTATAAATTTGAATTCTCTTCATTCGAAGCATCAAGCGCATTTGCAAGACGACCTTCTTCATTGAAATAACGTGCTCGTTCCCAAAACTTTGGACGCCCAATACCTGTTGAAACGTGCTTTCCGATGATATTCCCTTTATCGTCTTCACCATCCATCTTGTAGACAAATAAATCTTGAGTTGTGATAACATCACCTTCAAGACCCAAAACTTCTGTAATATGCGTAATACGTCTTGAACCATCACGCAGACGGCTTGCTTGGATTATCACATCAATAGAACCAACGATGATTTCGCGTACAGTTTTTGCAGGGAGCGTAAAACCACCCATCGCAATCATAGATTCAATACGGTTTAGACATTCGCGTGGCGTATTCGCGTGGATTGTTCCCATTGAACCATCGTGACCTGTGTTCATTGCTTGAAGCAAATCGAATACTTCTGAGCCACGAACCTCACCAACAATAATACGCTCCGGACGCATACGTAGACAGTTCTTAACCAAATCTGTCATTGTAATTTGCCCCTCACCTTCAAGGTTCGGTGGACGAGTTTCTAGTCGTACGACATGTGGCTGTTGCAGTTGTAATTCAGCCGAGTCTTCGCAAGTGATAATGCGCTCATCAGCATCTGCATAAGCACTCATACAATTTAGCAGAGTTGTTTTACCAGAACCCGTACCACCCGAAATAATTACATTACAGCGAACACGGCCAATAATCTGCAAAATCTGAGCGCCTTCTGGCGTAATAGCGCCAAAATTTACGAGCTGATCTAGCGTAAGTTTATCTTTCTTAAATTTACGAATTGTAAGGGCAGGCCCATCAATGGCTAGTGGTGGCGCAATAACGTTTACACGAGAGCCATCAGCAAGACGCGCATCACAAATCGGACTGGATTCATCGACACGACGACCAACCTGGCTCACAATACGTTGGCAAATATTCATCAATTGAGTGTTGTCGCGGAATCGAACATTAGCCTCTTCCACCTTACCATTTACTTCGATAAATGAACTTTTAGCGCCGTTGATCATAACATCGGCAATATCATCACGCGCTAACAAAGGCTCAAGAGGGCCATAACCTAGAACATCGTTACAAATATCTTCAAGAATTTCTTCTTGCTCAGCAATCGACATTGCAAGGTTTTTGATCGAAATAATATCATTGACGATATCTCTGATTTCTTCACGTGCAGCTTCTGGCTCTAATTGCGCCAACTGACCAAGATCAATCGTATCAATCAAAGCAGAAAAAACGCTTGTTTTTGTATCATAATACTCTTCAGATTTAATCTGAATTGATCCAGAAGACTTCGGCGCACTTACTTGTGGCACAGGCGCTGGCGCAGGTGCAGGTGCTTCAGCTTTTGGTTGTGCTGGAGTATTACCAACAGGTTCAGCTTGTGTTACTGCGACTGGTGCAGTTGTAGGAGTAGTTGCGTTTCCACCACGTTTACCAAACATATTAATTTCCTGTACTTGATACTTACAAACTTAAGTTTATTTTTTGCGCTTCAGATTTTTAAAGAGACTAAATCCAGATTTCTTTTTTGATCTCACTTCAGCTTTACCTGTTAAGATTTGAGAGACCGTCTGCATTGTTTCTGTAATTGGACTTTTTGCATCAGCCTCAGAGATCATTTGCCCATTGTTTGATGCAGCACCAAACAAAGCTGGTTCGAAAGGAATTACTGCAATTGGCTCAACACCAAGTGCGTTAGAAAAATCATTGATAGAAATTTCAGGGCGCTTTTGAACTCCAACCTTGTTCATTACAAGTCTTGGCAGAGTGTCATTAGGTCTAATTTCTGTGATTGTATCAACTAGATTTTTAGCATTTCTTAAATTAGCCAATTCTGGTTCAGCGACAATAACAACTTCATCGGCCGCGGCTAATACCTGCTTTGTCCAACCGTTCCATTGATTTGGAATATCAACTGCAACACAAGGAGCACCACGCTGAGCAACTTCAAGAATTGAACTGAAAGCATGAGCATCAAAATCATACGTGCGTTCTAATGTAGAAGGTGCTGCAAGCAGGCTTAAATGTTCCGCACACTTAGCCAACAAACGATCAAGCAGAATATCATCGACGCGATCTGGCGAAAATACTGCGTCCGCAATACCTTGTGTCGGGTCTTGGTCAAGATTCATATTGGCTGTACCAAAAGCAAGATCTAAATCTGCAAGGACAACATCATTTTTATAAGAAGATGAAATTGTCCATGCAATATTATGACAAATGGTTGATGAACCAGCACCGCCCTTTGCACCAACAAAAGCAATCATACGACCTAGTGGGCCATTTTCTTCACTGGTAAAAATATTGGAAATCGCCAGCATGATGTCAGCCATTGAAACAGGCGCTACAAGATATTCTGAGATACCACTTGCTATCAACTCACGGTACATCAAAATATCATTGAAATGACCAATCACAATTACTTTTGTGGTGGCATCGCAAACACCAGCAAGCTGTCCAAGGTCACTCATTAATGAGTCACCTGTGCTTGAAGATTCAATGATGATCAAGTTTGGTGTTGGCGCTGTACCATAAAAATCTACTGCACCTAATATGCCACCTGTATTTACAGATACGTGTGCTCTCGACATGCGTCGGTCGCTAGCTGCCATCTCTAAGGTTTGCCTTACAGCATCTGTCTCACAGAAGGCCTGAATAGTAATGCGTGGAATAGGTCTTACTTCAGACATTGTGCCCTTAGTGACATCATCATTACTTTCAGCATATTGTTCCATTTGAGGCGCAGTTTCTGACATGTTATTTCCTCTAACTCTCTTCAATTTCTACAACAGGCTAGGCAGGCTAGCCGTGCCATCGCTGCGCCAGTCATTGATTACGTTATCGCGTCTACCAGCATCGATTTCAGACTCACCTCGTGGACCCAATAGATCAGCAGGATTAGCGATCATCTTTGCTAGGTTGTTTTGCGTTGCACACCCAAAGTTACCGTAGTTTTGGTTTTCAGGTGTGTGGCGTAAATCTTCTTGCCATTTACCGCATTCAGAAGCGATATCAGCTGTAATAGCACTGTAAGATAATCTTACAGTTGCTGCATCACCATGGTTAGCTGCGTGATATCTAGATACTGAAACTTGATTAGCTTTAAGACCTAACTTCTTCATATGTGCAATAACATCATGCGAAACACGTCTTGCCGCAGCTTCATTATGTGACCCTGCAGGCAAAATCACGCGAAGTGTTCTTGCGCCTGACTTTCTGAAACGTCCATAAAAGCTGGTTGCAGTATTCTCATGTCTGAAAGACATTTTGTTCATTGATCTTGATACTACAAGGTCTTCTAAAACTTCTGATTCAGAAACAACAATTGGGTGCTGTGTTCTATAATCTTTAGGTGTTGAACCTACGGTGAAGTGATCTTTTTGAAAAGATGCACACCCAGTTAGAAGGATGCCTGTAAAGACAACTGAAAGTTTTAATGACTTAATCATCGTTGTTCTCCTAGGTTTCATAGCTTTGATTACTCGAGACATTGATCTTGCTCCGTTAAGTTGATTCATCATTTCAAGATGAAACCTGGTGTTCCGTGATAGCGACCTTCAGGAAGGTTACCTTCTACTTGTCCATATACTCGGTTCAAACGACCAAGAAAGTTTGCTGCACCATCTGCACTAGGCTGAAAGTTATCATCTGGACGCGCCAGTTTTTGACGTGCTACTGGGCGAACCAAGTAAGGTGTTGCAATGATGACTAGTTCAGATTCTGTGCGCTGAAAATCACGGCTTCTAAATAGTGTTCCAAGTACTGGAATTTTACTTAGACCCGGGAAACCCGCAGCGGCTTGACGAACATCATCTTTTAAAAGTCCAGCCAAGACCATTGAACCACCTGATGGAAGTTCTACTGTTGTTTCAGCTTGGCGGCGGCGAATGCCAGGTGCTGTTGATGCAGCAGCCCCACCAAAGCGGCCTCCACTTACACTACCTTCTGTAGTAGGTTCAGAAACTTCTGTTCTAATGCGTAGGCTAATTCTACCAGGTGCTAATACAACTGGCGTGAAAGATAATGAAACGCCGTATGATACTGTTCTAAATGATGGAGAAGAGCTTGTTCCAACAGGAAACCCAGGAATGTTTGCATTTGGGTCACCACCGTTTTCTGTTGGTGTGAAGAACCCTCCACTAGTATCACCACCAGTACTGCCAATATTATACTCGCCACCAACTGCAAAAGATGCAGTTTCACCAGAGATTGCCGTCAATGAAGGCTCAGATAAAGTTCTCATTACACCAGCTTGGTCAAGAGCTCTTAATATGCCTTCAATCGTTTCACCACCTGAGGTATTATAACGTCCACCAACTTGGCTATTTGAAAATAATCCACCAAGACCGAGAGGGTTATCTGTAATAAGACCCAAATCTAAATTACCAGCAGTTAAACCTGTTGCCGCTAAATCAACACCTAATTGCTTCACAATTGTGCGTTGAATTTCTGCAATAGTTACCTTCAAGTGAACCTGATCTTCTGCTTCGATGCGCATTAGATTTACAATTTGGCTTTCCTGACGTGCTTCATCTTGATCGAAGAAAATACCGCCGCCACTAAAGCTGTTTTGTGTTGTAAACTGGTTCGTTGTTGCTTCACCGCCAGAAATAAAAGCGCGTGCAAGTTGAACAACTCTTGATGAGGCTTGTGGTGTTGGAACTGTGCCTGTCAAAATGATATTATCATTGACGATTTCAACTTTAATGTCGGAACCTGGAACATATTTCTGTAGATTAGCTTCAAGGCCAGTAATATCGCGTTCAATTACCAATTCGATGCTTAACAGCTGTCGTCCTGAATTATCAAAGATAAAGATATTCGTTGAACCCACCTGCTTTGCAAAAATGTATATTCTGCGAGAAGTCCTTGTAATGGCATCAGCCACTCTAGGGCTTGCTACCAAAATATCATGCGCATCACCTGGCAAATCAATAACCATTGATTTGTTCAAACCAACTTTAATAGTTTGGCTTCTGCCAATTGCTGATTTTGATATTTTCAAATAGTTTTTGTTGTTAGCAGATGCATGATTAGAATGACCTGTCATCAACGTTTCTGCCATAAGCAAAGTCGCGATAAACAATGTCCATACAATAAAACGATTTAACATATGCATGGTACTTTTTCCCGTCCAGAATAAGAATTTGGAATTAGTTAGCGGAATCATTTGCTGCTCCCGCTAAAATATCTTTCTTTGCTCCGTATTTGATCACACGGATTCGACCATTACCGCGCTTGCCACTTAGCAAGTATTCAGCGCCTGTCGTTTGTTCATCGCCACTATCTTCAAGTGAGCGTAGTGCTAACGTAAGGCGATCTGCCATTTGTTGCGCAACAGTCAGAATTTTTGTTTGATTTGGTGTCAGTTGTAATGTTGCGGTACTACCAACAACAACAGCCTCACCGTCTTGTTCTTCAATTGTTTGGTCAATTGCCAAAACACGCACATTTTCTAAGATGCTTTCAGTAATAAATTCATTACCCTCATTTGTATTGCCCTGGCGTGTCATGATTACGTCAACACGGTCATTCGGCAGAATAAAGCCACCAGCACTTGTTGCCGTTGAAATAGAGGTTGCCACAGCTTGCTGCCCTGTTGGCAGAATAGCTGACATATATCCTTTACCCGCTCTAACCAATTTACTTTCTCTGATTGGTTCACCAATAAAAAACTGTGAACGAGCAATTGCAGGATCTTCTTCGATATTTAAACCATCAGGTGAATTAGAGCGTATGATAAAGCCGTCAGACAAACCTTCTTTAGGCCACTTAACCCACTCAACCATATCAGATTGCATTGATGTACCGAGGCCAATATTTCTGCTTGCTACCAAGACTTCTTCAAGTGCTATTTGTGGCGCTTGTTCTTGTACGGTAACGACTTCAGGTTCTTTTTGAGCAAGATTATTTGCCACAAAAAATGCACCGGCAGCCGCTATGACAGCAACACCTAAAACTGCAAGTTGAGCTATTTTCATTTTATTTTCCTTCGTAAGCAAATTTGCTTGGTCGCAAAGTTCTTCAAGCTGATAATGCACTTACAAAGGTGTACTTATGGTTAATAAAAACCTGAATTTTTAAGTTAATTAATTATAAATTGAATTTTTAAGCAATAAAAAAGCCAAGCATTTAGCCTGGCTTGATAAAATGATCTTAATTTCAAATAACTTAAATCGTTAAAGCTATCACTTGCTCCATCCAAGGAGTTTTTGGGTAAATAAACAATGCCGCCATACCAAGTGCTATTCCATAAGGTGCGCCATTTTTACTATCATGCAAACGCAATACCCACTCTAATTTGTTTAGTTTTTCAGGAACAATACCTGATCTGAACTTCAAAATAAGAATTGTTAGCAAGCCACCGATAAAAGATGCCAGCAAAATATAAGGCCCTGTATGTGCCCAGCCTAACCAAAGTGCCGTTGAGGCTGCAAGCTTAGCATCACCACCGCCAATAATATTGAGTGCGAATAAAACAAAACCAACGCTTAAGACTAGGCCGAATGTTGCAAGATGCGAAAGAATAGTTTGCATATCCATACCCATGACAACTGCAAAAACTGCGAAGCCAACGATTAAAATTATAGAAACCTTATTAGATATGTTCATTGAAAAAAGATCTGAGAATGATGAAAAAATCATCATAAACGGAAATATAAAAACCAATCCATATTCGAGCATTTTTTCAATCCTAATTTAGTACTTATTCTGTTGAAAATACCTGACAAAGTTAACTCACTGGTTAACAAGATTAATATTACTAATAAAAAATATTCGTATAAAAAAAGCCACCGAATTTACATTCGATGGCTTAGCATTCATATTAAACAGTCTTATGTAAGTCTGTCTAAAATCAGATACTTATGAATTAGGGATCTGACCAGCAATTTTGTTGAATGTACCGCCGATGCTTGTACCTAGTGTCGTTGCTGCTGCAATGATCGCTACTGAGATAAGTGCTGCGATAAGACCATATTCAATTGCTGTTGCGCCTGATTCGTCTTTAAGAAATTTTGATACTAGTTTCATGTTGTGCTCCTTAGTGTTTTTCATTTGTGATCAGGTTTTTCCTGACCTGATAGCAATATACGCTCAAGGGATTGAAAAGACCTTAACGCTCATGGTTATTTTAATATTAATTTTCAAAAGGCATTTTAAGGGTTAATAATTCGTAATCAGAACGCCTCCTCTAAAGCCCTCTTACTTCTTCGAAAACCTGATAATGAGAATGCAAAAAAAAGCCCTATTATAATGTATAGGGTTTTATATAGGCTCGATATACAGTGCTAAATTGCAGAAAATAATAAATCTGCACATGAATTAATGCTTCATTCACCAAACTAGTGGATTGTACAAAAAGTATTTATTGGAGTGTACCATGCTTAAAACAATCTCAGCACTTATTATTTCAGGCAGTATTGCTATCGCCTCTACTATCCCTGCAACCGCAGAAAGTGGAACTTACACAGATTCTGAAAAGGTTATTGTGACCGTTGATCAGGCAAAAGTATTTCGCATTTCGCGTCCTGCTGCAACAATCATTATTGGCAACCCATCGATTGTTGATGCAACAATTGAAGATGAGCAAACTCTAGTCCTAACAGGTCGTTCTTTTGGGGTGACTAACCTTATCATCTTAGATGAAGCAGGTGATGCTGTAATCGATCAAGCAGTTGTTGTTCGCAGTAGCGAAACAAATACTGTGAGAATTTATAGAGGTGGTGGCAATAGAGAAACACTTGCTTGTGCCCCTGTGTGTGAATCAACTGTAACGATCGGTGATAACAACCTCACATTTGAAAACGCATCTGATCAAATCACTAGACGTAATAGATTATCAAGCGTTGGCAATAATTAAAATAAGTAATAAGTTACTCATTTGGAATTTAAGAAAGCCTCCTAAAATGGGGGCTTTTTTGGTTTACAGCAAAATATCATGCTTAATTTATTGTTAATTTTATACCCTCACCACTCGAGTATACATAAACTTTAAATAAACTTATTTATCGTAATATAGCGCATAATGAAGCCATAGGAAAAAACAGATGAGACCTTTATCTCAGTTTAGAAAAATGCTGCTAAACAGTTCAAAATTGAAAACTGTTAAACGGTTTAATGATAATGAAGACGGCGCAACTGCGGTTGAGTTTGCAATTATCGGCGGCCCATTTTTCCTATTGATTTTCGCCATTATTGAAACATCTCTCTTGTTTTTCGCTAATCAATACCTTGAAACGGTTACGGATGATGTTGCGCGACTTTATAGAACAGGTCAGATTGCAAATATATCTACGAAAGATGATTTGAAGAATGAGCTATGTAACCGTATTTTAGCATTGTTTGATTGCAACAATATCAAAACCCAAATCGATTCCGCTAATCAATTTAGTCAATTACCACCTCCGCCAACTGCGAATGATGCATCTAATGTATCAAGTACAGGCGCATTTGATCCACAGGAGCGCTTTCCTAATAAAATTTGTGGCAACCAAATAATTCAATTCACCGCTAGCTATGAATGGCCAATTTATACAAATTATTCTGCCCCCTTGGTTGCTCAAGGTTTGAATGACAATGCATTGATTAATGTAACTGCAGTTGTGAGAACGGAAAACTTTCCAGACTCGCAAGGCGTAAACTGCCCGTAAGCTTATTGGATAAATATTATGAAAATAATTTCAAAAACATTCGGCCCAGCAAAATTACTTTACTCAAAAGTGATAAATTTTGCCAAGAATTCACAAGCAGTTGCCGCGGTTGAGTTTGCGCTGATTGCACCTATTTTATTAGTGCTTTTTATTGGTTCGGTTGAGTTATCATTACTTATTTCGGTTGACCGAAAAATTTCTCGAACTTCAAGTGCCGTTGCTGACTTGGTTGCACAACAAAGTGACTACACAACAGCTGCTCAACGCGAAGAACTTCGAGCAATATTTGGTGCAACTGACCGTATTATGTACCCATACGTGAATAGAATTCCATGTGTTGTGATCACGATCCTCTCAGTCGAGGCGGAAAATGATACTAATGGAGATGGCACAAAAGATAGCAACGACGACGTCATTGCGCGCGTGACTGGCAGTGTGGATAACAAAACGCCTAGCGCCCAATATACAAGCCCAGCAAATAATCAATGTAACAAAAGCAGTGCTAGCTTAGGACCTAATGAAAATGCGCGCCAGGCTCGTATACAAAATAGTGTATTCCCGATACCAGATTCAATAAAAATTCATAACACTACACTAGTTGTTGCTGAAGTTGAATATGATCATCAGCCTATTATTGGCTTTGTAAACTCTGAGTCAGCTAAGAATATTGTATTCGATAAAGCTTCAATTACAATTGGTGACCGTATCTATTTAAGACCTAGACAAGGTACTGTGAATTTCTAAACTACGTTTTGAGAGAATTTCAATCTTTATTGCAGCGGGAGAGTTTCTTCCGCTGTAGGTGTTTGTGAGGCTTGTGATTGCATTAAACTAATAAGTTCAGCAAAGCGCTCATGTCTACCTGCAACAAATCCGCCGCCATAAACCGGTTCTACAACATCATACGCAACCGGATCTTTCTTATTCATATTTAACAAAGTTGTTCGCAGAATTTTCTTGGCTTCTCCATGAAGCTTTTTACGCATAACATGTGGTCGATGCGGTATTTGTTCTGACTTCCATAAAACCTTATAACCTCTTGCCGAGACATCAAAACGTTCCGAAAGTTGTCGCAAATTACCACGCGTATACCCCTTTGATGGATCACCTGTCATTGAACTCCAGCCAATAAGAACTTTTAATTCTCCGTTTGAAAAAGCTTTTAGTGTTTTTTCTGCAGTTTCTTTTTTTACAAATGGTGTTTGATCGTTACCAATCTCAATATTTTTTATACCCAATGCATATTTTGCCAAAGGCGCGCCTGTTAGAGAATTATCAGATAATATACCAATCTGATTTCCATTTAGAGTTGTTAAGTTTTTTGGCCCATCAGGACCAGACAATAAAACCGTATGATAACCATCCCCGCTATCTTTTGATCGAGGAATAACAACTGGCTCAATACATTCACAAGTCGCCCAAGCAAGTGCATAACTAGAAGCAGAGAAAATTGCGTATTCAATACGTTCATCTGAAAGTGCATTTATTAAGGTCGTTGAATTTTTTGCCCTAAAAAACTCGACATTCATGTCGAGCGCTTCTGAGATTGCGAGCTTAAAAGGCTCTAATTTATCTAAAACTTCAACAGACTTATCTGATGTAATAATCCCAATACGGAATATGCCAATATCCTTACGCCATTCAGCAGATGCATTATTAAAATTGGTAAAAACTAATAAAACCGAACAAACCAATGTGGCTATCGATTTATTAGACCAAGGAAATAACTTGCCCATATAAATTTCCTTCAAGATAAGATTCGTTAGCTCATAACTATCAAACTTAAAGCTAGATAGCCAACACAAGATCATTCAAGAATAAGAATTTGTTTACCTTAAGGCTGAAAAAGCAGTTAGTTAGCTGCATTTTAGGCGCATATTAGAATTTTACTTATATGAGTCTTCAATCACTAAATAATCCTTGGGAAGTTAGATGTTTAAAAATATATTGCCGCTTATCGCAGTGAGTGTTGTTTCAGTTTATGGTGTACAGTCATACCTTGATTTCAAGAAAGATGATATTGATCAGCGCAAAGCAGCGCAGGTAGAAAAACAACAAACAAAACAGAAAACGGCTAATCTTCGAAAAGCAACAAACCAACCTGTTTATGGTCGCAAAGCCAGATTAAAGATGGATAGTCGCGGGCATTTTATTACAAACGCAAAGATGAATAATCGTAATGTCAAAGTATTAGTTGATACAGGCGCCACATCAGTCGCTATCAATCAGAGAACGGCCCGCCGTTTAGGGATTAACTTAAAAGCATCTGACTTTAAACATAACGTCAATACAGCAAATGGCACAATTAAAGCAGCGTCTGCTACGATTGATAAAATTCAAATTGGTAATGTGACTGTTAGAAATGTCCAAGCCGCTGTCTTAGATGATAAAGCTCTAAGTGATACATTATTGGGCATGAGTTTTTTGGGTCAACTCAAGAGTTTTGAAGTTAAAAATCGTGAACTTTTGCTAGTTCAATAATCTAATTAAATATCTGCTTTTCCTGGTTCTGTTTGACCTTTGGGCATGTACCTGACAATTTCATCAAAATTTTACGAATCAAGAGAACCATTATGTTTCCCAAGACCAAGCCCGATACATTACCAAACACACATGCGTTCGAAGTAACGCCCCTCGTTAAGCCAACTGGTTTTCGTGAGTATGATGCACGCTGGTGGTTTGGCCATCCTTCATCAGACAAACCGCCTGAACTTAACCTCATGGGCGTGCAGGCGCTTGGCATGGCGCTTGGTACACTCATTCAAGAGTTAGGTGCAGGGCCAGACATCATAACAGGACATGATTTTAGAAGTTATTCGATGTCGATTAAACTTGCACTTGTCTCTGGCCTAATGGCTGCGGGTGCTCGTGTTAAAGACATCGGTATGGCACTTTCTCCAACTGCTTATTACGCACAATTTGCGCTTGATTGCCCATCCGTTGCGATGGTTACAGCTTCTCACAATGATAATGGTTGGTCTGGTGTTAAAATGGGTTGCGAACGCCCCCTCACCTTTGGCCCTGTTGAAATGGACAAACTTCGCGACATGGTGCTTGCTGGTAATTGGAAGCAAAAAGCGGGTGGCTCATATGAGTTCGTCGAAGGTTTTGCAGAACGTTATATTGATGATCTTACAAACCGCAAACCTTATGAGCGCAAAATCAAAGCAATTGCTGCTTGTGGTAATGGTACAGCAGGTGCATTTGCGCCGAAGGTTTTAGAAAAGCTTGGGCTTGATGTTATCCACATGGATACAGAGCTTGATCACTCTTTCCCTAACTACAATCCAAATCCTGAAGATATGGAAATGCTGCACAAGATGCGTGACCGCGTGATTGAAACTGGTGCGGATATCGCACTTGGGTTTGATGGCGATGGTGATCGTTGTGGTGTGGTTGATAATGAAGGCGAAGAGATTTTTGCTGACAAGGTTGGCGTGATGCTAGCGCGTGATATTTCTGCGGTTCATCCAGGTGCAAAATTTGTTGCGGACGTTAAATCAACTGGTCTGTTTATGACGGATGAAGTTTTAAAGTCACAACGCGCAGAAACTGATTATTGGAAGACAGGTCACTCTTATATCAAGCGCCGTGTCCATGAGCTTGGTGCAATGGCTGGGTTTGAAAAATCTGGGCACTTCTTCTTTAATGCACCGATTGGTCGTGGCTATGATGATGGTATCGTAACCGCTCTCGCAGTTTGCGATATGCTAGAGCGCAATCCAGATAAAACCATGGCTGACCTTAGACGCGCCTTGCCTATTACTTATGGCTCGCCTTCCATGTCACCCTATTGTGCCGATGAAACTAAATACGGTGTTGTAGACAAGGTCGTTAAGCGCTTTGAAGACATGCAAAAGGCTGGTGAGAAAGTTGGCGGTCAAGCGATTCGTGACCTTGTAACAGTCAACGGTGTTCGCGTTGTTGCAGAAGACGGCACTTGGGGGTTAGTTCGTGCGTCATCAAACGAGCCTAAGCTTGTTGTGGTGATTGAAAGCCCTGTTTCCGAAGAACGCAAGATGGAAATGTTTAAAGCCGTTGACAGCGTTCTGCGTGAAAACGAAGAGGTCGGGGATTACAAACAGGGTATGTAATTACCCTGTTGAGGACTCATGAAATGAGACACTCTGGCACTATAAACTAGCTCTAAAAATCGCTAAGTTTTTATAAACTTAAATCAGGCTGATTTCATGTTAAAATTTACGACCCACGCAGAGACTTTCCCTCTAGCTAATGTGTTTACAATTTCACGAGGTGCAAAAACGCATGCTCATGTTGTTCGTATTGAGGTCTCAGATGGAAACGTAACTGGTCAAGGCGAATGCGTGCCCTATGCGCGTTATGGCGAAAGTGTTGAAAGTGTTCAAGAACTGCTTTCAAAGCTACCTTCTGATTTGACGCGTGAAGCTTTGCAAGAGATCATGCCAGCAGGAGCCGCGCGCAATGCGATTGATTGTGCGCTTTGGGATTTAGAAGCCAAACAAACGGGCAAACCCGTCTGGCAATTAGCAGGTATTGCAGAACCAAAAGAGCTTACCACCGCCTATACACTATCACTCGAAAGTGCTGATGAGATGCGCGAGAACGCAAAGAAAAATGCGTTTCGTCCATTGCTAAAACTTAAACTTGGAACGCCTGATGATCTGCCCCGCTTGCAAGCTGTTCGTGAAGGTGCGCCAGACAGTCAGATTATGGTCGACGCAAATGAAGGATGGTCGCTCGATGATTTATCAGCGCTTCAACCGCATTTGGAGGCGCTGGGTATTGCACTCGTGGAACAACCCTTACCTGAAACAGATGATAGTGGACTTATCGGCAATACATTCACCATGCCAATTTGTGCAGATGAATCGAGCCACACAAGCGAAGGTCTGGAAGAATTACGCACCAAATATGACATTATCAACATCAAGCTTGATAAAACAGGTGGATTAACCGAAGCTTTGAAAATGAAGGTAAAGGCCGAAGAATTAGGCTTTGGCATTTTTGTAGGCTGTATGGTCGGTTCATCGCTTGGCATGGCGCCCGCTACACTTGTCGCACAGGGTGCCAGTTTTGTGGATTTAGATGGCCCATTGCTTCTTGGTGAAGACAGAGCGAACGGCATTCGATATGAAGGTTCAACAATGTATTCCCCATCAACTAAATTATGGGGCTAGAGTAAGGTAAAATAATATGTCCAGAACTGTATTTGTAAATGGCGACTTTGTTCCAGAAGAAGAAGCTAAAGTTTCAATCTTTGATCGTGGCTTCCTAATGGCAGATGCCGTCTATGAAGTAACGACTGTGCTTGAAGGTAAGTTGATTGCCTTTGAAGGTCATATGGTTCGCCTTGAGCGTTCATTAAATGAACTTGGCATGGATAAACCTGAGTGGATGGACGATCTTTTATCCATTCATAAAAAGCTGGTTGAAGAAAACAATCTTGAAAATGGTATGATTTATTTGCAAGTCTCACGCGGTGTTGCCGATCGTGACTTTACTTATCCTGCCGCTGGTACGCCAACCTCATTGGTGCTGTTCACACAAGCTAAAAACCCTCTTGATAACCCGATGTATGAAACTGGTGCACGTGTCATCACCGTACCAGACCAACGCTGGGGTCGTCGTGATATCAAGACAACGCAATTGCTTTATCCATCTATGGCGAAGATGATGGCGAAAGCTGCAGGCGTTGATGATGCTTGGATGGAAGAAGATGGCTTCATCAATGAAGGCACCTCAAACAATACTTGGATTGTTACTAAAGACGGCAAGCTTGTAACGCGCCATCTTTCAACTTCAATCTTGCATGGCATTACACGTAAAGCAGTTCTTCGTTGTGCAGAACTTTTACAAATGGAAGTCGAAGAACGCCCTTACACAAAAGAGGAAGCAGCCAATGCTTCTGAGGCTTTCTTTACTTCAGCATCCGCATTTTGTTGCCCAGTTGTAGAAATTGACGGCCACACAATAGGAACTGGCAAACCTGGCAACGTTGTTTCTCAACTTCGTGATATTTATCTTGAAGAAAGCATGAAAGAAGCTCTTTAAGCTTTTTGTTTCTCAGTTGCAGAGTACGCCTGTCTCAACCAATTCAAACCCGGTAATTTCAAACTCATAGAGTTCGCTGTTATCGGGTCGCATTGCTCTTGCAATGAGTTTACCTTCTTCATTGTGAAAAACCGCATGGGCAGTATGTAAGGCGCGATAACAGTGATCGCCGTTTGGATAGTAGTATTTAATCATTTTGCTTTTCCTAAGGTTACGCGTTCTGGTAATCCTTGCCCATTGTTCCACCAACGATGCGGATTATCTCTTGTCGGATTATAGCTTGAACGGCTTGTCCAGTCTTCACGCAAGAAAATTACAGGCTCTTCATAGTGATGCACTTCGTGGATCACATCCATGAGCTTTTCTAGCAATTTCAAATCGCGCTCGATTGATATCTTAAGTTCAACCATCGGGTAAGTCATTGCAGTACCAGCCTCATAACCTCCTTCGTGCGTCGAAGTTGCCGAATTCGCCTGTGGCACAGTTGTTTCTTTGCCCACACCAGAGACCGAAGCATTACGGTGATAGCGCCCATAGGGCAGAGGATCAACTTCCATAATCGCATCCAAAATTCGGTCAGCATCATTTTCTAAAATTTGAATTTCAAGTGTGAATACAGGTACGAATGTTCCTGAGTGTGCTTTGTAATTTTCGAGCATACGTTTTTCTCCAAGTTCATTTTATTGAACTCTAGCACGACACTACTGACATGTATCTGTCAGTAGTGTGTGTTATGATGTTACATGAGTAGATCAATTCGTTTCTTTGAGATTATCCAAATTCTGAGACAATCAGAACGACCAATTATTGCTTCAGAACTTGCAGAAAAACTGGAAGTAAACATTCGTACGGTCTACCGCGATATAGCATCACTTCAAGCAAGTGGTGTTCCTATTCAAGGAGAGGCTGGCATTGGTTATGTCATGCAAAAGGGGTTTGATCTGCCGCCTATGGCGTTTTCGCGAGAGGAATTGGAAGCGATTAGTGTTGGCTTATCCATGCTTGGCCGAAGTGGCGACAAGGAACTTATAAAAACTGTCGATACAATTCGCTCCAAGATTTCCAGCGCCATGCCAAGTGATCTTACAACCGCACCTACCATTTGGCTTCGCAATGGCATCAAATACCAAACTCTAATATTCAACCTGAAACACTCCGCGAAATCATTCGTGAGTATGAAGAGATTGAGATCACCTATCATGATCTTGAGAACAACAAGACTACACGAACCATAAAGCCTATTGGCCTGTTTTATTATGTCGATGCCATTATCCTTATTGCTTGGTGTAATCTGCGTAATGGGTTTCGTCATTTCAGAATTGACCGGATTCAAGCCATAAAAAGAAAAGGCATTTACTTCAGTGCTGAAAGTAGATTTCTACAAAACCAATGGGAAGCATTGCGCAAGGGAGCATTCTCGTAAAGTCCCTTCCAAAATCCAGATTGCTTTTTTAGTTTTCGTGCGTGATAGTCTTAGCTGAAATTGGAGTAACATTATGCCGACTAACATATCCCTTACTGGACTTGCTAAAGACCTTCATACCCGTGCTGAAACTGGCAAACCAATTCGTATTGGGCTGGTAGGCTGTGGCGAGATGGGCACGGATGTCATTACGCGTGTTGCCCACATGAAGGGCATTGAGGTTGCAGCCGTTTCTGATCGTGGTCTCAACAAGGCAAGTCATGCGATGGAAGTTGCATTTGGCTCTGATGAAAACGGAAAGATTGTCGAAACGCATTCGGACATGACCAGCGCTATTGAACAAGGCAAATTAGCAATCACTGCGGACAGCATGATGATTGCAGAAAATCCGCTGATTGATGTCGTCATCGACGCAACTGGCGTGCCAGCAGTGGGGGCAGAAATTGGCATTCATGCGATGCAACATGGCAAGCACCTCACCATGATGAATGTTGAGGCTGATGTTTGTATTGGGCCTTATCTCAAATCAGAAGCCGAGCGCTTAGGTGTTGTTTATTCGCTTGGTGCGGGAGATGAACCTTCTTCTTGTATGGAGCTGATCGAATTTGTTTCTGCCATGGGACATGAGATTGTTTGTGCTGGAAAGGGTAAAAACAATCCGCTTAACTTTGATGCTGTGCCAGATGAATATATGGAAGAAGCCAAAGCACGAAATATGAATGTGCGCATGTTGGTAGAGTTTGTCGAAGGCTCTAAAACCATGGTTGAAATGTGTGCGATTGCAAACGCGACTGGGCTTGTGCCTGATAAAGCTGGCATGCATGGGCCAGCGGCTGCGTTAAGCGAACTTTCTTCAACACTCATTCCGCAATCAGATGGTGGTGTCTTATCGCAAAAAGGTTGTGTTGATTATTCCGTTGGCAAAGGTGTTGCACCAGGGGTTTTTGTGATTGCTGATATGTCTCATCCGCGCATTACAGAACGCATGGAAGATCTCAAAATGGGCAAAGGGCCTTACTTTACATTCCATCGCCCTTTCCATTTAACTTCGCTTGAAGTCCCTCTCACCTGTGCGCGATCTGTGCTTTATGGCAAAGCGGATATGGTGCCACTCTCAAAACCAGTGGCAGAGGTTTGTGCATTGGCTAAAAAAGATTTGGCCGTTGGAGATGTGCTGGATCAAATCGGTGAATATACCTACCGCGCTTGGGTGTTACCAAAACAAGAGGCCGTCACGAGCGAAGGCATGCCAGCAGGACTATTGGAAAAAGCGGTCGTAACTGCGCCCATTAAAAAAGGTGAGTTGATAACTTATAAGAATGCAAAGGTTGCTGAAGGGTCAAAAATAGCTGCTCTTCGCGCCAAGCAAGATGCCATGGTAGCGGCATTATAAGCTCATGCAATTAACCGCTGACGAACTCAATCGCTACGCCCGCCATATTGTTTTGGCAGATATTGGCGGTGCTGGTCAGCAGCGACTTAAAGCTGCAAAAGTTCTGGTGATTGGCGCAGGCGGGCTTGGCTCTCCCGTACTCCAATATCTAGCTGCTGCGGGCGTTGGGACATTGGGAATTGTTGATGATGACGACGTCTCGATTTCTAATCTTCAACGCCAAACTATTCATAAGACGCAAATGTGTGGTGAACCAAAAGTCGAAAGTGCAAAGGCCTTTCTTGAAGCGCTTAATCCGAATGTAAAACTCAATCTTTACAATTCTAGGCTAACTGAGAAAAACGGTGACGATCTCATAACACAATATGATCTTGTGGCTGACGGTAGTGACAATTTTGACACCCGCTATTTAACTGCCGATCTTTGTGAAAAACATGAAAAAATTCTGGTAACGGCAGCCGTTGGACAATTTGATGCATCCATCACAACGCTAAAACCACACTTGAAAAACTCCAATGGCAAACCCTATCCATGCTACCGTGATATCTTTCAAAACAAACCCCCTGAAGGATTGCTTCCTACTTGTGAAGAAGCTGGTATTCTGGGTGCGTTAACGGGGGTTATTGGCTCTATGCAAGCACTTGAGATTATCAAGGAAATTACGGACACAGGCGTAAGCTTAGCAGGACGCTTGCTGCTCTATGATGCAAAGTCAGCACGCTTTCAGGAAATTACTTACTCACGTTAAATTTTTACAGTCTCTTTAGTAAATGGGTTTTGATAAAGTTGGTCGTGGGATTCAAGGCCTTCTTCAACTATGCAGTCGCTTTTTGGCTGTGCCACACATAATAAAATATACCCAGCCTTTGATTGTCGCTTATTCAAAGCTGTCGCACCTGGTTGGCGAACTTTGCCAGATAAAAGTTTGGCAGCGCAAGTAATGCACCCCCCATAATCACATCCTATCGGGAGTTGAATTCCTGCTTTAAGCGCTGCCTGATATATCGTTTCATCAGTGCCAACATTTAAAGTAATATTATTATTCTTTAACTCAACTTTATATGTGTGCACGGCTACCATTTAAATTTCTTGTCCTAGTTTTGGTTTCCAAAAAGGACGAAATAACTCAATTTTTGGACACCTATCCATTACAACGCGCATGCCTGCATCCTCACAAAGCTTTGCAGCATCTTCATCAAATACACCAATCTGCCCCCAAAGGACTTTAGCGCCTATATCAATTGCTTCTTGCGCAATTCCAGGCAAGGCGTGTGACGCTCTAAAGACTTGCACCATATCAATTGGCTCATCGATATCAGCAAGCGAGTCGAATACTTTTAATCCACGAATTTCATCAACACCGTGCTTTGGATTAACTGGCTTCATATTATAGCCCTGCTCATGTAAAACACGCAGAACACCATAGCTGAACTTTGTCGGATCAGGACTTGCACCAACCATTGCTATGATTTTTACTTCTTTTAAAATCGTTGCCAGATAATCTTCTGGATATTCTTCATTGTGATTCATGTACCCCATTATCGTCTCCTTATAACCAAATATCCGAGGTGCAATCACCCCCTGGATAACGGGTTTCATGGCATCTTGAAGGGCCGTTGGGTTCGTCCTTAAAATTGACTATAAAATCTTTATTGATTTCCATGCCACCATTTTCCACATCACAATCTACCATCAACATAACGCCGCCTTTATGACGAATATCTGGATAAAATTGATTATCCCAAGTTGAAAAAAGCGAAGTTGTTACATAGAGCCTTTTACCATCCAAGCTCATCTGTATCATTTGTGGACCGCCTGCAATTTTAACACCATTTACCACAGGCGCTTTTTGCAACAATCCACCCATCCAAACTTGCCCTTTAAGTACAGGATTATGCGGATCAGAAATGTCGTATTGGCGAATATCACCATGTAGCCAATTACAAAGATAAAGATATTTATCGTCCATCGACAAAAGAATAACTGTTATCAAACCAGGTAATGGAATTGGCCATTCTGGATGTGGCTCATTTGCTACATCAATAATTTTTTCCCATTGCCATTTTTCATTATCATCTTTCCACCAATGAATAATGTTAGAAGACATAGCCGCACCAACAAACCCATGCGTACTTTCAGGGTCGTGATGGAACCGCACCTCAAGTGGTACAAGACCGTCTTCACCTAAATAGAAAGTTTCTTTGGGTTCTTTTTTCTCAAAGTCCCATAGATGAATTTCACGGCCATATTTTAAGTGTCCTACCTCTTCAAGGTCAAACCCTGGCATGAATGTATTGGGTGCTGCCCATTCAGATGAAACCATAATATTATGACGTGGCTGATACCAAAAATCATAGCCAAATTTAATATCACCCATCGAATTTTCCCATCGACCTACGATGTTAAAATCTTTGTCGAGATGGAGATAACCACCCGGTGCATTTCCTTTTGCATCTCCCAACATAGAGATAATAATATCAGACCCAAGGCAATGCACTGTATGGGGAGCAGATAGGTTCGTCTTTTCTTTTATTTCATCGCCCGAAACCACCATGTGTAGCTTTGGATTACGTGGGTCTGTGGCACAATCAATTATATGCAGATTAGATGATCGCACACCTGGAACAATTAAATATTTGCGCTCCATACCTTCATCATCAAAACATGAAGAACAAGCATTCCACCCCATGTGGTGTAATTCATCGCCAATTCCCGGCATCTCACAACGGCTGATAACCTGAGAATAAGTGGCGCTTTCAGGATCTGCATCAATGGTAGCGAGGTAATCTGGCTTTTGTATTCCGGTTCCTACATATATCGCTATCGTATAAAGTAGCTTTTCACGCGGTGCTTGCATGGCTTGAGCTGGAGAAGCGTATCCTGGACCACAACACTTTAAATCTACATTTCCGCCTGACATATAAAACCCTTCTTGCAAGAAAAAATAAGATGGAAATCATGATCTGTAAAAAGATATTTCTGCCGCATCAATTACGAGGATATCAATTCCCAAAATAATAACAATCACATATCAGACATCTAAAGCAGCTCAAAATAAAAAATAGCACGAAGAGTATTCAGTGCTATGACGGTAATGGCGGACAGACAGAAATCAGAGATAACGTTTTATGGTGTTTCATCTGGTTTCACGTCTCATGACTTTTTATTATTTTCTCTATAATAGATGTTCATGCTGTTTCGCCTTGTTTCGTCCCATTGCAAACAAAGTGGTATACATTTGGTATATGTTTTGACGAAGGTAAAAAGAGGACTCGAACACAGATGCTCTCAAATATAGAGATAAAAAACGCAAAGCCAAAAGACAAAGATTATACCCTTAATGCCGACACAGGATTGTCTTTACTGGTAAAATCTACAGGTGGCAAACTCTGGCGTTTTCGTTATTCTTTTTCAGGAAAGCGTTGCATGATTTCCTTAGGGAAATACCCACATGTATCACTTGCAGAAGCACGCTCGAAACAACGTGAATGTTTGGATATGCTTCATAATGGTTTTAATCCTTCAACGCATAGACAAACACAGAAGGCAAAACTGGCAACAGAAAAAAGCTTCAAGGATATTGCACTTGAATGGTACGACAAACGTTATCAAGGAAGTACAGCACGGTATAATACCCTTATTCTCCAACGGATGGAAAAATATCTATTTCCTATAATTGGCAGAGTACCTATCAAAGATATTGAAGCACCAATGCTGTTTAATATTATCGAGTCTATTCAAGATATTGGATACATTGAAACAGGCAAACGAGTTAATTCTTATTGCAGCATGGTTTTCCGTTATGGAGTAGCCAAAGGCTATTGTAGCCACGATATTACCCAAAATTATAAAGGCATGTTGAAAAGCGCAAAAACTATTCATATGCCAACTCTTACTGATCCTAATAGCATTGGTGAGTTACTTCGAGATATGGAAGCTTACAACGGAACAATCATCATTAAATCAGCCTTGATGATCTCTGCCTATATTTTTGTACGGCCAAGCGAGTTGGCAAATTCAAAATGGAAGTACATTAATTTTGAAACAGGTCATTGGATTATCCCTGCAAAGTATATGAAAATGAGAAGAGATCACCTGATACCCTTTCCGTCTCAAGTAAAAGATATTTTGAAACAACTGTATCTTATAACAAGTGACTCATCTTATATTTTCTCCAATGAAAAAGATGCTTCCAAACCTATTCATAATGAAAGCGTAAACAAAACGCTTCGTCGGATTGAAAAAGGAAAATATATCAATCGTATGGTATCTCACGGTTTCCGTGGGATGGCTTCTACTATTCTCAATGAACACAAATTCCGTGATGATGTCATTGAAAAACAATTAGCACATCAGGAACGGAACAAAGTTCGTGGGGCTTATAACCATGCGGAATATTTGGAAGAACGTACCAATATGATGCAGTGGTATGCTGATCATTTAGACCAGTTGAAGAGCCAAGATGTTTGAAACATTCAATTTCATTAGTTTGACATTGTAGGGGTCACTGGTTCAATCCCAGTATCGCCCACCATTAAAATCAAAGACTTAAATAGAAATTTAAGAGCTTGCGCAACTCATTTTTGAAATTTGGGCACAAATTGGGCACAGTACTTGTTACTATCTTGAACTCTGAGATTAAGCACTTAGAGTGCTTCAAGTATCCAATCTTTTTCGAACTCAGTAAGAGATGTAGATTGCTGCTCACAAAAATATCGAAGTTTTACTTTAAGCGATGCTTTTGTGTCACCATCATTATAAAACCTCTCTGATACTTGAATCGGGATGCCCTCTTCGTCCAACTCCTTAAGAATTTCATCTCTAAACCAACTACTAATACCGCCAATGAAAAGGCTATAGTCGACTTTGTAATCCATCTGTTTCGCAAATAGTTCTATGACAGAAAAATGTTGGGGCAACCCATATTCACAGGCTCTCAAAAATTTAAAAATATTATCTCTTCCTTGAGGTGGGCCTTGATAGTTTCTATCTTGTTCTAGCAGAAAGCCCTTCAGTGTACTTGCTTGCCGCAGCTTATTGATTAACAGCGCTAGCTGTTTAGGACTAAATGCTCCAAATCCGTTTATAGCCTTATGTTTAGAAATGACCTGACATAGTTCTAATATTTCATTCCAATTTGGCCAACCAGACCAAATTAAATTTGCGTTACTCTCTAAAGATTTTTCTACTTCTGATCTTAGGTTCGTAGCTGTTTCTAAACCGATTGATGAAGCAAGTCGAAGTTCCTCACCTTCTATACCAAGTTGATCCTTGAAATATTGAAAACGACTATCCGATCTCTTCGATCGGTCTGGTTTTTCAATATGGACAATAAACTCGTCTGGTAACTCACTGTCATTTCCAAACATTGTTGGACTTACTTCTAGTTCCGTTTGCTCTGGAACATCATTGAATATCAGAACTTGGCCTATGTGGTGTTGTCCCAGTCTTCCTGCACGCCCCCGAATATTAGAAAATGTAAAAAAATCATTACTTTCATTTGCAATTTTTTTATCAAAAATCATTACTGTTTTAGCAGCAGTGTTTACTCCTTCAATCAATGTTGATGTGCAAAGCAAAACTGGTAATTTTTGTTGATCAAATAACCTTACCATTCGTGCTGCTATTGCTCGTGGAATGCGACCGTGATGTACTCCAAAACCATACTCTACAGCTTCTGACAAAAAGTTATTTGCACCAATATTAGATCTCAGCCAATCAGCAAAGCCACTCATATCTTCTGAAACAGCCATTTTTTCAGATAGTTCAATTGCCAGCTTGTTTGCTTTGTCTGGTGATGACACAAATACTAATGTAGGCCAGTTGGAGTCTTCTCCTATTTCTTCAATGAGGCGTTCTCTTTTGTTTTCCACGTGTTGTAGATCCAAAGTATCAACCGCTACAGTGGAAAAACGTGTTTTCAAAAATTCGAAATTCCATCTAGCATCAGAAGAAATTGAAATTTTATCAATATTAGGGCCAAGAAAGAAAAATTGTTTAGATCTTTTAAGTAGCTTATAAACTGCGGCGTTTAATGTACCGCTCCGATCGTCGCGGCGTGCAGGATCAAGCTTATAAAACTCATCTACTACAGTTAAATCAAGCTGCCCTAAATCATCTCTGTATATCAATCGTTCTTGTGTACCAAGAAAAATTGTTGGTTCATCTGTAGAGATTTCGCTTTGGTGCATAACAACATTAAACTTCTTGGCAAAGCGATCTCTAAACCTACGCCTGAATTCATCCAGAAGCGCGATAGTAGGTAACACGACTGCAATTCTCTTGTAGTTATCTGTGGCAAGCAATGCATCAATCAAAAGACTTTTACCAAAGCTAGTAGGTGCGCTTAAAATTAAATTCTTTCCTGTTAGCAATGCGTTTAGTGCATGAACCTGCTCTCTGTGAAATATAATTCCACCAAGTTCTGGCGCTGTAACGGCCTCAGCAACAAGAGCATCATCAAAATTAGCACATTCAGTATTGATATAATTCCAGAGACCTGTCGATCTTGCTAATGAACTAATTAGTTCACCAAATTTTCCCAACTCATCTGGGTTACGATAAACCATATCTGCTAAACGGGGAACGACTTCCAAAATTCTGGGTTCATCTACATTCTCTGCCTGTAATGCATGTGATGTTTGTTGGATGATTTTGAAGGTAGCAAGCTTGAGGTCTACCCCCTTAAGCTCATTTAATGCCTCCCAGTCAACTTGCATTTCTGCCATTGTTATTCCCTTCCAACTTGCAATCCCTTTAGGCGTGCATCAAAAGCCGAATTAAGCTTATTTTTGTCGCCTAAGGGGACATATATAAGAAAAATTTTAATCTTGGCCGTTAGTCCAGACTTTTTTAACTTCTCTAAAAGTGCGTTCATTTCCGTCTCGATTTCCGCACTATACTCAGGAGATGCTTGTGAGTACTTTGAAGTAGCGTCGCTATTGGCAGCAATTAAAACTGGAAATACAGCCTTCATGAATAATTGATCTAATGAGATCTCAGGGGAGAAGAGTTCTTTAATTTTTTCACTGTGCGGTATGTCGTTAGATACTTGCGGACCCAAAAGAAGTTTTTCATTAGTAAGAAAACCCTTGGTAATATGAGTTTGTATAGAGCTGATTGCATCCGAAATAGCAGAATTTCTGTCTTGGAAAAATTTGGCTTCTCCAAGCCAGAGTTCGATGTCATCATTATCAGTATATTTTACATGAACTAGGTCAAATGCTTTTACTGGGTCATTCGATGCACTTAGATAGTTAACACGTGCTGCGATTGGTATTGTATCAAAATACTTCCGACATATCGCATGTGCAGCAATTTCCCCCACTTCCCCGCGTCGTTGATATTTGGGACTTGTATATACTCTAGCTGCTGCTTGTTTTAGACGCACGTAAGTGTTTGTGTGATTAAGCGTAACTAACTCATCTGACTTTAATGCATAGTCAATTATCCATTCAATTAGATTTTCTGCTAATCCGTCAACACGCCATTCATTTAATTCAAAACCTGCGCAATATGCTTCTGCAAGTTCACTTGTTTCACTAATCTTTTCTAGAATTAAGTTTGGAGAATTATGGTACGGGGATGTCATTTACAAATTTTACCAATCCACACAATTGAAAAATATATCTTGAAATATTTCAGTATTGATGCAGAAATTGCTTATAATAAGCAACTATTCATTTTCTTATTGACTTATAAATTGTGGGATAGGTAGACATAATGCCAAAAAAAATAGTTATTTGCTGTGATGGAACAGGTAATGAAATTAAAGAAAACCAATCAAATGTACTGAAATTTTATCGTGTTTTAAAAGAAGATAAATCTCAAATTGCGTTCTATGACCCTGGTGTTGGAACTATTTCCAATAGTGGAGCATGGGCAAACATTAAAAACAAAACCAAAGGAGTTTTTGGTCTTGCAACAGGCTATGGTCTTGATGCAAATGTTCTAGATGCATATAAATTTCTTGTTCGTAACTACAACAAGGGAGACGAGATATATCTGCTTGGTTTCAGCCGTGGCGCTCATACTGTTAGAGTTTTAGCAGGTTTCATTAACATGGTTGGTGTACTCCAATCTCATCAAGAACACTTAAGCTCATACGCTCTGACTGCATATAAACAGTCTGGTACTAACGATGAATTTGACATAGCTTGGCGTGTACAAGAAGTGTTGGAGTCTCATCGTGCTACTATTCGATTTATGGGCTGTTGGGATACTGTTGCATCAGTGATCGTACCAAGACCAGATAGATTTTATCTGCCAGCTTTAGAAGCTTTACCATTCACTGAAGAAAACCCATGCGTACAAGTTTTTAGACATGCCATTGCAATCGATGAACGCAGAAGAATGTTCCGAGTATCCAGATGGCAAGAGCCTCAATTATTTAAATCAAATCCTTTTGTAAAAGATGAAAAGGCAGACCCACAGGATATTAAACAAGTTTGGTTCGCTGGTGTCCACTCAGATATAGGTGGTGGTTACCCTGAGCAAGAAAGCGGAGCTGCCAAGTATCCTCTTGAATGGATGGTAAAAGAAGCAAAACAGCATGGACTAGTCTTTAGAGAAACCATGGTAAAGCGATTAGTTAAGGGGCAAAACCCAAGAAATGTAAAAGAGGGTAGTAAAAGAGATTATACAGCTCCCTCTCCTACCGCTAAATTACACGATTCAATGACTTGGGGCTGGCGAATTCTGGAATTTATACCAAAAAAATTAAAGTGGCATGATAATCCTGAAAAAAATACAAAAAGAGGTTTTTACATACCTCTTTCTGAACCAAGGTTTATTCCTACTGATGCTGAGATACATCCGTCTGTATATGAACGTCTTGAAGAAGGAAGTTATTCTCCCCCAAACTTACCAAAGCAAAATGCTGAGTAGGATTTATCATGCCACCTTTTCCAGAACCAACAGAAGATTTTGAATTTGACCCTGCCTTGGAAATTGTCGAGCTAAGAAAATGGCGAGATACTATGGAAGGTAGAAAAATACCATCAAAGAAATCCAGCAAATTTCTTTTAGGAAGTTGGAATATTGCAAACTTGGGTGATGCGGGTCAAATAAGAAACGATAGAGATATTCTGGTAATTGCAGAAATTCTTAGCTGGTTCGACGTTGTTGCCGTGCAAGAGGTGAAAGAAGACCTCTCTGACATGAAACGAGTTATGGATGCACTGCCGAATAATTTTAAGATGATATTCTCTGACATGGCTGGTAACAATGAAAGAATGTTATTTGTGTATGATAATTCACGAGTAGAACGATTGGAGTTAGCGGGTGAAATAGCCGTCCCCCAAGGATCACACCGTCACATTAAGCTACCAAATATCACACAAAAGTTTCGCGGTTTTGACAGAAACCCTTTTGCTGTAGCATTTCAAGTTAAAGATACCGTTTTTACAGTTGTGAATGCTCATTTGTATTTTGGTTCAGCAAGCAAGATTTCAGAAAATCGTCGTGCACTTGAAACATATGCTTTAGGCAGATGGGCAGATTTGAGAATGGATCGCGGAGATGCATATTCAGGTAATACGATTGTAATTGGTGATCTAAACATGCCTGAAGCAATTCCAGGTGACCCTATTTATGATGCCTTGGTTAAACGTGGGTTACACGTTCCCAAACACCAATCCCGTATTGGCACTACAATCACAGATGGAAAACATTATGATCAGCTTGCTTTCTTCCCTCAAGAAGCAGGTCTAATTTTCCTAAAAGACGGTGTCTTTGATTTTGATGGCGCTTTATTCAAAGGTTTATGGAACTCCACGACATCCAAAAAATTTGAGGAATTCATTCGCTACCACATTTCTGATCACAGACCAATTTGGGCTCAGTTTAAAATCAGTTAAATGAAATGAAAACAAATTTTGACATATACCCTTTTCTTATTACACTCTGGTTCCAGAGATTTTCTCCATATCATTGATTAGGAGATATCTCAGGTTCTCATGTGGCTTACAGCTATCGATCATAGATAGAATTTCCTCGATAAATGGCATATTCTGACTTCCCTGAAGCCATGTCCATAGGTGTTCTAACGTTGGTTCAGGTTGTACTTCGCGCAGTGCACCATGTGAGATGAAACACCCTTCTTCGTTATCGAGGAAGGGTTTTTTGAAGCTTAAAATAGCGATTTCTTGATCTTGTAATGTTAGGTTCGAGACCACAATTTTTGAAAAAATAGCTTTTTGCTCATAATCAGCAAAATTCCAGTACTGGACTAGATTTTCTCTTAGTTCGAGAAACTTGTAAAACGTAAGTATGCGGGCACTGTTTTTCTCGAACCCATTTTTCTTTCTGTAACGCAAGTCTTCAATCATATCTGAAAGCTCTTCAATACGAGTTTCAAATTGCTCCTTGGTATGAATATCAAATAAATTCTGGCTGATCATATCTGCACGTTGCCCAATGAGTTTCTTTTTCTCAACTTCTGCTTTAGTAAGTGAATTCGTAATACGTTTTCGTTCGGAACCAAGTTCAGCTTTTTTCCTTTTAGTGAAAGCATGAACAGCAACAAGATATCGTCTGTATCGTAATTGGTTCAAATTGTGAGAACGCTTCTTTAATTCTTCAGCTACTCTGTCAAAGATAAGCTCAACTTTTACACGGCTCTGAGTACAGCGATTTCCATTTGGTTTGTTCTGACATTCATACCCCAAACGCTCTACCTTATCTCATCCCACAATCGCTATCTTGCGATAGTTGGCATACATCTTCCCATCACAAACTCAGCATGTCACCAATTGTGGTAATGGGTTTATACGTTTCTTTTTTATTGCCACACCACTACGATTAGCATTACGTATTTCTTGTAAGCGTTCAAAATTTGGCTTTGAAATTAGTGGCTCAAACCTTGTTCAATCATTCAGCGTGATTTGCATTAGATCAATTGTGCGCTCTTGCTTGGTATCTTTTCTGATTACCCAAAGACCACAATAGAAACTATCGCGCAGCCTCCTATCAATCATCGCTTTACTTAGGCTCTCACGATGTTCGGGATACTCTTGTTTTATTAGCTTTGATAGCATGTCTGCTGAGTGCCCTTGCAGCGCCAACTCAAAAAGCCTCGTCATAATATGAAAGTGCGTCTCATGAGGTATTGGAAACATGGAACAAAGTTTTGGGTTTTTATGCTCACGTTTCTGAGCATAGCCATATTTTGTATAGGTAGACATTCAACCTTGAAGTTCACGGCTACGAATTCAACGAATTACTACCTCGGATAAATGATCATTATATCCCTTAGCTCTAGCAAACTCGATGGTGAGGTGTTCCTTTCAACTCGTGTCATTATGAAAGCTGTAAGCATGAGAAAAGAACAAATTTTTAATCAAGCCATCATCCAACATTTGAACGACCATTCATGCTTCAAGCGCATTACGACTGAGACGGTTTGGATGCCAAGCAACAATTCCATCTGCTCGACGCTTTGCAAGGCTTCTATATGAAAGCTCTTTAAGTAGGTGCTTAAATTTAGGCCTCTGATGGGGCTTCCACGCACTTTCATCTTCTTCTATAACTTCGACTACCTTAAGACCAAAACGCTCAACGACAGCCTCACAATCTCGACGCTGATCTTCGATGGACTGCACCTGTTTTCAACTTTCAGTTTTAGTGGATTGACGCAGATATAAGAACACTCGCATTCAGTGGTATTTTTCCTGTTCAAACATAGGCAGTGATTATTTGCTAAATGGCTATTTCTAGACTCACAAGTCTATGTTTTCAAAAAGCTCTGTCAAATCCAGTATGACTTTTCCTTCTTCAAGACAATCTTCCAAATGCCCCAAGTCCATTCCATCATCAGATGTCACATAACCATTTTCGCAAACTGAAAAAGTCATTCATCACACAGAAAACTGCGTTCAAAATAACGCTTCAATATCTTCGGGCATAAATGAGATGGGAACTGAAGAAGTAAATTGTAAGCGGTTCTTTTCCCCCACCTATTATGTAGATTGATGTTATGCGAT
>CAZCUN010000027.1:0-42628 GCA_964502215.1 uncultured Rhizobiaceae bacterium | reverse complement strand
CATACCCATATTGATAACCCATTTTTGAGTTATCTGGGACAGCCCCAAAAATAATCTATCTTTGGATGTCGTTTTACGTTCTGAACGCGAAGACTGGATGTGTGAAGCCGTTAAAAACGATATTGGTGTTTCAGTAATGCCGATCAATTTGGCGCTCCATGCTGGTTTGGATTATGTGCCAATAAAAGAGAATAATTTTGAACGTAGCATTGAAGTTATTACAGTTGCAGGTCGCGAAAAACGACCAGTTATTCAAAAATTAATCGATCATTTTATAATTATAATTGGCCTGTTGAACAAAATGAGGTGTAAAAAGTTTGGATATCTGTTTTAGATTATAGGTAATTATCTATTCAACCGCTTTTAAAAGCGGTTGTTTCTCTGCCTCTACCGCAGCGCTATCTGCAAAATCTAAATCTGAAATCTTGTTGCTTCGTTTTGTTACTTTGTCGCTTGAGGTCAAAATCATGTCGACGTCTTTTTGTGCTTGCCTGAAATGTGTATCAAGCTTTCTAACGCGATCATCCAAGCGTCCCACATCTTCCATCAAGCGAATAACTTCCCCTTGGATAAGATGTGCTTGCTCGCGCATTCGCGTGTCTTTTAAGACGGATTGAATAACTTGAATGGAAAGCATCAACAAGGATGGTGAAACGATTACCACTCTGGAGCGGTGGGCTTTTTGGATGATACTTTCGAAGTTCTCGTGAATTTCTGCAAAGATCGATTCCGAAGGTACAAACATAAAAGCAGTATCTTGGGTTTCTCCGTTAATGAGGTATTTTTCTGAAATCGCTTTCAGGTGAACTTCCACATCTCGCTTAAAGGCTTGAGCTGCAATCTTCGATCGCTCAGGGCTTTCAGCAGCACGAATAGCATTCCAAGCTTCAAGTGGAAACTTTGCATCAATAACCAGCGAAGGCGTATCATTAGGCATATGAATGATACAATCAGGGCGTGATGAGTTTGATAGCGTTGCTTGAAACTCATAAGCCCCCATCGGCAGGCCATCTTGAATAATCGCCTTCATACGGCCTTCACCAAATGCACCGCGGGTTTGCTTGTTGGATAGGATATTTTGTAGTTCCACCACTTGCCCGGCAAGACCCGTGATATTGTCTTGTGCTTTATCAATCACGGCAAGACGCTCTTGAAGTTTAGCCAAGCTCTCTTGCGTATTTTTGGTGGTATCCGTAATTGATTGCCCAATGCGTCCACCCATAGCGTCTAGGCGTTGGTTGACAGCGGTCCCCATTTCGGCTTGTCGATTAACAAGGCTTGACCCAAGTTCTTGCATGCGCCCTGTAAGTTCATTTTGGCTCTCAACCAATTGCGCCATTTTCATTTCAGCTTGGCGTGCGCGCTCCAGTGCTGCTGCTTCATTTGCTGCACGGCGCTTACTTCTTTGGATAGATGAATAAATCAGCCAAAGAATAAACAGACCCAACAGCGCCAATGCAAAAAGCACGACTTGCCCAAGCGTATAAGTCGTAGTGCCCAACGTAACATAAGCTTGGCTGAAAAGTGCATTGAGTTCTTCGGTTAAAGTCATGAAATTAGCATAACCGATTCTGTTCTGGATAAAAAGAACAAAACAAGAAACTTTATCCTTTTACTCTGACAGTTGACGCAGGGCTTAGGATTGCTTATCTCGTCTTTATGACAGTAAGAGAAATCATTAATATTCCAGATCCTATTTTGCGCAAGGTTTCACAACCTGTTGAGCAGATTACGCCTGAGCTTTTGAAGATGCTCGATGATATGGCGGAAACCATGTATGAAGCACCTGGTATTGGCCTGGCAGGTATACAGATTGCTCTGCCGTTACGCGTGGTTGTAGTTGACTGCGATCAACGCTCAAAATCTGAAGAAGAGGCAGCTGTAGAAGGGGATGGCGAACCGCAACGTGATGATGAACCCTCAGACGAAGCAAGCCGTAACCCAATATTTCTAATAAATCCTGAGATCACATTTTTCAGCGATGAGCCTTCAAACTATGAAGAAGGCTGTCTTTCAATTCCAGATTATTATGCAGATGTAGAACGTCCAGCAGGATGCGTTGTCAAATACATTGACCGCGACGGCAAAGGTCAAGTCTTAAAAGCAGAAGGCTTGCTCTCGACGTGCTTGCAACATGAGATTGACCATTTAAATGGGGATCTTTTCATTGACCACATATCCAAGTTAAAGCGTGATATGGTGGTCAAGAAATTTACTAAAATCGCAAAGCAATCTGGCAGTAAGCCTGCAAGTCCACTTGTTCTTTAAAGAAGGTAGATAACCCATGTCACTTCGAATTATTTTCATGGGAACACCAGCTTTTTCTGTGCCATCATTAGTCGAGTTAGTTGGTCATGGCCATGAAGTTGTAGCGTGTTATTCTCAACCGCCAAGACCTGCAGGGCGACGTGGCTTAGAACTTAAGAAATCACCTGTGCATGAAAAAGCAGAAAGCCTTGGCATCCCTGTTTTTACACCTGAAAGTTTGAAGTCTGAAGAAGAGCAAGAAAAGTTCAAAGCTTTAAATGCAGATGTGGCAATCGTCATTGCCTATGGACTTTTATTACCGCAAGCTATTTTAGATGCACCGCGTTTGGGTTGTTATAATGGTCATGCATCACTTCTGCCCAGATGGCGAGGCGCAGCACCCATTCAACGTGCCATCATGGCAGGTGACAATGAAACGGGTGTAAACATCATGAAGATGGATATTGGCCTCGATACAGGGCCAGTCGCACTTTCAGAAAAAATGCCGATAAGCGAAAATATGACCGCAGGCGAATTGCATGATGCACTTTCGACCATGACGGCAAATCTGATGGTGCTTGCAACTAGTGCATTAGAGCGTGGCAGTTTGAACCTTACGCAACAATCAGATGAGGGTGTTCTTTATGCCAGCAAAATCGAAAAAGCTGAAAGCCGTATCGATTGGTCAAAACCAGCACAAGAAATCCATAATCATATTCGAGGTCTTTCACCTTTTCCTGGCTGTTGGTGTGAAATGGAATTGGGTGGAAAAGCCCAACGCGTGAAAGTCTTAAATTCTGAAATGGCTAGTGGCACTGGTAAAGCTGGAGAAGTACTTGATGATGCTCTCACGATTGCCTGTGGTGAAGGGGCTATAAAACTCATCCGTGTTCAACGCGCTGGTAAGCAAGTCCAATCAGCAGAAGAGTTTTCGAGAGGCAATAAGGTCGAGGCGGTGCTTTAATGCCACGCTATAAACTCACCATAGAATATAACGGAATGCCATATCGTGGGTGGCAAAAACAAGAAGGCTTGCCGACGGTTCAAGAGGCTATTGAAAAAGCCATGACGCAATTTTCCCAGCATGAAATTTCTATCTTCGGAGCAGGGCGAACCGATGCGGGCGTTCATGCACGCGGTCAGGTTATCCATGTTGATTTTGAAAAGGTCTGGAAAACAGATAAAATTCAAGAAGCAACCAACGGGCTTTTAAAGCTTGAAGGCCATCCAATTTCTGTTCTCAAGGTAGAAGAAGCAGCAGATGATTTTGACGCAAGGTTTTCTGCTAAATACCGCTCTTATAAGTATCGCATTATCAATCGTCGCGCACCTTTAACTGTAGACCTTGAGCGCGCCTTATGGATACGCTTTCCACTTAATGTTGATGCTATGCATGAAGCAGCGCAAGAGCTTGTGGGCGAGCATGATTTTACGACCTTCCGCTCTACAGACTGTCAGGCAAAGTCACCCATACGCACACTTGATAAGCTCGATGTAAACCGCATCAGTGAAACGGAAATAGAAATTATTGCAGAAGCGAGAGCATTCCTTCACAACCAAATTCGTTCTTTTGCAGGAACATTAAGATTGATTGGTGATGGCAAATGGTCAAAACAAGATCTGGTCGATGCACTACACGCCAAAGATCGCACAAGATGCGGCCCTGTTGCTGTGCCTTATGGATTATATTTCATGAAAGTGGGTTACTAAGCCTCAACCGCTTTGCTAGACTTTTTTGATGAACAAACATCATAACCGTCAGGAAATAAAGTTTCTTGTTTTATGTGCTATTTTCTTTGGCGCAATGTTCTGGTTTTTACCATCGAATGATTACAAACTTTCGAAGGCTGAATGCAATCAACTGCTAAGTCTTGGTGTGCGAAAGTATCGCGTTAATTTTTCTTTTGATAACTCATGGGATTTTAAAACACCAAGGTGCAATTCCCCTGAGACAGCAATTTTAAATGCACTTTATTTTTTGGATAATACGCTCATTATTTTGCCAAACTCAGAACAAGAGTTTGATTTTTATCAATGGGCAAAGCTAATCAAGCCAACGTTTAAAAGACAGGATATTTTGGCATTTTCTGCTAGGGCAAATTTTACAGAAATGCGGATTGATATTTCAAATTTAGAATTGGAAAAGGCCAATCCAATTGCGATTTCGAATATTATTGTTCATGAATTAAGGCACTTGCAGGAAGGCGTAAACTCACACGTTCCATGTAAGCGACAAAGAAATACAACCTGTGATGCGCGTTTAGAGGAAAATTTACTTGAAGGTGGCGCTTATAATTATAACGTTCTTTATCTCCATCGGTTAATTGAGTATGGCACCATCTCAAGATCGCAAAAGTATTCTGCTTCCACTTTGCTTGAAGATGTCTTGGAAACAAGAATCAACGCAATTTCTGCTAAAGCCTTTCAGAAATACAGTTTAAATTGATTATCCAGGATTTGGAATTAATCCAAACCAACTATCAATTACGCGTTCCATGCTAAGTTCAAAAACAAGTAAAACAAGCAACAATAAAAATGCTTTTAGGCCATTTAGGCCAAGAAAAATTTTGATGCTTCTATAGGCAAAAAACAGAATAAAGAAAAAGATAAAAATCATTAAACTTGCAAGCGGATTATTCTCGCTAGAAAATACAGTTGAAAGTGGTAATAAAAGCAATATGGTTGCAAGCAATGTCCAGTTTTGGGCAATAATGTACCGTCTGATATCACCAGAGAATATCAGTAAGCTACCAAGCAAATAGGCGACTGCATAAGCAGAAATTTGAACGAAGACGAGTGAAAATAAATTTGCATTTTTGAAAGCAAAATAAGAAGTGTCTTTTGGCAATAATTCTTGATTTATCTCACTTATAAAAGCGGCTGGTAAATAGAGTAAATATATAAGACTTGCAGCAAAAAACATTAGCCAAGATAAAAGCCAATGTGCGTCCGATGTATGAACATATAGGCTTGCTTTTGTGTCGCCTTTTATAATCAAGATAAAAGCTTGGAAAATATTTGAAAGGGTTTGAAGAAAGAAGTTCATAGAAAGATATTTAGTGCAATCTTTACCAAACGCAATTCATTTTACCACATTGTCTTGTTAGCGCGCTCTTCCCATTCGGCATCATAGCTAGCACCAACCACTTCATTATTAGAAAGATAAGCCAGAACTTCACCCGGTGTTGGCAAGTTGGCTGGATCAACTTGCGCGTCCTGCTCCCAAAGTTTTGAGCGAACAATCGCACGTCCGCATTGGAAATAAACCGCATGGGTTTTGATCACAATGACAGAGCGCGGTTCTTTACCTTGTTCAACAAAGGAGGCTTTGAGTTCAGGGTCAATCGATACATATGCCTCACCATTAACGCGTAAAGTTGTGCGTGAACCTGGTATCATAAAGCAAAGCGCAATTTTTGAATCCTGTACAATGTTCTTAAGCGAGTCACAGCGATTATTGCCGCGTCTGTCTGGCATCATCAACGTACGCTCATCATGAACACGAACAAAGCCCGGCACATCACCACGTGGGCTACAATCTAATCCTTCAACTCCTGTGGTTGCCAATGAACAAAAAGGCGAGTGTTCAATGAAAACACGATAGAGCGGAATAATCTCTGCAACTTCTTTCACGAGCGAAGTTTGTGCTGGCTCACCATAAAGCGCTTCCAGCTGTTCAATGCTTTCAATTTTATTTGTCATGTGGGTAGTCTCCTATTCAGGTTTGAAAAACGCCTTAAGTCAGACTACTAATGTCATATCAGCTTATTCAGGATTTTGCACATGACCTCACTTACAATTAAACGCCCAGACGATTGGCACTTGCATTTGCGTGATGGTGCGATGCTGGAGGGAGTGATTGAACATTCTGCAAAAGATTTTGCCCGTGCGATCATCATGCCAAATCTTGTGCCACCAGTTGTAACCATGCAAGATGCGACCGCTTACCGCGAGCGCATTATGAAAGCTCTGCCTGAGGGTATGAATTTCACGCCACTCATGACGCTTTATCTAACTGAAAACACAGACCCTAAAGATGTTGAAGCAGGGCATAAGTCAGGATTAATCACAGCACTTAAATTATATCCAGCAGGTGCCACAACAAATTCAGACAGTGGCGTGACTAATTTTGAAAACGTCATTCCAACTCTTGAAAAAATGGCAGAGCTTGGCATGCCGCTTTGTGTCCATGGTGAGGTAACATCAAGCGATATTGATATCTTTGACCGTGAAGCTGTCTTTATCGAAACAGTGCTAGACCCACTTCGTAAGCGCGTGCCTGAACTTCGCGTTGTGATGGAACATGTCACGACCAAGCAGGGTGTTGATTATGCGCGTTCGGGTGGCGATAACCTCGGCGCAACAATTACAACGCATCATCTCATTATCAACCGCAACGCAATCCTAGCTGGCGGCATCCGTCCGCATTATTATTGCCTTCCTGTCGCTAAACGTGAAGAGCATCGTTTGGCACTGCGTGAGGCTGCGACGTCTGGTGATAAAACATTTTTCTTAGGTACAGATTCTGCACCGCATACCGATCCGCTTAAGCTTCAAGAATGCGGTTGCGCTGGGTGCTTTACGTCTATCAACACGATGTCATGTTTAGCGCACGTCTTTGAAGAAGAAGACGCGCTCGATAAACTAGAAAACTACGCGTCTCTCAATGGACCAGCTTTTTATGGTCTTGAACCAAACGTAGACACCATCACACTGCAAAAACAAAAAACGCCAGTTTCATTTCCTGAGAAAATAGAAACTGGCGTTGGTAGTGTTACCGTCTTTGACCCAATGTATCCGCTACATTGGGAAGTGGTTTAGTCCCGCAATAATTCATTAATGCCAGTCTTAGAGCGTGTGCGCTCGTCTACTGTTTTCACGATCACAGCGCAATATAGGTTCGGGCCTGGTTCGCCATTACCCATTGGCTTAGATAGCATTGAGCCAGCGACGACCACTGAGTATGGCGGCACTTCGCCGTATGTTACTTCACCTGTTGCGCGGTTTACGATCTTAGTCGATTGCCCGATGTATACACCCATGCCCAACACAGAACCTTCACGGATGATACAGCCTTCAACAACTTCTGAACGCGCACCGATGAAACAATTATCTTCAATGATAGTAGGGCCAGCTTGAAGAGGCTCAAGAACACCACCAATACCAACACCGCCTGATAGGTGAACATTCTTGCCAATTTGCGCGCATGAGCCAACCGTTGCCCAGCCGTCAACCATAGAGCCATCATCCACATAAGCGCCAAGGTTTACGAAAGATGGCATAAGAACAACATTCTTGCCGATGTACGCCGCATGACGACAGATAGAACCAGGTACCGCACGGAAGCCTGCGGCACGGAATTGAGCTTCGCCCCAGCCTTCAAACTTTGACGGAACTTTATCCCACCACGTTGCACCATCTGTGCCGCCGTCCATGACTTTCATATCGTTCAAGCGGAAAGAAAGGAGTACCGCTTGCTTCAGCCATTGGTTTACGATCCAGATACCATCACTGCCGCGTTCAGCAACACGTGCCTTCCCGCTATCGAGCATATTAAGCGCTTCTTCAACGGCTTGACGGACTTCGCCTTGCGTTGAAATGCTGATGTTATCGCGATCTTCAAATGCTGCTTCGATGGTTGCTTGCAATGACATGGGGTTACTCCAAAAATATAAACTGATGACTATTTGGCATCGGTCTATGGCATAGGGTAACAAAGGTCAATGAAATGAAGTGATTCGAGGATAATAGTTCATCATGGCAAACTGGTTCAGAAAACATTACCGCGCTCTAGTAGGCTCATCAAAAGATATTGAAATGGCGCATGCAGTGCCTGACACACCACAAACACGAGCCCCTGCGTACCGTCTTGCATTTGATGATAAAGACTTCCTTACATCAGAAGAGTTACGCCCAATCCGTTTGCAGTTAGAATTATTAAAGCCTGAGCTTATGCTGGCAGAGGCAGGTGTTGAATCAACGGTTGTTTTATTTGGCGGTGCGCGCATCCCAGAGCCTGGCGGAGAAGCCTGGGCTGCAAAGAATGAAATTCAAAAGAAAAACTTAGAGGCCAATTCTAAGTTCTATGAAGAAGCTAGAGAATTTGCGCGGCTTTCCTCAAAATATTCTGAGACAACAAATTATAAAGAGATGGTCGTTGTAACAGGTGGTGGCCCTGGTGTGATGGAGGCGGGCAACCGTGGCGCACAAGATGTTGGCGCACCTTCCATCGGTCTCAACATTGTTTTGCCGCACGAGCAAGCACCGAATGAATACGTCACTCCAGAGCTTTGTTTTAACTTTCACTACTTCGCAATCCGTAAGATGCATTTCTTGATGCGTGCAAAGGCGATTGCAGTATTCCCTGGTGGCTTTGGCACAATGGATGAGATGTTTGAAACCCTGACGCTTATTCAAACTGACAGAATGGCGCCTGTACCATTTTTGTTATTTGGCAAGGATTTCTGGGGGAAAGTGATTAATTTGGACGAACTTGCCAATCAGGGAACTATTTCTCCTGATGATCTTAATCTTTTCCATATCGTTGATACAGCACAAGAAGGGTGGGAAATTATTGCTAAACATCATGGGTTTGAAGCGATATAGCCTTTTTACCTAGCCTTGTTTTTATACCTGTGTTCACGAAATGTGACAAAATACACACAATTGCCGTATTTCGTGATCTATATTTAAAATTGTAACGAACTAGAACAATAATAATAAACATGTTCGCAACAAAATGATCTTGCAAGCGTTACAAGCGCAAGATCAATGATAGGTACAAAAGCACAGGGAGTGCTAAAAATGAGAACACAAGCAGACATCACACAAGCGGCAAGCGCAACTGTAGCAAAAGACGGCATTAAAGCGATCAAAGGTGAAATCAAAACTTCTGGTCGCACAGCTACTCGTGTAGCTTACGACCGTAAACGCCCATCTGTTAAACGTTCATCATTCCCAGCAGCCCCGTTCGACGCACAATCACTTGCCGGAACAGGTGCGCTTGTGTTTGAAGGCGAAATGATCGGCAGTGGGAATTAGAGTTTATTTTTAGCGCCTAATCTTCCCCAAATAACATTCAACATTTGATATGGGTCTTGCTTAGCTTCGTTCTCTAGTTCTGAATGCTTGTTCAAGTTCATCTCTTCATATTCTTGTTTAAAGTAGCGCATTTCCTTAACTAAAGCATGAGCAGACGCTTCATAGTTTTCTGGTATTACTATTTTCTTTGAATTTTTTGTATACTTTTTAATACTAATAACTTCGTCAGTGTTAACTTCAATTACAGCATATAGATCAGTCATTGCTTTGCCATGGTTGATGTCAGTGTAAATTTCATTAACGTCATTCCAAGAATGCCATCTTTGTTTAGAGTAATGCGTTATCATTATCCCAAATGCGTTAAGCCTAATTGAGAAAGCTCTACCAGAAAGTTTGTATAAACCAAACAAAGTAAAGACTAGAGCAATAAGGGCACAGACCAAAATACCAAGCAAGTCATATTGTGTTACGCCTTCGCTTGCATTGACATAAATAAGTAATGCTAAAACAGAAAAGCCGATTAGTGCAGAGCCTATAACATTTTTCCATACCCAAGAAGCTGGGTAATGAATCCGTTCATTTTCTCTAATATGCTTTAAAAGACTTTCATGAGAATTGTTATCTTCGCTAGTATTTAGTTCTGATTCCCGACTAAATTCATTCATAAGTGCAAGAACCTTTTTGATAGCTGCTCTTTAAACTATTCTTAAAATCTCTTTAAGAAACCCATCCAAATCATCCGTTGAATGATCGATATAGTTTTCTTGGGCTTCGTCATGTTCCCATGCTTCTACTTTATAATCACCAATACTTTGTGGCGTTATGAGCACGGTCATCATGCCGTTTGCTTTTGCAGGCTCTAGATTGCGAGGCAGGTCTTCAAACATAGCTGACGAAGTTGCTGTTACATTATGATCTTTTAGAAATTTAGCAAAAGGTTCTGCCTTTGGCTTTGGTTCAAAGTTCGAAGCCACAATGTCAAACATGCCTTCAAACAAATCAGGATCAACATCCATAGCGGTTAAAGTATCTGTTGCGTGTTTGACTGAACCATTGGTATAAATCAGGCGTCGCCCCGGCAATTTTGCCAGCATGTCACCCAGTTCTGGGTTCTTGGGTAGAGGCGAATAATCAATGTCATGAACAACGTCGAGAAAGCCTTGCGGGTCGATATTCTTAGTTTCCATAAGCCCACGAAGCGTCGTGCCATAATCGCGATATAAGTCTTTTTGCAGCTTGCGCGCTTCAATTCTATCAAGGCCTGTAAGATCAGAAACATAACCCGTCATTAGTACATCAATCTGGCTAAACAGATCGCAGTGGCGCGGGTAAAGTGTGTTGTCTAGGTCAAAGACCCAAGTATCGATATTTTTAAAATTTTCCATTAGGCTTCCTTGCCATGTTTCTTGACCTATTGCGAGAGGTGATGCACTCGTTATTGTATGAACCTTTGGATAATCATCACAGTCGCTGCTGCCTTCCTGCAAAATATACGCTCCAGCCTGCAAAAGCATCTGAAGAATGTTATGGGTTCGACGGGCGCAACCTTTGTCCGATTTGGGTTTGGCGTCCCTTTTGCCTGTCTTTATTGGTTGATATTGATTTTCGGATTTGAATTTCAACTGCCAAGCTTAAATACAAGCTTCTTTTTATGGGCAAGCATCGCTTCTATAGCGCAAATCTTAGCAACCTTCTTGCTGGTCTATCTTTTTTCATTCAGAAATTTTACCGTCGGTACAGCTTACTCCAGAACCGAACCTGCACAAACTGCAATCTTTGCACTCATCCTGTTTGGTGAAAAGCTTTCTGCAGGCGGCATCATGGCTATTGCTGTTAGTATCGTAGGCGTCATGATGATTTCTGTTGCAAGATCAACCATTACATTGAAAACCATTTTCACTTCAGTTTTCAGTCGTATAGCACTAATTGGACTTGCTTCAGGAACGCTCTTTGGTTTAGCTGCTGCGGGCTACCGTGAGGCAGCACTTTCTGTTCAGCATGGGTTCTTTGTTGTACAAGCTTCGACGACCTTAGTTTATGCAATCTTATTACAAACGATCATCATGCTAATTTGGATTGTAATTTTTCAAAGAGATGAATTGCCAAAAATTATTGCCGCGTGGAAGCCAGCATTAGCTGTTGGTTTTGCAGGTGCCACTGCTTCCTTTGGTTGGTTCATTGCGTTCACATTACAACAAGCAGCCTTAGTAAAAGTCATCGCTCAAGTGGAAATGCTGTTTACATTTTCCTCATCTATTTTCTTTTTTAAAGAGGCGATGAATCAGCTTGAAATACTAGGATGTTGCCTCATAACTGGGGGCATAGTCTTGTTGATTTTACTATTATGAGGTTAGGGTTTGATCAGTGTACCTGCACCATGCTCGGTGAAAAGTTCGAGCAGGACTGCGTGAGGTTTCTTGCCGTTCACGATTACCACCCCTTCAACGCCTTCATCTTCATTGCCAAGCGCGTCAATGCAGGTTTGAACTTTTGGGATCATACCACCATTAATTGTGCCATCCTTGATGAGCTTTTCTGCGTCTTTAATAGTAAGTTCTTTAATAAGCTTCTTATCACCATCAAGCACCCCCTCAACATCTGTCAGGAATAATAAACGCTTTGCGTCTAACGCACTTGCAAGCGCGCCAGCAAATGTATCTGCATTCACATTATAAGTTTTGCCATCCTTGCCAAAACAAACGGGGGCAACAACAGGAATTAGGCCTGCCTCAATTACGAGATCAAGAACAGTAGAATCAACTTCTTTTGGCTCACCCACAAAGCCAAGATCAACGATGCGCTCTATATTCGAATTAGGATCAACTGACGTGCGACGTAGTTTTTCAACCAGCACCATATTGCCATCTTTGCCACAAAGCCCAACAGCACGTGCACCTTCTGAATTAATGTTGGCAACAATCTGTTTATTAATTGAACCTGCAAGCACCATCTCCACAACTTCAATCGTGTCTTGATCTGTTACACGAAGGCCATCTTTGAACTCTGATTTGATGTTCATACGCTCTAGCATAAACCCAATCTGAGGCCCGCCACCATGCACAACAACAGGGTGAACGCCAGCTTGTTTCAACAGAGCAATGTCACGACAAAAGGCTTTTCCAAGTGTTTCATCACCCATAGCATTGCCGCCATATTTTACAACAACAGTACGTCCTGCATAGCGTTGCATATAGGGTAGCGCATGAGAGAGAATTTCAGCCTCGTGAAGGCCTTCGGATTCGGTTTTTTTAGTCATCGTTGTTTCGCCTTTTATTCAAGACGTTACATAGCCGCAAACTTTGCAATCAGCAAGTTTGCTAAAACACGCTACCAATCACAGCGCGAAGTTCTGCAATGCCTTCGCCTTTTTCAGACGAGGTTGTCAGCACTTCAGGATAGGCCGCCACATGTTTTGAAAGTGTGGCTAGCGTTTCTACTTGAAGTTTTTCAAGGTCAGGGACTTTAATTTTATCAGCTTTTGTCAGTACAACTTGATAAGAGCACGCAGCTTTGTCCATCATTTTGAAGACTTCAACATCGTTCTTTTTAATACCGTGGCGCGAGTCGATGAGTACAAAAACACGGCGCAATGTAGTGCGCCCACGTAAATAAGAAAAGACTAACCGTGTCCAAGCTTCGACTTGTGTTTTAGGCGCTTTAGCATAGCCATAACCTGGCATATCAACGATGGCGTAATCTGGTATTTCATCGCTATTTTTTGGAATAAAATAATTCAGCTCCTGCGTTCGCCCAGGCGTATTAGAGGTTCGTGCTAAGCCTTTTTGGTTTACGAGCGCATTAATTAGCGATGACTTACCAACATTGGAACGGCCAGCAAATGCAATCTCAGCAGGGCCTTCTGGCGGCATGAATTTCATTGAAGGAACGCCAAGCAGAAAATCCCACCCCTTTGCAAACAAAAGCCGCCCTTTTTCAAGTGCGGCTTCGCTAAATTCATTGGGTTTATCATCCAACATGTTTAGGTTTCTTTCGATTTGCGCGAAAACATGCCTTTGAGATTATCAAAAAGCGCTACCTCTGCACCATGACGTTTCATGATGATGCCTTGTTGGATAAGGCTTAAGGTGTTGTTCCATGCCCAGTAAATGACAAGACCTGCAGGGAATGAAGCCAGCATGAAAGTAAAGATTAGCGGCATCCATTTGAAAATCATCGCTTGTGTTGGATCAGGTGGTGCAGGGTTCATCTGGAATTGAAGGAACATCGTGATGCCCATAATGACAGGCCAAATACCAACTAGGAATAAGCCTCCCACTTCAAATGGTAATAAGCCAAAGAAATTGAAAATTGAAGTTGGATCAGGCGCTGCTAAATCTTGTATCCAGCCAAAGAATGGCGCGTGGCGCATTTCGATGGTAACAAACAAAACCTTGTAGAGTGCAAAAAACACTGGAATTTGAACCAGCATTGGCAAGCACCCTGCCGCAGGATTGATTTTCTCGCGCTTGTAAATCGCCATCATTTCCTGCTGTTGTTTCATCTTGTCATCACCGTAACGCTCACGCATCTCGGTCATTTCAGGCTGAACTTTTTTCATTTTCGCCATAGAGGCATAAGACATGTTAGCAAGTGGTAAGAAAAACGCTTTGATAATTACGGTCGCGCCCAAGATAGCAACACCAAAGTTTCCAACAATGCCGTGTATCCAGTGGATCAGCCAGAACAGTGGCTTAGTGATGAAATAGAACCAGCCCCAGTCAATCATCAAATCAAAATTATGAATGGCTTCTTCTTCTTGGTAACCATCAATGATTTCGGTGACCTTTGCACCAGCAAAAAGTTTGTTTTTAATTTCAACGTTACCACCAGCAGCAATGTTTGATAATTCGCCAACATAATCAGTTTGGAAAAGTTCCGCACCCTTATCATCATAAAAGAAACGAGGTTTAAATGAACTGCCAGGAATAAGTGCCGCTGCCCAATATTTATCTGTGATACCTAGCCAGCCTCTTGGCGTTCTAGCAAGAGAGAGTTCTTTATCATCACGAAGGTCATCGTAATCAACTTCTTCATATTCATCATCGCCGAAGTGACCAATCAACCCTTCGTGCAAGACAAAAATACCTTGTGTTTCAGGCTCTCCAAAACGCGCTATACGACCATAAGGCGTCAGTTGAATTTCAGCGTTTGAAGTATTTGCAATGCGGTCAGTAACCGTGAACATATATTTATCGTCAAGCGCTATGTCGCGTTCAAAGCGAATGCCTTTATCATTTGTCCAATTAAGGGTAATTGTTGCATTTGCAGTTAAGCTGCTTGCATCCGTATTCCAAACTGTGTTTGCAGTTGGAACTTCACCAGCTGTATCAGAGCGTAAATACCCAAATTCAGCGAAATAAGGGTTATTGCTTATACGTGGAGATAATAGAGTTACAAGAGGCGCTTCATCATCATTTTCTACGCGGTATTTTTTTAGCTTAAGATCATCAATACGAGCACCACGAAGATTTAGCGACCCAATAAGAAGTTCTGTTTCAATTGTAAGACGCTTTTCTTCTTCGCTCTCTGCAGCTTCTGTATTTGTTACAGGAGCAGATGTAGCAGTTTCTTCATCACCTTGTGGGATTGCGGCATTATCAGTGGGTTTAATCTGGCCAGATTGGGCGGCCTCACGCTGGGCTACAATCTCAGCTTGCTTGCGTTCTTCTTCTACAATTGGGCTGATATAAAAAACTTGCCATAACACCAGCACCAGAACGGACAGTCCAATTGCCAAAAACGTATTACTATTATTGCCGTTCATAAGAATTTATCCTACCGAATATCTTTAAGTCTTATTAGAGGATGATTTTGCGACATCCCCCGATTTTTGAAGTTTCTTGAAACCTTTTGCCCCGTTCTTATGAACATGGTCAAGTGCTTGCTCCAAATCCTTTAGAATAGATGTGAAGTCTTGCGTCAGTGCAGCATGTTTTCCGATAATAACATAGTCATGGTTGGGCTGTGATTTTAGTGGAATGATTTGTTGTACAACTTCACGCAGTCTACGCTTTATTCTATTACGAATGACCGCATTTCCAACTTTTTTAGTAACTGTATATCCCACACGCGGATGTTTATGCGTTTCTGCTTTGTCTATTTGCGCAGTTTGTAAAATAAAAGACTTTGTTGCGTAGCGTTTGCCGCTTCTTAAACGCAAAAAATCCGAGCGCTTCTTGAGTGTTGAAACTCTTTCAGAAGTTAACTCGGAGATTTGCTGGTATTTAGACAAGTCCAGCTCCAGCATAAAGAATGAAAAAAAACTGCTTGTAAAAATTAAGCAGAAAGTTTCTTGCGGCCTTTAGCACGACGAGAAGCGATTACTTTACGGCCACCAGCTGTTGCCATGCGTGAACGAAAACCGTGTCTGCGAGCGCGAACAAGATTACTTGGTTGAAATGTACGTTTCATATTTAAATATCCGCTTGCTAAAAGCGAACCCTCAAAAATTAATTTCTTGGATACTTTGGTTCAATCAAATATAAAAACTATCGGTCATAAACCGTATAAATTTCTCATTATTCGATGAAAACCTGAAGTGTGTTGAACTACACATATCCAGTTGTTGTAGCGGCTTATAATTGCATATACAAAACAAGTCAAGAAACTGCAAAGGGTCAAACTGTATTTTTTATACTGAATTAGCAAGCTGCTGGAGCATTTAATTATAATTTGGTGATGGAAATCCAAGCTTATTTAGTCTAATCCTGCAGGTCTAGAAATTATAAATCTTATATAGCCACGTCGAAGAATATTAGATGACATCTGAAATACAAAATAAACAAGGTAATCCAATCAAGAAATGGGGCGCTCTTGGTTTTATAGCTGTTTTGCTTGGCGTGGGCTATTGGGCAGGTATTTTTGAGCATTTTGGTCTGTCGAGTTTTATCAAACACAGACAAGAATTAGGTGGCTACGTCGAAGATAATTTCATAATAGCAGGTATTGCATTTATATTATTATATGCAGGACTGGTTGCTATTTCATTTCCTGGTGCATCTTTTTTAACCATAGCCTCTGGGTTTTTCTTTGGTGGTATTATAGGTGGATCCTTCGCAGTTATAGGCGCAACAATAGGCGCTGTAATCATCTTCATAATAGCTAGAACTTCTTTTGGTGACTTCTTAAAAGAAAAAGCAGGCCCTTTTGTTAACAAAATGGTCGAAGGATTTAAAAAGGATTCATTTCAATATTTGCTGACACTTCGCCTAGTGCCAGTATTTCCATTTTGGGTGTTAAATATCGTACCAGCTTTATTGGATATGAAAGTTAAGCCTTATGTATTAGCTACATTCATTGGCATTATCCCTGGCACATTCACATATGCTTACATCGGAACGGGGATGGATAGTATTATAGCTGATGTTGCAGAAAAACAGCCGGGTTGTGCTGATGCTGGAAATTGTAAATTAGACTTAGGTTCACTCGTGACGCCAGAAATTTTGATTGCAATTACCATGCTCGGAATTATTTCAATTCTGCCTGTTGTTATAAAAAAACTTCGAGGCGAAAAATCTGTTTCAGGTAGTGATCAGTAACAAACTAATTATTTCAAGTAAAATACCTTAGGAAGCAAAAATGACTGAAGTTTTAAAACCTGATATCTGCGTTATTGGTGCTGGTTCAGGCGGATTAAGTGTTGCTGCTGCTGCGGCAGCTTTCGGTGTTTCTGTTGTGTTGATAGAAAAAGGCAAAATGGGTGGTGACTGTTTGAATTATGGTTGCGTACCGTCAAAGGCTATTTTGGCAGCCGGCAAGCATGCGCAAGCGATCAGAGATGCTAAAAAGTTTGGCGTTACAGTTTCTGGTGACCCTAAAGTAGATTTTAAAAAAGTGCATGATCATGTGCATCATGTAATTGCGCAAATTGAGCCAAATGATTCTGTCGAACGTTTTACCGGACTTGGCGTTGAGGTCATTCAGGCGGAAGGGCGATTCAAAGATGCGCGTACAGTGATTGCTGGTGATAAAGAAATCCAAGCAAGACGCTTCGTGATTTCAACAGGCTCTTCTGCATTTGTTCCTCCTATAAAAGGTTTAGATAGCGTTCCTTATCTCACGAATGAGAATATTTTTGAGAACACAAAAAAAATGAACCATTTGGTGATCATTGGGGGCGGACCAATTGGTATGGAAATGGCACAAGCTCATAGAAGGCTTGGATGTGAGGTGACGGTCATAGAGGCTGTAAAAGCGTTGGGTAAAGATGATCCTGAGCTAACTTCAATTCTGCTCGAAAAATTAAAAGAAGAAGGCATCAAAATACTTGAAAATGCAAAGGTCTCGAATGTTGCGAAGTCTGGTAAAACAGGCGTTAAAGTTTCCTATAAACAAGGTGATGAAAGTTCAGAGATAAATGCATCACACTTGCTCATCGCAACTGGTCGTGCGGCAAATGTAGATGGTCTTTCATTAGGTGCGGCTGATATTGAATATACTCGTCGCGGTATAACCGTTTCGAATGATCTAAGAACGACAAACAAACGCGTCTACGCGATTGGTGATGTAACCGGTGGGCTGCAATTCACACATGTTGCAGGCTATCATGCAGGGCTAGTCATTCGTGGCATTTTATTTCGTAAGAAAGCTGTTCCTAATAATAATATGATTCCATGGGTTACCTATACGGATCCTGAATTAGGGCATGTCGGCTTAACAGAAGAACAGGCTAGAGAACAATATGGGTCTATAAAAGTACTCCGCTGGCCTTATCATGAAAATGATCGCGCGCAAGCAGAGCGAAAGACAACGGGTCTTATCAAGATGGTCACAAATAAAAATGGACTTATTCTTGGGGTCTCAATTGTTGGTACTGGCGCTGGTGAGATGATGAATATGTGGTCGTTGGCAATAACCAACAAAATGAAGGTAGGCGATGTTGTAGGCTATGTTTCCCCGTATCCTACTTTGTCAGAGATTGGTAAAAGAGCGGCAGTTACGAATTATACGTCATTGGCGAGTAAGCCAATTATAAGAAGTCTGATTAATTTTCTACAGAAATTTGGATAGGAATTAGTCTATGAAGTCTAAGGTCGAAACATCAGAAAAGAACACTGGCGTTTTTGGTTGGCTATCAAATGCGATCCGGACAGGCCTGTCAGTTAAGCTTCTAGTGTTAACAGTGATTTTTGTTCTGATTGCAGAAATTTTAATTTTTGTTCCATCTGTTGCTAATTTTCGTAATAGCTGGCTAAAAGATCACCTGCTGACGGCGGAAGCGGCAAGCATCGTATTTTTAGATTCCAATGATTTAATGTTGAGTGAGGGGGCCGGTCAAAGTCTTCTGGCCACAACTGAGTCTTTAGCGGTTGCAATCCGCAGAGATGATGTTTCTAGATTGATGGCAACGTCAGGTGAACCAGGGGAATTGGTTGAACATATTGATTTAGACAAGACTACGGCATTTAAATCCATTGTTAGTTCCATCAAAATGCTTTTTGCTAATCCCAGTGATAGATACCGTGTCTTTGGCACAATGCGCTCTAGCCCTGCTATTATGGAATTGGTGCAAGAAACAAAATATATCCAAAAAGCAATGTGGGAATATGCACGTAATGTTGCTTTCCTTTCATTGTTAATTTCGATCTTCACTGCTGCGTTAGTATACTTAGCGCTTTATAGGCTGATTGTTTTGCCAATAATTAGGATCTCTTCGAATATGAATGAGTTCTCAAAAACGCCAGAGAATGCTTCCCTGGTTTATCGTCCATCAAATAGGATGGATGAAATTGGCACTGCAGAAAAGCGCCTCGCTTCTTTCCAAGGTGATCTGCAGCATACTTTGAGGCAGAAACAGAGGCTGGCAGACTTAGGATTAGCGGTTTCTAAGATTAATCACGACCTTAGAAATATTCTTGCATCAGCCCAGTTATTTTCTGATAGATTGACAGTATTGCCTGATCCAACTGTTCAGCGCTTTGCACCAAAACTTATCAAGACAATTGATCGTGCTGTTGATTATACAAAATCTGTTATTGATTATGGTCGTGCATTAGAGGCGCCCCCTAAGCGCCGGAAATTATTATTAAATACGATTGCGAATGATGTCGCTGATATGTTGGGGTTAGAAAACAGCCTTACGATTGAGTGGCACAATGATGTTCCGATTGATTTTGAAGCTGATGCTGATCCAGAGCAGTTATTCCGAGTGTTAATGAACCTTTGCCGTAATGCGCAGCAGGCAATGATTGATGCAGATATTCCAAATCGTTCAAAAAAACTTTGTGTCGAAGCTGATCATATAAATGATGAAGTACATATAAGAATTTCAGATACAGGGCCTGGTATTCCTGAGTATGTAAAAGAAAAAATATTTATTGCTTTTGAAGGATCGACTAAAGCGGGTGGGTCCGGCTTGGGTATGGCTATCGCAGTTGAGTTATTGCGAGCGCATGGGGGGTCAATTGCGATAGAAAATACAGGAGATCAGGGAACAACATTTTTGATTATTATTCCCAATGAAGTTGTTACTGCCTAGTATTTCAAATTTAATTTTATCAAGAGATCAAAAACCCGCTAAAAAAGCTTGCATTTGTTTCTAAGAGGGATTACCACCGAAATCTGCAAGCACTAAGTTTGTAAAAATGCGCACTCGTAGCTCAGCTGGATAGAGTACTTGACTACGAATCAAGGGGTCGGGAGTTCGAATCTTCCCGAGTGCGCCATTTTACAATTTCCCATACTAATATCCGCTAAAGTACTGATAGGTATGGTAGTTTTTGGTGTTCGAAAACCCGTTTCGCGATGGTATGGAAGACGTTCTTGGAAGGCCAGTTTCAGCACTGTTTTCTTGTCCTCTAATCGTTCAGAACCCCATAGTTTCCTAGGATTTGAGAGGAATTGCATAGCGTGTTCGAACATTTCTTCGAAGGGTCGACGACAACCGTGCGAATTTGCTAGTTTTTCAGCCATTACAAGTTTTTCCTTTTCATGTTTGGAAATGCGCTTTTCGTAAGCTGCTATTACTGTTGGGCTATCAGCATCTACAATTCGATCCACAAGCAGTTCAATCTGCCTCTCTAGCTTCTTTATTTCCTTCTTAACTGTGTCTTCGAGATTATCCATCTGAGTAGACCTTTGCTCCCAAAAGCTCTTGAACGCCAATTTGGCAGTGGCGAAAACAATTTCTGGTGGTGTAAGTCTAGTGAGGATATCATCGAACGCGTTCTCTAATTTATCACGTGGAATAGATTTTCTCTTACTTACACAATCTCGGTTGTAACACATGTAGTATGCGTGCTTCTGGCCTGATTTGCTGGTTGACCAACAAGAGGTCAATGGCTTCTCGCAATCACCACACGTAACAAAGCCACGTAAGGGGAAATCTGCACTAATATCTTTTCTTGCAGGCGATTTTTTATTACCAATAAGGCGGTTCTGTATTTTTTGATATGTTTCCAGACTTACCAATCCTTCATGCTTTCCTTCTGTGGGCGGTATTCCCCACTTGGGATGCTCTACATAACCCGCATAAATTATGCGTTTAAGGATATCGGTTATTTTTTGATTGCGAACTTCACCATTGGGCAAGTCTTTTGGGAACTTAGGTTGGTTTTCAAAGAAGCGTTTAACTTCGACTTGTGTATCAAATCTTCCAGAAGCATATCCCTCAAGTCCTTCCTGAATAATTGAGGCAAGTGGCTCATCCCGTTCTAGTATCTTACCAGGAATACCTTTGACGCTAACATGCTTGTAACCAATAGGTGTTGCGAACGGCCAATATCCATTACGACAACGCGCTTCCATACGATCAAGCGTTTGTTCACGATTTCTTCTAGCTTGATACTGATTAACTGTAGCCTGAATATACTCGTTTAATTCGCCAACCGCATCTTCGCTAATGTTCATAGATGGGGATTCAAGTATGCCGCCTGCAGCAGAAACCTCTTCTCTCAAATCAAAGTGCACACGAACATTTCTCGCAAAGCGTGAAAGATCATCAATCAGCACAACATATCTTTTAGGTTGTTCTGATTTAAGAAAGGCAATTAGTGCTCTCAAACCTGGACGGTTTTCTGATTGACCAGATAGGTCGTCCGTGAACACCTGAATCACATTATAGGATTTATAATCAGCATAAGCGCGACAACGGGTTTCCTGAGAGCTTAACCCATCACCTCTTTCCGTTTGTGATTTACTGGACACACGCCCGTAATGCACAGCGTCTGTCACGCCGTGATCAGCATCATTATTAAACTTCATTTGATCAACCCTTCCGTCATCGTCTCCTTAGTTTGCGTAGTTCTTCGTTTTTTGTTCTTTGAATTAAACTCACCTGCTATTTCTGTGTCCATAATAACATCCAAAAACGGCAGTGACGTGGATGTTCGCTTGCTATTACCAGCTTGAAGTGCTTGCTGGTTAGGATCAATCCCAAAACCCAGATCAACAAAGGATAGCATGATCCAGCAGATGCAATCGATAAATTCCTTCTTTTCATCCTCAGATAGATTGGAACCTTCAAGCTCCTTTCCAAGAAGATCGTAATCGATTTCAATATTGCCAAGAGGCGAATTGATTGATGGGACGTCACCTGACTTGTTAGTAATTTCTTGTCGTTCATCCATCATCAACACCTCCCACTGCTAACTCTGCGTGATCTACTTTATTTGTAGTTCCACTATTTTCATTGTGTTGACGTAGATAGTCAGTTCGCTGATCTTCGTAGGAGACGTATTCCATCATCATGCACCAGCGGATGGCGAGGGATTGATCGACCTTTGCCTCCAGCCAGACAAATTCGATGGCTGTTTCGAGGAAGAACTCGCCCTTGATAAAGGGCGAACCTATACGTTCATGGATAAACTGCAGATACTGCAAGTCACATTCGTAAAGTTGTTTATGATCTTCAGTTTCTACTGCCATTTCAAGAATGCCTGCAGCCCACAAATAGCGTTTATAGGCATCAGCCAGAAAATCAGCATGTTCAATTGGGATACAAAACGTCCCAAGATCATGCGGGAAGATCATTAATCCCCCGCATGCCTCAAGATTTGCACGTCGTATTCTATACCCAAGCTCGACCATACGAGCGTTTTGGAATGAAGTGCTCATTATGCCTCCTAACTGTTTGATGGAGTTGGTTGAGAGGCAGTAGTGGACTTATCTTTGGTATCTGATTGCCTCAACCCTAAACTTTCAACAAGTTCACGATTGCCACTACCGTTTTGTCCACTTGCAATGCCACCGTAACGTTTTCTGCTGTTGCCAGTTTTGGTTACGCGCTTGCGTTTTTCAGCTTCAATTTGCGGACGATAGAACTTGTCTTCAAACTGCTTTCCTTCTTCGTAGAATTCGCGAGCTTCCGCAGCTTCAAATTGCTTGGCTATGAGCTTTTTTGCAAACACATCCGTAATACCCAGTGCCGTTGCCATGAGAGCTGCCTGTTCTGCATAGGCACGGTAAAATGGTATTTTATCACCGTCTTCGATCTGCTGCAGGGTTGCATAGGAAAATTCCAATCCCAATGCTTGTTGATCATCTTCTAATTCTTCTTCAGCCTTTAAGAGCTGTTTTCTGAGTTGATCTAATGATTGACCAAACAGTCCTTTGAATATGTCGCGTAGAATTGTATCTGCTTTGGCTGCATTGATACCTTTTTCAGTTCTGGAAACTGCAAATGCATAAGTTTCCAGTTTTTCTATAAAGCTACCAGACTTATTAATTTCGCGGTTCAAGATGCAACAAATAGAGACAAATTCTTCAAACTGCGGGTCGGTTAGCAATCTTGCGCTAAAGCTCTCACGTGTGTTGGCAACGCTACCATGGTCAATCGGTTCATATATTGTATTCATGTCATTTTCCTTTAGAGTTTAAATTGTTTTGGGTTGTACGGATCGATTGATTGCTGATTTGCACAAGGCAAAGCTTCGCTGTTCCTGAAGAAGGGATACTTCATTCAGGTCCCATTTAAGGGTGTTGGCAATCAATTCGAACCGTTTGGAAAAGCCGAGAATAGTGGCTGAGAAGGTTCAAGTGTTGAGCGCAATTAAGGCAAAAGCCGCGCTTTCAAGTGACATTTTGATGGCACGTGCCACCTAATCAAACTCCAACTCTTTGCACATTGTGCCTTCAAATTACTTGAAAGCAAATCTGGATGCGGCTTACAGAGCATTTAGTAGAAGCAATATTTGCATTGTACCAAGTAACCAGAGTTATGATTGTGTTTGCCGCTTGCCATATCTTTGTATGCAGATTGGTTCATATTCGATTTAATTAAGCTCTTGAATACGCCATACCACGTTCTTGTTTTGCAGATGCGCGGGCTCGTTTCTCTTTTTCAATTTGAGGACGGTAAAACTCTTTTTCTTTAGCTTTGCCCCAATCATAAAGCTTCTCGCCTTGAACGGCCTCAAATTGCTGGCTCATAATCCGTTTGGCACCAAGATCAGTAATGTTGAGTTCGGTTGCGTACTGTTTTGCCTGATGAGAGAACGCCCGGTGGAAAGATATTTTATTCCCCTGTTCAATCATGGAGCCAACCTCTTTTGCATAAGGGAATGCAGCTGTACGTTGTTGCTGGCTCAAGCTTTCTTCACGTTGGACAAAACTCTCACGCATTTCATTCATGCTGAGGCCAGTACGTTCTTTGAACAAATCGCGCATTATCTTTTCTGCATTTACTACAGAAAGGTTTTTCTTGGTATGCGCATAGGCGGCAGAATATTCATTCAAGACTTCCTTGAACCTGCCTGTTGACTGGATTTCCTTCTCGATAATGCCAGTCACCATCATCGCCTCATCATAGTGAGGATCAGAAAGTAATCGGCCAGAGAAGCTATCGCGTGATTGCGCTACCCGTTTCATTTCTTTTGGGGTGTACATGATATCCATTGCTAGTCTCCTGTTTGTTTGAGGGTTTAAAACTGATAGGCATGTTATTGTTCTGGCCGTCGCATAGACTGTGATTGCTTATTAGTTTTTCCACTACGACGCTCTTTACCCAATCGCCTGTTGGTGGCACGGGCAAAGGCATCTTTTGAGTGTCCTGTGAGTTGGTTTTCGCGATCCGCGCGCTGCATCAGGCTTTCTATGCCGCGCGTTTCAATCTGTTCGATTTTAGCTAATCTTTGTTCATGACGGTTACGCACATTGGTATCTGCCTGCTCTAATAAAGATGCTCTATCAAACACATCATCTTGTTGGCTGGCAGGCTTTAACTCTAGCTTTTTTGAAGCGCCTTCATCCATAAGCTTTTTATATTCACCAGTTATGCGGGTGTGATAACGCTCATCGAATAAACGCTCTTCTTTCTTTATTGCTTTTTGACAGCGGTCAGTGAGCGATTGTCTTAGCTCCCATTGCCTGCCAGTCAGCAGTCTATTCGCCTCATTACGCAATACATGCAGATTGAAGACCTGTTTCAGTTCTTGGGATATGGAGGGTTGTTCAGGAGTATTCATAAAACCAGCCTTTCAGAGACGACAGCACCGGTTCCATTGCATTTGCATGTGGATGCTTTTGACGATTGTTCTGGGGAAGCAACCCCGCATTGTGATACAATCAGTACATGCAACACTTTGAAGACCGTAAAGACCTTGAAGAATGGCTTGAGACACTTGATTATGATGCTTTCTGGAAAGCAGCAGACCCATTTGGCATGGACGAAGACTACCGTACGAGCTGTGACGCTTCGATTGCTAAGGGCGTCGATCAAAGCATGATCTTGAAGTGCATCAAATCTGAACTGCGTCTCAAGATTGTTAAAGAACAAAATCTCAAGCCGCGTTACTACCACGCACCGCCCATGCTGCATTGATAAGAACGCCGGAGTGTGAACTGGTTTCAGATGCTCCCTCATAATGCACCTGCAGAATCTTGCTTATAAAACTTAAACCAAGGGCAAGTGCCGTTTTCAGCCTCATAGTGGAAGTGACCATAGTAGCCGATATACGTACATGATGTGTACCATCTGCCAGATGCAAAAGGCTCATAGCCGCGTCCATCATCAAGGTAAGTATAATTGAACGCCAAATGCGGGATTCCCCATAACATAAATACCAGATACAGAAGTCCAAGCACAGGCACCCACACGCCATATCGAAGAATACCTAATCGCTTCATGACTGGTCTCCCGCATGTCGTTGCGCATTTGCAGCAATCTGATCTGTAACTCGAAACGGTAATTCAACCTTGATATCTGGCTCCAACCGACCGCCCTCTAGTGGATTGTCAGTCAAATAATAGGCACTGTCACCGATTTCATTTTGACGGATTTTGAGACTATGTATCCAGCCGACGCCAATCACACGCATGATTTGTTCTGAACGCTCTAAGTTCATCAAATCATCAGGCGGAAACATACGCTCCCGATTGGTATCAATAGTTGAGTTAAAATCCATGTTTGAAGAACCAGCACTAAGATTGACCTTTACATTATCAATCTCTCCAATTGCCTTGGAGACCCGCTCTGCTTCTTCATAATTGCCAAACTGTAGCCATTGCAGATTGCAATTGTCTTCCAGCGTTGTGATCAGCTTGTCGGAATATTGCCTTTGTAAATCTGCTCTTGATTGCGCGATATAAAGAACTCTTAATTTATGAGCGCGAAAGGCAGTAACTTTCTCAATAATGTCCTTAGCTGGCGTATTGGCGACTTCATCAAAGATGAAGTCCGTTCTGCCACATCTATCACTCAATTGAGCGGACAAAAATGACCCATGATGTAACCCGTAATAGGTAGCATAGCGCGAGGCATTCTTTACACTTTGAACAAGGCAGACAATATAGTTTTCTTTCAAAAGCTCTTCATGGGAGATTGTTTGGTTACGCCCTGCCTCATGCATAGGGGAACCTGGAGCGAAAGTACTTAAGGCAAATACTGCTCCCAAGTAATGTTTTGAATATTCAGTTTCATCATTCTCGCGCAGTGTCTGCAATTGTTTTGCACGCCCCTTGATAATCTCATCTCCTTCATCAGCTTCGATATCAACAATTGCTGCAAGGATTTCTGGGTCATCAAGAAGTGCGGCTAACCCTCCTGGAGTAGCAACCTTCTTATTACGCTTAAGCAGAGCAAGAATACCAAAGAATAAGAATATGCGAGGTACTTGTCTAAAGAAGAAATTACGATCAAGCCCCCCATCAGGTTCAGGTAATAATCGCATGCAGACAGATTCTATCTCAGCGACAAGATCAGGATCATCATGTTCATGAGCACGAACCAAATTACCAAACGGATTAACAGTAATGCGATAGAGATAATCTTTACCCAAGACATAGCTGTCATCAATGACCGCAAACTTCCTACCAGCTTTGATACACATATCGGCAATTTGGTGGGCAATCTCACCTGACTTTACGTCATTGATCACTAAAGCGCGTTCAAAATCACTTAACATGGATTGAACAGCTGGAAGCGTTACACAGGTAGATTTACCAGACCCTGCACCACCATAGACAACCCATGATGCAGTGGAGTTGGGTTCAAAGATCGCAGAACCATCTTCAATCATGCGTCCGATGACGCGCTTGGGTTCCATATTCTCTTTTTTGGTACGGCGAACATCCTTGTCGGTAATGCCAAAGAGCTTCTTAAGTTTCTTGAATGGTTTACGCATCAATTCATGCCTCCACTACGAAGGCCATGCTTGCCTGCAAGACGTGCATTCTTTGGCGCATTTCCCAGTGCTTGAAGCGCTGCCCAACGTCTCTTGGCAGCATGCAACTTCATGGCTGACCGAATGGCTTCGATCACAAGCGCAACTGACGCAGCACCAAGGATTATCGAGAACATGCCAAAGCCCCACCACTTGGGATCATCAGGCCAGATAAAGTAGGCAACGACACCTAATATAGCGCCATGCAACAGCTTGGCATTAACACCCAGTATCGTCCCACCCTCATTAAACGGTGGCTTAATTGGCATGCCGTTTGTTGATCTATCTTTGGAAACACTCATGAACGTTCTCCCTTTAAATCAAAAATTGCTTGGTCTATTTCCGAACGAACGTCTTGTAAGGTTGAATGCAATCCATAAATCGCCGACATCTGCTCAGTGCCACGCGTTACACGATCCAGAATAGTCAAACGCGCAACCTGCAAGCCTGCGAATAACGAAAGAGTAATCGCGCACGCAAGTATGACAAACTCACTGGGATAAAGCAGATCACTAAAGCCAAAGGTAAAAAGAGTAAGCCCGCCAGCTACAACCAAGCTCGGTGCCATAAAGATACGTCGTACATCAGGCCTGGTTTCTTCTGTCACAACATAAGTCGTCTTGGACGTAATGACCGAGCCATTCTCAACTCTGCAAGTTCCTATCATCATAAGATCAACTCCCTTGTGAACAGCGTTGCGAGTGCAATGCTGTCTTCAATTCCGAATTAAGGTTCTTAAAGAGATTAGGTGTCACTAATCTGCCGCTTCCCGCATAAAGCCCAAGCGAGACGTGTTGCTCTTCAAGCATGACAACCGCACAGTGGCATCGTGACCCAGCTTCCTCAGCCTTCTTTTGCAAACGCTCTTCATTCAAACGTTTTACGTGCTCTTTTTGGGCATTCGCCTGATCCATCATCTGCCCAAGTGGCTGCATGAGTTCAAGCAGTGGTTCAGCATCGCGACCAAACCAACCACGCGCCATGTCGCGATAGTCAATCTGCGGTACAAAATCTTCTTGAGGTTGATTCTGTTCCAACCCGGCAACAACAATCTGCTTACAGTGCTTAGGCCAACCTTGCTTCAAACTCTCGCGGTGAAGGATTTCTGGTCCAGATATAAATGCGCTGAACAACCCATAACCAACTATCGATACAGCCAAGCCACCATTCATCCATGAAGCGTTTCCATCGATGGGCATGATTATTCTCCTTGCTTATGTGTTGTGTGAGATTGCTCCGGTGACGCGCTGCCATTAAGAGTTTGTGAGGTATTAGCCACAGGGCTTTTATTTGCCCTGCGACGACGCTTGCGCGGCTTTGGAAGTGTTTCAGACGTATCTGCCAATGCAACGGTAGTAGAAGTCAGAGAGTTATCAGGATTAGAGATACGTTCTGCACGCTCACGCTGACGAGTTAGAAACAGCCACGTATAAACCCACAATGCTAATGGAAAGATACCTTCTGCCACCCAGATAACACCAGCGAGGGGCGCAAAGTTGCCTACATATTGAAGTGTGTCTGACAAACCAGCTTTTCCTGGAAATTGCGTGCGCTCAACGGTTTCGCGCTCGATATTCCCCAGTACAGATTGCAATGCCTGTCCATGCTTGCGTAGCAACGTATTTACGGTACGAGTTGCGTCAGGACGATTGGGGATAGTCACACCATCCAGTATTTCCTGAGCATAGGCACTTATAAGAGCAACTGGAACTGCTTGCTCCAAGCCACCGACCACATTCACAAAGGCACCATCAATACGGATCAATTCCTGACGACGCTGTTTAAGTGATAGCTCATCATCATTCAGAACCGTTTGGTACTCACCAAGTAACTCATTGGCCTGCGCAACAATTGCTGCAAAGGTTTGTGTACCTGTATTAAGTTGATCAGCAATCGTGCTCGCACGTTGGCTTCGTTCATCTAGCACGCGTGATAAGGTTCCCACGCCGCCACCGCGATTCGACAAACATCCAGACTGGGTTTCGCAAACAGAGTGGTAGGCAAGATCATCGCGTGTTGCAGAAATAACAGGTACGACCTGCATTGCCTTCGAGGCCTGTTCCTGACGGTGTTGCAGATTTTGTGATAGCGTAATGCCGTGATCTTCAAAGCGTAGAATACGCACATCCGGTAAAACAATTCCACCAAAGCTGAAGAGCCACAAACAAGCGGCAACAACCATCATAGAAAGGAGGCTAAAAGCACCCGCCAACATGTACCCACCAGCAGCAAGTTCTGTTCCCCAATCAACAGCAAAGCGATTGATCGCATAAGACACAATCGCAACCACCACACCCACAAGCGCTGCTTTGGCAATAACACCAGTAGTTACTTCCAGATGCAAGTTCACCATCGCCCATCCGGAAAATGTGCCCGCGAAGATTGGTAGCAACCAAAGGAACAGTTCAAAATACGGGGGAATGACACCGCGTTTCTTTTTTGGGCCAATATCTAATTCCAAGTCATGCGGATAGGGTTTGTTGTTAGTCATCTTGAATTCCAATCGGTTCTTGAGTTTCATTGAACGCAAAAACCCACTAGCATTCCGATTAATGGAACGAGTCAGACAAGCATCAGACTCTGTCTGACAGTTCTTTGGGCGCAGAACTGAATGAGAAGGACAAAAAATGTAATGGAAATCGAAGCGCTTGGACGCAAACTCAGGATACTCGCTGATGAAGCATATGGTGGTTCATGGAATGACCTTGCAGAAAGCTTTGAGCGAAGACGTTCTACCGTCTATGGGTGGGCGAACAATGTCACAGCAGATGGTTTTGCAGTCATGCCTGATGATAGTTTCGATGTTTTACTGATACTTCTGCAAAAACACTTACCCCAGATACAAAATGAAACTGAAGCTGAGCAATTGGCTCTTGGCCATGTTCAAGCTTTTGAGCAGGCATTCGACAAGCAAGGTGTACAGTTTTGGAACCAGATCATTGAAGCCGAAGCTATTCGTAATTCAGGTAAAGCTGTTCCAAAACCAGATTTGAAAAAAGAAGGAACTGGACTGGTTCAATCAGACAAGAATGCCAAGAAGTCGAACCCACAACAATCAGTGCCTCTCGACCAGTGGTTTAGAATAGAGTTTTCAGGTAAATTCAAAACAGGACATGTCTTTTGCCTTCAACAGGCAGGATTAAACTGGGGTGGTTTGACCGCGGAATTTAAACTTAAATCCAATACCATCTATGTACCAGGGTTTCATGAAGATGGAACTGATGCGCATATTTGCGAACGCGACCAAACAGGAGTGCACAAGTTTATTCTAATCCAGACACCAGCCCCACCACCACTAGAGTTCATGCGTTATATTGAAGATCGAATAGAACTGGATGGAACAATTTTAAGGCTTCTTGCTGGGTTTTATACAAGTCAGCCAAAATCCCAACGTGGATTGCATGTGTTTGAAGTAGAAGTCACTGCAGATTAGAAGCTAATCTCGCAACCCGCTCATTGCCATAAACTTCTCATTGATCGGCAGTAACTCCCGCCATTGCTTCGCGGCTTCTGTACAAAGCTCGGCTTCAGCTAAACTTTCCGCATATTGAATTTTGTAAATATCTTCAAAGAAACCATATCCAGCGCCAATATCATCTAAAAAGCTGGTTACTCCAGCAATTGCAGCAATCTGAATTGCATCACTTATGGTCAAAGCTAAAACGGTTTTTGCATAGCGCTCAAAATCTTCCCCTTGAGGTTGGCGCTCTGTACGGACAAAAGATTCACTATCACCGGCCTCCAGTTTCGCGTCCCCATAAAGCCAATACTGGAACAATTGAGCAAACAGCGTGAAAAACCGAGTGCCAACTTTAGGGTAGGTTCTTTCTTCATCGGAGATATCAAGCTCTGTTTCCGCACGTTCCATTAAAGCCACGACTACAAAGATGCTAGCTACTTCTAAACGAAACTGATCCCATTTATTCTCATCATAACCACCAAACAAGATTTCCGTTGCATCATTGTCTGCTTGTAATTCCAGACATGGACGAATGAGTTTCAACTCATCATCTGTAAAATGTTCAGACAAACTCTGTAGAAATCTAATTTCTGATTTTTCACTTGCTGGTTCAACTTCAGCAAGCGATGTTACATCCAATAAATCCAGATGCCCCAATCGCACATGTGTCAATTCATGAAGCACCAACCAAACAAGGGAAACATGAACAAGGTAGTCTTTATCAAGCGATTTTCCATCTGTGTTCGATAGCTTCTCGCCGTCTACATCTAGTAAAATGCGTTCATTCAAAACCGCTTCCCATAAGGTTTCTATCTGTTCAATACAGCCGCGATTGATTTCAATGGAAATTGAATTCCCCTCAAGATGCGCACGCGCTGAAAATACATCACTATCGTTTAAAACAATGTTGGGAACCATATCGAACTCAAAGCCAATCCGATCTCGCATCAACCTTAAGGCGTCAGAAAATATGGCCTTCTGCAGTTTAAGATAATTGTTATTGTCACCCATAAAGTTTATTAACATGAAGCAAATTAAAGGCAATATTGGGGGAAAGCAAACATAGGTCGAAATTGGCCTATTCAACTGTGATATCAAAAAAGCAGATGCCAAAATAAGAAGTACCATGACAGTGCGCATGATTACTTGGGAATCTTTCTTACTAAACCATTTTGAAGTGGTTTTGATAAATGTGGGTGATGAAACATGTATCAAAGCGAAGTCCTATTGAATATTATAGAGCTTCATAGTTAGAATTAAATTGAGTTTTATTCATATAAATATTTGTGTTTATATATCTTATTACTTGCGTCCGATGCTCTATTGGCGCATGTTTTTATTAAACGCATTAATATTTACAGGTAAAATTTGTCTGACTTTCAATTAAACGAAATTTATACTCCTCCGAATGGATTACCTGTAGCTGATGTCATCTTTTTACATGGATTGGGTGATGCGTTTAAAACCTGTTGGCAAAATACTTCAGGTGAAGCTGGAGATGTTTGGCCTATATTTTTATCACAAAAATTCCCAGGTATTTCAATTTGGGGGCTTGATTATCCAACTTCTAAATATAGTTCGTATTTCGATAAACCAGATCTTTCTTTGCTCACGGTAGCATCGAGCTTGTCGGAATTATTGCGGGCAAAAAAAATTGGTAGTAGGCCTCTTGTTTTGATTTGCCATAGCTTGGGCGGCATTATTGCGAAAGCGATGCTACGAGCTTGCGAAAGCTCAACTACGGCCACAAAAAATGCTATCTTTGACAATTGCAAAGGTGTCATTTTTATAGCGAGCCCTCATAATGGTTCAGGCTTGGCTTCAATTCTAAACTTAATTCCTGGGGTAGCGTCAAAACAAACTTCTGAGCTTACCAAAGCAAACGAGCATATCTTAGATTTAGGTACTTGGTATAAAAATAAGGCTCATGCTTCTGGTGTCCGATCCGCTGCATTTTTCGAAACGATGAAAACAAATGGTGCGATGGTGGTTGATGCAGTCTCCGCAGACCCGGGCGTTGCTGATTGCGATCCCATAGGTGTCGACGCTAACCATCAGGACATTTGTAAGTTCGGGCACCCAGAAGATTTTGGTTATGTTTGCATATTGAATTTTCTCGACGAGCTTTTTTTAGAACAGCGATTGGATGCTAGTGATTCCCATTCGATCGATGATTTAGAATACTACATCGAGACTGTGAAGGGTGACCGTCTTTCACTCGCTGAGAAATTAGAAATAGGCGGAAAGAGCGAAAAAGAAATAGATGATGCTGCTGCTGAAAAGGAACGAATTCATATGAAGGTCAGAAGGAACGTTATTTCTGCCAGCGCAAGGAGAAAGTACCGACAATTCTTGAGCGAAGTCTTGACTCTATTTCGCATACATATTGCCCCATTGATAAGAGCGGGAGCAGATGAAGCTGCTGTCAATAGTGCTATTCATTCAAAGCTATTACAGCCTTTGAGCGAGAAGGAGTCGTCAAATGATCTTTTTAACATTGCTGATGTTCATAGTGCCATCTACTATTTGACTGGTAATTGTCATATCGATTGGAAGAAAAACGATGATTAGGATCTGGCATCCAATGAGAGATCCACATCATTGCTGTTTCAGAATGATAGCCCTCCGTTCGGCTACGTCAAAACCGATGTCTATATCGCGCGCTTCGTTGCTCGATGTATTCCTTCTATTTCCTGAATACCTACACGAGATCCACTATACTGAATTTGGCGATCTTAGAAACAAGTTGAGGCGCCTAGACATTCCAAAGCCAGCCGATAGTTTTGTAAGGTTACCTGATATTCGAACGGTCTTTCGAGAACTTCAAGTATTTCAAAAAGCGGCATTCCATCAATTGGTTGCAAAAAAGATACTGTCCTCCCAGGCATTTGAAGAGGGTAAACTGGATTTATCAACTCAAGATGTCCCAACTGATCTAGTTTCTGAAGTAAGTGCCTACATTTCTGTAAATCAGAAACAGATGAATTTCATTGTTGATGATCTTTCTTCAATTCCTTTGGATGGACCAACTGGATTGTTCAGGAGAACCAAATTGGAATTAGGAGGTCGTCTAAGATGAATACTCCCATTTTACGCCTCAAACAGTTGGTTATCCTGAAAGGTGGGCAACGAGCTTATGATCAAAAATTTCATTTGGGGTTGAATATTATTCATGGTTCCAACGGCTCAGGTAAGTCTTCCATATTAGATTTCATATTCTATGCTTTGGGAGGCAACCTAACGAAGTGGAAACCCATAGCTAGCATATGTGATGCGGTGTTCGCTGAGATTGTTGCCAATGGAGTGACATTGACCCTTCGTCGGGATGTGTCAATTGAAAATAACCGTCCAATGCAGATCTTTTTTGGGACGATGGAAGAGGGAATGAAGTCAGCTTCAGATGGTTGGCAGCGATATCCATATGCTCGCAATGAGCACTCATCAACATTTAGCCAAGTGCTTTTTAAGGCATTGAATCTGCCAGAGATCCCTGGTGATGAAGGCGCAAATATCACGATGCATCAAATTTTAAGATTGATGTACGTAGATCAAACAACACCTTTCCAACGGATTTTCCGATCAGAAGACTTTGACCCTAGAGATACACGTGAAGCAGTTTCTGAACTACTTTGTGGTATCGGAAACAATCAATTGTACTCAAAGCGTATCGCGTTGCGTGAGCAGAGAAAATTAGAAAGTGAGCTGGGAACTAAACTGACTAACCTCGCAAGGGTAGTTGCAAACTTGGGAGAAAATTTCAGCAAGGGAAAATTCGAAGAAGAACTGAACAGCCTTTCAGATAAACGAAATTCACTTTTAAAAGAAATTGAAGCATTGCAAAATGCTGAAGTTGATAGTGGTGATATGGCAAAGTCTGCTGAAGTTCAGCGAAGAAAACTTTACCAACAGGTGAGCGGGCAGCGAGAGAGTCTCGTCGAGCTTGAACGTCAGGCTGCTGCTCTTACATTTGAGATAGCCGACAGTGAACAATTCATTAGCCACCTTGATCAGCTATTGAAGGAGTTTGACAAGACTGCCGTAACATACACCGCTATCGGTGATATACCATTTGAACTTTGCCCTTCATGTTTTCAGCCTCTTAAAACTGCATCAGATGATCATTGTCATTTATGTAAGGAAAAACTTCCTGTCGAAGAGAAAGAAACCAAACTCTTTGAACTTCGGATTGACATAGAAGGTCAGATTGTTGAGAGCAAACGACTTCAAGTTCAACGCAAAGAGAAGCTCGATGCGGCTAAGAAGGAAAGTACTAAACTCAAAACCAATATGACACGCTTGATGAAGCAGTTTGATGAAGCTCGAACTGCTTCAATTGACGGTCTGACGGCATTGGTCTCAGAAAAAAGCCGAGCGATTGGGAAAATTGACGCCAGACTGGACGAACTGGAGAGACTAACTGATCTTCGTACTCAAATTGATGCTGTAAGAACGGCCAAAGAAGCTGCGTCCAATGCTGTGACAGCGTTAAAAAATGAGATTGAAGCTCTGGAGTTAGCGCGTGACAAAAGAAGACGGGTGGTGAAAACAAGGATAGCAGATCAAACCAAAAGAGTACTGCTAAAAGACCTGCAAGAACACAATGATTTTGAGGAACTAGATAATTTTAATTTCAGTTTTGAGGATGATTGGTTTGCAATCAATGGAGACCCCAATATCACAACAAGTGCTAGTGGAATGGTCGTGGTAAAAAACAGTCTCTATATTGGATTACTACTATCTTCCTTGCAAGATTCTTTGATGAGGTATCCCAGATTTTTGCTCTTAGATAATGTTGAAGACAAAGGTATGGTTGGAGATAGAGTACGTAATTTCCAAAAAGTCATAGCTGATTTTATGGATGAAGAGAGCAAACCTCATCAGGTTATTCTTACCACTTCAACATTGAACCCAGAATTGGCACGCGAAGATTATATTGTCGGACCCGAGTACTCGAAACAAAATAGAACATTGGCAATTAATACTGGCCAGAAGAATCTTTAGGGAAAGACTCGAGACTCAGCTCTCTTGCATGTTTTGGAGAAATGGTTGATTTTTTGACCTCTTTAAATCAGAAAGATTGAAAAATAAATCGCTGAAAATTTGGAGTAACTCATTCAGGTGTTTTCCTAAGGGTTATTTAAATGGCAGCTTTCTGGAAAACCCAAAGTGATAGTTGAAACTGCCTCAAGGTCTGGTATGGGCCGAGAGTACAGATTATCAATCTTTAATTATAACTGCCGTCCGGGCGGGTGCTCGTAAACCAAGCCTGCGCGTCGCTTGTATTGGCCATTCGGCGTCGCCCCCTGACGGAAATATTGCAGCGACAAGTTTGCCGCTTGGTTATTTTGTTAGTTGAGGAAGCCGAGAGGCTCTGCCTCTTCTCTCCCCAAAAGAAAAATAGTCATTAACCGTGGCTCCGCATTTCATTTGTGCGCCCGCACCACTCAATAACGATTTTTCTTTTCCCCTCCCATCTCCGTCCTCGACCGGAAGCAAGGTTGCATGTGCAACCTAGTTTCAAAAGAAGAGGAAAGAACCATGACACAATTATTTGCCCAACCTTACAGTACTGCAGGTAGTGGATTTTACTTTAAATCCGCAAATGAATTCGACAATCATCTTGCCACATTAAGACACGCATATGGTGAGGCTTTTCAGGAGTTCGAAATCCAGTTCATTGATGGGGACCGTATTGATTGTGAGTTTGCTAATGCCTTTGAATTAAACCAATCCAATTTTGCAAAGTTCTTTGAATTGGTAGACAATTGGGATGTTCATGAGAAAACGCGTTTTATTGTTGCCAATGGCGAGTGCGGATATGGTTTCAATCCAGACACGGACAACATTAATGATTTAGACATTGATATTTATGATGTCCAATCTTTGAAGGAACTTGCAGAGCAATTCATAGATGAAGGCCTTTATGGTGAAATTCCAAAGTCCTTAGAGTTCTATATCGATTATGATGCTATCGCTCGCGATTTATCAGTCGATTATTCCATGACAACAGTATCAGGTGAACGCTTTGCCTACCGTTGCGGTTAACGGGAGGACATAATCATGAAAAACGTTAAACCCCTTGAAGAGCATGAAGGCCGTAGTTCAGGTCATCCGTGGTATTATCTGCTTGGTGGTGTTGTTCCCACACCTAAACAAATACAAGCAGAAGCAATTGCATCTGACTACTGCGGTTATATGGCTGATGACATATGTCAGATTAACAAGATGAGTGAGCCAAAGCGCTCAGAAAAACTGCGTAAGCTGCAAGCCAAGTTCAAAGCTGACCTGAAATCTGATTTATCGAGATATCGCCAAGTTGTTCGTGAATTACATCATCAACGCAAGACCAATAGAATTATAAATATTCCTGTTGCTTGTAGCGATGTTCATACATCAATGAGTTTAAAGAATGCTCATCTATATAATGATTTCGCGCATTTACATTTTTTAGATGAACTCTTGAGCAAGCAGTTGGATTTGTTTGGTATCTAGTTCTGTAACTCGCGCTTTAAAGCTCTAGCTAATGTTCTTGGGTGAACGCCAAGTATAGCGGCAAGTTCGCATTGCGTGTGATTTTCAGCATCTAGTTTTTCTTTTGCCTGTCTTACTTGTATTTGCGTGAGTTTTGGCTTTCTACCAAGCTGAACGCCGCGCCTTCGGGCGGCTGCTAATCCTTCCTTAGTACGCTTGGAGATCATGCGCCGTTCTAATTGCGCTGCTGCTGCCATTACTGAATAAGCAAATTCACCAGCAGGCTCAGCTGTGTTCACATTTAGTGATATAATCTCAAATGCAATTCCATTCTCGCGTAGATGCTTTTCTTGCAAAATAGCATCTACTGTGGAGCGAAATGCACGATCTAAGTCCCAGACAACAAATGTATCACCTGTTTTCAAGAGGCTCATTACTTGGTCAAACACAGGCCTTTTTGGCGCGGTCGCTGAGATTTTTTCAATAAAAATATCATCACACAGGGGCTTTAGCGCATCAATCTGTCGATCCGTATTTTGTTCTTCTGTACTGACACGTAAATAGCCTAACTTCATTTTTTCAAATTATCTCAATGGTTTAATGCTCAATCGTTTGATGTTTATCGATTGACAGATTCGTTCCTTTCTTTCCTGAACCTTTTGGAGTGTTTCGGGCATATGCCCTATTCACTCATCCTATTGATATTTTACATGATTTTGGATTTGCGATGCAAATTTCGCTTGTCATAATCCAATGTGACAAAAAGGAACCATTATGCCCATTAACCAATGGTTAACTTTAAGTAAATCTTCACGAACTTCAGCTATGCTAATGGCAATAATGATAAATGGCATACAGGCAAATGAGGCACTCGCTCTTACGGGCGAAGATATACTTACAAAACTGGATACCGATGCTCAGGTGCAGCATATTGGTGGAGTACTTGCTGGTCTGGGCTATGCCCGCTTTCTCAAAGATCGTCCAAATGAAGATGGCCTTAAATGTATTGAAGGCTGGCTTGAAATAGATACCGTCTCCCGTTGGAAAGTCGCCAAACAATGGTTGGAACATCACAGGGAAAAGCCCGTGGCTGTGATTGTCTATGCTATGGTGAGTAAGGATTGCGGGGTATAAATGTTACGGGTGATGGACGATTTCGAGATACGTGCCTTGCAAAGCGAGGCACTTCGCCACGAGCGCGAGAAATGGTTCATTGCTTCAAAACACCAACAAGAGCAGAAAGAAATCAAACAAGAACAAGCGGAAGAGGAATTCCTTGATCTTGTTGCCAGTGTAATCTTGGCAGACCCTATTGAAGTTGAAGCTTTCAAAGCCGATCTTGATACTTACGATGCACTTACCATCGAAGCCATCATGGAAAATCGTGAGATACTGGAACGTCTATATCTCGAACGGGACGCAGCGCTTGAAAATTCCTATCAGCTTGATGATGGAATGCATATTTTTAAATCAGAAGATGGCATTCGCGTCTTTGATAAAGAAGGCAACCAACTTACGCCAGATATTGTTGAACCAAACCAAATACCCGATCATCATACGACACATGAAGCTTGGCAGGACATTCGCAATAAAATCCACAAGCATGAAATCATTGATCAAAAGCTACTCGACTATCAAGAAAAGCTTGATACAGCTCGTGAACGCCTAGACGACGATGAACTCACTCAAGAAGAATTCGACGAACTAAAAGATGGCATCGAAAAAGACATGCCCATCGAAGTTCGCAGCAAACTATCTGACTACGACCCTTCACAAGAAACCGATCTCAAATCAGATTTCATTACGACCGTAGCTGTAGAGCAAGTAACTAAACTTGCACCTACAGATATGAGTATTAATGCTGGACTGGTGCCAAGTATGAAATAATAGAATATTCTGCCAATTATCGATACGCAGGAAAATCAACAAGTTTTGTTGGCTCTTATTATAAATTATTTTGCTTATACCGCGCGTTTCGTAATGATTTATTATAATTTCAGTTTCGAATTTTAATTACCCTCCAAATTTATTAGAGATTAAATATAAAAGTTATCAATATTAAGCTTGACTCATTTATGTAAATAAATTCCTATATATTAATTAAGTGGGGAATACTTATGGGTCGAGTTGAGTGTCATTTATTTTCTGGGTTGCTTTCTGCTGGAGCAGAAGATGGTACTAAGGAATTAGAACGTCTTATTGATGATCTTCCTTCTACTGTAGATGCACATCACCATCATCATCGGAGATGGAAAAAAGTCCTCAAAGGCATATTGGAACGGCATAAAGAACTAGGTTCTGCTACAATAATATTGATTGGTCATTCTTATGGCGCTTTACGGTGCCAGCAAATTGCAAAGAAACTGAATTCTGAAGATATTTCCGTCGCCTATGTAGCTGGGGTTGACCCTACAGCTCTTTTTGCTTGGCAGTCTTCTATGAAGCTTTCAAAAAACATCGACTTCATTGATGAATTTCACGCCACGCGTGGATTTCCGCACAACGCAAGAAAGCATGATCCAAGTGGAAAAAGTGGCGGCAAGTTTATCGTACCAGATGAAATAGAGCATGCCCATACAGTTACTAAAATTCTAGGGTCACACATTAAATCTGCATCATCTCCAATTACTAGAGAGAAGATATTAGAAAGCATTGAGAAAATATTAGAATAGCTCAAATCAGTGGAGGATCGAATACAAATGCAATATTACAACGACTTAGAAGCTGCGTTAGGAAAAGATATAAAAGACATTTGTAAAAATAAATTTCATGGAAAGAACTATAACCATTGTGCCCATTTTGTATCACACATAGCAGGGATAGAATTTTCGTATCATTGCAGGGAATATAAGGGAGGTAGTAAACAACCCGCCAACGTAAGAGTTCACGAAATTTTTGCTCAATGCCCTAGAGTGGGACGAGAGGCTGATTTAGATAAAAATAGAGAGTCACTGATTTTTGTCACAAAAGAAAAAAATGTCGATCTAGAAAAAAAGAATATGGTGAATATACCGCAGAAGCATGTTGGAATATTCTCGCGGGGGAATGTTTACCATTACTCTAATGGTGGAGATAAGGTGATTAAGGAACCATTAAGCTCTTTTAAAACCAAATTTCAAAATTTGTATTCTGGACACCAAGCTATATTTTTTGGACACTTTCCGAATGAAGGTTATGAAATTGATGTAAGGCCTGATGGAATCAATGTATCAGCAGGAGTGCCTATTGAAATTCAAAAGGGAGACAATCGTTGGTGGGCAAGAGCAACTAAGGCGTCTTCAAATAAGAATGACTGGTTCCTTGTTGGTAAGGAGATTAAGAAAAAATCTGCAAAATATTACGGGTTATTTGTGCCAATAGAAGAATACTATGGTCATAAGTACAGTGCAAAATCGTATGAAGACGATTACGATATATGGTCACACTTTCTCGAAGTGTCTGGTTATTGCGAAAGTAATAATCACTTCAACCTTCACAATACTTATGACAGAGCTAAATTTACATTTGGATTTTATCAATTAGCTGCACACACACCTAATGATAATTTTGTACTTTTCTTGAGAGACTTAATAAAAGAAGGTGTTAGTGAGCCATATTTTCCTGAACTAAGTTTAATAAATGGCAGAGTTCATAAGGTTAGCAATGATGGAGCAAAAACAGACTTGGAGACTATCTTTGATACAGGCCCTAATGGCTCAAAGCAATTACAACTTTTAATGAATTACTTTAATCCAAATCGCTGGGAACTTGATAATCAAGAGGTATTAAACGCGGCACGAATGATGCATATGTGCGAACATTCAAAGAAAGCTAGAGATATTCAAGTAAAACGATCTGTCCAGATATTAGAAAGTAAAATGTCTAAATATGGAGGCTGGTATGATTTAGACGGAAAATCTGCAAAACTTTGCATGATAATTGCGGATATTCATCATCAAGGACGAGCTAGTAGAAAAAAAGTGAAAAATGCTTTAAATAGCGGTGATCCTATAAACAATTTGATCGATATAAATAGCAAATATAAAAGCCGTTCTAAATCATTACGAACTGCATTAGATCGGTTAGATAATGATATTTTGAACAAAAAATATGTTGCATCTTTAAATGAGTTTAAGTGACATTAAACATTGATAGTATAAACGTGATTATTTTCCGCTTACTTAATTAGTATTCAAAAAATGATTGATAAATAGAGAGCACCAACTCTAAACAGGAAGACCAAATGACAGGATACTTTTCTTTTAATGACCCACAGCTTCGAGCTGATGTTCTAAGTAATGGGAAGATGGGGGTGAAGTATGAAGTTAGTTGGTCTGCGGAAAATCAGGGTGGCGGGTCAAAAGAGCATATAACTTTTCAAGTTTACATTGAAGTAGACAATAATTCTGATTTGGGAACCAAAGAATTAGCAGCTCTTGAAAGGGCTAAAGCAATAATGCAAGAACTGTTGAAATTAGATTAGTTCAATGTTCCATTAAATTTAATTAGGAAAACTTATGGCAAGAGATATCTCAGAAATAAGCGATAATAACTCTGTAGAAAACTATCTAGAAAAATTATTTAGGTTGATTCCTACAGAAGTAACGGCTGCATTCTTGGCAATTAATACCCTACTTGGGACTGATACCAGCACTACAAATATTTACCTTACTATAATTTCAGCTTTATTTCTCGCCACTCTATCTCCACTAATTTTACTAAAGTTTGCTGCTGTTACCACAAAAGTTCAATTGTTTACTGCACCAGTCACCTTCTTAATTTGGGCAAGCAATATCGCAGTATATCGTTTTGATCCATCATGGTCTCCAGACAAAGTTCTGCCAGTTATACTTATTTTATGGACAGTTGTTTTAATATTTATCTCTTCAAAAAGCCACAGCAATGCATAAGATACAACAGATTACATCCTACATTTGCTTGTGCATATTTTCATCTAGTGCTTTTGCTGGACAAATAATTGTAAATGAAAACACTATTTATTTTGAAAATATCGAAGAGTTCTACTGTTCAACACCGCTTGGCTCTATAGGCGTGTTATCTGGCGATGACAAAAAATTCTATCATTCAACACATGGAAATTTATCTATAGCTTCGTTCACTCCTCAGTTACGTTTTTATATCAATACTGTTGAGGACAGTGCAATTTGCAAAAACCCGCTTAGTAATAATACAGAAATAAATGTGCGAACTGGATTTGTCTTTTCTCAAGCATTCAACTACTTGGACTGTGACGATGTAAAACTCGAATGTGGGACAAAGCCAACTCGTGAAGTGGCACAAATCATACTTAAGGGGGAATGGCGTGCTCCACTTAGAGTTCCTAAAATAAATAAACGTGTTAATTTTGGCTCTACAGAATATTCCAAATGGTCGCGTCTTTTAGACATACAGAATTTAGCACATGGATCATTAGGCAATTACTATAATAACAATGTTATTAAAGAATATGGTTCAAAAGCGCGTTTCCATGGTGAAGTATTTCGGTCTGGAGTATTTAGACAAGAACCAATTATTACAAGCTCTGAAACATTTACGCGTTGGTGGATACCGGCTGATTGTAAAGTTGATGAAAAATCACATTGTTCACATACCGTATTGTTGTTCCGAGCAACTACAAGCAAAGATACAAAGATTTCTTCACCAACGGATTTTTCAATATCACCATGGTTCACCAAAGAACTTGTCATTACAAGTTGGTCTCCATTTACTCAACAAGATCATATATTACGGTTAACTCTTAAAAAGTAATAATAACCCTAAATTGTAAGCGGTTCTTTTCCCCCACCTATTATGTAGATTGATGTTATGCGAT
>CAZCUN010000026.1:0-44735 GCA_964502215.1 uncultured Rhizobiaceae bacterium | reverse complement strand
TCTTCTCATACCCATATTGATAACCCATTTTTGAGTTATCTGGGACAGCCCCAACGATTAAATTCACTAAAGGCTGCTCTAGGTAATAACCTGTCACGATATTCGCAACTTTCTGAAATTCTCGAAGACTACGAAGAAGCCTTAAATTGCTCGGATATAACAGAAATAGATATTGATGAACTTTGGATGTCGGGCGTGGGTCTTATATCACAAGCTAGAGCCTTTGCGGCACTTGATCCATCAAAGCAAGTCACGGATCCGCTTGAGCCGCAAGCACAGGGTATATTGGGCGAATTGGCTCGCCTTCATGGCGGATTAATAATGGGCTTTAGTAGGGGGCGAGAACTCGCTGAGCAATCTGGTATACCATTATTAAGTCATGAAGAATTTACCGCACTCTTGGAATATGAAAAAACAATTGTTCGTTGGTTGCTTGAATCAGATCAATACGCGCTTTCCGATAAAAGTCGCGAACTTTTCCAACAATTGGATAGTATATTTTATTCTACAACCGAAAGCGCAGATGCTGCTGCAAAGGTTGGTTATCCTGTTCTTAGAAACCTGATTATACATACAGCAAATACACTAGAATATGCTGAGAAAAAAGCAGGTCAATTAAGTTTGGTAGGTGTTCCAGTAAGTCTGCTTGTGACTGGAGTGCTCGCTATTTTGCAAAGTAATCTTTCCCCTATTTTGGCATTTGCAAATTCAGTGCCTGAGTTGAGAGCTTACTTGGAATATCATCTTCATCGCTTGGAAATTGAATTCGAAGAATCCGATAAAGGCAATGAATAGAATTCAACGTGTACCAATGCATTTGGTTGCGACCAACCCTTCGACAGGCTTGAGGCGTGAGGATGTTTGGAGTAGTTATGCGTTTTGGGTTTGGCTACTTAATCTTATCCAACATTTTTTTGACCGTTTCCAAATCTGTTCTTCCCAATTTCCCCGCAACCCGCACTACGCGGTTTGCCTCGATCGTTGCTAGTTTTGCGCAGCGGATTTTTGAGGGGCTGGGGAGGTTTGTTGGGGCGGGGTTGGTGATGTCGACATCGTGTTCCCAGTCAGCAGGGCTGGTGGTTATCATCATGACCCAGAGCAGCCCTGTTTTTTGATTAAACGCATCGTTGGAAATTACTAAGGCTGGCCTGCGTTTTTGGGCGTTTGTTTCGATATAAGGAAATGGCAGTACGACAATGTCCCACTTGTTGATAGCGCTTTTATAATCCTTCATAGGCTATATCATCTTCTTCGCTTGACCATTCTGAGAAAACCGCAAATGGGTCGTCTTCACTTTCAAGTAATTTTTCAATCAATATGCCTTCATCGGTTATTGTATAACGCAGATGGTCGCCTGGCTTCAGCCCAAGTTTTTCGCGCACATCACGCGGGATGACAGTTTGGCTCTTTGTTGTTATTTTAGAAATGATTTTATTCATAAGTGTAAGATATCTTACTGTCTTACTTTTTGCAAGTTTTTTACCATGCCCGACCAAACCCTAACCATCCAAACCAAAGCCCAAGGCTTGTACGAGTTCACCGCTCAAGTCCAAGCCTTTGTTCAATCCACAAACACTACCTCTGGTCTTCTCACGCTCTTTGTTCAGCATACGTCTTGCTCGTTGATCGTTCAGGAAAATGCTGATCCTGAGGTGCAGGTGGATTTAAAGAACTTCTTTGCGCGGCTTGTGCCGCCAACATCTGATCCTTCGATGTCATATATCACGCACACCTATGAAGGTGAGGATGATATGCCTGCTCATATTAAAGCGGCGCTTAATCAGGTTTCGATTTCAATTCCTGTGGTTCAAGGGCGTTTGGCGCTGGGTACTTGGCAGGGGATATATTTATTTGAGCATCGTGATAAGCCGCATAGTAGAGTTGTAATATTACATCTTGTTTCTTGATTTTATCTTTTTAATTTCTTGCAATTAAATACGTATGGTTATTGTTAAATTTTATGTTATAGTAGTGAAAAAGGCTTCAATACTTAAAGTAAAGAAGCCTTTAGACACATAAGTTCAATTCTTTGGGGCAAAAAGTTTCGAACATTTATGCCTGATATAGTTGGAAATAGTCCCCTACTATAATCAGAGTATATCTGATTGAAATATTGGCTGTAACTATCAGTATTGATAGTGCTTTTTATTGGATAAGATTAATGAAAAATTCTTTATCAGATTTGATGAATAATCTTAATGCTAGTACGTCAGAAGGGTCTTGGCTGCTTGCATTAGACTTTTTTCAAGATCTTGGTTTTCATATTATCAATTACGGAATGATAACTAAGAGTAATGAAGAAATCGTTGGGTTTCATAGCAATATGAATGCTCAGTGGATGGAACACTATATGCAAAATAAATATAGTGAGAGTGATCCATTTGCGAATTATGTCATAAAAAATAACAAATCAATTTTGTATAGTAAAGATGGCCATAGTGAGCTGAATATAACTAAAAATTCTACGGCTGAAAAAATTATGAATGAGGCTTCTGAGTATGAGTTTGAGAATTCAATTTGCATTCCTATTCATAATAAGTTTGGTGAATTGATTACAGGTTTTAATCTTGTAACGAGAATGAACCAAGCTGATTTCAAAGCCATGCTTGCAGAGCAACAGTGCGATATTTTAATGGCTGCTGCTTTCGTCAATAATCAAATGATTGATACTTCAATCATAGATTGTGAAATGGAAAGCTGGTTTGTTAATCCGCATGTCAAACATTTGTTGAGTGATCGTGAACTAGAAACTTTGAAATGGTTATCAGATGGGCATCGTAATGATCGCATTGCGGAGAAAATGAAAATTGCTGCTGTCACGGTTAACTACCACATGACAGAACTGAAGCGAAAATTAGGCGCTAAAACACGTGAACAAGCCGTTGCAATTGCTTATAAGAAAGGGCTGTTGCGGTAGTTGTGTAGGTATGTCGCAGGGCTTGATCTTGTATCAAATGATTGTGTTTCTTATGTCTAGTGTATGAACATAAAAGCACCCTTGCTTGAAAAACTGGAAGGTAAAAACCTCATTGTATTTGATGGGGAATGCGTTTTATGTTCTGGATTTTTCAGCTTTATAATTAAAGCAGATAAAGAAAAGCAGTTTTATTTTGCAACTGCTCAGTCTGATTTTGGGGAAGCGTTATATCAGCATTTTGGCTTGAAAGCTGAGGACTATGATACCAGCCTGGTTATTTTAAATGGCAGGCTTTACGAGCGGTTATACGCATTTTTTGCTTGTATGAAATTACTTGGCTGGCCTTATATGGCGCTAGCAGTTTTTGAAATGCTACCCAACCGCTTTTTGGATTGGTCTTATTATAAAATTGCGCGTAATCGCTATCAATTATTTGGCAAAAAAGACAGCTGTATTATCCCATCATCTGATTTAAAGGATCGGTTCATCAATGGCTAAGCTGGACCAACAACCTGTTGTTTTACTTCTGGGCGCTACAGGACTTTTTGGCGAGCTTTTGGCGAAGCGACTTTTAAGGCAGGAGCGGGTTGATCTTGTTTGTGCTGGGCGCAATGCAGAAACCTTAAGTGCTTTTTGTGGTGAGTTTGGTGGTCGCTATATACAATTTGATCGTGATAATAGCAGCGCTGTTGATGCCGCAATCAATCAGCTGCAACCTTTTGCAGTAATCGATTGTGCAGGGCCTTATCAAGCTTATGGGGATGATCCTTATAAGTTTGCAAGAACTGCGATTGAGGCTGGGTGTCATTACTTTGATATTGCGGATGCGAGTGACTTTGTAAAAGGCTTCAGCGGGCTGGATGAACTTGCTAGATCTAAAAATGTTGTTGCACTTTCTGGGGCTAGTACAACGCCTGCAATTTCTTCTAGTGTGGCAGATGCGCTTACAAGCGAGATGACAGAGGTTGAAAATGTAACAACGGTTATCATTCCTGGAAATAGAGCTAAGCGTAGTTTGTCAGTGATGCAATCGATCTTAAGTCAGGTTGGGCAACCCATGCGGATTACACGGCATGGGGAAAGTGAAGAAATCAAAGGTTGGTCAGAGACTGAGAGTTTTGATCTTCACGTTGAAGGAAAACCCAATGTGAGCGGTAGGCTTGCTGCATTTGTTAATACGCCTGATATCGCGTTTTTCACCGAGCGTTATGCCGCTAAAAATGTGGTTTTTAAAGCGGGTCTTGAAGTGAAGTTATTTCACTATGATTTAGCGTTTGGCGGATGGCTTGTTTCTATTGGTTTTCTTAAGTCGTTAGAGCCTTTTTCAAAATTTTCACGTTGGGTTGCTAGTTGGTTTGAGTGGATGGGCACGGACCAAGGAGGCATGAAAGTTGCTGTGCTTGGTAAAAATCAACAGGGCGTTTATCAGCGTCTTGAGTGGGACTTGATTGCAGATGATGGACATGGCCCTAATATTCCAACTTTACCAATTTCGATTATTCTAAATAGAGTCTTAGAAGGTGAGTATGAGGCAGGTGCAAGGCCGTGCCTGGGAGAAATCTCTTTGACAGAGCTTGATGAGGCGTTTGCTGAGTTTGGCGGTAAGTCACAGATTAATCGCTATGATGCAAAGACAGTATTTCACCAAGCCTTGGGTGCAGAGTTTGATAAACTGCCGCAAGCTGTTCGTGATTTACATAATAACTTTGGTAAAGCTGAATACAAAGGTATCGCGAATATTAAGGGCCCTACAGGTTTGCTGGGTATGATTGCTTCAAAGCTGGTTGGGTTTCCCTCCAGCGCGAATGATATTCCTGTAAATGTTACGATTACAGCTGATGATAAGTCGGACACATGGGTGCGGGAGTTTGCTGATAAGTCGTTTAAATCTCATCTGAGTGTCGATGAGAAAGGCTACGCGCAAGAGCGCTTTGGTATTTTATCAGCTAGGCTTGGGCTAAAATTAGAAGATGAAAAATTATTGTACCCTGTTTTGAGTGGGAGACTATTTGGGTGGATACCTTTTCCAGCATTTTTAATGCCTCAAAGCATTTCTCACGAATCTATTGATGATGAAGGGCGATTTGTTTTCGATGTTTTAGTTAAGTTTCGTTTTGGAGGGCGCATTGCGCATTATCAAGGTTGGTTAGAGCGGCAGGACTAATTGCGGGTCGTAAACTTTAAGAAATGCTCATAGAGTTCACGCGCTTCTTTGGGGGGCATGTCAGGCTTAATAAGCCGAAATCCTGTAAAAGCTGCTATTTCAATTTGCGCTAAAGCTTTAGCTTCGTCTTTATTGTATTTGCCTGAGTTTACATAAAGCTGGGTGAGCCAATCTATGCGGGTTTGGTCTGCTTTCGTTGCAATTTTTTGAACAATTCTATTGCGCGCTGCTAAATTGCGTATTCCTGTTTCTAAATCAAGGTCAAGCCGCGCTACCAATTGGTTCATGAGGTCTAATCTCTGCGTGTTTGGCATTGGCGAGGCTGTTATTTTGATTGTATAGACCTCAAACCAATTTTGCGTGAGTGCCTCCAGATAGTCATCAATTGTTTTGAAGTGAAAATAGAAAGAACCTTTGGTTTTACTTGCTTTTTTGCAAAGTTCATCAATCGTCAGGCTGTCTGGGCCATCCGTGCTTAGCGCTTTTATGCCAAGGTCAATCCAACTGTTTTTATCAAACCGCTTTGATTTCATGTGTTTTATATCCAGATACATACTTTGTAGTATGTTTATGGAGGGATAACAAGGAAAATTCTTGCGAATTAATGCTAAAAATATTGTTGAAGCAATTTAATTTTTAAAACATACTTTATAGTATGTATTTGCCGCTTTATCCGCCTGTTGTGCTCATGTGACGTGAAACTGATGGGGCTGAATTTCTGTCTATGACAAAATCATGCCCCTTGGGTTTGCGACTAATTGCTTCGTCGATTGCTTGAGCGACGAGTTCGTTGCCATTTGATTGGCGAAGGGGTTCGCGAAGGTCTGCGGCGTCGTCTTTGCCTAAGCACATGTAGAGCGTTCCAGTGCAGGTGAGACGTACACGGTTGCAGCTTTCGCAGAAATTGTGGGTCATTGGCGTGATGAAGCCTAAGCGACCACCGGTTTCTTTAATTTTCACATATCTTGCAGGGCCGCCAGTTTTATAGGGGATGTCTGATAGTGAATATTTTGCTTCTAGGCGCTCACGCACCAGCGATAAAGGTAGGTATTGATCGGTTCTATCTTCATCAATCTCACCAAGTGGCATGGTTTCAATCAGGGTGAAGTCAAAGCCTTTGCCATGCGCCCATAGCATCATGTCTTCAATTTCGTGTTCGTTGACACCTTTTAACGCCACCGCATTGATCTTGATTTGAAGTCCTGCTTTTTTTGCAGCATCTAAGCCAGTCATGACTTGAGGAAGACGACCCCAGCGCGTGATCTCTGCAAATTTTGCTTCATCAAGCGTATCAAGCGAAACGTTTATGCGTTTAACACCCGCATCAACCAATTCTTGTGAATATTTTGCCAGTTGCGAACCATTGGTTGTGAGGGTCAATTCATCAAGGCCGCCGCCATCGAGCATTTTACCCAGATTGCGGATTAAATCCATGATGCCACGACGCACAAGCGGCTCGCCACCTGTTAAGCGAAGTTTACGGACGCCTTTTTCAACAAAGACATTACAAAGCCGTTCAAGCTCTTCCAATGTGAGGAGTTCTTTCTTTGGCAGAAAGGTCATGTCTTCTGCCATGCAATAGACACAGCGGAAGTCACATCTGTCTGTTACTGAGACGCGTAAATATTCGACCATACGGCCAAAGGGATCAATCATTTCGGGTTTGCTATGTTCCATATTAATAGCCTAGCAATAAGCAGAGCATTTATACAATCAAGAAAATGCGAATGCGCCAAAAAATTTCGTTTTGGTGAATTGTAGAATTGGCGTAGGCTCTTCAAAGTGATGGAAGCGATTTGGGAGGATTATTTATGTCAGAAGCACCAACAAGAGGTCGACGCTCAGGGGGACGCAGTGCGCGTGTTGCGCTTCGATCTGAAAAACTGGCAGAAGAATTAAGGCCAGTTCATGCAGGTCTTGTTGGTGGTACTTATAAACCTCTCACAGATGCGGCGGTAAAACGTATTCATGAAGCAGCGCTTGATGCGCTTGAAGAAATTGGTTTGAGCGAAGCACCAGAGTCTGGCATTAAAATTCTGACAGAAGCAGGTGCTATCCTTGGCGATGATGGGCGTATTCGTTTTCCACGTGCATTGGTTGAGGATATGCTTGCGATTGCCGCACGTGATATTACGTTGCATGGACGAGATCCAAAGCATGATCTCAATCTTTCAGGTAGCAAAGTACATTATGGTACGGCAGGTGCTGCGGTTCATATTGTTGATGTTGAGAAGAATGAATATCGCGAAAGCTTTTTGCAGGATTTGCATGATTCAGCGCGCATTGTTGAAAAACTTGATAATGTTCACTTCTTTCAACGTACTATGGTTGCGCGTGATATTTTAGATAACTACGAAATGGATTTGAACACGATTTATGCATCCTGTTCTGCAACCAAAAAACACATTGGAACAAGTTTTACAGAACCTTCTTTTGTGCCGGGTGCATTTGAACTGTTACATATGATTGCGGGTGGGGAAGATAAGTGGCGTGAGCGTCCGTTCCTTTCAAACTCAAATTGTTTTGTTGTGCCACCTATGAAGTTTGCAACTGAGTCTTGCGAAGTGATGGAGGCTTGTGTTCGCGGTGGTATGCCGGTGCTGCTTTTATCTGCCGGACAGGCGGGGGCGACTGCTCCAGCACCGCTTGCTACTGCAATCGTACAAGCGGTTGCTGAATGTTTGGCTGGGTTGGTTTATGTCAATGCAATGAAGCCTGGACATCCTGCGGTCTTTGGCACGTGGCCTTTTGTTTCTGATCTTCGAACGGGTGCTATGTCTGGTGGCTCTGGTGAGCAGGCACTGCTTTCTGCTGGGTGCGCACAGATGCATCGTTTCTATGATCTTCCAGGTGGTGCAGCTGCAGGTATTGCAGACGCCAAAATGCCCGATATGCAAGCAGGTTGGGAGCAGGCGATTTCTAATCTTTCTGTGGGTCTTAGTGGTCTTAATATGGCTTATGAAAGCGTTGGGATGCATGCGTCTCTGCTGGGCTTCTCATTAGAGTCGCTCGTTCTAGGCGATGATCTTTTAGGCCAAGTTCAACGTTGTATCAAAGGGATTGAAGTGAGCGAAGACAGTGTTTCGCTTGATGCGATGAAGTCTGTTTGTTTGGGTGGGCCTGGACACTACCTTGGGCATGATCAAACACTTGCTCTTATGCAAACAGAATATATTTATCCAGAGCTTGCAGACAGAACTTCGCCCAAGGAATGGGCTGAAATTGGCAAACCTAATTTGATTGCAAAAGCGATTGAGCGAAAACGATCAATTTTGGATGCGCCCAAAGAAGTGCTTATTGATCCAGCAATAGATGTTGAAATCAGGAAGAAATTCAAAATTCATTTGTCGTGAAAATCAAATTTCAAACTATGCTGATAGCCCTTTGATGATTGGGCAATCGGGGCGTTCATCTCCGTTACATGAATTTGCTAGATGCAGCAATTCATCATGAAGGGATTTCAATTCTTTCATTTTGAATTCAATTTCTGAAATGCGTTGCAGTGCTATGTTTTTTACATCGCGGCTTGATCTTTGTTGGTCTTGATAAAGGCCTAACAATCCACGGCATTCTTCTATCGAAAAACCAAAGCCACGCGCGCGGCGAACAAATATGAGTTTCTTGAGTTCTGCTTGATCATATTGCCTATACCCAGCATCTGATCTGCCACTTGGAACAACCAGTTTAATATCTGCATAATAACGCACTGTTTTTGTGGGCAGGTCTGCTGCTTTCGAAACTTCGCCTATGTTCATAATACACTCCTTGACCTTCTAGTTACTGGAAGGATTATACAATTGATAATTGAATAGATTCAGGAAGTCAAAATGAGTGATATTACCCAATCTGTTTCTGGAATAAGCTGGGCTTGTAAGCCAACTTGGAAACGTGCGTCTTATAATACTATGTGGTGTCTTATCGGGTGTTCGATTGGCGATATGGGGACGATTGCTTATTTTCAATACCATCAGATTGCTTGGCCAGTTGTGGCGATTATGGCGCTTGCTATTTTTAATGGTATTTTGACTTCAATTATATTGGAAACATTTATTCTTTCACGCCAAATGGTGCTTAAGCTTGCTTTTAAGACGGCCGTGGGAATGTCTTTAATCTCCATGGTGTCCATGGAGATTGCCATGAATACAGTCGATGTTGCGATGACTGGTGGCGCAAGATTAACATGGTGGGTTTTGCCATTCATGTGGCTTGCAGGGTTTCTTACGCCATTGCCGTATAACTACTGGCGCTTAAAGGCGCTTGGTAAAGCATGTCATTGAGGGGCGAGGGTATGAAAAGAATATTAGTAAGCTTAGTTATTGTTTCTTTTGCTTTCATAGGTGCTAATGCACACGAAGGCGCAACAGGCGTTGTAAAAACCAGAATGGACATGATGGGCGCTGTTGCTCAATCCATGAAAACAATTGGCGAAATGATAAATGGTAAATCCGATTTTGATAAACTTTCTGCAAAAAATGCTACCTTAGAAATTATAAAACATTCAAAGCATTTTCCAAAATTGTTCCCCGCAGACTCGATTGAAAAACCAAGCGAGGCTTTACCTGTAATTTGGCAAGATTGGGATGAATTCAATGCAATATTAGAAGCAATGAAAACTTCTGCCAATGAACTAGAAGCTGAAATTGATGGGGCTACATCCACGGAAGATATAAAAATCAATTTTGCCAAACTAGGTAAAACCTGCGGTCAATGCCATGAGAAATTTCGCTTAAAGAAATGAAAAATCAGTAGTTTTTAAGAACATTAATAAACTCGTTATGAGTAAATCAATTCTAAAAATATCTATTTGATTTATTATTCTGCAGGCTCAATTTTCAGTTCACCAGATTGTATCTGCTCAGCTTCGATGCTTTCAAAAAGTGCGCGGAAGTTTCCTTCACCAAACCCTTCATCACCTTTGCGTTGTATGAATTCAAAGAAGATTGGGCCAATAACAGTTTTTGAAAAAATCTGTAGCAGAATTTTTGTTAGGCGGTCGCCGTTTGTATTATCGCGAACCCCTTCGCCATCAATTAATATGCCATGCTTTTTCAAGCGTTCAAGAGGTTCTTCATGGCCATTTACACGCTCTTTTGACATTGCGTAATACGTTTCAGGAGGCTTTGGCATGAATTTGATGCCGTTGTCTGAAAGCTTGTCTGTTGCGTCGTAAATAGTCTCTGTGCCAACTGCGATGTGCTGAATGCCTTCGCCTTTGTATTTTTTCAAATAAGCTTCGATCTGGCTTTTATCATCCGTACTTTCATTGAGTGGGATACGGATTTTACCACATGGACTTGTAATTGCGCGGCTTACAAGGCCTGTCATTTTTCCTTCTATGTCGAAGAAGTGGATTTGCGTAAAGCCGAATAGGTCACGATAAAAATGCCACCAAGTATCCATGTTTCCGCGAAATACGTTATGGGTTAAGTGGTCAAGATAAAAAAATCCTATGCCTGTCGGTTTATGGTCAACCTCATCAAGCCAGTTAAACTCATCTGAATAGGGCGATCCTTTTTCTCCGTAGGTTTCAATGAAATATAACAGCGAGCCTCCGATGCCAATAACGGCAGGTACATCTAATGCTTTGTCATTTTCTGTATAAGGTTTTGCGCCCATTTTTACGGCGTGATCATAGGCGTGTTGTGCATTTGCAACCCGCCATGCCATAGAGGCTGCACATGGGCCGTGTTCTTCAACAAACTGCATTGCGTGACTGTTTGGTTCAGCATTGATGAGATAATTGATATCTCCCTGCCGCCAAACTGTTATAGATTTTGTTTTATGATGCGCAACTTGCGTATAACCCATTTGACTGAATAGTGCTTCCAGCTCTTCTGGATTTTCGTGAGCAAACTCGACGAATTCAAACCCGTTTGTTCCTACTGGGTTTTTTGGTGAGATTTTTGGTGCTGGTGTATCGTGTGGAAATGGACCCATTGTTTTTCTCCTTATTTGCTCATGATCAAAATAACAGATAATTAAACGGATATCCTTGCGTAATGAGCGTAAATAATTAATAATATGCATGAATTGTGTGTAATATTGGCAAAATAGGGTTGATATGAGTGAGTTAGATGTTTTTGACCGTAAACTTCTTGCGACATTGCAAATGGATGGGCGATTAACGAATCAAGAGATTGGTGAGCGTATCGGTCTTTCTGCATCTCAATGCTCGAGGCGACGGACGCGGCTTGAAGAAATCGGTATTATTGAGGGCTATAGCGCACGTCTAAATAGAGATGCGCTAGGTTTTGGTATGATTTGCATGATTTCTGTTACGCTTGCTAGCCATAACCGAAATAATGCTACGCGAATTGAGGCTTTGTTTAATCGTCTAACCAATGTGCTAGAGGCGCATACCATGACAGGGTCAACGGATTATATGATTAAAGTTGTAATGTCTGATTTAAAAGCTTTGTCTGACTTCATCAATGAAGACTTGCTACCGCATGAAGCTGTTCAAAATGTGCAATCTTCTGTCGTTCTCAATAGCTTGAAAGAAACACGAGCCTTGCCGATTTATACAGCGCCATAACGCATTGTGTTATCACAACATACGAACATGAGGTTTGCTAAATGAGCAGAATTTCTTACTTGCAAAATGTATTATCAAGCGTGTTTGAACGAAGCCGTATATTTCGCGGGCAAGATGATACGCGTAACATTAAAGCGCTTTGTGATGCGATTTTTTCTGAAAAAGGTGAGGTATCTGGCGTTAAGTTAGCCGCTTCAGTTTTATCTAAATATGAGGTTTTGGATAGTGAAAAGAAACTCGACTTTTTCAATCATGTAGTTGAGCATTTTGATCTTGATCCTGATGCAATGATTGATGCTGCTGAGGCTTATAAGGAAGAGCGAACGCCTGAAAATCTTTTAAAACTTACTCAGTTGGCTGAACCAAAACATCGCGAATTATTGCGCAGGCTTAATCAAGTTCCAGGTGGTACTGACAAGCTGGTGCATATGCGTGAAGATTTGCTTGATGTATTGCGAGAAGAGCCGCAGCTTTCAGGTTTTGATGTTGATTTTCAGCATTTGTTTGCGTCTTGGTTTAATCGCGGATTTCTTGTTCTAAGTCCGATTGACTGGAAGACGCCTGCTAACATTCTTGAAAAGATAATCGAATATGAAGCGGTTCATGCGATAAATGATTGGGATGATTTACGCCGTAGGCTTCAACCCAATGATCGCCGCTGTTTTGCGTTTTTTCACCCTGCTATGCCAGAAGAACCGCTGATTTTTGTTGAGGTTGCGCTTATCAAAGGTTTGCCAGAATCGGTGACAGGGTTGTTAGCTGAGGCACGTGCGCCGATTGCGGATGATGAAATTGATACGGCTGTATTCTATTCAATCTCAAATTGCCAAAAAGGATTGCGTGGTGTTTCTTTTGGTAACTTCTTAATCAAGCAAGTAGTGAATGATCTGGCGCAAGAGTTTCCTAATTTGAAAAACTCGGTGACGCTTTCACCTATCCCAGGCTTTAGAAAATGGCTTGTAGAAGAATATAGCGAAACGGAAAACAAGGCTGTAGAGGAAGTTATGCAGGCGCTTGAGAATGAGGAAAGTTTTTTCCTTGATGAGAATACTCAAAAGCTTGAAAAGACTTTCAAAGTGTTGCTTGCCAAATATTTTCTCAATGTAAAGCGTGATGATGAAATGCCGATTGATCCTGTTAGCCGCTTTCACTTGGGCAATGGTGCTTCGCTTATGCGGTTTAACTGGATGGCAGATATTTCAGAAAAAGGCCTGAAACAATCTGCCGGTATGATGGTCAATTATAAATACGATCTTGAGAGCGTTGAAGAAAATCACGAGAGTTTTGTGCGTGATAAGAAAATCAATACGACACGTGAAATTACTGCCTTGGCAAAGACTGAGTTGAAGTAGTCTGACTTAAGTTTGATTTAAGTCTGTCCAGCAATTTCAATATATTTTGCTTCCAGTTCTGCTTGGCGTTTGATGGCGATTGGATCAAGGTCACTTACGGCTGGAATATCCGTTCCGAAATGATTGTATCTATCTTCACCGCGTACCAGCATGGCAGTATCCATGTCATGCTTGGTTTGTCTGATATGCGGAGCTAGATATTGAACGTTTAGGCCAATGCGTCTGTCGTCTGAATTATTTGGCATAGAGGCATGTAGCGTCCAGCCGTGGTGAAAAGATGCTTCGCCAGTTTCAAGCGTACACATCACGGCTTCGTCTTCATTGACGCCTTGAATGGTTTGGCTTTGCAAGAGCACATTGGTTTCGTCTTCACCAACTTCATGCTCATATACACCGTGTTTATGACTACCAGGAACCATGCGCATACAGCCAGATTTTTCTGTAGCAGGTGAAAGCGCTAGCCATAGAGTTACTTGATCATCATCGCTCAACCCCCAATAGGTTAGGTCTTGATGCCAGCTTACATGGCTTGGTGTATTAGGCTCTTTGATGATGTATGTTGAATTATAAAGCAGAATATCAGGCCCGATCATCTCTTCAACAATATCCAAAACGCTGGGTAGAGTTGCCAGTTCGAGCGGCGAGGTGAGGAGGGTGTGGATCTTGGGTTTATAATGCATGTTCTCGAAGCCATCTTCTGCAGCTTCTAGTTTTTCGCGATGATGAATAGCATCATCTTGGCTCAAAAGTTCAATGCCAGAAACATAACCATCACGTTCGTAATCGGCTTTTATTTGTCCCAAGTCGTGCTTTGCCATTGTAGATTCCTCCAAATATTATCAGAAATATTAGCCTGAAATCATCATAAGCCAAGTCGTTGGCAGATAAATTTTATGTCGTTTTGGGTTTTCTATTAACAAGCACAATGCCGATGCCAACTAGGATGAGGGCAGCGAGAATATTCCATGTTAGTTCTTCACCCAGGAGAAGCCAGCCAAAAAATACGCCAAACAAAGGCGCTAGAAAACTGAAACTTGCCATGTCTGAGGCTGGGTAAATTGATAGAACCCAAAACCAAACCACAAAGCCGATGCTGACCACAAAAATGACTTGGGCTGCGAAAATTAGAAAGTGAAATGGTTCTGGTTCGCGAAAGGTTTCCCCAAACATCGCGAGCGGCATCAGAATAATGGCTGAGATAAATAGCTGATAAAACAGTTGCGCTTCAGGCTTTATAGAAGAAAACTGTGTCGTACGAGTAATAAGCGCTATGGCTGCCCATTGAGTTGCGGCAAGGAGTGCTAGAAGATCTCCGATTAATGAACCTTCGCCGCCGCCTTTGCCGCCTAAAAGCGCAATTGCAGTTCCTAGAATTGCAAGGACTAGCCCTAGAATTTTAACAGGTGTGAGTTGTTCGTCAGGAATTAAAAAATGTGCGCCAAGGGCTACCCAAAAAGGCATGGTGTAGAATAGAACGGAACTTCTGGAAACGGTTGTATATTCAATTGCTTTGAATAGAAGTGCAAATTCGATCGCAAAACATATGCCTACAGCGATACCTGGAAGAAGAACGCCCTTTCGCAGATCAATGTGAATGTTTCGCCATAAACAATAGGCTAGAATAATAATGCCCGCAGCCACAGAGCGTAAGCCAGCCTGAAATACGGGCGCCATGCCCTCATTCACAAGCTTAATGCCAACTTGATTTAAGCCCAGCACTGCCATGAAAATAATCAGAACAAGCGCACCTGTAGCGTCGATTTTGGATTTGCGTTCCATTAATAATCCTTCGTTTAATCAGGATTAGGGGATGAAAACCAACGGTGCAATCGTTAAATTCAGTTGGACTGTTTTTCTTGACCTAAAAGCGATGCAAGCCTATCTAAGATTATGATTTATCAAGATGAGCCAAATGCATTTTTGACAAGCCTTTTTCATGCGGCAGTTGATGTAGCTGATCCAGCTAAAATAATCACAGATTATCTGCCAGCTGCCCCTAAAGGTCGAACCATTGTGATTGGTGCTGGCAAGGCTTCATCACAAATGGCTAAGGCCTTTGAGGAAGCTTGGGCGAAAGAGCGCGGCACTCCGCTCGAAGGGGTGATTGTTACACGCTATGATTATGCGTGTGCTTGTGAAAATTTTGAAGTGCTTGAAGCAGCCCATCCTGTTCCAGATGAAGCAGGACTAGCGGGTGCTAAGCGTTTGATGGAAATGGTTTCTGGTCTAAGTGAAGATGATCTGGTTGTGGCGTTAATTTCTGGCGGTGGGTCAGCGCTTTTGCCCAGTCCGCCTGATGGACTAACGCTTGCAGATGAAATTGCGGTTAATGAAACATTATTAGCTTCGGGTGCGTCGATTTCTTCGATGAATACAGTTCGAAAGCATGTGTCGAATATTAAAGGCGGTAGGCTTGCTCAGGCTGCATATCCAGCTAAAGTAGTGTCGCTTTTGGTTTCTGATATTCCAGGTGACCATCCGCAATTTATTGCCTCTGGGCCTACGGTGGTAGATAATGGAACGCGGTATGATGCGCTTGCGATTATCGCGCAATATGAGATGCAATTGCCTGAAGCCGTAATGGCACATATCAAATCATCAAAAGCAGATGCCCCAATGCCTGATGATCCAAAACTAAAACGCGCTGAACATCACATTTTCGCCTCGGCTTCCAAGTCGCTTGAAGCGGCTCAAGCGCTTTCGAAAGAGGTTGGTATTGAAACGCATATATTATCTGATGCCATTGAAGGTGAGGCGCGGGAGGCAGCACGTACGCAAGCAGCAATTGCCAAGGAAATTTTATTGCGCGATAGGCCTTTTAAAAAGCCCGTGCTTTTGCTTTCTGGTGGCGAGACGACCGTTACACTCAAAGGTAGTGGCAAAGGTGGACGCAATACTGAGTTCTTGCTTTCTTTCGCAATTGAGATTGCAGGCGAAACAGGCATTCATGTGCTTTGTGCTGATACCGATGGTATTGATGGCAGTGAGGATAATGCGGGTGCGTTTGTAAATGGTGAAACGGCCTCGCAAATGCGTACCAATGGCATTGACCCGATTGCATATTTGCAAAACAATGATGCGTGGACAGCATTTGAAAAAATTGACGCCTTGTTTATAACAAAGCCAACAGGAACTAATGTAAATGATTTCCGGGCAATATTGATTACCGGATAAGGAGAGCTTAATGAGCGATAGAATTGTAATTGCAGGCGCAAAAAGAACGCCTATGGCAGGGTTTCAAGGCGAGTTTTCAACGTTAACGGCCTCTGAGCTTGGCGGTGCTGCGATTAAGGCTGCGGTTGAAGATGCGGGCATTGATTCGGGTAAAGTTGATGAAGTGATTATGGGTAATGTGCTTCCAGCGGGGCAGGGCCAAGCGCCAGCACGTCAGGCAAGTTTTCATGCAGGGCTAGATCAAAGTGTGCCTTCGACAACGCTCAATAAGATGTGTGGCTCTGGCATGAAATGCGCCATGGTTGCCTATGACCAGTTAAAGGCAGAAAACGGTGATATCATTGTTGCTGGTGGCATGGAAAGCATGACGAATGCGCCTTATCTGCTTGAAAAAATGCGCGGCGGTGCGCGGCTTGGTCATGGTCAAGTGATTGACCATATGTTCTTAGATGGTCTTGAAGATGCCTATGATAAAGGCAAGTTGATGGGGCATTTTGCTGAAGATTGTGCGGAGAAATTTCAATTTACCCGTGAAATGCAGGATGCTTATGCATTAAAATCACTTGAAAATGCGACTAAGGCAGAAGAGGGTGGCAAGTTTTCTAATGAGATTGCGTCCGTATCTTTTTCAACGCGCAAGGGCGATGTTGAAATCACAACGGATGAACAACCAAAGAATGCGCGTCCAGATAAAATCCCGCAACTTAAACCTGCTTTCAAACGGGATGGTGGTACGGTTACGGCTGCAAATGCATCATCTATTTCTGATGGGGCTGCGGCGCTTGTGATGACACGCGAGAGCGTTGCTAAGCGCGAAGGCTTAGAAGTGCGTGCGATTATCCATGGTCATTCTTCTCATGCGCATGAACCTGGTTGGTTTACAACTGCACCTGTTCCTGCTGCTAAGAAGTTGATGGAAAAGATTGGCTGGACGAAGGACGACGTTGATCTTTGGGAGGTTAATGAGGCTTTTGCGGTTGTGCCGATGGCTTTTATGCATGAATTTGGTTTAGACCGTGATGTTGTAAACGTACATGGCGGGGCTTGTGCGCTAGGGCATCCGATTGGTGCTTCTGGTGCGCGTATCATCGTGACGCTTTTAAATGCACTTGAAACCCATGATAAAAAACGTGGCCTTGCTGCGATTTGTATTGGTGGCGGTGAAGGCACTGCAATAGCGATTGAAAGACCTTAATTTACTATTTGATTGGATATGATCTTTATGAAATTTTCGACTCTATGCTTTTTATTGGTTGCGATGTTATATGCTATGCCAGCCAAGGCAAATGAGCCAAAGCTTGATGTCAAATGGAAGTTTTATAATGTTAAAGCTTTAACCGCAAAAGAGTTAAAAAAGCAGATGTTTAAAAAAGGCCCAAATGGTTTTTGGGCTTACGCTAAGTGGACTGTTTATTGGACAGTTACATGCAAAGTTAGGGTCGAGATTAGATATACATTTCCAAAGTGGGTTAATAAAAATGAAGGCTCTGACGCGCTTCAATCAGAATGGCGTGCTATGACACGTGCTTTGAAGGCGCATGAAGAAGTTCATGGTAGCCATGGTATTAATGCTGCAAAAGAAATTCTGGCTAGTGGATGTAAAAAGCCACGAAAGATCATTCGAAAATGGGCTAAGCAGGATAAAGTTTTTGATAAAAAAACACGCCACGGTGCAAGACAAGGCGTTATTCTGCGTTAATGCAAAACTTATAATTAATATGGAAGGTCGCTTTTATGAAGCTGAACGATAAAATCTCTGCTGTTATTACAGGTGGTGGATCTGGACTGGGTGAGGGCACTGCACGTGCGCTTGCTTCTCATGGCGTTAAGATTGCTATTTTTGACGTCAATGAAGACGCGGGTCAAAAGGTTGCCGATGAACTTGGTGGTGTCTTTGCCAAAGTTGATGTGTCAGATAGCGCTTCTGTCGCGAACGGGTTTGAGGCAGTGCGTAAAGTAAACGGACAAGAAAGCATTTGTGTTAATTGTGCTGGTATTGCACCTGCTGCCAAAACGGTTGATCGTGATGGTAATGCGCATGACGCTGGTTTATTTGCAAAGATTATTGGCGTGAATTTAATTGGTACATTTAATGTGGCAAGCCAATCTGCGAGCGGTATGTGTTCGCAAGATCCAATTACAGATGATGGCGAGCGCGGCGTTATTATCAATACAGCTTCGGTTGCTGCGTTTGATGGTCAGATTGGGCAAATTGCTTATGGCTCATCGAAGGCTGCAGTTCACGGCATGACATTGCCTATGGCGCGGGACTTGTCTCGTAACGGTGTGAGGGTCATGACAATTGCACCTGGTATCTTTGGAACACCAATGGTGAAGGGCATGCCACAAGAAGTGCAAGATGCATTGGGTGCGATGGTACCGTTTCCATCCAGACTGGGTGAACCTGAAGAATACGCAAAACTTGCACTTTCTATCTGTGAAAATTCAATGTTAAACGGTGAGACTATTCGGCTTGATGGTGCCATTAGAATGGCGCCAAGATAAGCTTTAACTTATTGATATAAAATAAAAAAACGCTCTGGAAGAAATCCACGAGCGTTTTTTTTATGTGTGATTTTGAGTTGTTATTTAGACAATAAAAAACCCGACAACTAAAGTTGCCGGGTTTTCTATAAACTTACAAGTTCTAACGAATTAGAAGTTACGACGAATACCGATTAGGAACTGGTCGAAGTCTACGTCTTCACCCGCTGTGAATGAACCACCGTTTCCTGTAGGATTTGCGAATGGGCCACGTGAGTTAGCTGTTAGCAAACCGTTACCAGAAATTGTGTCACCAAAGCTGTAGAAACCATATACTTTCAAGCCAGAAACTGGGAACCAGTTAAGACCGATAGTTGTTAGGCTTTCGTCGCTTTGACCAACGCCAGATAGTTCGTTGTGGTAAGCAACAAATTCTAGATTGTCAGTTACGTTAGCTTGGAAGCCAACTGCCCATGACTGATCTACATCTGTGCCGAAGAAGCGTGATCCATTTGATGTGTTACCAGTTGCGCCACCGAAATCGTCTTGCCATAGGTAGAAACCACCAAGGATACCACCTGGAATGAATTCTGAAAGATCAAGAGTTGCGTATGCTTTGTATACGTCGTTCTCGTCACCTTCTGTGAATTCACCAACGATACCAACTGTACCGAAGTCAGCTGAGTATTGTACTTTAGCTAGGAAAGCTGCGTCACTTGCGTCGCGACCGCCACGTGTTGTAACACCTTCAGTTACTGAACTTCTTGTGTCTTCAACACCTACAGAGATTGATAGACCATCAATCGCGTATGTGTAATCTAATACAAGTGAGTTTGAGAAACCGTAGATACCGTCTTCAAAGATTTGCGGTACACCTTCAAGGTTCATGCCAGCTGCGAAGTTAGCATTGAACAATGAACCACCAACACCAGCACGAAGACCAGCGATTGTGATGAATGCTTGGTCAATTTCGAACTGTGAATCTGTTGGGCCGTCGTCGTCAGCGTTGTTTGAGCGGAAACGAATTAGTGAGCGAAGTGTGCCCCAATCAGTTTCGTTACGTGTGTCAACGTTAAGCTGAATACGTGATGCCCACTGAGTAGTTTCAACATCTGCACCAGATGTTTGACCTTCAGCGTTCAACTTTGAGTATGTTGAACGCACATACCCGCCAAAACGGATACATGTTTCAGTGCCTGGAATGAAGAAATAGCCAGAACCGTATGCGTCACAAACGCGTACGTATTCTACTGGCTCTGCTTCAACCACAACAGCGTCTGCTGCTTGTGCACTTGATACAGCAACCATTGCAGCTGCTGAGCCAAGTAGAAGAGATTTGATGTTCATAATAATTATCCCTATAGGTTACAAAAGCCTCATAATAAACAGGATCCACCCTGTTTTGAGGTATGTTCATCTACTGGGAAAGGCCTTAACAAGTCAATTTCATCAAAGCATAAATAGCTTGGTGAGTGCTTGTAGCGTTTGAACTGTATCAATTATGCAACAATATTGGCCTCCAGAGGGCTTTATTGTTAATAAATGCCTAATATTCGCAGCTTGTATAAATGATAACCACATAAAGAAAGCCCGCTAGCAAGAGCTAACGGGCCACTTTTGTAACCTATAGAGCGAATCTATAGTAAAAACCTGAAATGGATTATTCTTCAGGTAAAACCTAACCCAATGAATTGGGTTAGATAATTCTTTTCACTTCTGAATTAGAAGTTACGACGAATACCGATTAGGAACTGGTCGAACTCAACTTCTTCGCCAGCTAGGAATGAACCGCCGCCAGCAACGCTAGATGGAACTGCATTTGTTAGTGGTAAGCCATTTGCATCAAAAGTTGCAGGTACTCCTGCTGATGCTGCTGTTGCAGGATTGCCGAATGGTCCACGTGCATTACCTGCAAGTGCTCCGCCGCCAGCTATAGAATTACCAAAGCTGTATGCACCAAAGACTACAAGGCCAGAAACTGGATACCAATTAAGAGCGATTGTTGTTAAGTCTTCATCAGGTGCTCGACCATCATTATCAATATCATTATAAAAACCAACAAACTCTAGATTGTCTGTAAGGTTCATTTGTAGACCAACAGCCCATGAGTTATCTGCACCGCCAAGACGACCGTTTGATGTGTTATTTGCATCAATATCATCTTGCCACATGTAGTAACCACCAAGAATACCACCTGGTAGGAATTCTGAAAGGTCAAGAGTAGCGTATGCTTTATATACGTCGTTCTCTGTACCTTCCGTAAATTCACCAACAATACCAACTGTGCCGAAGTCAGCTGAATACTGTACTTTTGCTAGAAATGATGCGTCTGACGCGTCACGGCCACGAGCAGTGCGCACACCTTCAACAATAGAATTTCTGTTATCTTCAAGGCCTACTGAAATTGATAGTCCGTCAATAGCGTATGTGTAGTCAACTACAAGAGAGTTTGAGAAGCCATAGATACCGTCTTCAAATATTTGTGGTACACCTTGTAGATTCATACCTGCAGCGAAGTTGGCATTGAAAAGTGAGCCACCAATACCAGCACGAATACCAGCAATTGTGATGAATGCTTGGTCAACTTCGAATTGTGAACCACCTGATGCATTAGAAGATGGGTTGGTTGTTGCATTGCCAAAATTAACAGCTGTTGTCGTTGAACCATCATCGTCGGCGTTGTTTGAGCGGAAACGGATAAGAGAACGTAGTGTGCCCCACTCTGTTTCGTTGCGTGTGTCAACATCAAGTTGAATACGCGATGACCACTGAGTAGTTTCAACATCTGCACCAGATGTTTGACCTTCAGAAGTTAATTTTGAGTACTGAGAACGCACATAACCGCCAAAACGGATACATGTTTCAGTGCCTGGAATGAAGAAGTAACCAGAACCGTATGCGTCACAAATGCGTACATATTCTACTGGTTCTGCTTCAACCACTACAGCGTCTGCTGCTTGTGCACTTGATACAGCAACCATTGCAGCTGCTGAACCAAGTAGAAGTGATTTGATGTTCATAATAATTATCCTGTTTTAAAATATTTTTTACTAGCGAAAGCCAGTGGTAAAATTACTACATTAAGTTATGCGTGACGGTCAATCTTGGTTTGGGGAAATAACGACTTGAATGATGAATAAGAAATAATTTGTGGTAAAAATACAACAGGAAATCATTTGAATTGGTGCTTATTTTTAAAATACAGCTCAAAAAATGATATTTTTAGGGCTTGGCTAGTAAAAATCGTGTGGTATAAAGTGCTTTATAATAGATTACGTAAGGTAATTATTTAGACAGTAAAGGCGTAATTGATAAAATGTATTGTGGGCAAGATTTAAAGGCATTTAGAGAATCAAGAAAGTGGTCTCTACGACAGTTTTCCACTGTCGTTGGCGTAAGTGTAAAAACGCTTCAAGTGATGGAAAAGCAAAACAAAGATGTGCCTTTGCAACTTAGATTAGCTTTGGCAGCTATAGAAGCTGGCGTGCATCCAATCGAGGAATAAAACCTTAGATATAGTAATAATTAATTGACCTGCGTAAGTTATTTTGTGGTAATTTTACCTTGCAAATAAATAAATATTATGAGTAGCTAGCGTAAAGTTATAATTAACATCAAATGTCTAGCTATTTTTATGTCTACAAAACAAAATCCGCCTACAACAACTGATCAGAAGTCTTTCTCTCTACAAACTTTGCTTGATGAACAAGGCTGGACAGTAGAAGAAGCTGCCGAAGCGATGGGCGATTCTCCTTTGCGCTTATATAAAGTGTTAGAAGGTGCAGAGGAGTTGGGCCGCACAGCAACATTAGCGGCCTTAGCTCTCAAACATAATCTAGAAGCTCTTTAATTGGTTTAAATATCAATATTTCTCGGTAAAATCATAAATTTAACATGTAGTTAGTATTTACATTTCGAAATAAGTAATTTGGCTTTCTGACCCTACGACAGTAGTAAAACTCCCCAATTGAAAAACAGATTTTATATTTTTATTATGTTTATGAATGTCATAAACGGCGGTGTTAACTGTACTATTTAATCCCCCCTAGAAGCCCAAGCGTTCACTATGAGTGTGTTTTAAATATCTATTGCTAAAGGATGAAACAATATTAGTTTTGCAAACATCAAAGACGCTAGTACAGTCTGCTTTGAACTGTTTGCTTGATGAAAAAGGCTGGAGCGTTGAAGAGGCCGCTGAGGCTTTGGGTGACTCTCCTTTGCGCTTGTATAGAGTTTTGGAAGGGGATGAGGAGCTTGGTCGCACTGCAAGTTTAGCAACTTTAGCCTTAAAACATAATCTTGAGCCTATAAAATAAAAATAATTGCTGTAATTAACTTTATAACAGAACTGCATTTCACATAATCATTGCTGCCATTGCTATGGCTATTTTTCAAATACCTCTTGCCTAATTTTTGTTGCAGAAATTGCTTCTGCTTGTTCATCTAGATCAATACGCTCTATTGTGTAGCCAACATCGCGTCCGTAAAATATGTTTGTAATATTAGGTAGTTGGACAATAGTAAATCTACCTGCATAGGATTTAAGGCCATGTTCTATACGGCTTTTTACATCAAAATATGACAAAGGGTTTTTGGGATCTGTTTGATGCGTGTTTCTTACCGCGATGCATGCTTGACCAGTGCGCAATATTGCTTCTTCTATTAGTTTTTTATGGCCATCATGGAAAGGTTGATAACGTCCAACAAGCAATGCAGTTGGTTGTTGGGGGTTAAAGGTTGGCTGTAGTAAAGACAACGCTTTTTCAGCCCAATATCTTGGCTCACCTTTAGATGTTACTCGAAGGTCATATTTTTCAGGTTGCACAAATAGCTTATTTGTATCTTCAAATCGGCCTTCATCTATCCTATCTACCCAGATTATGAAGGCATCGCCAAATGCCTCTCTGGTTTCTGGTGTAGGACAAATAAAATCAGCGATTACATGACCTCCAGTTTCAGCAACTCTATCGCACATCCAGCCCATACGAGTTGCTTGTTCAAGTCGGTCTTCTATGGAGAAGCCAAGATCTTTGTTAATGTTTTCCCGTACTGCGTCTGCATTGAAAAGGGCAGCGTTTAGCAACAAAGATAGCTCTTTTGCTAATGTCGTTTTGCCAGCACCTGGAAGCCCCATAATAAGTATTTTTTTATTCATTCTACCAGCCATTCATATAAATTGATGACAATTAGATAGTCTAAACACGCGAATGAGTCATGTAAATATACTGAAACTACAGAGTAGAAGTGATGATTAAACCTTCACCCGCTCTGACTTTGGATCATACATTGGCCTCATGCTGGCTTCTGCTTCAAAGCGCTCGCCTGCTATTTCTATTTCAAAATTTGATTCTAGCATATCAGCGGGTTTTTCATCTTTTGATGGAATATAGCCCATTCCAATTGCACCACCTAGGGTGTGTCCGTAGTTGGCTGAGGTGACGTAGGAAACAATTTCTCCATCGCGAATGATTGGTTCGTTATGATAGAGCATTGGTTCTGCGTCTTTGAGTTTGAACTGTACCAGACGGTTTGAAAGGCCTTCTTCTTTCTTTTTAAGCACGGCATCACGGCCAATAAAGCTTTCTTTGGCAGTTTTAACAGCAAAACCTAAGCCTGCTTCCAAAACATGATCTTCGCCAGAGATATCGTGGCCGAAGTGACGGAAGGCTTTTTCTATGCGTAATGAGTCCATCATGTGCATGCCGCAGAGTTTTAGATCTAAGTCTTTTCCTGCTTCATGTAGGGTTTCAAAGGCGTGCGCTGCCATATCGGTTGGCACATAAAGCTCCCAGCCTAATTCGCCGACGTATGTTACGCGGTGCGCTCTTGCTAGTCCCATGCCTAGTTCAATGTCGTGGGCTTGGCCAAAGGGGTGATTGTCATTTGTCCAATCATGGTGAGGCGCTACTTTTTCTAGCAGTTTGCGAGCGTTTGGCCCCATAACGGCTAAAACGCCTTCTGCTGAAGTCATATCAACAAGAACAACGTTGAAATCAGCCTTGTACTTGTTCATCCAGTGCAGTTCACGCTGAACAGTTGCGGCAGGCGTTACAACAATATAGCTGTTTTCGCCTAAGCGTGTGACGGTTACATCTGCTTCAATGCCAGCGCGTTCGTTTAGGAACTGCGTATAAGTGATCTTGCCAACAGGCGTATCAACATCATTGCCGCAGATGTAGTTTAAATATTTACAAGCATCTCGACCTTCAACGCGAATTTTGCCAAATGAGGTCATGTCATACATGCCGATGTTTTCGCGCACTGCTTTGTGTTCTTCTGCTGAATTTTCAAACCAGTTTTGACGCTTCCAAGAGTATTCGTATTCTGGTTTTTGACCTTCTTTGGCAAACCAGTTAGCGCGTTCCCAGCCTGCAACTTCACCAAAGACTGCGCCTTGGTCTTTTAGGTGTTGGTGGAACGGTGTTCGACGCACACCACGTGCAGTTGCCATTTGGCGATATGGGAAGTGGTCTGCATATAAAAGACCAAGCGTTTCTTTTGAGCGTTCAAAAAGATATGTCTTATTGCCTTGGAATGGTTGCATACGGCGGATGTCTACATCGCCTAGGTCAAACGGTGGTAGTCCGTTATCCATCCACTCGGCCAATGCCCAGCCAGCGCCACCGCCAGATTGAATGCCGATTGAGTTAAAGCCAGCGCAAACAAAGAAGTTTTTCAAGTTTGGCGCTTCACCAATGTGGTAGCTATCGTCAGGCGTGAAACTTTCTGGGCCATTAAAGAACGTATGGATGCCAGCTTCAGCTAGCATTGGCATGCGTTCAACGGCTTTTTCTAAGATTGGCTCGAAATGGTCAAAATCCTCTGGCAATTGGTCAAAACAGAAATCTTCAGAGATACCATTCATGCCCCAAGGTTTTGCATTAGGTTCAAAAGCACCTAAAAGCATTTTGCCAGCGTCTTCTTTATAGTAAGCGCATTCATCTGGTACGCGAAGCACTGGGAGTTGTTTTAGGTTCGGAATGCTTTCTGTGACAATGTAAAAATGTTCACAAGCATGAAGCGGAACAGTGACACCTGCCATGCGGCCAATTTCGTGTCCCCACATGCCGCCAGCATTGACCACAAAGTCTGCATCAATCGTGCCTTGATCATCTTCGCCATCGCGTTTCCAAGATACGCCTGTGACACGGCCATCTGCTTTATGAATTTGCGTAACCTTGACGCCTTCAATAATTTGCGCGCCATTCATCTTAGCGCCTTTTGCCATAGCGTGAGCAATGTTTGCTGGGTCGCCTTGTCCATCAAGCGGTAGGTATACAGCGCCTTTTACATCATCAATATTAAGATGCTTGTATTTTTCTTTAACTTCTGCAGGTGAGATTTCGTCAACCTCAACACCAAAAGCTCGTGCCATTGATGCAAGACGGTAAATTTCTTCCTTGCGTTCATCGGTAAGCGCCACAGTGATTGAACCACAGCGACGGAAACCCGTTGCAACGCCCGTTTCTTCTTCCAACGTGCCGTAAAGTTCTTGACTGTATTTCGCTAGTTTTGTTGTGTTCTTTGATGTGCGAAGTTGCGCGATTAAACCTGCTGCGTGCCACGTCGTACCAGAGGTGAGTTGTTTGCGCTCAAGCAGCACAATGTCTTTCCAACCCAGTTTTGCTAGGTGGTAAGCAACAGAACAACCAGCAACACCGCCGCCAATGATAACGGCTCTTGCTTTAGATGGGACAGGTTTTGCCATAGACGTAATCTCTCTTACTTAACTTTTATAATTTGATATGAAGCGCTTTAATTTTTGAGCGCCTTCGCGTAATTTTGCTTCTGGTTGGCACAGGCTAATGCGGATATGTCCAGCTGCTGATGGGCCAAAGCTATCGCCTGGCATAACGCAGAGCTTTTCTTGCTCAAGCAGTTTGAAGGCAAAATCTTCTGATTTCATGGTGATGTTTCTAATATCAATCATGAAGTACATTGAACCATCTTCGTTTAAGATCTGAATATCATTTGCGCCAGATAATGCTTCACGGAAAATGCTACCGCGTTTGGTGAAGAGGGCTTGCAATTCACCAACACCGTAATCATTTTCAAGCGCTTCTGCTGCTGCATGGCTGATGAAGTCTGACATGCCGTAGCTGTTGACCAGATTATGCTGCATGAAATTATGCACCATCTCAGGCTCAGCCACAATCCAACCCATGCGCCAGCCTGTCATGACATGACTCTTCGACATAGAGATTAGAACAATGGTGCGTTCTTTGAGGTCGGGTAGGGCGCGTGGTGAAATGTGTTTTCCATTGGAAAGAGACCAATAAACTTCATCTGAAATAATCCAAAGATTATGCTTGATACAAACCTTGCCAATGGCTTCGAGTGTCTCACGGCTGTAAATTGCGCAGGTTGGGTTGTTTGGCGTGTTAATCAGGATTGCTTTTGTATTAGGGTTGATTGCAGCTTCAATGTCTTCAGCTTTTGGTTCAAACCCATTTTCTGGAGAACATGAAACAAGCGTAAAACTTGCACCTGCTGCACGCACAGTTCCTGGATAAGTTACATAGTGCGGGCTTATGATAATCACATGATCACCCGAATTTACACAAGCTTGCATGGCTGCATAAAGTCCTGATTGACCGCCTGCCATGGTGACGACTTCATCGGTCGTGACAGGCATGTTTAATGCCTTGGTAGAAACTTTTGCCATGGCTTTTAGTAGGGGAGGAATGCCCTGCATTGTCGTGTATTTTGTATGCCCATCATCGAGCGCTTTTTTTGCGGCATTGATGGTTTCAATGGGGGTTTGAAAATCATGGTCGCCTATGGAAAGCATCAGGACATCTTCGCCAGAGCGGATCATGTCGACGGCTTTCAGGTAGACTTCCCAGCCTTCCTGATCGCCCTCAGATATGTTGGTAATTCGCTCAGACGGTAATGGCATTATCCAAACCTCTTTTTGAGTTCTGCAATATGTGCCGGACCTACTTCACAACAGCCACCCAGAATAGTTGCGCCATGATCGACCCATTGTTGGCAATAATTTGCGTATTTTGAAGGATCAAGATCATTGCGTGCTTCGAGCGCATCGACGGTCTCTGTTTTTGTGAAGCTTGAAGTGATGAAGGTAAAACCATTGGCATATGCGCCAAATGGAATTTCTATATCAGAAATAAGAGGGATGGCTTGAGTAACGGCTTCTGGTGTTGAACAGTTAATCAACAAGGCTGCGGGTTGATGCGCTTCAATTAGAGGCTTGACGTCTACAATGCTCTCACCAGATCTTAGTATTGAGCCATCTTCATCTTTAACTGAGATTGCAAGCCATGTTGGCTTTGATGAAACTGAAGCACCCATCAAGGCGCCTTTTGCATGCTCTATGCTGCTTGCGGTTTCTATGAGATGAAAATCCACATAAGGTTCATGGATTTTTGCAATTTCTCCAAAAGTCTCTGCCGCTTCTTCTGGTGGAAAGCTTAAATCTGGGCGGTATGAAAACCCAAGAGGACCAAGGGAGCCAGCAATTTGACCACCTTTGTTTTTGTCGCGAGACTGGCTTGCAATTACGCAAGCTTTTTCATGCATAGCAACAAAATCATCTTTGAGGTTTGTTCCATTTGCAGCATCGTGGCGTATCATTCTGTCACGATGGATTGCGTAAGTGTTCGTCGTTGCGACTTGCGCGCCTGACGCAAAATAATCATCATGAATATCTCCCACCAGATCAGGCTGTTGCATCATCACATGTGTTGACCAAAGCGGAGTAGGTGGCTTGCCGTAGCGGTGGATGAGTTCTTGCCCCATACCACCGTCGAGGATTGTTATTTTTGTCATGCACGAATTCTTTCGTTTGCTGGATCCCATAGAGGTTCATCTTTTTGCACGATTGCTTTGCAGCGCTTACCAAAAATTTCAATTTCCACAGGAGTTCCTGGATCAAGCAAGTCTGCACGTAACATGCCGAGCGCAATTGATTTATTTATGCGGTAGCCCCAACCACCAGAGGTGACTTCGCCTACAACTTCTTCACCCTTCCAGATTGTAGACATGAAAGGCGCGTCACAATTTGCGGCTTCTACGGTAAGCGTTACAAAGCCTTTTTTGCGGCCTTGTTGTTTTTCATTTTGTAAAGCTTGCTTGCCGGGGAAGTCTTGCGGCTTATCAAATTTGATGAAGCGCTCCATGCCACCTTCTAGTAATGAATAATCCGTTGAAAGATCACCTTTCCAAGCGCGGTAACCTTTTTCAAGACGCAGCGAGTTTAGTGCGTACATGCCAAAAGGTGTTGCGCCTTCTGTGAGGAGTGCGCCATAGATTTTTGGCATATCAGCGTTTGCGCCATGGATTTCCCAGCCCAATTCACCTGCAAAAGATACGCGAGCTAACATCACGCGGGTATCTGCTACCATTCCGATTTGGTGCGATAGCCAACCAGCGCTGAAATCAACTTCATCAGAGATTTTTTCAAGCAGTTCGCGAGATTTTGGCCCAGTTACGATGAAGGTTGAAAACTCTTCTGTATGATCGATAAGTTTAAAATTACTATCTTCCGGCATTCTGTCACGTAGCACTTCGTAGTCGTGCCATTGAGCAGATGCTGCGGTTATCAGTGTGAAAGCATCTTCTGCGTGACGCATAAGAGACATCTCAGTTAAAATACGACCACGATTGTCTGGGAAATAAGCCAAGTTCATGCGGCCAATTTTAGGCAGTGCGCCTGCAATTGTTCCACGTAACCACTCAGCACAGCCTTCGCCTGTTAATGCAAAGCGTGAGAAGCCTGGTAGATCCAGCACCCCGCAACCATCACGAACGGCTTCTGCTTCTTCTTTTACGCGCTTTTCCCATGGGCCATTACGTTCCCATGTATGGGTTGCTTCTTCTGATGTATCATCGCCATCTTTTGCAAACCAGTTAGCGCGTTCCCAGCCATTGTATGCGCCCATTTGACCGCCATTTTTAACAACTGTCTCATGCACTGGTGAGAATTTCTTATTACGACCAGCTGGCCATTCGTGGTGCGGGAAGTGCATTGCATATTCATGGCCATAGGTTTCCATGGCTTTTTGATAGGTGTAATCATGGTCTGCATAAGCGGTATAACGACGAGGGTCTGTTGCCCACATATCCCACTCAGTTTCACCTTCAGTAATCCATTCAGCTAATACTTTACCTGCGCCACCACCTTGGGCGATGCCGAAGGTGAATGAGTGTGCTTCAAATGCGTTTTTCACGCCTGGCATTGGGCCAATTAGCGGAAGACCATCTGGTGCATAAGGAATTGGACCGTTAATAACGCGGCCAACGCCTTGTGAACCCAAAATTGGAACACGTGCCATGGCGTCTTCGATATACCACTCTAGGCGATCAAGATCATCTGGGTATAATTGAAATGAGAAATCATCTGGCATTGGGTCTTCTGGAGATACCCAATGCGCCTTACAATTGCGCTCGTAAGGGCCAAGGTTGAGGCCGTTTTTATCTTGGCGCAGATAGTAAGATGTATCCACGTCACGCAAGAGCGGCACTTTATGGCCTTGCTCTTTTGTCCAAGCTTCAAGTTCTGGAATTTCTTCAGTCAGGAAGTATTGATGAGACATAGTCACTTGTGGAACGGTACGCCCACCATAAGGTTTGAACCATTCACCAACACGCTGGGCATAATAGCCTGCTGCATTGACTACGATTTCACATCGAATGTCGCCTTTATCCGTGTGAACAATCCACTCATCACCGTCTTTTGTAACGCCTGTTGCAGGGCACATGCGGATGATTTTTTGCCCCATGTTACGAGCGCCTTTTGCCATAGCTTGTGTTAGCTGGGCAGGATCAATATCGCCATCAAGAGGATCCCAAAGGCCGCCTTCAAGATCGTGTGTCTCTGTGAAGGGGTGTTTTTCTTTGATGTCATCTAGAGACATGATATCCATATCAAGACCCTGATAACGCCCCATGCCTGCAACGCGTTCAAATTCTTCCATGCGTTCTTTGGAATGACCCAGACGAATTGAGCCTGTCACAGCATAGTTCATTGGATAATCAACTTCATCTGCAAGACCGCGATAAAGCTCAAGGCCGTAGCGTTGCATGTTCATGACAGCCCATGAGCCTGAGAAGTTAGGGCAATTACCAGCGGCATGCCAAGTTGAACCAGCAGTAAGCTCGTTCTTTTCAAGTAGAACACAATCTGTCCAGCCTGCTTTGCCCAAATGATAAAGGCCAGATACGCCTACGACGCCGCCTCCGATAATGACTACGCGTGCAGTTGATGGTATTTCAGCCATTTTTATTCTCTCCCAAAGATATCAGTATACAGGCGGGGAAACCGCCCAAATTAGAATTGCAGGTTGCTTTGATGTATTGCGCCAGCGGTATGGTTCGCCAGCAAAGCGAAATGAGTCACCTTGATTTAAAGTGTGCCATACGCCAGAAATTTCGATTTCAAATGTGCCAGAAATTACAAAGCCAGATTCTTCTGTGTCACGTTGTTGGGGTTCTTCCAAGCTTGCACCAGCGGCAAACTCTGATCGGATCATCTCAAAAGAGCCACCCAGATCAGGCGATAGGAGTTCTTCAATCAATCCTTGTTCTGGATTTCCAAGACGTCTACGCTCTGAGCCACGAACAATGTAGCGCCCTTCATGTTCATCGCCAGAGTTTTCACCGAAGAAAAAACTGACGGGGACATCAAACATCGCAGCAATATTGCGCAAGTCTTGAATGGAAGGTTCTGAAATACCGCGTTCAATCTGACTAACAAAACCAACAGAGCGATCTAATGCATTGGCAAAATCGACTAAAGTAATCGACCTGCTTTTGCGCAATGCTCGAATATCTGTTCCAACGGAAGAGATGTTTGCATTTGCGTGATCAAGATTTTCTGCAATTGATGCCATTTTAATGTGTTTATTAGAATCCATGAATTTCAATAATTTCATGCAATATCACTCTCATGAAAAAATCAAGCTTTTTTTCATTCTAATTATCATAGAATTTGCACAACGAATTTACTAATGAATCCAGTTTACCCCTTCAGTAGTACCACGTAATTCCTACACTTGAACATCGTAGTCATATTGCCGTATGAAGCTGTAAATCTGGAGGGGGATAAAGCGCATGGACGCTGTAACACTGACTACGGAAATGACCGTGGTTTTGGCCTTGTTAGGCTTTACAGTATTTTTATTTATATCAGAGGTTGTGCGTGTTGATCTCGCAGCCATCCTTATCATGGTGCTTCTTGGCTTATTGACTTTCGTTCCAGGTTTGGAAAATCTTGCTAATATCAATCAAATTTTCAACGGCTTTGCTTCCAATGCTGTGATTTCAATCATTGCAGTTATGATTATTGGGGCAGGGCTTGATAAGACTGGCGTGATGAGCCGTGTTGCTGCAATTATTCTAAAATATGGCGGCAATACTGAGCGACGCTTAATCGCTATTATATCTGGTACGGTTGGTATAATTTCATCATTTATGCAAAATGTTGGGGCGGCCGCGTTATTCCTGCCTGTTGTTAGCCGAATTTCTCTTCGTACTGAACTGCCTTTAAGTCGTATGTTAATGCCAATGGGCTTTTGCGCTATCATGGGTGGGACACTAACGATGGTGGGGTCTTCTCCGCTTATTTTGTTAAATGATCTACTCATTACATCTAATCAGGATTTACCTGCGGATATGCAGATGAAACCGTTTGATTTGTTTTCTGTAACGCCTATTGGGTTAGCGCTTATCACGACGGGTATTTTATATTTTGTTTTGTTTGGGCATTGGGTTCTGCCTAAAGCAAAAGAGTCTAATGATGGTGCTAAAAGTCAGACGCTAAAAAATTATCTCAAACGCATGTATGAATTAGAAGCGGATGTCTATGAGGTGATTGTTCCTGAGGGGCATCCCTGCGAAGGACAGACCTTCGATGATATCATGAAGCGAGACCATGTTTATATTATTGGTTCATTTCACAAAGGCCAACGCTGGTTTGCGCCTGTTATTCAAACACAAATCACGACCCCATGTAGGTTGGCAATTTTAGGTGGTAAAGATGATGTTTTAGCAATGGCTAAGGTAGAAGGCTTTAAAGTCTTAAAGTCTCTTGAAGTGTTTGCTGAAGATTATGCGCCAACAAAATCAGGTGTAGCAGAAGTTGTTATTCCGCCAGACTCTTCCCTTATTGGCAAGTGCGCGCATGATGTTGCTTTTAGAAAAAGATATGGTGCAAGTCTGTTGGGTATTCATAGGTTTGGTGAAACACTCAGTTATGTTGAAACTGAAAACCATGTCTCAACACCAGTAGGTGAAGTGCTTCTTCATCAAGGCGATACACTGGCAATCCATTCCACATGGACGGCTCTTACACGGCTCTCTAAAGACCGTGATTTTGTTGTTGTAACCTCAGATTTTCCTCGGGACGAACTCAGACCAAAAAAAGTCTGGTGGGCATTATTCTTCTTTTTGATTGCGCTTGGGCTTATTCTGTTTTCTGAGGTTCTCTTGTCACTTTGTCTTCTTGTTGGCGCGGTTGGTATGATCATGACTAAAGTGCTGGATATTGATGAAGCCTATAAAGCTGTCAGTTGGAGTACGGTTTTCTTGCTTGCTAGTCTTATTCCGCTTGGACAAGCTGTTCAGTCTACGGGGACGGCTGAATGGATTGCTCAACAAATATTAGATGTTTTAGACGGTGTTCCTGTTTGGGGCTTGCAAGTTGGGGTGGCTGTTTTATCAACCATCTTTACGCTCATTATGTCTAATGTTGGCGCTACCGTTTTGCTTGTGCCATTAGCTGTTTCTATAGCGGTAGCCTCAGGGGGGGATCCTGCAATCTTTGCAATGACTGTCGCTATTTCAACCTCTAACTCATTCTTGATACCAACCCACCAGGTAAACGCGCTTATTATGGGGCCTGCAGGCTACCGTGTGGTGGACTTCATGCGCACAGGTGGAATAATGACTATTTTATTCCTGATCGTATCCCTAACAATGATGAACATTATATTTTAACGCATCATCTCTTTGCGACGTTCTTTGAAGGCTTCATGGCTTTCGTTAGTGCCATCATGAAATGAGCCAAAAGCTTTGTCCCACGGAACCTCAAGGTTACCATAATTACACTCAAAATATCGGTGGTGCATTTGGTGGTGGAAGCGGCCTAAATCCAATCTCGATTTATCTTTTACAACTAAGCTTTCAAACCCAGTATGCGATGTTGCTGCTGTTAAGGCTTGGTGCATTAAATGAAATAGAATGTGAATTGGATGGGCTGCAATTACTAAGTGGATGAGTACGGAAGAGAAAAACAAAAGGGTTTCAATAGGGTGCATTGAAAGACCAGACCAGGGCCCAACGTTTGTGTTGCGGTGGTGAAGGGCATGGGCTGCTTTATACATTGGTGGCCAATGTAAAAAACGATGTATCCAATAAAAATGAAAAGATATCCAAAGCGGAGTAAGAAGGAGTAAGACAACAAACCAGATCGGGTTTTCTGGCCAAGCAAGTGCTGGAATATAAGCATTCGAAATTGCCCAAAGCATGAGTGTTTCATAGATTGTCCATAGGGAAACACCGCTTGCTAGCGTCCAAAACATATTGTCATAAAGCTGATTGTTAAACGTATAAGTTTTGCCTTTTGCGGGCACGTCTCTTGCATCAAATTTTAATGCGTCGTCTTGATTTTTTTTGGTATGGAAAAACCAATGCAGTCCACCTGCAACTAAGGTCATTAAAATGATATTGCGAATGAAGATAAACCCTACCCAACTTACCTCTATTGTATTTGTGGTTTCAAGCGAGGGGGAGGCGAAATGCCAGACTGCAAAAGCCAGCGCGGCTAGAATAATGTTCTCGCCAATTGTAAACCAACTGCCGGCGATCCATTTTAATGCTTTTAACGGTTTAGGAGGCCAGGCAAAAAGTGGCGAGGTTTGCACAGGCACATCTGGCATATAATGCCATTGTTTTTGGAAATTAGTTTTTTCTTGTGCTTGTTCAACAGTCATACTCTGCCCTCATGTTCATGAGAGCAGAGTAGACTTGTATTGAATACTTAAACAAGGGTTATTTTAGAGGTAAGCCTTTTGCTAACCAGCCAGAGCCTTCTGGTGAACCCAACATGCCTTCTTTTACGTTGTAGACATTTGTATAACCATTTGCCTCTAGCAGGTTAATCATGCGGGTTGAGCGATTGCCTCTTGCGCAAATTAGAGCAACGGGTGCTGCTTTGTTGCCTGCTGTTAATTTGGTAATGCGATTAAGAAAGCCTTTTTGGTGCATCGTAATTTTAGAGGCATGTTTTGCAACACCTGTTTGCTTCCATTCAGAAGGGCGCCGGATATCAACAAGATAGACTTGCCCAGCTTTTGATTGCTGGTGCGCTTTGGAAACAGACATAAACTCAGCTGCTAGAGACGAAGTCATACTCCACACCAAGGTGATGAGTGAAATGGTTATTGCAGATAAAATTTGAGTTGATTTTGCCACTATATAGATCCTTTGTAATTATATGATTTTAATTCAATCGCTGTACATTCGAAACTCAATTATCTGTGAATATGCTTTAAAAGTATGTGACTTTAGTCACCAACTAAGTCGAATTCTTTTATATAATTTTTAAAAGTTACAAGCAAATCATGTTTCTAAAGGCTAAGTCTCTTTTGCCAATTGCGAGGACGCTTCAAGCCCGCTAAAGAGAATGCTTAGGTTTCTTTAAGGAATACAATTGACCAAGGCACTTATGTTTCAAGGAACGGGTTCTGATGTCGGCAAGACGGTTCTTGTCGCAGGGCTTTGCCGTGCTGCGAAACGTCGAGGCATAAAGGTCGTGCCGTTCAAACCACAAAATATGTCGAACAACGCAGCAGTTGCTAAAGCTGATATTGGCGCCAAAGGTGGCTATGGTGAGATTGGTCGTGGGCAATGGTTGCAGGCGTTAGCTTGTGGTGTTGAGCCAACCGTTCATATGAACCCAGTTTTGTTAAAGCCGCAAAATCAAATTGGATCGCAAGTTGTGGTGCAAGGCAAGGTTTGGGGTAATGCCAAGGCACGTGAATATTTGGCGATGAAGCCTAAGCTTTTAAAATCTGTCATGGATAGTTTTGACCGTGTTAGCGAAGATGCTGATTTGGTTTTAGTTGAAGGCGCTGGCTCTCCTGCGGAGATTAATTTACGCGCGGGCGATATTGCCAACATGGGATTTGCAAGTGAAGCGAATGTGCCTGTGGTTTTGATTGGTGATATTGACCGTGGTGGTGTGATTGCATCCATCGTTGGAACGCATACAATTTTACCGCCAGAAGATCGTGATATGATCGTGGGTTATTTAATCAATAAATTTCGTGGTGATATTTCGCTGTTTGATAAGGGTTTGAAATCCATCACAGATTTCACGGACTGGAAACCCTTTGGCATTTTGCCGTGGGTGGATGCTATTAAGAGATTGCCCGCAGAGGATAGCGTGGCGCTTGATAAGATGAGCAAGCAAACGCAGGATGGTTTCAAAATCGTTGTGCCTGCCATGGGCAAAATTGCAAACTTTGATGATCTTGATCCATTCAAAGCAGAAGCGGGCGTGGCACTTCATTTCATTCGTAAAGGCGAGGCATTTCCTAGTGATGCGGATATGGTTGTCCTTCCAGGTTCAAAGTCTACAATTGCTGATATGCAGGAACTTAGAGCGAATGGTTGGGAAGCCCCAATAAAAACCTTTGCTGAAAAAGGTGGGACTTTGATTGGCATCTGCGGTGGCTATCAGATATTGGGGCAAAAGATAAAAGACCCGTTTGGCCTTGAAGGCGATGTGCGCGAAATCAACGGGCTTGGGTTGCTGGATACCGAGACAGAATTACAGCCTGAAAAGACGGTTCAAAATTCCAAGCCAAAGTCGGTCGAGTACGGTCTGCCTTTGGATGGGTATGAAATTCACATGGGGCAAACAAGCGGCAAAGATTGCGCACGTCCTATGATTGATTTTAGCAGTCATCTTGATGGGGCTATCTCAAGCCAAGGCAATGTACGCGGCTGTTATCTGCACGGATTATTCGGCAGTGATGCCTATCGCAAAGCGTTGTTACAGTCTGCCGGGTTTAGGGGCGGTAGCGATGTTTCCTATATGGAAATTGTCGAGCAAGCACTGGATGAGCTGGCGCAAGAAATGGAGCGCTGGCTGGATGTGGATGGGTTGCTGGGGATGGCGGGTTAGATTTGGAAATTGACACCTGCGCATAAATGTTCTTTATTTGTTCTTTTTAAGGAGGTTTGCAGCGATGTTAAATACTAACTTATATAGCAACCTTGCAAAGTTTTTAGTCAAAGCTAAACGCCAAACTTATGCCGGCCAAGATGATGATGCGACGATGTCAAATCCATTGCTTACAGAAAGTATGCAGCTTGAATTTTCTGATGGTGATTGGTTCTACCGTGACATCTATCAAGGCATGTCTTTTTTTGTAGGAATGGAGACTGTGTATTTTCAGCAAAAACCAGTTTGGGCAATGAGTTATTCAGGTGGCGCATTGCCTAATCTTGAACTTTATGAAGCAAAGAAAATCTACAAATTTTTGCGGACCGCATTACTGTGCGTGTCAGAAGACACGCCACTACGAGGGCCATCTAAACATGTAATAGATAACATGAACTATACTATGAGATTTGATGGTGAGCTTTTACGTTTTATAGGCATTGAAGAAGTTTCTTTGTGCAATACTTGCAAATATCGTCTTTCTTTTTCAGGCGGTGTCATTTCATAAATTAAATACATATTGAAATGTATTACATTTTGTATTACAAAATAAGGTAGATCAGAATGTTTGAATGGGATGACGATAAGGATATTCAAAACCAGTTCAAACATGGCATTTCCTTTGAATTGGCAATGCAAATTTTTGAGGGTTTTACGCTAACCGCATTTGATGACCGAGAAGACTATGGAGAGCTTCGTGAAATTAGCATTGGTTCTGTTGGTGATGTTCTGATTTTGGTTGTTGTTCACACAGAAAGAAATGGTAATCAAAGACTTATCTCTGCGCGAAAAGCCTTAAAACAAGAAAGACGATATTATGAACAAACGTTACAAAAAACCTTTGGACATTGATGAACTTAAGCAGCTTGATGATAGCGCAATTGATACTAGTGATATTCCTGAGCTGGATAAGGCGTTTTGGGATAAGGCAAAAATTGTCTCGCCAAAGAACAAGCCTGTGGTTAGTTTGAGACTGCCAGAAAATGTTATCGAGCATTTTAGGCACGAAAGTCCAAAAGGATATACGGCGAGAATGGCAGCAGTTTTATCTGCCTATGTAGAAGCACAAAAATAGGCAGATAATCATGACAGCAGAAACGACATTCATCCTTGGCGGCGCGCGTTCTGGTAAGAGTAAGTTTGGGGAGGGGCTTGTTCTAAAGTCTGGCCTTAAACCTGTTTATATTGCGACGGGGCGTGCGCTGGATGATGAGATGGTGGAGCGTGTTGAAACCCATCAGGGGCGGCGTGGTGATGAGTGGGCGACAATAGAAGAGCCGCTTGCGCTGGTTGATGCATTGCGACAAGCTTCGCACCCTGGGCGTATGATTTTGGTGGATTGTCTCACGTTATGGATTACGAATTTAATGATGGCTGAGGCCAATGCCATTCATGAATGTGCGGGGCTTGTTCAGTTTTTGCAGGAAGAAACCAGCGTTCCCATTGTGATTGTCTCAAATGAGACAGGGATGGGCGTTACGCCAATGAATAAAATGGCGCGGGAATTTAATGATATTGCAGGTTCTGTGCATCAAGAGATTGCAAGTGTCTGCGATGTTGCTTATCTGGTAACAGCTGGTCTTCCTCAACGCTTAAAGTGAGTAAAATATAATGGATGCACAAAAAATTCCTGCAACGGTTATCACTGGATTTCTGGGTGCGGGTAAAACCACAATTATCCGTAACATGCTTCAAACAGCGAACGGCAAACGCATTGCTTTGATTATCAACGAGTTTGGTGACTTGGGTGTGGATGGCGATATTCTTCAAGGCTGTGGCGATGAGACTTGCACAGAAGATGATATTGTTGAACTCAACAATGGTTGCATTTGCTGTACGGTGGCAGATGATTTTGTACCGACCATGCAAAAGCTTTTGGAGCGTGAAAATAAACCTGATCACATCGTGATTGAAACCTCTGGTCTGGCACTGCCGCAACCGCTGGTGAATGCATTTAACTGGCCTGAAATTCGTGAGCAAGTAACCGTTGATGGGGTGGTGACAGTTGTTGACAGTCGCGCACTTGCTGATGGGCGTTTTGCGCATGACCATGACAAGTTAGATGCACAACGCAAAGCTGATGACGCATTGGATCATGATAGTCCGTTGGAAGAACTGTTTGAAGATCAGCTTACTTGTGCAGATATGATTGTCATGAATAAGGCTGATCTCGTCAATAAAATGGCTTATGAAAAACTTGAAGAAGATTTTAAAGCTAAAATCTCACCTTCAGTTAAAGTGATTAAATCGATGAATGGATCGCTCTCTGCCGATGTTCTGCTTGGATTGGAAGCGGCAACGGAGGCAGAAGTTCACAACCGTAAATCACACCATGAAAAAGAGCATGATGCGTTTCATGCAGAACATGGCGATGATGCGGAACACCATCACGACCATGATCATGATGAGTTTGAAAGCTTCGTGGTTGAGGGGCGTGTAGTGAATAACCGTAAAGACCTTATTCGTGGTCTTGGTGCAATCATCGAGCATCACGATATTTTGCGCCTTAAAGGATTTGTCGCGATTAAAGATAAACCGATGCGTCTAGTCGTTCAGGCAGTGGGTAATCGGATTGACCATTACTTTGATCGCGAGTGGCAAGAGGGCGAAGTGATTGGTTCTCGTCTTGTCGTGATTGGCCTTGAAGGTTTGAAGAAAGAAGAAATTTCCAAACAGATTTCAAAGGCTATGGGGTGAAAATGAAATGCTGTGTCCTCATCCTGAGCTTGTCGAAGGATAAGGCTCATTTTTACTTGCCCTTTGATAAACTCAGAGTAAGCTAAAATGCATCTCTTATTAGCGCAGCAGGGTTCTATTAATGAAAGTGATGAGGCGATTGATTTGGGTCAGTCGTCAGCAGATGTCATTTTCATTTCTGCGGCTGATACTGAACTTTCATCCATAGCCGATGCGCATAAAGTGTTAAACGATGATGCGCTAGATTTGCGGGTTGCAAACATGATGCAGCTTTCACATCCCATGTCGATGGATGTTTATGCAGAGAACACGATTTCAAACTCTAAATTGGTTATTGCAAGAGTTCTGGGTGGGGAAAGTTATTTCCAATATGGTTTGGAAAAACTTCTGGAAGCCGCACAAGAAAATGGAAGTTCACTTGTTGTACTTCCAGGTGATGATAAACCTGATGCAAGCCTTGCGCGGTATAATACGGTAGAGGGTGCATTTGCAGAAAAGTGTTGGGCGTACCTGAAAGAAGGTGGGCCAGAGAATATGCAAAACCTTCTGCGCTTTGCTGGCTATCACTTGGGCAAAGGCGAAGAACCTGTCGATGCTGTGCCGTTGATGAAGGCGGGTGTCTGGTATCCAAGTTTGGGAATTACAAATTTAGATGCGCTCAAGAATAAATGGGTTGAGGGGCAGCCTGTGGTTGCGATAAATTTTTATCGTGCGCTTGTTCAATCAGGGGGATTGCAACCGATTGAAGCGATGGTCGATGCGTTTGTTGCAAGAGGCATGAATGTGCTGCCAATGTTTATCTCAAGTTTAAAAGATCAAGTTTCTGTTGAGATCGTGCGTTCTGTTTTTAATGAGACTAATCCACTCGTTGTTTTAAATGCCACAGGCTTTGCTGTTTCTTCGCCGACGGGTGAACATGTGCCAACCGTCTTGGAAGAGGGTGGTGCTACGGTTCTTCAAATTGTTTTGGCAGGTGGTTCGCAAGAGGCTTGGGAGGGTTCGCCTCAAGGACTATCTTCGCGTGATTTAGCGATGAATGTAGCGCTTCCAGAAGTGGATGGGCGGGTCTTTTCTCGTGCGATTGCCTTTAAGAATGCTAAGACTTTTAACGATGCGGTTCAATCTAATATCGTGGTGCATGAAGCAGACTTGGGGCGTGTAAATTATGTTGCTGAACTTGCGCAAAAATGGGTTCGTCTGGCGCAGAAACAAAACCAAGATAAGCGTGTTGCAATCATTTTGGCAAATTATCCAAACCGTGATGGCAGGCTTGGCAATGGAGTAGGGCTTGATACGCCTGCTGGCACTGTCAATGTGTTAAATGCTTTGCGCGATAAAGACTATCAGCTTAATGCTTATCCAGACAATGGCGATGCGCTGATTGAGCATTTGCAAGAAGGGCCAACCAATGCGGCTAGTGATGGTAGGGTTATTCGCAAAACGATTTCTTTGAGTCAATACAAGGACTTCTTTGGTAAACTTCCAAAACAGATTCAGGATGAAGTTAAAGAACGTTGGGGGGAGCCTGAGGCTGATCCGTTTTTCTTAAACGACAAAAATGCCCTTGCTCTTTCGGTTTCTAAGTTTGGCAATGTAATCGTCGGTATTCAGCCTGCGCGTGGCTATAACATTGACCCAACCGAAACTTACCACTCACCAGATCTTGTGCCTCCGCATGGGTATTTGGCATTTTATGCTTGGCTTCGAAATCAGTTTGATGCGGATGCAATTATTCACATGGGTAAACATGGTAATTTAGAGTGGTTACCCGGTAAAGCACTGTCTTTAAGTGAGACGTGTTATCCAGAAGTGGTGATGGGTGCTGTGCCGAATTTTTATCCGTTTATCGTCAATGATCCAGGCGAAGGGACGCAAGCAAAGCGTCGGCTATCGTCTGTTATTATTGATCATCTAACACCACCACTAACGCGCGCTGAGAGTTATGGGCCACTGCGTGATTTAGAAGCTTTAGTGGATGAATATTATGAAGCTTCAGGCAATGATCCACGTCGGTTGGTTTATTTAAAAAAGCAAATTTTGGAACTGATTGAAGATATTGGTTTGGACGAAGATGCAGGCATTGCATCAGGTGATAATGATCTTGAAAAATTAGAAAAGCTCGATGGGTATTTATGCGAACTCAAGGAAATGCAAATTCGGGATGGGTTGCATATTTTTGGTGAATCTCCAGAGGGGCGTTTAAAAAATGATTTGGTAACAGCACTTGTGCGTGTGCCGCGAGGGGCTAGTGAAGGTGGAGACCAGAGCTTGCAGCGGGCGATAGCATCTGATGTTTTATACTTTCAATCTAAGCTTAAATCACTTCATTCTGAGCCCAACAATAACCCTCATCCTGATCTTGTCGAAGGATTGGAAGATGAGGCGGGGACCCTTCGACAAGCTCAGGGTGAGGGTACATCGGTTTTTGACCCACTTGATTGCGAGATGGGTTCTGTGTGGGAGGGCAATAAACCTGAAATTCTTCAATCTGTTTTAAATGATCCTTGGCGCACGAATGGGGATACGGTTGAGCGGATTGAAATTTTTGCAACGCAATTGATTTCTGGTGAGGCTACTTGCCTTGATGATTGGGTTCAAACCAAAGCGGTTCTTGGCCATGTTCAAGATAGTGTTTTGCCAGCTGTTGAAGCTTGTGGTGAACATGAAATACAAAATCTCATGCTTGGTCTTGAGGGTAAATTTGTGCCGCCTGGTTCATCAGGCGCGCCAACACGTGGGCGCTTAGATGTTTTGCCAACGGGCAAGAATTTCTTCTCAGTTGATAGCCGTGCAGTGCCAACGCCTGCGGCTTGGGCGTTGGGACAAAAATCTGCTGAACTTTTAATTACGCGCTACCGGCAAGACCATGGGGAATGGCCGACTTCGTTTGGGTTGTCTGCATGGGGTACATCCAACATGCGCACTGGCGGTGATGATATTGCTCAAGCCATGGCGTTGATTGGTGCAAAACCAAAATGGGATATGGCGTCTCGTCGTGTCACGGGATTTGAAATCATCACGCTTGCACAATTAGGGCGTCCTAGAGTGGATGTAACACTTCGTATTTCTGGTTTCTTCCGTGATGCCTTTCCTGCGCAAATTGAACTGTTTGATAAAGCAGTTCGTGCAATTGGCGCTTTGGAAGAAGAGCCAAAAGAAAATCCGATTGCAAAACGCATGGGCGATGAGCAAGCAAAGTTTTTGAATGAAGGACTTTCTTTTGATGAAGCAACGCGAAAAGCTGGTTTTAGGATCTTCGGTTCGAAGCCAGGTGCCTATGGAGCGGGCTTGCAAGCGTTGATTGATGAAAAAGGCTGGGACAAGCGAGATGATCTTGCCAACGCTTATATGGCTTGGGGTTCTTATGCTTATGGCCAAAAAGAAGAGGGTCAAGAAGACCGCGAGGGGTTTTCTAAACGCTTGGCGGGTGTCGAAGCTGTTATTCATAACCAAGATAACCGCGAGCATGATTTGCTTGATTCAGATGATTACTACCAATTTGAAGGCGGCATGACTGCGGCTGTTGAGCAAGCCTCTGGTGAGCGCCCTAGCATTTATCACAATGATCACTCACGCCCTGAAAAACCTGTAGTGCGTGCGCTGGAAGAAGAAATTGCGAGAGTGGTTCGTGCGCGTGCGGCTAATCCGAAATGGATAGAAGGTGTGATGCGGCATGGTTACAAGGGTGCGTTTGAGATGGCTGCAACGCTTGATTATATGTTTGCTTTTTCGGCAACCACAGGTGCTGTGCGAAATCATCATTTTGAACTTCTGCATAATGCATATCTGGTTGATGAAGAAGTGTTGGAGTTTTTGAAGGATAAAAACCCAGAAGCGCTTAAAGAAATGGCTGAACGTTTTCTGGAGGCCGAAGAACGCGGTCTATGGACACCGCGGTCGAATTCAGCCAAATTCCAATTGGAAGAATTGGCAGGTAAAGCATAATGGCTGAAATTGTTGCAGATGGTGGATGTTTATGCGGTGCGGTTCGCTATACGCTGAAAGGTGAACTGCTTTGGGCAGGGCATTGCCATTGTGAGAGTTGCCGACGTCAAACCTCTTCACCCATAACCAGTTTCTTTTCAATTTATGAAAAGGACATGATGTTTCATGGAGACAAAAGCATTGGTACGTATCAATCTTCTGCTGATGTAGAGCGCGGTTTTTGCAAAGAGTGCGGTACGCCAATTTATTACATGAATAAAACGCGTGCTGGAGAGATTGACCTTTATGCTGCTTCGCTAGACAATCCTGAAAATTACAAACCACAATTCCATTATCATTGGGATGAAAAATTATCTTGGCTGCACATGAATGATGGCCTGCCAAAAGAAAAGCAAGAGGACTAATATGGCTGAAAAATCTGATCGACTAAAAAATATGACCGAAGAAGAACTCAATGCGCGTCATTCTGAGAAGATGAAAAAGAAGAAGGCCGCTCGTGATAAAATCATTGCGACGAAGACCATCGAAAAAGGCCTGACCATTGTTCACACAGGCAAGGGCAAGGGTAAATCAACCGCAGCCTTCGGTATGATCTTTCGTGCACTTGGCAATGATATGCGGGTTGGCGTTGTTCAATTCGTCAAAGGCAAATGGGGAACGGGCGAGCGCGTGATCTTAGAAAAGCTTGGCGCGCAAGTTGAAATGGCAACCATGGGCGAGGGCTTTACTTGGGAAACCCAAGACCGCGCCAGAGATATTGAAGCGGCAGGGCAAGCTTGGGAAAAAGCCAAAGCGATGATCATGGATCCTGATATTCACATGGTGCTTTGCGATGAATTAAATATCGTGCTTCGATATGATTATCTCGACGTAAACGACATCATCGAAACGCTCAAAAATAAACCAGAAATGAAACACGTCATCATCACAGGCCGAAATGCAAAAGATGAGTTAATTGATTTTGCTGACTTGGTAACCGAAATGGAAATGGTGAAACATCCGTTCCGTTCTGGTGTTAAGGCGCAGGTGGGGATTGAGTTTTAGGGGGTATGACCAACACCTTCACCCAACAAGTTAACACCGTCCACTCGCGTCTAAGTGATATACTCGATCCTACGCCCTTACAGCGTAATCAGTATTTGTCTGATTTGTATAATACCAATATCTGGTTGAAGCGGGAGGATTTGTCTCCTGTTCGTAGTTATAAAATTCGTGGGGCTTATTCTTTTAGGGGCTGTCCCAGATAACTCAAAAATGGGTTATCAATATGGGTATGAGAA
>CAZCUN010000025.1:0-45346 GCA_964502215.1 uncultured Rhizobiaceae bacterium | reverse complement strand
GAACCAATGGGTTAAACAATATTTATCGTAGTTATCTGGGACAGCCCCATAATTTAAAGCAGTTTAAAGCCTATAACCGCTGGTTCATAAGGCAATTTGGTTTTGGTTATGAAACGAGTAGAGTAGGCGTTCATGTTGGAAGCCATCTAGTATTTGGCTCAATACCACAAGTTAAACAGCAACGGATTTCATATAAGACGCTTGAAAATGCCCATGTGAAAGTAACACCAAACGACTATATTTTTAAGGCAACAAAAGAACAGGCGCGTGGGTTTTTCAAATCTAAGTTGATTGAAACCATTGAACTTGGAACGGGCTCGAAAATTTCAGAACTAAATTGACCCTAATAATAATGAGGGTTTGAATTATACTCATGAATCCTTATATTGTACGTAACAGAGGGTTTTTACTATGGCCGGATTTGAAGTTATTACACTAACGCAAGCTGCTCGTAATAGAGTAGGTGAGATTATGTCTTCAAAACCTGATGCTAAAGGCATTCGGATTGGCGTCAAAAATGGCGGCTGTGCTGGCATGGAATACACAATCGATATGGTTGATGAACCCATTGTAGGCGAAGACAAAGTAGAAGTGCCAGAGGGGACCGTCTATGTTGCACCGCAAGCCGTTTTGTTTTTACTAGGTACACAACTTGATTTTGAAGTTACAAAAATTAGAACAGGCTTTGTTTTCAACAACCCAAATCAAAGCTCTGCTTGTGGTTGTGGTGAGAGCGTTGAACTAACACCTGCTGAAATGTCACCAGAAATGATACAAGCGCGTGAATTAGCTAATCAAGGTTAGTATGTACTAATAATGATTGGTAACTCTTAAAGCGCGTTGTTTATGTCGCTCTTATCCATCCAGCTTATAATTTTTTGAATTAACATATCAGGTGATATTGGTTTCGCCAGATAATCATCCATGCCAGCTTCTAAACATTTTTCACGATCGCCAACCAACGCATGCGCAGTGATGGCGATGATAGGTGTACGCGATAAATTCGCTTTTAACTCAAGTTCACGAATTTTCTGTGATGCCAAATGACCATCCATTACAGGCATTGAGATATCCATACAAATAACTGAAGGTTTCAGTTTTTCAAATTTTGAAAGAGCGTCTAGACCATTATCAACAATCTGAAAAGTCAGACCTGAATCCTTTAGTCCTTCAGCATAAACCACCTGATTAACTTGATTGTCCTCTGCTATTAGAACATCAATTTTGGAACTAGATTTATCCCTGTTTTTTGAAAGGTTTTCTGTATATGGTTTTTCAGGTTGCTCTTGATATATTGAACTTTCAATATCGGCATCACTAAGTGCTTCTTTAAACATAGTAGTAACGTTTTGATGCGCGGTTGTATCTGCAACGGTTTCAGAGAGTTTTCTGATTGCCTCAATACCATCTAAATTTGCTTGTCGGTCATGATTAATAACACTAGAAAGCATGTCATATATTTCATTCGCTAATGCAGGCTTGTGCAAGACACCTTGGAAGCCAAGGTTGGCAAAGGCTCTACCATCATCGAGATAATCAACAGAAGTAAGAAGAATAGTTGGTGTTTTAACATGCATTTGCATTTGGCGGATTTTTTCAAGTAGATCAGACCCGTTCATCTTTGGCATATGATAATCTAAAATAATTGTATCTATCTGTACGTTTTTCTGCGCACAGGCTGCAAGGAATGTGAGAGCTTCTGCCCCATTGTCACAAGATGCGAATTCACACCCCCACGAAGTTAATTGTTCTTCTAAAATATCTTGATTGACTTTGTTATCATCGACAACAAGAACCCTTTTGTCATTCAATGAAGTTACTTGTGGCATAAGTGGCTGTGTTGACGCGTCGTAGCCAAGGTTGATTTCAAACCAAAATTGCGATCCTTTGCCGAGCTCACTATTAACACCAATTTCACCATTCATGAGTGTTACAAGTTTAGATGTGATTGCAAGTCCGAGACCTGTTCCATCATGTTGGCGTCTAGTAGAACCATCTACTTGGCTGAACTTATCAAATATCACTTGAAGGTCTATGTCTGAAATACCAATACCTGTATCATTAATATTAAAGCGAATTTTCCAGTTGTTGTCTTTTGTCAATTCGCCGTCAATATCAATAAGAATATGACCTTTTTCTGTAAACTTTATTGCATTGCCAATAAGATTAATGAGCATTTGTCTGATACGCTTAGAGTCACCAAGATACATTTTCGGTAAATCAGGGCGAATACGTACAATCATTTCCAAGTTTTTTTCAGTAATTCTTGATGATAGCAATTGTGTAGCTTCGCCAACCATTGAGTGCAGGTCAAATGAATGACGGTCAATCTGCATTTTACCCGCTTCGATTTTTGAAAAATCTAGAATATCATTAATGATACCGAGAAGGGATGAAGCAGAGTTTGAAATAATGTTTACAAAAGAGCGTTGTTTGTCATCAAGCTTAGTTTTACCAAGTACTTCAGTCATACCCATAACGCCATTCATTGGCGTGCGGATTTCATGACTCATGTTAGCAAGAAATTCTGATTTTGCTTGATTTGCAGAATTGGCCTGCTTCGTCATTTCATCAAGCTTAACGATAGTCGTCGTATGTTTGTCTAGGATAGCATTGAATGCACTTGCAACTTCTGCAGATTCTTCACCATGTTCAATATCTATTCTATAGTCTTTGAGTGCATGCTCATTATTGATGATATTTGGCGACTCCATCGTTTTATCAATCGCCATGCGTAATTTATCGACGCCTAATGTTACACCATGTTCAGAAGCATTTAGCCCAATTCTTTCTTCATCTTCCGTAACACGGATACCCCAAACCATATTTGCAATTTTTAGAAACGTGAAGCCCAGGCCAAAACTCCAAAGAAAATTAATACCAATACCCTCTAACTGCACTAAGAATTGGTCAAATCTAGAGTTGTTAAGCAATTGGTTTTTATCAGCTAATAATACGAGCAGCAGAGTGCCAGCAATGCCAGCCATTCCGTGAACAGGAACAACATCAAGAGGGTCGTCTAATTTTAACTTATGAGCCATCAAGTAAGAACCAATGATTGCTATTGATCCACCAGCCATACCAATAAGTGCAGCGCCAGAAATTGATATAACACATACCCCAGCAGTAACCGCGACTAGCCCACCTAGCAAACCAGTTATTGTTGCCATTGGCTTAAATAACCCACGGTCCAGCACATAGCCTAGAACCATACCTGCTGTAGCGCCAAAAGATGCTGCAACGATTGTATTTGCAATAATTTGAGGTAGTTCAGGCGCTTCTGGTTTAACCGCTCCGGCATTAAAGCCAATCCAACCAATCAGTAGAATAACAGTGCCCATGAAAGCTAAAACACTCGAATGGCCATTGATATCGCGAGCATTATTTTTTTCATCAAACCGATCTTTTCTAGACCCAAGAACAAGTATTGCAGCAAGCGCTACCCATGCCGCAGTACTGTGTACAACAGTAGAACCAGCAAAATCGATAAAGCCTTTATCAGCTAAATAAGCAGGGTTGTCTGGCAAGATTGCATTACCCCATACCAGATGAGCAAACATTGGGTAAATCACCGCAGCTACAAATACCGCAAGGCATAAATAACTAGCAAATTTCATACGCTCAGCAACAGCGCCAGATATAATGGTTGCAGCCGTAGCGCAAAAGCCAAATTGATAAATCATGACAACTAACGCACTCGCATTTCCTTTCATCGGTTCAATGTTTCCAAAACCAAAGAAGGGAGAGGTTCCTTCACCAAAAGAGAGCTGGAAGCCAAATAGAAAGAAAATAACACCACAAATAACAAAGTCAGATGCATTTTTTTGAGCAACATTGATTGAATTTTTTGACCGAACAACACCTGCTTCAAGAAGCAAAAAACCTGCTTGCATGAACAGGACAAGTACAGAACAAATCAACATCCAAACAACAAAGTCGCTTTTCATTTCAGCTAAGTATGTTGGAGGAGCTGCATTTATTGTTTCAACACCAGGCAACAAATTGTGTGCGCTAAAGGCTATTAGCACCAGCAATCCTATTGAGAGTGTGAAACGTTTTAAAGTAGATTTATACTTCATTATTTCCTGCCTATATTGTGCAACAAATTAAACATTTATGGTAAATGTAGGGTTAATATTTGCTAGTAAAAATAGGCAGATCAAAGCAAAATTACCTTGTTAAAATATTGCGTGGGCTTATTTAGATGATGTCTTTTGCCGTAGCGTGTTATAAGGAACAATAAAAATGAAAGAAATTATCAATGAAATTATTTAACAGGCTTAAATCTGACTGTATTGCAGACTGGAAAACATATGCTGAGCATGATTTTGTTGAGCAAATGGGGGATGGAAGTTTAGCAAAGCCTTCATTTCAGCATTATCTTGTCCAAGATTACCTGTTTTTGATTCAATTTGCCCGTGCATACGCCTTAGCAATCTACAAATCTCGAAACTTATCAGAAATGCGGGGATGCTTAGAGGGATTGAAGGCAATTTTAGATGTCGAAATGAAGCTTCACTTAAAACTTTGTGCTGATTGGGGGGTAACTGAACAAGAAATTGAGAAAACACCAGAAGCTAAATCAACCATAGCTTATACGAGATATGTACTTGAAGCAGGGCAGTCAGGTGATATTCTTGATTTATTTGTCGCACTTTCTCCTTGTATGATTGGTTACGCAGAAATTGGGGATCGATTAAGCAAGTTGCCAAAAGGACAATCTGAGAATAATCCATATACGATATGGATTAGTGAATATGCTTCCAATGAATACCAAGAAGTTGCGCAAGGAGCGGGCGCGCTATTAGATGAACTCGCAAAAACTAGTTTTACGGAAGCAAGGTATCCAAGGTTGTTAGAGCTGTTTAGGCAAGCAACAAGACTGGAAGCTGATTTTTGGACTATGGGAATGGAATTAGCCGATTAAGCTTCATCAACCTGATGTACTTCAATGACATTCCCATCGGGATCGTAAAAGAATATCTGTTGCCACCCACTTACAGCGATATCACCAAAGTCTGAAAAAGAAATATTATTTACATTTAGGTGTTTTTTAAACGCTTCTATATCATCTGTACGATATGCAATGTGGCCTCGGTCTACTGGGTTAACAGCATGACCTGTTCTAAATCCTACCTCTAAGTCTTTTTCAGCTAAATGAAACTGTATGCGCCCATCTGTTAGGAACGAAACATCACCTGGATATCCTTTGTTTTTTTCACGAACTGGCAGCCCCTTTGTTTCTTCATCAAGATTAAGGATGTCGCGATAAAATTTATCAAGCCTATTCACATCCTCAGTTGCAAAGTTTACGTGGTGGAGTGTCAGTTTCATAGAGAAGCTCTTGATTTGATTGCCTTCATATTGAATGCTGAAACACCAGAAAGTCAAATCTAAAGGGAGGCTAAATGAGCCTTATTAAACATGAAGACAACAAGCTCGATTATCTAGAGTTCGCAGTGTCTGATATTGAGAAAAGCAAAGCGTTTTATAAAAATGCTTTTGGATGGACTTTCACAGATTATGGAGCGACTTATTGTGAGTTTTGTGATGGCAGGATGAAGGGTGGGTTTAACATGCATAGTCCTGTCAAAACTGGCGGCGCTTTGATTGTTTTATACCACTCAAACTTGCAGCAAGCGCAAGAAAATGTGCTGGCAGCTGGCGGTGAAATTACTAAAGAGGTTTTTAGTTTCCCAGGGGGAGAACGCTTTCAGTTTGCAGATTTAGATGGTTATGAGTTTGCTGTTTGGAAAACGACTTAATAGTCTGCTTAGCGCAAGAATGCAGGGATATGTTCTTCGCCACCAAATGCATGGTCTGTATCTGAATATTCAAGATCTACTTGCTCGTGATAAGGCTTTTTGCCGCGCTTATCATTCTGTCTTGTTGTTTCGTTGTGATTTTTGCGAGTTTCTTTAGTGTTATCAGGTGCTTCAATAGAGTTTTCTTTTGAAGTTTTAAGGGGCTTATCAGACTTTTCTTTGCCTTTTTTAGTGGCTTTTCCACGTCCGCGTCTGCCCGCTTTAGCGTCCCATTCAACCGTATCACCACCCAGCCAAGCAATAGATTGACCAATAAGGCTTTCAATTGCGTCAAAGCCCTTTTGTTCGGTAGGAACAACAATCATATATGCAACACCAGTACGTCCCGCACGACCTGTTCGACCAATACGGTGCACGTAATCTTCTGCATTGACTGGAACATCGAAATTAAAAACATGAGAGACATCAGGAATATCTAGCCCACGTGCCGCAACATCGCTGGCAACAAGTAATGAAATTTTATTGTCTTTAAAACCGTTTAATGTAGCAGTGCGGCTAGTCTGATCCATATCCCCATGAAGTGCGCCAACAGAGTAATCATGGCGGTCAAGACTTCTAAAAACAGTCGCAACATCTTTCTTGCGATTACAAAAGATAATGCCATTCTTAAGGTCTTCAGCCCCTTCAATAAGTTCACGAAGCTTAGCGCGTTTCTCGTAATCTTCATATTCAGAGGCAACGGCATGTTGAGTGATTGTATCAGACGTCGAAGAAGCTTTCGCAACCGTTACCTGTACAGGGTTTTGCAAGAATTTATTTGCAAGCCCTTCAATTTCAGGCGGCATAGTTGCAGAAAAGAAGAGTGTCTGGCGTGTGAAGGGCACCATCTTACAGATGCGCTCAATATCAGGGATGAAACCCATATCAAGCATACGGTCAGCTTCATCAATCACCATGACCTCTACGCCAGTCATGAGTATTTTCCCACGTTCAAAGCAATCCAACAAACGACCAGGCGTTGCGATAAGAATATCCACACCACGATCAAGTTTCTTAAACTGATCCTCAAACGATGTACCGCCAATGAGTAGTGCAACATTCAGTTTTTGATTTTCACTATAACGATTTAAGTTCTCTTCAACTTGAGCAGCAAGTTCGCGAGTAGGCTCAAGGATTAGCGTTCGCGGCATACGTGCGCGCGCTCGACCTTTTTCCAATAGTGATAACATAGGAAGTGTGAAAGAAGCAGTTTTGCCTGTCCCAGTTTGGGCAATACCAAGTACATCACGGCGCTGCATAACATGCGGAATAGCTTCGGCTTGAATAGGGGTAGGCTCTGTATAGCCCGAAGCTTTTACAGCTTCTAATACTTTGTCACTTAGACCCAGTGTATCAAAACTCATGCTTTGGAAATATCTTTCGAATTGTAATTCTGTTTACGTGCTACCCAGAAATAACGCCCTGAACTTGTTTTGTGTTTCAAATTCTTGTCGCTTCACTATGCGAAAGTATTAATAAAGTCAATCATGAGTTCTACTTAGACCCTCTTATCAAGCGATTAGAATGATAAATGGATATTTGATGTTTTCAAAAAAAACATCAATTAAACGTCCAGCATTTCACCTTCTGCAAATTCTGCATTTTCTTGGATGAACTTAAATCTTGCTTCTGGTTTATTGCCCATGAGTTGATCTACTGTTGAGGATGTAAGGTTCTCATCTACTTCCGGGATTTCAACACGCAGCATCGTGCGCTTTTTAGGATCCATCGTCGTTTCTTTTAGTTGAGCAGGCATCATCTCACCCAGTCCCTTAAAGCGACCAATTTCTATTTTCTTGTTTCCAGTAAACTCAGTTTTCATAAGCTCTTCACGGTGCGCATCATCGCGAGCGTATAGCGTTTTACCGCCTTGCGTAATTTTATACAAAGGTGGGATGGCAAGATAGAGTTTTCCATCGCGAATAAGATCAGGCATTTCTTGAAAGAAGAAAGTGATAAGAAGCGATGCAATGTGCGCTCCGTCAACATCAGCATCTGTCATGATGATAATGCGGTCATAGCGTAGGTCTTCGTCACGGTATTTAGAACGGGTTGCAACGCCTAGCGCTTGAATAAGATCGGCAAGCTGTTGATTAGCAGCAAGCTTGTCGCGTCCTGCATTAGCTACATTTAAGATTTTACCTCGAAGTGGCAAAATAGCCTGATTAATACGGTTACGCGCTTGTTTTGCTGAACCACCTGCTGAGTCGCCCTCTACGATAAAGAGTTCAGTGCCACCCTTGGCATTAGCAGAACAATCTGCCAGCTTGCCAGGTAGACGAAGCTTGCGCGTTGCGGACTTGCGGTTAATTTCTTTTTCTTTGCGTCGGCGCATTCGCTCTTCTGCGCGGTCAACAACCCATTCTAGCAATTTGTTTGCCTGTTGTGGTGAGCCTGCTAACCAATGGTCAAAAGGATCACGAATAGCATTTTCAACAATCTTTTGTGCTTCAACTGTCGCAAGCTTGTCTTTCGTTTGGCCTACAAACTCAGGTTCACGAATAAAGACAGATAGCATGGCAGCTGCCGAGGTCATTACATCGTCAGTTGTAATCATCGAGCCTTTTTTGTTTCCAACTATTTCGGCATAAGATTTTAGACCACGGGTGAGGGCAATTCTAAACCCTGCTTCGTGTGTGCCACCATCGCCTGTTGGAATGGTATTACAATAAGAACTCACAAACCCATCATCACCATGCCAAGTAACGGCCCATTCGAGTGAACCGTGACCGCTCGCTTTGTCTGATTTGCCTGCAAAGGGTTCTGTCGTTACTTTATGCGCATTGCCTAGTGAGGCTTCTAAATAATCTTTCAAGCCGCCGGGGAAGTGGAACACTGCTTTTTCAGTGACTTCAGTGCCTTCTTTGATGAGTGACGGGTCGCACGTCCAGCGTATTTCTACGCCACCATAAAGATAAGCTTTTGAGCGCGCCATTTTAAAAAGTGTTGCAGGATTAAATTTGCAGTTTTTACCAAATATTTCTGGGTCAGGTTGAAAAGATACCTTTGTACCGCGACGGTTATGAACATCACCACCATCTTGAAGGCCACCTTTAGGAATGCCTTGTGCAAATTCTTGAATATAAAGTTTCTTGTTGCGAGCAACTTCCACAACCAAATGGGTTGAAAGCGCATTCACAACAGAAACACCAACCCCATGTAGGCCACCTGAGGTTTCATAAGCGCCTGAATCAAACTTACCACCTGCATGAAGCGTGGTCATAATAACTTCAAGGGCTGATTTGTCTTTAAATTTAGGGTGCGGATCAACAGGAATACCGCGACCATTATCAATAACGGATAGATAACCATCTGCACCAAGCTCAACCTCAATCCAGTTTGCGTGCCCTGCAACAGCTTCATCCATAGAGTTATCAATGATCTCAGCAAACAGGTGATGCATGGCTTTTTCGTCTGTGCCACCGATATACATGCCAGGGCGACGACGAACAGGTTCAAGCCCTTCAAGCACTTCAATATCCGCAGCAGAATAATCGCCGCCAGCCTCAGCTTTAACTGACTTTGCTTTAGAAGCCTTTGATTTTGGCGTTTTTTGTTCCGCAGAACTGGATTTTGGTGCAGCTTGTGATGTTGCAGAAAATAAATCGACGTCTTCGCTCATGTGTGGCTCGCATCATATAAATAGAATCAATAATTTAATTTAGACGGTATAGCTTGGAAAATCGACCGTCTCATGGTGTATTGCCATTGAAATATTTTCTACAGGAGACAAAGCTTGTCTAAAAATAATGATATCCGTTTTACCCCCGTTGTCCGTGACTTACCTTCAATTGTTCCTTTTGTAGGGCCGGACGAACAAGAGCGCCAATCAGGTATAATGTTCCGCGCACGGTTAGGCGCTAATGAAAGTGGGTTTGGGCCTTCACCAAAAGCGATAGCAGCAATGAATGAAGCCGCAAAAATCAGTTGGCAATACTCAGACCCTGACAATCACGATCTACGGCAAGCTTTGGCTGATCATTACAATGTGGGTTTTGAAAATGTAATTGTGGGTGAGGGGATTGATGGACTTTTAGGCTGTGTTGCTCATATGTTTGTTGAGCCAGGTGTGAATGTTGTAACGTCACTTGGTTCTTATCCGACGTTTAATTTTCACATTAAATCTCGTGGCGGTAGTCTTCATCTTGTGCCTTATAAGGATGACCATGAAGATCAGGATGCTTTGCTAGCAAAGGCAGAAGAAACCAATGCGTCTTTGTTGTATTTTTCTAATCCAAACAATCCGATGGGAACTTGGTATCAAGCAGATCAAATGCAATCTATGATTGACCGCTTACCAAAAGGTACGCTCCTTGTTCTGGATGAAGCTTATATTGAAACAGCAAAAGATGGGGTTGCACCAAAAATAGATGTTTCAAACCCGCAAGTATTGAGATTTAGAACATTCTCAAAGCTATATGGTATGGCAGGTGCGCGAATTGGCTATGTTATTGGACATCCAGAATTGGTCTCTGCCTTTGATAAAGTGCGCAACCATTACGGTGTAAATGTTGTCGGGCAAAAGGGTGCTTTAGCAGCGCTAAAAGATGAGGATTATCTTTCTAAAGTTAAATTAACGATAGAAAAAGGACGCGATAGAATCCATGCAATTGCAAAGTCTCATGGGCTTGCTTCGATACCCTCAGGTACAAATTTTGTAACAATTGATTGCGGTCGCGATAGTGATTTTGCAAAACTAATATTATCAAAAATGCTAGAACGAGGCATTTTCTTAAGAATGCCAGGCGTTGAGCCGCAATCAAGATGTATTCGTGTAAGTGTTGGTCTTAATGAAGAAATGGATTTGTTTGAAACAGAGTTTGCTAAAGTTCTTAAAGAGCTTTCTTAAAAAAAACTAAAAAAAGCGACACATAAAGCATCGCCTTTTTTAGGAGTTTTGTAGGGATAAAAGGTAGTTTTAGATTTAAATACCGCCGAATGCGATGAATGCCAGTGATAAGAAAGTTGCTGATGTTGAAATAACAACCATTTTAGCAACTGCATGGTTTGTAGAGCTAATGCCTTGACGTACAGCTTGTGATTTATAAGTCATTCCATTCTCCTAATTTGTTTCGTAGGTATAAATTGTCACACCCATGAATAAAAGAATGTGCATTATGTCACATGCCGCAAGCTAATGAAGGGGGAGCTTGCGGCACGCTATAGTTACAGATGCAATTGTTTGAGGAGCGCAGCTGTAATTTAGATTATTTAGGGACACAGAAGTGGTCTAAACCATCAAACCCACGAAATGTTCCAGTTTGTGCATTAAAACTGCGGTAGCGGTTCCAACACCATTCTCTCCAACCAGGAGACCAAGGCTCAAGCGAGGCTGTGTCACGGAATGTGATTACATTAGGGTCATTATGAATAGTTGGAGCCTGTCTAATGGGATTGCCATAGCGATCTAATTGTATTCTTTGACCTGTGCTTTGCCCTGTATAAGGCTGACCTTGCCCATCATATCTATAAGTAGGTTGAGGCGTAGGCTGGCGATAAGTCTGTTGTGAAGTTCTCTTGTTCTTTGAGCTTTCACTGGCAATAATTGCACCTAGCGCAAGGCCAATAACACCAGCGGCAATTAGATTGTTTTTGTTTGATTTTTTACGGCGAACCTGATGATGACGCGCTTTATTATAAGCATGCACACCATGCTGACCACGGCCATAATGTTTGTGAAACTTGCGATGACTACGCTTATTCCAATTTGAATGGTTATGTCCGTGCTTTGCTGCATGATGTCTATCATGAGCAGAAGCTTGCGCAACGGGGAGAAGCCCACTTACTGCAATCGAGGTTGCAACTGCGAATGCTGTTGTTTTTACAATATTTACTGATTTCGTCATGGAACTTCTCCTTCGGGGCTATGGCGACCAGTCTCGCCGTGTTGGTAAAAGATTTACATGTTCGCTCTGAATGAAACCTGAAAGCGCATTTATCTTACGTTCATATAGAAAAGCATTGCTGATAAGGCGTTTGATGCTTATTTAAGAAGTAAGAAATATTAATACGGCAGATAAATGACTAAGACCCCTGATATCCTTCGAATTGCACTTGCACAGCTCAATCCAACCTTGGGTGACATTAAAGGCAATATTGAAAAAGCCAGACAAGCTCGCAAGGATGCAAGTCGTCAGCAAGCGGATTTAATATTATTCACTGAGTTGTTTATTTCAGGCTATCCGCCAGAAGATCTAGTTTTAAAGCCTGCCTTTGTAGAAGATTGCATGAATGCGGTTGCTGAACTTGCAAAAGACACAAGCGATGGCGGGCCTGGAATTCTAATCGGCTCGCCATACCGCAATAAAGATGGCCTTTATAATGCTGTTGCACTTTTGGATGAAGGCAAAATACAAACTTGGCGCATGAAGGTTGATTTGCCAAACTATGGCGTGTTTGACGAAAAACGTGTCTTTGACCAAGGGCCAATGCCAGGCCCTGTTAATTTCAGGGGCGTTCGCATTGGTGTTCCGATTTGTGAAGACATCTGGGGTGATATGGATGTTTGCGAAACGCTCGCTGAAAGTGGGGCAGAGCTTCTACTTGTGCCAAACGGGTCGCCTTATGTGAGCGAAAAGATGGATGTTCGCCACCAAGTCGTTATTCGCCAAATCATCGAAAGCGGCTTGCCGATTTGTTACCTCAACCAATTGGGCGGACAAGATGAATTGATGTTTGATGGCGGTTCGTTTGTTCTCAATGCCAATCATCATTTAGCTATTCAGATGAACCAGTTCGAAGATAATCTCGTACTTTCCACTTGGAGACGCGGTGAAGATGGCGCTTGGTCTTGTGATGAGGGCGTAAAAGCAAACCTGCCAGATGCCCAAGAATCCAATTGGCGCGCCTGTGTCATGGGCTTGCGTGATTATGTCAATAAAAACGGCTTTGCCAATGTGGTTCTAGGTTTATCAGGTGGTATCGATTCTGCAATTTGCGCGGCAATGGCTGTTGATGCACTGGGCGAAGAGCGTGTGCGCTGCATCATGATGCCATTTGATTATACCTCTGAGGAAAGCTTAGAGGATGCTAGCGACTGCGCAAAAGCACTGGGTGTTCGCTATGAAACAGTCCCCATCAAAGCGCCTGTGAGCGGCTTTAATGATGCGCTGGGTGCGCTTTTTGAAGGCACAAATGAAGGTGTAACGGAAGAAAATCTTCAGTCACGGGCGAGGGGCGTTATCCTCATGGCTGTCTCAAATAAGTTTGGCTCAATGGTTGTGACCACTGGAAACAAATCAGAAATGTCGGTTGGCTATGCAACGCTTTATGGCGATATGAATGGCGGCTACAACCCGATCAAAGACCTTTATAAAATGGAGGTCTATAAGCTATCTGCATGGCGAAATGAGAATGTACCCTCTGATTGTTTAGGCCCATCTGGTGAAGTAATTCCACAAAATATTATCGATAAAGCACCTTCTGCTGAACTCCGCCCTGACCAAACAGATCAAGATTCATTGCCGCCATATCCTGTGCTGGATGATATTCTTAAGTGTTTGGTTGAAAAAGAAATGGCAGTTGAAGAAATTGTTGCAAAAGGCCACGACCTTGAAACAGTCACCCGCATCCAGCATTTGCTTTACATCGCAGAATACAAACGTAGACAATCTGCTCCGGGCGTAAAAATCACAGCAAAACAATTTGGGCGGGATAGACGATATCCGATTACGAATAGGTATCGTGATAGCTGAGACCAGTAAACGCAGTGTTCACAAACAAGCCTCTGTAAAGGTGGTTCAATAAGCACTACTATCCATGCATGGATAACTTTGAGACCTGAAATGCCCAATTATTTCCCACCCTTATTCCTCTCCCACGGTGCGCCCAATATGGCTTTGCATGATACGCCTGTACGAGATTTCATGCGTGAGCTTGGTAGTAAATATCAAAAGCCTGATGCGATTATTGCCGTTTCAGCGCATTTTGAAACCAAAGGCACAGCGGTGGTAAGCGATTCAAATCCTGAAATGATTTATGATTTTCGAGGGTTTGAAGCTGAACTCTACGAAGTGAAATATCCTGCAAAAGGTAATCCTGGATTAGCACAAGAAATTATTGGCTTACTTCAAAACGCAGATATTCATGCAGATGAAATTACAAAGCGCGGCTATGATCACGGCACTTGGGTTCCCTTATCGCTGGTTTATCCAGATGCTGATATTCCAATCGTGCAAGTCTCAATAGACCCTGATGCATCAGCTGAATATCATTATAAGCTAGGGCAGGCGCTTTCGTCTTTGCCAGATCGTAACATTGCAATCATTGGAACGGGCAACATAACCCACAATCTGCCTGCACTTTTTAGCAAAGGGCAAGACCCTGAGTTGGATGCAAACATAAAGGGATATATCGCTGAGTTCCTTGAGTGGTTTGATATCCAACTTGAATCAAATCATTTGGAAAACCTGCTAAACTACAGAAATAACGCACCTTTTGCGGCAGAAAACCATCCAACGGACGAGCATCTACTGCCTATCTACGTGGCATTGGGCGCTGCAAATGGAAATGTACCGCAAAAAATAAATGCGCAAATAAAGCCACAAAAAAAGGCGAAGAAAATCCACGCCTCATATAATTTTGATTTCCTGGCAATGGATGCATGGGAGTTTGGACTAGATTAAATACTATATGTAATTTTATTTTTAAGTATTGATTATAATTAAATTAACAAAAAATGATGTAATTTAAACCCAGAATAATCGAGGGGATAATTTATGCGTTATATCAATTTAGTATTATTAGTTTTTGTTCTTCAGATGTCTATTATTGAAACAGCGGATGCCCGTAGGCGCGGAACTAGCGAAGCTCAAGACTTACATTTTGTTACTGAGACATCAATTCCAAATCAGTCTGGTGGTACTTTGTCATTGTGCCATCTTTCAAATACACACAGTGTTTTATTTATAAACATCTGGCGTTCGATCCAAAGTTACGCGCTTTCACAAGATAAGTGTGAAGGGGATAGTTTTCTTGGTCTAACAGAAGAACAGTTTAAACAGGCTCAAGCTGCAAACCTGATTCCTGCAAACATTACAGCCGAACCTAAAATGACAATTGGGATAATCGCCGGTGGTTTCTGGGGCTTGGGTGCTCTGGGTTTGTTGATCTTGGTTGGTATTCTTGGAACTATCAAATCGTCAAGAAATAAAAAAGAACGCCATGAAGCTATGGGAAACATGTCGCCATTTCATAAAAATATTCTGGATGTTATGTGCCATGCTGCAATGTCAGATGGCGATATCGACGCATCAGAAATCAGCGTAATTCAAAAGGCTGGAATGGATTTAACGGGCAAAACTTTCACGAAAGATGAAGTAAATCATTTCATTAGCACTTGCGATAAAAACGTAACACCAAATCAGTTCAAGACATTTGGTAAAAACATGAATGATAATGAAAAACTATTGCTAATTCGTGGTGCGCTGATGGTGGTTGCCGCAGACAATGATCTTTCCAAGAAAGAACAGAAATTTATTGGCGGTTTGGCAAATGGCCTTGGAGTACCAGTCCAGACAGTGCAAGCAATGCTAGGCGGCGGTAATTAGAATCAGATATAAAAAATAAGAATACTAGCGGCAAAATGTTATTTATTTGCCGCTAGAAAATAGATTAAGCTTCAGCCTTACCATTCATCGGCACGCCTTTTTCAGTCATCAAGTTTTGTAATTCACTTGCCTGAAACATCTCGCGAACGATATCACAACCACCAACAAACTCGCCTTTGACGTAAAGCTGAGGAACAGTTGGCCAATCAGAAAAGTCTTTCACACCTTGGCGAATGTCGTCATCAGCTAAAACGTTTACACCTTTATAATCAACACCAAGGTAGTTCAAAATCTGCACAACTTGGCCTGAAAACCCACACTGAGGGAAATCTGGTGTGCCTTTCATGAACAAAACGATGTTGTTTGAATCCACTTCACCTTGGATAAATTCTTTAACTGCTGACATGGCTTGGCTCCTTTGGCCGGAATTTTTAATTACTCTATAGATATATTGAATTTGGCTTGTTTCAAGAAAATTATGTAACCAACCAACAAATTACAGCGCACCAAAAAATCAAAGTACCCAAACCAATCCAGAAAAAACGGTCTGTATAAAACGGTTTTTTTAGAAACCGTGGCAGGTTTTCTATGCCAGAAGTCTTTTTCATTGGATGATTACCCGTCTTCAGCCGGTGCGCTGGTTTGAAGGGCGAGGGCATGTAAGACGCCGCCCATATTCCCTTGAAGCGCATTATAGATCATTTGGTGCTGTTTCACGCGTGATATACCGCGAAAGCTTTCAGAAACCACTTCTGCTGAATAATGATCACCATCACCTGCAAGGTCTTTGATAGTCACTTGCGCATCAGGAAGGGCTTCCTTGATCATACGTTCAATTTCACTTGCATCCATTGGCATCTTAAAATCTCCTACTCGGCGGCCTCAGTAACATGTTTTCCTTCCATATAGTCAGGAAACCATGCTTCATGGGTTTTATGCATTTCTTCAACTGATAATGACACGTATTTGCCAATCGTCAATCGATCGCCTTCAACTGTTCCTAACCGTTGGAAGAAGACTCCAGAGCCTTCTGCATTGGCGGCAAACATATTGGCGTAATCTTCGCTCATGGTTAAAACATAGCGCGATTGGTCTTCCCCAAACAACGCGGCATGGGGATGGTCTGATTTTAACTTGATCGCCATGCCTTTCTTGCTGGCCATACACATTTCAGCCAGCGTAATAGCAAGGCCACCATCTGACACATCGTGGCAAGATGTAACCTCACCACAGCCAATGGCAGCACGAACAAACTCACCACGCATCTGCTCGGTTAAAAGATCAACCTGCGGGGCAGGGCCATCTTCAATGCCTAAAACTTCGCGCATATAGATCGATTGCCCAAGGTGTTCTGCTTCAGTGCCAATCAAGAAGACAGCATCGCCTTCGTTGGCTCCTCCAACACGCGTCATTGTGCTGACATCTTCAATCAGGCCAACTGCACCAATGGTAGGGGTTGGCAAAATTGCCTCGCCATTCGTCTCATTATAAAGCGAGACATTGCCTGAGACGATTGGCATGGATAGGGCTGAAACTGCTTCGCCAATGCCTTTGATGGAGAAAACAAACTGACCCATAATTTCAGGCTTTTCTGGATTACCAAAATTGAGATTATCAGTGGTCGCCAATGGCTCTGCGCCAACAGCAGATAAGTTACGATAACATTCTGCAACCGCTTGTTTGCCACCTTCAAAAGGATCTGCTTCAACGTATCGCGGTGTCACATCGCTTGTGAAGGCGAGGCCGCGACCTGTTGGGTTTCCTTCATCATCAACAAGACGGATAACGCCTGCATCACCGCCTGGAATTTGCAATGAGTTCGACTGGATCAGTGTATCATATTGCTCCCATACCCAACGACGAGAACACATGTCTGGTGAGCCTAAAATTTTCAAAGTTGCAGCGCTTAAATCATTAACCGCTTCAACCTCGCTTGCTTCAAGACCCGAATGAACACCCGGTTCAATATAGGGACGATCATATTCTGGCGCTTCATCGCCAAGCTCTTTGATCGGCAAGTTTGCAACTTCTTCGCCTTGGTGCAGAACACTAAAGCGCAGATCATCGGTTGTCTTACCAACGATGGCAAAGTCCAAACCCCATTTTACAAAAATCGCTTTTGCTTCTTCTTCTTTCGATGGTTCAAGCACCATCAACATACGCTCTTGGCTTTCTGAGAGCATCATCTCATAGGCCGACATGTTTTCTTCACGCACTGGCACAAGATCAAGGTTCAACTCAACGCCCAGATTGCCTTTCGCACCCATTTCCACTGCAGAACAGGTAAGGCCAGCAGCACCCATGTCTTGGATGGAAATAATCGCACCCGTTTTCATCAGTTCAAGACAAGCTTCCAACAGGCATTTTTCTGTGAACGGATCACCGACCTGAACAGTAGGGCGCTTTTCTTCAATGTCCTCACCAAATTCAGCAGAAGCCATGGTTGCACCGCCAACACCATCACGGCCAGTTTTTGCACCAAGATAAACAATCGGAAGGCCAACGCCTTTAGCTTCTGAATAAAAAATAGCATCTGTTTTTGCGGTGCCAGCGGCAAACGCATTGACCAGAATATTACCGTTATAACGTGGGTGAAAATTAACTTCACCACCAACCGTTGGAACACCAAATGAATTGCCGTAGCCACCCACACCAGCTACTACGCCAGAAACCAGATGGCGTGTTTTAGGATGATCAGGATCACCAAATCGCAACGCATTCATCGCCGCAACAGGACGCGCGCCCATCGTGAAGACATCGCGCAAAATACCGCCAACCCCCGTTGCCGCACCTTGGTAAGGTTCAATGAAAGAAGGGTGGTTGTGGCTTTCCATCTTAAAGATAACCGCTTCACCATTGCCAATATCGACAACGCCCGCATTTTCACCAGGCCCACAAATCACACGAGGCCCTTCGGTTGGTAGCGTCTTAAGCCATTTCTTAGATGACTTATAAGAACAATGCTCATTCCACATCGCAGACCAAATACCAAGCTCAGTATAGCTCGGCTCACGCTCTGTAAGTTCCAAAATCTTATCATACTCATCAGGCGTAATACCGTGATCAGAGATTAGGTCTTCAGTAATAGGATAGTTGTTTTCAACGGTCATGGTTTGTCCGAAACTTTTTGCAAAAAGATATAACGGATTAATAAGCTAAACCAGAGCAGGTTTGTAGGGCTTAATTACTATTTGGGACAATAATACAAAGAAAATCAAGCCTAAACAGCTAGTCTCTCATATCGTAGCCAGCAATGCCGCTTTCCAGAAGGTTTGCTATGATCTGAATAGGTTCTTTTAAGTGTTCTGGTTTGCGAACAGAAGAAAGCCCGATGCGTGCACCATGAAATACCTGATCAATACGCGCAGGTTTAAAATCATCTTCACCCGAAACAATAATATTGTGCTTTGCCAAAGCGTTTTTAAAGGTGCCTGAATGCCATGGGTCTGGCAGTTTTATCCAAATATAGGGACAGTTTGGGTGAGACTTGTATTTATTGCCTTTAAGAATATCTACCGCCACTTGATAGCGTTTTTGGTTTTCCAGTTTCACCTGTTCCAGTATGCGATGGGCTTGTCCGTTAAGTACCAAAGTCGAGGCAACTTCTGTTAGCCAATAGGCGGCTCCACCTGTTAGCATTTTATGGGCGTTGGCAACGCGGTCTGCAAACCGGGGAGGGCAAGCAATCCATCCACTTCTTATACCAGCTGATATACATTTGGATAAGCCACCAACATGAAATGTCCGATCGGGTGCAAAATGCGCTATAGGCGGAATATTATCCTCCACTAATGGTGCATAAATCATATCTTCTATGATCCAGACATTGTATCGGTGTGCAATCTCAGCAATTGCCTTGCGTCTTTCCAATGAAAGGCTTGCAAGTGTGGGATTTTGAACCGATGTCATAAGATACAAAACTTTTGGGTGTTGCTGAGCACATACACGCTCAAACGCTTCTGGAATAATGCCGAATTTATCGAAATCTGTGACAATAACTCTGCGGCCGAGGAGTGTAGCGCTCCTAGCTAGAGAACAATATGTTAGGCCTTCCATAACGATCTTGTCACCTGCTTTGCTGACCGTACTAATTGCAGCAACACTGCCCGCTAATGCCCCATTGGTAGAAACTACATTTGCAGGCTCTGGTTTCCAGTTGCCACAGGATAACCATTTACTGCCTGCCTCACGCCAGCTAGAGGGGACTTCACGGATATAATCCATTATTTTGGTTGGGTGACCTTGGGCTATCTCGCCAGCGGTTTGCGCAATAACGCTTGATTGACCAACATCTGCTGTAGAGGCAAAACCAAAATGATAAGCTTTATCATCGTCGTTGGCCAAGAGTGGGAGAGCTTCAGCCTCAGGGAATGTGTAGATCGTTTTTTCGTTAATGTCTTCCTTGTCTAGCACATAAGTACCACGGCCAACCTCGCCAGAAACCAGACCACGTTCACAGGCTAGTGCGTACCCACGGCTAATTGTACCAATTGTCACCCCAATATCATAAGCAACATTTCTTTGAGGGGGCAATTTAGTGCCGATGGGCAATATTCCATCTTGAATATCGTTTTCTATAGCATCTGCAATGGCAATATATATTGGGCCATTAGAGTTTTTTATATTTGGGAGCCAATTTGTCATGGTGACAATAATTACATTGCATCAAAATAAGAGTCAATGAATAGTGACAATATGAATAAATGATAATTTAAAAACGGTGCAATTATGACAATATCAATATTTGATAGTATATTTGGCCATGTTTTAAAAAACAGGCCCGGCTTAAAGCGTATGTTTGATAACGTTTCAGAGGAAATCAACGCAAGAAAAACCTGCCAACGAACGCGCAAGGAGTTGCTGAACTTAAGCGAATCTCAACTAAATGATATTGGCCGCACAAAAGAACAGGCACAAAAAGAAGCTAATAGAGATTTTTGGGATTAGGCGTTTCCGATAGCCTTGCGATCATACCAGATTGCAAGGCTGCCCAAAGATAGAATTAACACAACAATTGCTACGATGATTGGCGCTACACCACCAATCCCATTTAAACTTATATTCAGAAAGTCATATGGATATTCACTCATAATGGCAGCTTTTACATAGGTGAAGATTAGAAAAGCCATTGGGAAAAGAATGAACTTAAATAAATCGCCCCAATTCAATGCGCCTATGTGGCGGCTTGTTAGCCAGAAAAGCGTGAATAAAACTGGCGTCACATAATGCATAATGACATTCGTAACTTTATCAATACCTTCAGGGTGATGCGTGGATGCAAGCAAAAAGTGATAAACAATCATAACCATAATAATGGAGGAAAGCCCTGTAACGCCTGTGACAGGAGAGCTTAAGCCTGAAAAACCTTTTAAGAGATCAAGATAAATTAAAACCAAAAGTATGTTTGTCCAATTCGTATAAAACGAAAAGAAATGAAACATTGCACCAGGCAGACTTCGGCCTTCTCCCATTTGTTCTGGGATGTTTGTATAAAAGCTAATTACTGTTGCAATTGCGCCTAGCACTAAGCCCAGCATTGCAAAAAACTTAGATGTTGAGGTTAAGTGCATGTTGTTTCTCCTCTACTCCAACGATTCACATCGCTTAATACGCGCCTACCATGCGGGCTTTGAAGCAAAGAACCAAAGGTGACTATATTAGTTTCACCGCTTTTCTGCTTCTCTGCTTCCACAACGAGAAGTGGCAAGCCACCTGGGTTTTTGCGAGGTACAATCAAGAAACGAGGCTTGCCTGCAAAAGAGTTTACTTCATTCGCAAGCGTATAAATTTTAAAAACTTTGTCGCCAGACTTAAACCAACAAGTCTGCGCAGTCCTAGCAATACTAGCAACTGCAACAGCTGGCTTCTTATTAGATTTCATTAGTGTAGAAAGAGCAGGTTTCTCAGGTTCTTTCATTTGGCAAGAGGCAAGGGCGCTCATACCAATCAAGAGTGCGAACTGTTTAGCTCCGCGTTTCATTATGCGGCCTCACCTGCAACAACATTTAAGGCGCTTGCAAAAAGTGCACGCCCTTGATCGCCGCCATGGTCAGCTTCAATTAGGTTTTCTGGATGTGGCATCATGCCAAGAACATTGCCACTAGCATTCGTGATGCCAGCAATATCATTCATTGAGCCATTTGGATTGGTGTTTTCAGCATACCTAAAAGCAACTTGTCCGCTATCTTCAATTTGCTTTAGCGTTTCACTATCTGCAAAATAATTACCATCATGATGCGCAACTGGGCAGGGGATAACCTGACCTTTGTCATACTGATTGGTGAAAACTGTATCCGCATTTTCAACGCTTAATTTAACCGTCGTACAAACAAAGCGAAGTCCAGCATTTCGCATTAGCGCACCCGGTAAAAGACCAGCCTCTGTTAAAATCTGAAAACCATTACAAACACCTAAGACGCGCACACCTTGTTGCGCACGTTTAGCAATTTCTTGCATAACAGGAGAACGTGCCGCAATCGCGCCAGAACGCAGATAATCCCCGTATGAAAAGCCGCCAGGTACAACGATTAGGTCCGTATCAGGAATCTCAGTATCTGTATGCCAAACAAGATTTGGCACTTCGCCATTAATTTTGGTCAAAGCAGCAATCATGTCGCGATCGCGATTTGAACCCGGGAATTGGATAACGGTTGATTTCATGGCTTAATAATTTCCGATTTTATCGCTTTAAAAAAGTCATTGTTTACTTGTGCCGCATACGGCTTTGTTTCTGCTTTGGTTCTGATTTGCATAAGCGTTTTTTCATCACCTAAAATGTATGAGGCAATGTATAAATTATCCAAAACCTTTATCGTCGATTGAAGGCCCGCAATATCACCATCTTGTGTTCCTATAATTGTATCACATTGAAGAGTATCAGATTTTGATATTAGACAATTTGCTTTTGCTTTTTTTGCTTTTTCAATACCCAGAGTACCAAAATGTTCACGCTTAGTAAGTTGGATATTCACAATCACACTCTGTTCGCAATTCGTGCAATCAAATCTCATACTTTGTTTTTCATGATGATCTAGTTTCCATTCTTGATCAGCAAATGAAAAAACTTTTAAATTTGAGATATCCTGCGATAACATATTAGCCGATGCCAGTGATGGGAGTGCTAAAGGCAATGCAATTGCTAAGGTCAGTAAAGTAGGTAATTTGAAACTTGTAGGCACTTTACAAGATCTCCACCGCGTAATCTTCAATCACCGTGTTCGCCAATAGTTTCTCACACATATCAGCAATGGATTTCTCCGCAGATTTTGCGTCATCACCTGCAACGCTCATGTCAAAAACCTTGCCCTGACGAACGCTCTCAACGCCTTCAAACCCAAGTGCACCAAGGCCGCCTTCAATGGCTTTTCCTTGAGGGTCTAGAACGCCATTTTTTAGCGTTACGGTTACACGTGCTTTAATCATTTCAGAATTAATCCTTAGACTTATCGTTATCACTTACAAGAACAGGGCCTTTCCCGCGAGGGGGTTCGCTTTCTTGCATAATGCCCAAACGGCTTGCAACTTCAGAGTAAGCATCAACCAAGCCGCCCAATCCTTGACGGAAACGGTCTTTGTCCATTTTCTTATTTGTTTTCATATCCCAAAGTCTGCATGAGTCTGGTGAAATTTCGTCAGCAACAATAATACGCATGGCATCATTTTCCCAATGGCGGCCAAGTTCAATTTTGAAGTCGACAAGCTGAATGCCAATACCAAGGAATAGGCCAGATAAGAAATCATTCACGCGAATTGCCAAAGCCATGATGTCATCAATCTCTTGTGGGCTAGCCCAACCAAAAGCTGTGATGTGCTCTTCAGCAACGAGGGGGTCATTTAACTCATCTTTTTTGTAACAGAACTCAATAATAGAGCGGGGTAAAACTTCACCCTCAGTCAAACCTAAACGCTCACAAAGTGTGCCAGCAGCGATATTGCGTACAATCACTTCAACAGGAATAATTTCAACTTCTTTAATTAATTGCTCGCGCATATTAATACGTTTGATGAGGTGGTTTGGAATACCAATCCGCGTCATATGATTAAAGATATGCTCAGATATTCGATTGTTCAGAACACCTTTGCCATCAATAATGTCATGCTTTTTCTTATTAAAAGCAGTTGCATCATCCTTGAAAAATTGTACTAGCGTGCCAGGCTCTGGGCCTTCATAAAGGATCTTGGCCTTGCCTTCATAGATGCGGCGGCGTTTTTTCATGCTCGATATTCCCGATATTAGCCCGTTATTGACGGCGCGAAGCGTAATAGAATCAACGGCCGTTCATCGCTTAATATATGTTAATAAGCCATGCAGAAACCATACACAACAAACTCAAGCTTAAAACTCACAGCAAACATTGATTGAAAGGGTATTTTATTTGAGTTGTCATCTTCAAATATTGCGAATCCATGATTATATGGACTAAATAGACGTTTCATCAGGAGAATTATTATGAGCGGAATGGATAAACGCGGCGACGCATTCGAAAACAAGTTTGCGCATGATGCAGAACTTAAATTCAAAGCAGAAGCACGTCGCAACAAATTATTGGGCAATTGGGCAGGTGAATTGCTTGGTAAATCAGGCGATGAAATTGCTGAATATGCGAAAGAAGTTGTTAGGTCAGACTTTGACGAACCTGGCGATGAAGATGTGTTTCGTAAAGTGCGCGCAGATTTTGATGCCGCAGGAATTGATCAATCAGACGAGCAATTGCGTGCAGCCATGAATAGACTTATGGCAACTGCTGTTGAGCAGATCGAAAGCGAATAAACAAGATGATCTCACGTTTGAAAGACCTACTAGCCAAAGACAAACCATCCTATGCCTGTTGGTCTGGATTTCGTGATCCACAAGTGGCGGGTGCATTAGCCCGCCAACCATATGATGCAATCGTACTTGATGCCCAACATGGTTTCCATGATGATGGCAGTCTGCTTGATTGCATTCAACAAGTCGTTGTTGCGGGGAAATCTCCAATTGTGCGCTTGCCACTTAATCGTTGGGACTTATGTGAAAAAGTACTTGATTATGGTGCGCTTGGTGTTGCTGCGCCGATGATAAATACGAAAGCTGATGCAGAGGCTTTCGCGCGTTCAGCAAATTACCCTAGTGTAGGGCAGCGCTCATATGCGCCAAGATATGCAGCTACACTTTATGGGTTAGATACGGGTGCTTATCAACATGCAACACTTACAGATACATTTGCTTTTGCTCAAGTTGAAACACAGGAGTCTTACGATAACCTCGATGATATTCTTGCAGTTGAGGGTATTGATGGAATTTTAATGGGGCCATCAGATTTTTCAATTTCAGTCGGTAAAACATTGGAGCCAGATTCTTACGGTGCTTCAACAATAGATCTGGTTAAAGACGTAGCGGAGCGCACACTTGCGGCTGGCAAAGTGCCAACTTGCTTTACACTAACTGCAGAACAAGCAAATCTATGCGCTGAATTTGGTTACAAGCTGATCTCACTCACAATGGACAGCGCAATCATAGCGGCAGGGGCTGCAAAGAGTTTTGAGGGTATCAATAAATAATTATAAGCAATAGACAATATTTGTTTAAACTCTATGGTCTATCTTTATGCGACCGCTTACTAATTCATTTTCTTCAATAGTTTCTACGATACCGCCTCCAGCGCAAGTTTTGATTGCAATCATATCAATTCAAATTGGCGCATCCTTTGCCGTCGGCTTATTTGCATCACTTAGCCCTGTCGCAACTGTTTTTTTCCGAGTGGCAATCTCAGCCTTTCTACTGTGTCTCTTCATAAGACCAGCTTTGAATAAACAAGCTTTCAAGCATTACAAGTTGTTACTTTCTTATGGCATTATGCTGGGGCTTATGAATTGGTGTTTTTATGAAGCAATTGCCAGAATTCCACTGGGTATTGCTGTTACAGTTGAGTTTATAGGGCCGTTAATTGTTGCGGCAGTTTCATCCAAAACCAGATTAGATTATTTATGGATTGCTATCGCATTAGCAGGTTTGTTGATGCTAACGCCACGCATTGGTGAAGACCTTGATTTAATTGGCATTGGTTATGCAATCCTTGCGGGTGTGGGATGGGGCGGTTTTGTTATTTTAAGTAAGAAGGTCAATATTGCATTGCCAGACAGTGATGGCCTTTCTTTGGGAATGGTTGTTGCAGCATTATTTTTAATGTTTTTTGCAATCAGTGATATTCCATCGACGCTTACCAATAGCAGTTTAATGTTAAGCTTGCTTGCGCTGGCGGTATTATCAACCACAATTCCATTTTTTCTTGAGTTTACAGCGCTGAAAAAACTTACCGCTCAAACCTATGGCGTGTTGATTACTTTAGAGCCAGCCGCTGCCGCTGCCATTGGGATGATTGTATTAAATGACGCGCTTGGTGTTGCGGGATTGATAGCCATCGTATGTGTCACCATCGCAGCAATTGGCGCAACATTTACACGCGTTGAAGATTAAACTTCTATTTGCTTCAAAAACCTTGAGAATACCATTAAGCCTTCTGGCCAAGGGCCATGTCCGCTTTCATGATTGATATGCCCACTTTCACCGGCATCCATAAAGAGCGATCCCCAAGAAGCTGCCATATCTTCAGCTTTTTCATAAGCGCAGAAATGGTCATTACGACTTGCTATTGTGACAGACGGGAAGGGCAATGGATCGGTTGAAGCTGGGCCAAATGTTAAAAGGTGCTTCGGTCTAATACTAGGGTTCTCAACGTCAGGTGGCGCAACCAACATGGCGCCAGCAATTGGCTTTGAAAATTCTTTCGCCGCTTGCACAATGACTTGCGACCCAATGGAATGACCAACTAAAATTATTGGCTTTTTAGTATGAGCAACAGCCTTGATAAGATTAGCTTTCCAATCTTCAAAAACAGGTTTATGCCAATCGCCCATTTCAACGCGTTTGGCTGTGGTAATGTTATTCTCCCATCGGCTTTGCCAATGGTCTTCATTAGCGCCTTTGTAACCAGGAACAATAAGAATGTCTGCTTGTGATGTTTTCATGATGGGTATGTAAGTCTGCTATTATAAATAAACAAGGCATAATCTTAAAAGGAAAAAGGCGGAAGGTGTATGGTCCTTCCGCCTTTTGCTCGTGTGATTGGAATTGATTTTGTGTACTCAAACAATCAATAGGGTAGTTCAAGCCCTTTTGATATTTCACAAAATCATATCACCCGAGAATAAAGTCATCAGCAACAAAGTCTGCTGCGTTGATGTTTTGAAAGAGTATGCTGCCGTTATCAAGGGTTAGCAAAGCACCTTCATCTGTATCTGTGATAGCAGATTGGACGGCATCAAAATCTTCAAAATCTTCATTTAATAAGCGCACTCGGTCAGTGCGACCAGCACCTGCTTCAAAGTCTTCAATAATGTCATTGCCGTCACCTTCACTAAAGATAAAGACATCATTACCAGAGCCGCCATTGAGGATGTCATCGCCTTCTTCACCTAGCAGAACGTCATTGCCGCCACGCCCAAAGATAACATCACAACCATCGCCACCGTTAATGCGGTTAATACCATCATCACCAAGCAGATTGTCATGATGTTCTGAGCCTACAATAAACTCGACGCCTGTAAATGTATCGCCATCAGCTTCACCAGCAAAACCGCCTGCAATTAGATCAACGCCAACCGCTTCTTCAGCAGCACTATAATCAGCAGCATCACGAGTGCCTTCACCACCGTCAAGTTCATCAGCACCAAGTCCACCAACCAAACGGTCATTGCCACCGTTACCGACTAGAACATCATCACCATCGCGACCCGTTAGACGGTTTACTTGATCATCACCTGTAAGCACATCATTGAATGAACTTCCTGCAAGGTTTTCAATTGAAATAATTGTATCGCCTTCAGCTTCCCCAAAGCGTGATTCACCCGTTGCCAGGTTGACATTCACACCTTCAAGCGAAGCGGTATAGTCACTTGTGTCAATGCCTTCGCCACCATCTAAATAGTCGCCTGAATTACCACCCAGTAAGATATCATTGCCGCCTTCGCCCAATAAAACATCTTCGCCAAACAGACCGCCTATACGATTGACCTGATTGTCACCCTGAATAAAGTCATCAAACAGCGAACCATCTACAAATTCGATGTTATCAAGCTCGTCACCTTCAGCATGCCCGCCAAAAGCTAGGTCTTCAAATAAACTGATTGAAACACTTGCATCAGAATCAAAGTAGGTTGCAACATCATCATTTGCTGAACCACCATCTAATAAGTCACCGCCAGCACCGCCGTGGAGTAGGTCAGTATTTCCGCCACCCATAAGTGTATCAGAACCTTGGCCACCAGAAAGATGGTTGTCTTTATCGTCACCGATAAGGTTATCTTCGAAATTTGAACCTATTAGGTTTTCGATAGAAATCAACACATCATCAAAAGCGTCACCGCCTGTGTTTTCATCTGTTGTCAAATTTACATTAACACCTTCGCTTGATGAAAAATAACTTGCAGTGTCGTTTCCTTCACCACCCAGTAATGTATCGCTACCAATCCCGCCAATTAAAATATCATTAGCACCCAAGCTTGAAAGAATATCATCGCCATCAGTTCCAACAAGGAAGTCTTCCTGGTCAGAGCCTGAAATAGGCGAGGCGCCATGAATGAAATTCTCATCATTCGTAGCTGGCGGTGCAAGACTGTTAATCAAGTTTGTAATATCGCTTAATTGATCAGCATCAGCCGTAATTGCAACAGTCCCCAATGGACCATCAGTTACAGCAACTCCCTGCGAAACAAGTAGGTCTGATAAGTCCGCAGCATCAAAAAGATCACCATCTAAGAGCAGGGTGATCTTGCCATCTTGCCCGTCAATGCCATCGCGCCCATTCGCGCCATCTTGCCCATCGATACCATTAGTACCGTTCAGACCGTCTTGACCGTCGATGCCATCACGTCCGTTTGCGCCGTCTTGCCCATCGATACCATTAGTACCGTTAGTGCCATCTTGCCCGTTAATGCCATTTGTACCGTTCGCGCCATCTTGACCGTCGATGCCATCACGTCCGTTAGCACCGTCTTGACCGTCGATGCCATCACGTCCGTTCGCGCCATCTTGCCCATCGATACCATTAGTACCGTTCAGACCGTCTTGCCCGTCGATGCCATCACGTCCGTTAGCACCATCTTGTCCGTTAATGCCATTTGTACCGTTCAGACCGTCTTGACCGTCGATGCCATTAGTACCGTTAGCACCATCTTGCCCATCGATGCCATTTGTACCGTTCGCGCCATCTTGTCCATCAATGCCATCACGTCCGTTAGCACCGTCTTGCCCATCGATACCATTAGTACCGTTAGTGCCATCTTGCCCGTCGATGCCATCGCGCCCGTTAGCGCCATCTTGACCGTCTTCGCCATCTTCACCATTTAGACCCGCAAAAGGGGTGCTGCCACTTGATCCTGAAGTGATGTTTGTGCGACCAGTTTCAAATGTTTGAACGTCTTCTGGAAATTCGCGTGTAAGTTGTGCAGGGTCTGTTACAGCGGGAGTTTGAGTAACAAAACTTTGTGGCAAACCATTTTCAGTAACTGCAGCACTAGTAGGGGTTGCTATGCTTACACTTGCTTGAGTTGCAAGCGGTGCTTGACCCACTAAAGAGGCGACTTCACTAACAGCACTACCCAAAACACGATCAACACCATTAGACAGATCTTCAAACTGTGTCTGGCCACCATCGCTAGCGCCTAAACTCCCAGTAGTCTGATCATCTAAAGCAGAGGTTGTTTTGTCTTCTTTTTCCTTAGCTTCAAGCTGAGTTGCTAACATAACCGATGCTGCAAGAACGGCTTTCGAAACCATTTTAGAAATTGCGTTGTTATTTTTAGAGAGTTTATTCTTGGGTGAAAAAGACACAGATCCGCGCTTCGTGAGCGCAAACATGTCCGCCGCAGACATCTTGCTCAAGTTACATACTCCATACATTTTGAACTAAACTTTAACTATCACATTTTGAAAGGTTAAGGAATGGTAAATCTTAATTTCACGTTAACCTTCTTACGTTGTGGTTAACGTAAATGGTTAATTTTATTGAGTGTTTTTGATTGCGCACAACAAAGAAGGCGGCAGTATGAACTGCCGCCTGTTTGTAGAACTATGATGCAATTAAGCGTAAACTTGTTTAGCCAAACACACGATTGAAAATCGTATCTACGTGCTTTGTATGATAGCCCAAATCGAACTTCTCCTTGATTTGCTCTTCGGAAAGTAGGGCAGTTACTTCATCATCGGCTAAAAGCTCAGTTAAGAAGTCTTTGCCTTCTTCCCAAACCTTCATGGCATTGCGCTGAACCAGACGATAACTATCTTCGCGTGATGCACCTGCTTGTGTAAGTGCCAGTAGAACGCGCTGTGAATGAACCAGACCACGGAACTTGTTCATATTCGCCATCATGTTGTCTGGGTAGACCAACAGTTTATCAATAACACCAGTTAAGCGGTTAAGTGCAAAATCAAGCGTTACTGTACAATCAGGCCCAATCATACGCTCAACAGAAGAGTGCGAAATATCACGCTCATGCCAAAGCGCAACATTTTCCATAGCTGGAACAACCGCCATACGCACGATGCGGGCAAGGCCTGTCAAATTTTCAGTTAAAATAGGATTGCGCTTATGCGGCATGGCTGACGAGCCTTTTTGACCTGGTGAGAAATATTCCTCAGCTTCCAAAACTTCTGTGCGTTGGAGATGACGAATTTCTGTTGCCAATCGCTCAATCGATGAGGCAATCACGCCAAGCGTTGCAAAGTACATTGCATGACGGTCGCGTGGAATAACTTGTGTTGAAACTGGTTCTGAAGCTAGCCCCATGGCCTTAGCAACATGTTCTTCTACAGATGGATCAATATTAGCAAACGTACCAACTGCACCAGAAATTGCACATGTAGCAATTTCTTCGCGTGCTGCAATTAAGCGGTTTTTACAACGTTCAAACTCTGCATAAGCTTGCGCAAGCTTAACGCCAAATGTAGTTGGTTCTGCATGAATGCCATGCGAACGGCCAATTGTGATTGTATCTTTATGCTCAAGAGCGCGCTTTTTAAGGGCTGCAAGAAGCTTGTCCATATCGTCAAGAAGAAGATCTGTTGCTTTTACTAGCTGCACGTTAAAGCAGGTGTCCAATACATCGGATGAAGTCATGCCCTGATGCACAAACCGAGCGTCATCGCCAACAATCTCTGCCAGATGTGTTAAGAAAGCAATCACATCATGCTTGGTAACCGCTTCAATTTCATCAATACGAGCAACATCAAACTCGACTTCGCCGGCCTTGTCCCAAATAGTTTTAGCGGCTTGTTTTGGAATAACGCCAATTTCAGCTAATGCATCGCAGGCATGTGCTTCAATTTCGAACCAAATTTTGAACTTAGATTGGGGTGACCAAATATCGGTCATTTCCTTGCGGGAGTAGCGCGGGATCATGTCTGAATCTACCTTTTAGTGAAGTTGCATATCTACTAACACCACAAAAGACGTGTTTCAATTGCCATAACTTAGTTACCCACTGGATGGTTTTCTAAAATCAATGGTATTGCATGTTGAAGGGCGGAGTAGTGCCCCATATCATCGCAGGGAATTAATTCGCATTCGCACTGGTGTTGAAATTTTTCATCCAGTGCTAATCCCATCGCATAGGGCGCCCATGTATCTTTTGTGCCATGCCATATTTGAACAGGGCAAGTCACTTGTGTAATCAGTTTTTGCCAAGGCTGAGTATAGCGCGTTACTAGCTCTCGATATTGTTTGCTTTTGCATCCTAATGATTGCTTTAGCCCTATTTGAAAAGTTTCTACAAATTCCTTTTGCTTTAAAAGCGCCAATTCTTTTGAGCAACTTTCACCAAACATTTTATGCATTAAAAAATTAGGCGTAAATTTTGCCATTATACTTTGACTATATGTAAGCAACCAAAACAACAATGCATTGGTTCGCGCCGCTTTAAAAACAAACCTGCCATCCATATGTGGTAGAAAATCACCTAGCTCCAATGGGGCGGCTGGTGAGATTAAGACAAGCTGATCAATATGGCTGCTGTATTTAGCCGCAATTTCAATCGCAGTCATTGCTCCTAAAGAAAAGGCAATGATTTTATAGTGCTTAGTATCGTCAAATTGTTTTTCAAAATGTTGAACCCCAAAAGGACTAATCGAATTTGCTTTGCTTATTTTAACTTCATGATGTGACCCGGGCAGGCCGTGGATATAAATAATATGTGATTCAGCAATTTCCATAAAATATGCTTAATCAAAATAACAAATAGAATAAAGTGCATTTATGTTAGTTGGAAGTAAAAGAAGGTCTTGAATTTAAAAGCAAACGTATGTCAAAATAAGAAACTTATTATTTACCATATTTGGGCATAATAGTAATTGAATATATTGCATGCGGTTCGGGGAATAAATATGAAAAAATATATACGTAATACGTTTATAGCTATGACACTTGGTGCGTCAGCTTTTGCGACAACGCCTGCTATGTCTGAAGAAGTCTATATGATACGTGGCTTTTTGAATGTGTTTTCAGATGGCATGAATCAAATGACTAAGACGTTGAAGCGTCAAGGAATACGCGCGAAAGCCATTTCCAATGGTAACTGGAGCGATATTGCAAATGATATAATCAGACGCTCTAAGCAAAAAAGAGTCTCATACCCAATTGTAATCGTGGGCCATTCTTTAGGTGGTGTTGAAGCGGCAAGGTTTGCTAACAAATTAGGCAGCGCAGGTGTTCGTACAGATTTGCTCATAGGCCTAGACCCAGGCTTCCCCCAGCCGCCAGCACTTACAAAAGGTGCTGTTCAGGTAATCAACTATAAAATTCCATCAGGTAAAAATTATCGTCGTGGAAGAGGTTTCAACGGGAAAATTACAACAGTTGATGTTTCTAAGTTTGGAACGGATCACGTTGGTATTGATAAAAACAAGTCAGTACAAAACCTAGTTATTGGTAAAATTCGCGGCAAAGTTAAAAAATAAACCTTAAACTTAATCGCAATACCTGAAAAAGAAGAATGTTATAATCCGATTTGTCGGGTCTTAATCTATGATTGAAAAAAATCTGTATAGGTTGGGAACAAATCATTTTCAGCTTTGCTTGCAGAATAAACGCCATTAGCTATGGCGCGGGCAGAAACGTTCGCAGCGTGTGCTGACATATCAGTCCAGTCATTTTTAGAAGGTGTAATGCCTGATCTACCACTGGATACGGCAAATACTAAGTCTCCATCAAAAGGAGTATGCGCTGGATAGACAGCGCGCGCAATTCCATCATGTGCAGCAATTGCTAAACGTTTTGCTTGAGCTTTAGTCATCACTGCATCTGTTGCAATGATGCCTATCGTGGTGTTTGAAACGCTTGAAGCGTTTTCGCGAAACTTGATATTAAGTGCATCAGGGTTTTTAGGCATAGACGAGGGCAGGCCATGCCCGCCATATTCGTTATTCTTTTCATATATCGCCGCATGAAAATGCTTTGTATTGCCAATCAAAGGGCTACCAAGTGCATTTACAGCAAAAAGTGCAGCAATAGTAATGCCGTTTTCAATCTTTATAGAAGCTGTACCCAGGCCGCCCTTTAATCCCGCAACCAGCGCACCAGTTCCCGCGCCAGCACTGCCAGTTTCAAATGCAGAAGAAGCATTTTTAACGGCTTGATACCCAAGTTCGCGGTAGGGTGGATATTTGTCCCAGTGTTTATTACCGCCATTGATTAAATCAAAAAGGATCGCTTGCGGAACAATAGGAACATTCATGTTTCCAACTTGAAAGCCACGGTTTTTTTCACGTAAATAAGCTTGAACACCAGAAGCTGCATCTAATCCAAAAGCTGAACCACCAGATAAAACTAGGGCATCAATTGCTTCGACTGTATTTTCTGGGGATAGTAACTCTGTATCACGCGTTCCAGGTCCGCCGCCATGTACGGCAACAGAAGCAACCATAGGCTCGTCACATAATAAAACAGTCACACCGCTTTTAAGGTTGATGTCCTGCGCATTGCCAACACTTAGCCCTTTAACGTCTGTAATTGAGTTTAAAGCACCAGGTTTTGTCATGTTTTTCTACTGATTATTTGCAGGAACTAAAGGCTCTAATGTACCATTTTGCCAGAGATGTAATACATATGGATTATGGATGTTCTTACCATCTTTGTCGAACTCAACAGAACCAACGATGCTTTGAAAGCGATTGGAAGTGAGGTTTTTAATGGTTTCGGATTGGTTCGTGCCAATTGCAGCAATAGCAACTTGAATTGCTGCATACCCATCGTAGATCGCTTTTTTGGGCTTTATGTCGCGCTTAATAAGCAAAGCAGTAAGAGCGGATGTGCTACTCAATTTTTCCGCAACAGGCTGCATCATCACCTTGATACCGCCCTTAATTTTCTCAGCTTTTTCAAGAAAGGGAAGCGAGGCCAATTGCTCTGTTACAATGAGCTGACTAGCAATCTTTAGAGATGTATGGTCTTTCGCGATAGTGAAAAGGTCTTCTGTTGTTGCTGCGGCAACAAATCCAACTGTTACACCTGAGCGTTGTAGACGGCGCAACATGCCTGATTGTGTCGATTGTGCAGCTCTAAAAGTATCAGCAAATTGCGGCTTCATCCCTTTGTCATTTAAGCGTAGACGAATAGCATCTGTCATATTACGACCATAGATCGTGCCATCATCAACAAGCGCGAAAGCAGTATCTTTCAAATCAGTTGTAATATATTCAGCAATTTGATTAGCAGCCGCATCATCTCCTGGTGACATGCGCCATATATTCCAGTCTTCACGGTCTCGATCTTTAATTAAACGCACAGATCTTGCCCCAGCTACAAGCAATGGAACGCCGCTTTCACGCAATTCATTAGCATAAGATATAGCCGATTCATTACATATCAGCCCAGTAATAATGGCTGGATTGCTGGCTAAAACACCTTTAGCAGCAAATCGGGCTAGATCTTTATCGCAGCCATCATCTGCAATAAACAATTGATGGTCTTTACCCAATTGCTCCATGGCAAGTTTAGCACCTAAAGAAAAATCCCCAGCAAGTTCTGCAAAATCTCCCGTAATAGGTAAAGACAGCGCAATAACTTCAGCTTGTGATTTCAGCGCCATTGGAAACAACAATGCTGTGCTAAGCGTGGAAATAGCAATTGTATTCTTTAGAAAGCTTTTGAGTCGCATAAAAATCATATCACTCTGATTTTTAATGTGATTTGCAAACAATTGAAAGGAATTAAGAAGCATGAAGTGATGTTTTTCTTATTAGACTCGTGCTTTAAGTCGTAAAAACCCTTCATGATGTCGAAATTTGCTTGACGTTTTTGTGTGATTAGCTTCACATAGAAATATGTAAGGTTCTTCGAACAATGTATTAGACATTAGAAGATCAAATGGGAATGCAGAAGGGGATGACCCAAATAGGGGCCTTAATCTGCAGCCGCCCCCGCGACTGTAAGCGGTGAGTGTCTTATCAAATCCACTGGCGTAAGCTGGGAAGGAGATAAAATGCTTAGACCCGTGAGCCAGGAGACCAGCCCTACAGGCTTTGTATATACAAAGTCGAACTTAAAACGGACGGGGTGTTCCGTGGAAGACTAGAGGTTTGTCTCGACCCTTCTAACGAAATCCCTCCTTCACACAGCTTTTTCCCTTTTCAATTTTGAAAGGATAAGAAAATGCATTTAGAAAGTTATATGAAGGGGAATAAAATGAAAAAAACTCTTTTTGGTGCATTAGCACTACTCGCAACGACAGCACCAGCATTGGCGCACCACCCATTAGCAGGTCAGCCGATGGAAACATTCACACAAGGTCTATTATCAGGCATTGGTCACCCGCTATTAGGCTTTGACCACTTGTTCTTCGTAATAGCAGTTGGCGTAGCAGCCCTTTACACAGGCTTTGCACGTACAGCACCAGCAGCTTACATCGCTGCTATGCTTGTTGGTTGCCTGATGATGGCAAACGGCATTGGCCTTCCGATGAAAGAAGCAGTGATTGGCTTTTCGCTTTTAGCGGTTGGTTACATCGTACTTTCTGGTCGTGCACTTTCAATGTCATTGGCGCTTCCGATCTTTGCAGTCTTTGGCCTGTTCCACGGTTCAGCATTTGGTGATTCTATTGTTGCACAAGAAGCAGCAATAGGTGGTTCAGTTCTATTCGGTTACCTCCTAGGTCTTGGTGCACTTCAATATGCAGTTGCACTTGGCGCTGGTTGGGTTGTGAAAAACCTATTTAAAGCAACTGAAGCTACAGCAATTAATGCGCGTCTTACTGGCGCTTTAGTTGCAGGCATGGGCGTGTTCCTAACATTGGAAACAGTAGAAGGCGCTGCATTTGCAGCTCTTGGCCTTGGCTAAGCTTCATAGCTAAAGTATATTTATTATAGAGGGGCATGGACTTTAGTTCATGCCTCTTTTTTTATGCCTACTAACGCGCTAACTTATACATATAAGAATGTTGGAGATACGCATGGCGCAACTGCCTAAAAGCATTGACGAAACAGAAAGCTTGTTATCAGGTGAGGGCTATGTTGCAGATCGCTCTCTAGCAACGGTGCTTTATTTAGCGCTCAAAATGGGAAAGCCATTATTCCTTGAGGGAGAGGCAGGGGTAGGCAAGACAGAAATAGCCAAAGTATTAAGTTCAACATTAGATCGTCCGCTCATTAGACTACAGTGCTATGAAGGCCTAGATGTTTCGTCCGCAGTCTATGAATGGAACTATGCAGCACAAATGGTTGAAATCCGTATGCGAGAAGCTTCCAGCGATAAAGCTTCTGTTGGCGAAGGGGTTTTCACCGATGAATTCCTAATTAAACGCCCATTGCTACAAGCGCTTGAAGGTGAGGCGGGTAAAGCACCCATATTGTTGATTGATGAGCTGGACAGAACCGACGAAGCGTTTGAAGCGTTTTTGTTGGAAATTCTATCAGACTTCCAAGTCACCATTCCTGAACTTGGAACGATAAAAGCAAAAGAGCCGCCAATCGTTATTATTACGACCAATAGAACAAGAGAAATCCACGACGCGCTTAAACGTCGTTGTTTATATCACTGGGTAGATTATCCAGATGCAGAACGCGAACTTGCAATCGTTCATTCCAAAGTTCCGCAAGCAGGCAAGAATTTAGCTAAAGAAGTCGTGGCCTACGTACAAAAACTCCGCCAGCAAGACTTATTCAAAAATCCAGGGGTCGCAGAAACGCTTGATTGGGCAACTGCATTGATTGAATTAGATAAGGTCGCAATTGATCCACAAGGGGTGTCGGATACGATTGGAGTATTGTTAAAATACCAAGATGACATCGCGCAAATTAATTCAAGCGAAGGTCAGCAGATATTGAAGGATGTTAAGAAGGAATTAGCTGGGTAGTATATGCCGCATTCGGAAGTTTCAAATAACACAAGATCAAACGCAAAGCGTATGCGTAAATCCATGACGGATGCAGAAGCAAAACTTTGGCAGGAGCTTCGTGCACATAGATTAGAAGGTTTGGGTTTTAGAAGGCAAATGCCGATTAGTGGTTATATTGCAGACTTTGCTTGCTTAGAACATAAGTTAATTGTCGAGGTTGATGGTAGTGGACATGCTGAAGTTGCCCAAGAACGCCATGATGCTCTAAGAACTAAAATACTTGAACAAGACGGTTGGCATGTAATTCGGTTTTGGAATGATGATGTTTTGAAAGATATTAATAATGTCTGTCAGCATATAATATCTGTACTGCAAGAAAAGGGTGTGGATTTTAAATGAATATCGCTTTACCCCCCTCTGTCCTTCGGACATCTCCCCCACAAGGGGGGAGAGTATTTGGGGCTAGTCTCCAAGTTATAGCTCTAACTTCAAAATATGTAATCTCAATGAAGTATAGATGTTACAAAGATTTCTACTCTCCCCCCTTGTGGGGGAGATGTCACGAAGTGACAGAGGGGGGTACTTTGCAAAACAAAGAACCAAACTATCTTGCTTAACCAACCCAATCCATCAGGCAAACTCGCCGAAAATATTCTCTACTTCTCACGCACGCTCCGTGCGGCGGGCATGAAGCTTGGGCCTTCTTCGGTGGTGGATTGTGTACGGGCTGTTGAAGCAGGTGGCATATCTGACCGTGATGATTTTTACTGGACTTTGCACAGTGTTCTCGTCACGCGAAAAGAAGATATGATTGTCTTTGAACAAGCGTTTAATCTCTTTTGGCGTTCACGTGAACTGGTCGAAAAAATGATCCAGATGTTCTCTCCTCAACTGCGCGAAGATGATCAACGCGAAAAACCTAAGGCTGGGGAAAGCCGTGTCTCTGAAGCCATGTTTGCGGGGCAAGAACAGCAAAAAGAATTCGAGCGTCCTGAGATAGAAATCGATGCGCAGTTTACAGCTTCTGCCCGCGAAGTGTTACGCGAGAAAGACTTTGCGCAAATGACGGTTGCCGAGATAAATCAGGCCAAGCGCGAAATGGCGAAGATGACTTTGCCGATGAACTTTGTAAAGACACGTCGCTACCAACCCATCAACCGTATTGCTAAATCTGATCCGCGCAGAATGCTAGCTAAGGCAATGAGAACGGGTGGGGATTTGGTTCTACCGCAGTTTCGTGAACCCAAGATGATTGAGCCGCCAGTTGTAATTCTTGCTGATATTTCAGGTTCTATGAGCCAGTATTCGCGCACGTTCTTACATTTTTTTCATGCGCTTTCAGAAAACCGTCGTCATGTGCATACGTTCCTGTTTGGTACGAGGCTGACGAATGTTACACGCCAACTCAAGATGAAAGATCCAGACGTAGCACTGGATGAATGTGCTAATGCCGTCGAAGATTGGTCGGGCGGAACACGCATTGGCGAAACACTGCATGAGTTTAATCGCCTATGGTCAAGGCGCGTTCTGGGGCAGGGTGCAATCGTGCTTTTAATTACAGATGGATTGGAGCGTGATGAAGATGATCGCCTTGGTCATGAAATGGATCGCTTGCATCGCTCGTGCCGTCGCATGATCTGGCTTAATCCTCTTCTGCGCTTTGATGGATTTCAAGCCGCAGCCAAGGGCATTCGTACGATGTTGCCGCATGTGGATGAGTTTAGACCCGTTCATTCCCTTGATGCGCTTTCAGGTCTGTGTCAGGCTTTAGCAGGTGATGCAGGGCGTGAAAATGATCCGCGTCTTTGGTTAGAAGCAATGAGGACTGCATGATGCGCGAGCACGCAAAACTGGATGATGAACTAACCATCGCTGAAGGCTGGTTGCAAGAAGGAAGGCAAGTTGCAATTGCAACGGTTGTCTCGACCTGGGGTTCAGCGCCACGCCCATCAGGCGCACATTTGGTAATAGATAGCGACGGTAATTTTGAAGGCTCGGTTTCTGGTGGCTGTGTAGAAGGCGCGGTGGTTGCTGAGGCTATGGATATACTGACATCAGGCAAAGCTAAGATGCTGGAGTTTGGCGTCGCAGATGAAACTGCATTTGAGGTTGGATTATCGTGTGGTGGTAATATCCGCGTCTATGTAGAGCAGATTAGTTAAATGGAAAAATCCGTTCTTACAACTCTCAACGCTGCCCGTTTAGCCCGCAAAGCTTGTGTGGTGATTACCAATCTGGCGGATGGTAGCACGCAACTGATTGTTGAAGGGGAAGACATCAAGGGTGAATTAAGCGAAGCAATCATCAAAGCGCTTAGAACGGGCAAGTCTTCTAGCGTTGGAATACATGACGCAGAATATTTTTTAAACGCGCATCTGCCACCGCTAAGAATAGTGGTGATTGGCGCGGTTCATATATCACAAGCGCTTGCTCCAATGGCAAAGATTGCAGGTTATGATCTGGAAGTCATAGATCCGCGCACAGCTTTTGCAACACCAGAGCGCTTTCAAGGAACGCCTATCTTTGCCGATTGGCCTGAAGAGGTTTTGGAGACCCGCCCACTAGATGCCTATTGCGCGCTTGCAGCTGTCACGCATGACCCAAAGATCGACGATTTTCCAATCTCAGAAGCTTTGCGTCAAAACTGTTTTTATGTGGGTGCGCTGGGCAGTAAAAAGACCCATGCAAAGCGGGCTGAACGTTTGTTGGATGATGACATTACACAAGAACAAATTGATCGTATAAAAGCGCCCATTGGCCTTGATATTGGTGCAGCGACACCTCAAGAGATCGCCGTTGCTGTCATGGCAGAAATCATCAATGCGTTTCGCAAGCGTGGACTTGGGGTTTAGCCATGAAGTTTGGCATTTTCAAACCGCATGAAGCTAAAGGCGCTATTCTTGCTCATAGCATTATTTTGTCCAGCGGGAAGCGAATGCGAAAGGGTTTGCTGATAGGTGCTGATATCATTGCTCAACTTGAAAAAGACAATATCAAAGAACTCACAGCCGCCATGCCGCAAGAAAACGATGTGCTTGAGGATATCGCCGCAAGTTTGATTGCAGCGCAATTTAAAGCGCAGAACATCAAAATTGAAGATGCATCCACTGGGCGTGTAAATATCTTTGCAAGCATCAATGGTATCTTTCGTGTGTCAGCAGAAGCGATTAATGCAATCAATGCGGTTGATCCAGCAATTACCATCGCAACGCTCAAAGACTATGCAAATGTTAATCAGAGCAGGCTGGTCGCCACCATAAAGATCATCCCTTATGCAGTTAATTCAGATAGCCTTGAATCAGTGCTTGCGCTTGATACTTACAAGGCCATGTCACTGAATGAATTCAAACAAAAACGTGTTGGTTTAATTTCAACAAAGTCTGCTGGCTTGAAAATGACAGTGATGGATAAGACGACAAACGCGCTCAAGCAAAGGTTGGCGCTTTCTGGCAGTTTAATAGTTGAAGAGCAGCGCGTAGAGCATAAAAGCGAAAGCATTGCTGAGGCTGTTAAATCCCTCAAGAATAAATGCGATATGCTGATAATCTTTGGGGCTTCTGCAATCAGTGATATTGCTGATTGCGTTCCAAAAGGAATTGAAAAGGCTGGCGGTGAGGTCATTCGTTTTGGAATGCCGGTTGATCCAGGTAATCTGATGTTACTTGCAAAACTGGGTGATATGCCAGTGATTGGCGCTCCTGGTTGTGCGCGTTCTATTGCGGAAAATGGCTTTGATTGGGTTTTACAACGTGTACTAGCTGATATCGAGGTGAGTGCTGATGAGATAGCCCAAATGGGCGTCGGTGGCCTGTTGATGGAAACAGGTGCAAGGTCGCACCCGCGTGAAACTAAAACTTCCAGTCAAAACGCTATTGCGGGCATTGTTTTAGCCGCAGGACAATCACGCCGCATGGGTGCCGAAAATAAAATGACGGTTGAAGTGCTTGGCAAACCTATGGTGCAGCATGTAGTGCAGGCAGCAGATCAATCAAAGCTTGAAAGTTTGAGTGTTGTCACGGGACATGAGGCAGAAGCGGTGATGAAGGTTCTTGAAGGGAATAAAATCAGCCAAGTGCATAATCCAAATTATCAGATAGGCCTATCAAGCTCGCTTGCTTGTGGCATAGGGAGGCTCGATGCAAAAACCTCCCATGCAATGATCATGCTAGGTGACATGCCGTTTATAAAGGCGGATATGATTGATGTCATGATTGCAAAAGCAGATGAAAACCCTCAATGCATTATTGTTGCAACGCATGGGGGAAAGCGCGGTAATCCTGTGTTATGGCCTCGCAAATATTTTGATGAGCTTCAATCAATTACAGGCGATGTGGGTGCAAAGCATATTCTTGCAGCAAATCAAGATAGTGTTCTTGAAGTAGAATTAGGTGAAGCGGCCAGTCTTGATTTAGATACACCAGCCGCCATTAAATCTATTCAGCAGGTTTAGCTAGCACTTCATCAATCTCTGCAGCGCTATGACGATCGCGCAGTTGTGCATTTGGCGCACCCCAAGTGCGATTGATAATGCGTCCGCGTTTTACAGCAGTTCTTTCAGCAATTTCATTCGTCCAGCGCAACATATTTTCATATTTATGCACCTCTAGGAAAGTCGCAGAATCTCCATATAAAAGACCTTTAACAAGCGCGCCATACCAAGGCCAAATAGCCATATCAGCAATTGAATAATCATCACCGCAGAAATATTGATTATCTGCCAAATGGCGATCTAACACATCTAGTTGACGTTTTGTTTCCATAGAAAAACGGTTGATAGGGTACTCATATTTTTCAGGCGCATACGCATAAAAGTGACCAAACCCACCTCCCAGATAAGGCGCAGACCCCATTTGCCAGAAGAGCCAGTTCATACACTCGGTTCGCCCCTTATGATCTTCAGGAATAAACGCACCAAACTTCTCTGCAAGATAAAGAAGAATTGAAGCTGATTCAAAAACCCGTGTCTCAGGATCTGTAGTGGTATCAAGTAGTGCAGGAATTTTAGAATTTGGATTAATCCCCACAAAGCCACTACCAAACTGATCCCCTTCACCAATCTGGATCATCCATGCATCATATTCGGCGCCCTTATGGCCAGCCGCCAGAAGCTCTTCCAACATGACCGTAACTTTTACACCGTTTGGAGTGCCCATGGAGTGGAGTTGAAAAGGGTGATCCCCACGCGGTAATTCTTTTTCATGCGTGCTTCCAGCTATTGGTCTATTGATATTGGCAAACTTGCCACCGCTTTCGCTTTCCCATTTCCAGACTTTTGGTGGGGTATAAGTTGCATCACTCATGAGGGCTCCAATTTTTTATATTTTAAACTATTTTAATATGTGAGGTTTTTTAGCAAAATTTCAATGTATATTCTCTTGAAAAAATAGCTTGAAAAGACATGTGAAATTTAAACATTGAATGTACTTATTAAGCGCAAGTTAACTGTGCCTTTATGATTTATAATAATAGGATTGCAAATAAAATAATTAAGAATAACGTAGCGTAAGCAGGGGTATTTAAACGACGGAAGTTTTTAGGAGATACTCAGCGTTATGAAAAGTTTTCCAATAAACCTTGTCAGTAATGATAATACTGACTTAAGGCCGCAGCAACAAAATAAACTAAATAAACTAGAACAAAAATTTGATGATAAACTTGGCAAGGAATACCTTGAAGAGCACGGTCATCAATTTGAGACGTTTGCTGATTTGAAAGATCATTGGCAAGAAATCAAATTAAAATTACGTGAAGATAAGCAACAAGAAAAAATTGAAGCGCTAGAACAAAAGATTGATGATAAATTTGGCGAGGAATACCTCGAAGAAAATGGTCACCTATTTGAAAATTTTGCAGAGCTAAAGCAACATTGGCGAGAAATCAAACAAGATAAAATAGATCAAGGTAATGAAGATCAAAATCCTGATATTGAAAATGATCCAGTACAGTTTGATAATGCTTCTAATACCTACACAATTGCAGAAGGTGTCAGTGCTGCTGAAATAAATGTTTTAATTGAAAATGCAGAGTCAGGCACAACTTTTATCCTTCAAGATGGCGTGCATGAGTTTTCAGAAACAATTATAATTAATCGGGATGATGTGACATTTTCTGGGGAAAGTGAAGATGGCACAACGCTCAACTTTACCTTTGCAGAAGGAACGGGTGGTAATGCAATTGAGGTAACAGGTGGCGATAGAGTGCTTTTGACCTCACTTGATACGGCAGAAAATGCAGGTTCAACACAAATCACACTTGCTGACGCTTCTGATATATCTGTTGGTGATGTGATTTATCTAACGCAACCCAATAGCATGGCATACTTACTTGAAAATGATTGGTCGAATGTTTCTTTTGAAGATGCAGATAGTAGACCCTTTCGTGAGATGATCGTGCGCGTAGAAAGTATTGATGGGAATACACTCACACTTGAATCACCATTGCCCTATGATTTTGATGCAACACTTACGCAAGTTTTTACAACAGATTTGTTAGAAAATATTGCGCTTTCAGATTTTACTGTGACTTCAGGCATACAAGCCGATCCAAATTACTATGACTACGTCAACTCATTTCCAGAGTTTAATAATACTGGCGTAATTTTTATAAACGGGGCAGATGGTATTGATCTATCAGGAATTTCAATTCTAGATGCACCAAGTACTGCTTTTGATTTCCGCTCCACAATAGATCTCACAGCCGATAATTTATACGTCAATGGCGCGCATAATCTTGGAAGTGCAGGCAATGGTTATGGCGTCAATTTATACGAGACCTTTGATGCAAGCATTACCGATATTGAAATTTTCAATGTAAGGCATGCGGTACTCTTTTCTTCTTGGAATGCAGAGGCTGGTAATTATATTGAAATTACAGAAACCAACCGCGATATTAATTTCCATGGTTCGCCAGACGTCAATAACGAAATCGTTGTTTTGCGATCTGTGCTTGATTATGACCCATCACAAAATACAGGGTCAGGCATTGGCTTCTGGGATATAGTGAGCGGTGGTGGTGCAAACCATGCCAACATTGATATCTTTGCCGATAATAGCGTTGTGTTTTCCTATGCAGAAGGTTCAACAGGCACTGAAATAATTTATGGTGCAGATGGTGGCGCTTATCTGGATGGTAAAGGCAGTCAAGATCTGCTGATTGGCGGTAAGGGTGATGACATCATTATTGGCGGAACATCACAAGATATTTTAACAGGGGGTGAGGGCGCAGATACATTTGTATTTACACTTGGCGACTCTTTTGATGCAATAACTGACTTCTCTGGCGATGCGCAAGGCGACCGTATCTTGATCTTTAATCAAGACATTCAATCTTTTGATGATCTTATTATCACCCAAAACGATAGTGATGTTTGGGTAAGATACGGTAGCAGTAGTACAATCATATTTTCTGATTTTGACGCAAGCTTACTCGAGGCTGATTTCTTCATCTTCAACTCGGATGGGTTTCTCTGATTTGTAATTTTCCTGATCTGCTCTATTTTCTTTATATCGCCCCAATGAAAGAGCTAGAGTATGATCAGGAAAGCCATTTTAACGATGCTAAGTCTAATTAGCGTACTTCTTCTTGTTGCAGGTGCAACGCTTGTGTATGCAGCAAATGTAGAAAAACCAAAATATAAAGTCATAGAGCGTGATGGCAAAATAGAAATCAGGCAATATCCCGCATTGCGAGTAGCAGAAATAAAGCGCGAAGGTAATCGAGGCAAAGCAGTAAGAAACGCTTTCAGGCCTTTGGCATCTTACATTTTCGCCAAAAAACGCGAAGGCGAAAAAATATCTATGACAGCACCCGTCACACAGCAAAAGTCTGGCGGTGATTGGGCGATACAATTTATCATGCCATCCAAGTATAAGCTCTCTGATTTACCAAAGCCAGATAATGCAGAAGTGCGCTTACGTGAAATCCCTGCTAAAAAGCGCGTTGCAATTCAATTTAACGGAGTGCAAACAGACGAGCTTTTACAGGCAAAAGAAAAAGAATTAAGAGCATGGCTTAAAATACGCGGCATAACACCAAAAGGCCAGCCGCTATATGCATATTATAACGACCCATTCACCCCAGGCTTCATGCGCCGCAATGAAGTTTTGTTTGAAATGTGAGGGTGTGGGAATAGAGTTTGAAATTTATTCAAGAAATGAACAATTGTGACATTAAAGCTTATTATATAGGCTTATCAATTCAACCTGATTATTAACGGCGGTTTTTTCATAAATCTGTTTTAGTCTTTGCCTTATTGTTGCAGGTTTTAAGCTCAATAGGTTTGCTATTGAATTGGCATTATTCCCCTCTGCGAGCATGTTTAATGTAATTATTTCTGAATTTGTCAGATTGAAATCGCCATTTAACTTGTTGTGTTTTTGTATGAGGTTTTCGCCACATTCTGAAGCAATGACACAGACTTTCAATGGCATGTGATAATGCCGTAAATGTTTTGGTATTTGAAGCGCTAGTAGATTGATCTGTCGGCCATCTTTGTTGAGACTAAACCCACGGCTTAGGGATAGTTCGGGCGAACTGCAGCAGATTTCTTGTAACTCATCATAAATATCATCAAGAATTTCGTAAGCGGTTCTTTTCCCCCACCTATTATGTAGATTGATGTTATGCGATTGA
>CAZCUN010000024.1:0-45560 GCA_964502215.1 uncultured Rhizobiaceae bacterium | reverse complement strand
TCATACCCATATTGATAACCCATTTTTGAGTTATCTGGGACAGCCCCTTATTTTTAATGGCTGCGTTTTACGCGGCCATTTTTGTTTTTAAGGCGTAGTGAAGCCAATTGCCCAAAATTTTGGTGCGCTCTAAAGTGTCAAATATGCTTTTATCATCTGGTTCTGGTTGTTCAATTATTACATCGTTTGATGTTGCTTGTACGCCACGAAGCTTAAGCAGTTTGTTTATATATCCAACTTCCAATTCAGGATGAAATTGAACGCCAAAATAGTCGATGCCTTCAAGATTATAGCTCATAGATTGGTTTTCACTGACAGTATTGCCTGCAAGACGAATTGCGCCTTTTGGTAGCTGGGTTACATGATCTCTGTGAATACAAGGGGATGCAAATGTGTTTTTGATGCCTTTAAATGCTGGGTGCAATCTGCCTTCTTGAGTAAGTTCTATGTCTTTTGCAATGCCAGCTTCTGTGCCTTTTGGGTTTGTTTCGCATTTGCCGCCTAGGGCAACGGCTACAGCTTGCATTCCCCAGCATGAACCTAGAATTGGTTTTCCAGATTGAAGCACGCGTTCGAGATAATCCATGTAGGGCATTGCGCCTTGTTCATGCGGCTTGTAGGGAATGCCAGACCCTGTCAGGGCGATTGCATCGTAGTCATTTGGATTGCGCTTAGCTGTTTCCAGTTGAGGTGCGAATGGCATGGCAACTTCAAAGTTGGCTTGAGACATGTTTATCGCTAAAGATTCTTGATAGCAGGTTGAAGCAATCTTGATATTTGCTTTGGTATTGCGCTCAATGATTTCGAGGTTGTTGCCTTCGACGATAAGAATATTGACCACTTTATACCCTCACAAATGGTTGACATATTTCCTAGCACTGGCATACCACAATAAAACTTGAAACGAATAAGATTTTTCCATGCTTGATAAGAATTATGATGCAGCTTCTGTTGAAGCTAAAATTGCAGATAAATGGGATAAGGCAGACGCCTTTGCGGCTGGCGCTGGCAAAAAAGAGGGCGAAGACGCGTTCACCATCGTGATTCCGCCACCAAATGTAACTGGCTCACTTCACATGGGTCATGCGCTTAACAACACGCTGCAAGATATTATGGTGCGTTTTGAACGGATGCGCGGCAAGGATGTGCTTTGGCAACCGGGTATGGATCATGCGGGCATTGCAACGCAAATGGTGGTTGAGCGTCAACTGGCAGAGCAGGGCATTAAGCGCATCGACATGACGCGCGAAGATTTCATTTCTAAAATCTGGGAATGGAAAGAAACTTCTGGCGGTACAATCCTGAACCAGCTCAAGCGCCTTGGCGCATCCTGTGATTGGTCGCGTGAACGTTTCACGATGGACGAGGGGCTTTCAAAGGCTGTTACCAAGGTTTTCATCGAGCTTTATAATGAAGGGCTAATCTACAAAGACAAACGCCTTGTGAATTGGGATCCTGTTTTTCAATCTGCAATTTCTGATCTCGAAGTTGAGAATGAAGAAGTTGACGGCCACATGTGGCATTTCAAATATCCGCTTCAAGATGGAGAGACGTATGAGTATGTCGAGAAAGATGAAGACGGCAACATAACGCGGGAAGAAACGCGTGATTATATCTCGATTGCAACGACACGTCCTGAGACGATGTTGGGGGATGGTGCGATTGCGGTTCACCCAACAGATGAGCGCTATGCTCCGATTGTTGGTAAGCTTTGTGAAATTCCAGTAGGGCCAAAAGCGCAACGTCGTATGATCCCGATTATTACGGATGAATACCCAGACAAAGACTTTGGTTCTGGTGCGGTGAAGATTACCGGCGCGCATGATTTTAACGACTATATAGTCGCCAAGCGCAATAACATTCCGATGTATCGCCTGATGGATGATGTTGCTGCTCTGCGTGCTGATGGTGCCCCTTATGAAGAAGAAGCGGCTAAAGCAAAAGCGATTGTCGAGAGTGGGCAAGCACCTGATACGGCTTATGTAGATACCATCAATCTAGTGCCAGAAGATTATCGCGGTCTTGATCGCTATGATGCGCGTAGGAAAATCGTTGATGATATCAATGCGGATGGTCTGGCTGTTATGACGACTAAAATCGTCAAAGATGATGATGGCAATGAACACGAAGAGCATATTCCTTACGTCGAAAACAAAAAGATTATGCAACCGTTTGGTGATCGTTCAAAGGTTGTCATCGAGCCAATGCTGACCGACCAATGGTATGTGGACGCTGAAACGTTAGCCAAGCCAGCGCTTGCTTCTGTTAAAGAAGGGCGCACGAATTTTGTTCCAAAGACTTGGGAGAATACATATTTTAACTGGATGGAAAACATTCAGCCTTGGTGTATCTCACGCCAACTTTGGTGGGGGCACCAGATTCCTGCTTGGTATGGGCCTGATAAGGTTGCAGGTTTCATAAAAAAAGGTACGGGCAAAATATTTGTTGGAAAATCAGAAGATGAGATAATTGCTGAAGCAAAAATCTATTATGGCAATGATGTTATTATCGTTCAAAATAAAGAAGACTATTTAAGTCGTTTTAATGCTATTGATGGATACCCTACAATTCCACTTCTTAGAGACCCCGACGTTCTAGACACATGGTTCTCCTCAGCCCTTTGGCCATTCTCCACACTCGGGTGGCCTAATGAAACGCCTGAGCTTGCGCGTTATTATCAGACTGATGTTCTGGTCACGGGCTTTGATATCATCTTCTTCTGGGTTGCGCGTATGATGATGATGGGCAATCATTTTATGAAGGATGAAGAAGGCAAACCTATTGAGCCTTTCCACACGGTTTATATTCATGCGCTTGTGCGTGATGAAGACGGTGTAAAAATGTCTAAGTCGATCGGCAATGTGATTGACCCGCTTGATCTTATTCAAGGCATTGATGCGGATGGTCTGGTTGCTAAACGTACCTATGGTTTGAACAAACCAGAGAACGCACCCAAAATTGAGAAGCAAACGCGCAAGCGCTACCCAGATGGCTTTGAAGCTTTTGGTGCGGATGCGCTTCGCTTTACGCTGACCATCATGGCGGCACAGGGTAGGGATGTTAAACTCTCTATCGAACGCGTGGCTGGCTATCGTAATTTTGGCACGAAGCTTTGGAATGCTACTCGCTTTGCAGAAATGAACGGCGTTAAAAGTGTTGAAGGCTTTGAGCCTGCATCTTCTAAGCTAACCATCAATCGCTGGATTTTAACTGAGCTTTCCAAGTGTGTTGCAGAGGTTACTCAAGAAATTGAAAAGCATCGTTTTAATGATGCAGCCAATGCTGCTTATAAATTCGTTTGGAATACATTCTGCGATTGGTATCTCGAACTGTTAAAGCCTGTCTTTAATGGTGAAGATGAAGCTGCTAAGGCAGAAGCGCAGGCTTGTGCTGGATACGTGCTGGATGAAATCTACGCACTACTTCATCCAATGATGCCATTTATGACGGAAGAACTTTGGGAGCAGACAGGCACGCGTGACAAACTGCTTTGTCATTCAGCATGGCCAACACTTAAGTTTGAAGACGCAAGTGCTGCTGATGAAATCAATTGGTTGGTTGAACTCATCACACAAGTGCGTTCTGTTAAAGCTGAGATGAACATTAAGCCATCGCAGATTTTGCAGATGGATGTGGTGGATGGTTCAGACGCTACCAAGGGGCGTTTGGAAACCCACTCAGGTGCGCTTCGTCAAATGGCGAGGGTTGAGCCGATTAATATCATCAGCGAAACGCCAAAGGGTTCTGCGCAGATTGTCATCGGTGAAGCGACTTACTGCTTGCCGCTTGAGGGTGTCGTGGATTTTGCAGAAGAGCGCGCGCGTCTTGAAAAAGAGCTTAAGAAACTTGATGGTGAAATTAAAAGACTTGAGGGCAAACTTGGCAATGCAAAGTTCGTTGCTAATGCACCTGAAGAAGTTGTGGCAGAAGAAAAGCAGAAGCTTGCAGGCTATCATGAGCAACGTGAACGCGTTGAAGTGGCATTTGGGCGGGTCAGCGACGTTTGATTTGGTAAGAATCAAGCTGCTTTTCCTATAAGTCTGTGTAAAAAGTCACATATCAAGTGGATATAATGCTGATTTTTGTTGCTGATTTGCAACAAATTAGACTTTTTACGTTTAGGTAAGAGTTTTTGTGGTCGTTTTTTTAAATTGTGACTGCCCACCTAAAGACAAGCAGAATAATGGCTGATATATGTCAAGAAAGTGATCTTTTAGCTTTGGAGGGCTATGCCATGGGGCAAAATACAACAATTAAGAGCATCGGGCTTGCTCTATTAACAACATCATTTCTTTCTACATCAGCAATTGCTGGCGGCTTTGACCGTGGTGGTGTCAATATTGATCAGTTGTTTGATACAGATCGTTTTTCAGCTGATGCGCAGGTTACGTATGTTTTTGCTAATAGAGAGCAACTTAACATTCAAAGAAGTAATAACGTTACTGGTATAGCTGCCCCTCTAAGTTCTGACAGTGTAAATGGTAGTGTTGGATTTGCAGTTCCAAGATTTGGTTACAAGCAACAAATATCTGATGATTTAAATTGTCTATTTTCATATTCTGAACCGTTTGGTGCAGACCAAAATAATGGTACTGATAATGCATTATCAGCCAGTTCTGTAGAATTTTTTATTGATACGCAAGATTATGGTGCTACTTGTTCTTATAGCTTCAACGCTGGAACGACATCGGTTGGGGATAGCCAAATTAGAATTATTGGTGGTGTTTCTTACCAAGAATTTGACGGTTTCTTATCACGTCAAAGCTTGTTAGATTTTAATGCATTTGCTCCTTCTATTGTTGGAACACCATTTCAGGCAGGCGTTGAGACTCAAACGCAAGCTGGTATCGATAATGCTATTGCTGCAGGTATATTACCGCCTGGCACAACTGCCGTAGCTAGTCCAACAAACACTGCAGGATTAGGAACATTTACAGTTAGTGGTGATGCAGTTGGTTGGCGCGCTGGCCTTGCATATGAAATTCCTGATATCGCATTACGTGCATCAGTTGTTTATAATTCTTCTTATGACTACGATTTGACAGGCATACAGGATAATAGAGGCTTTGGTATCGCTGATGGCGCATCAAATGCTACCGCCCCTATTTCTCTTGCAACAGAGATACCTCAATCTCTTGAGATTAAATTACAGTCGGGTATTGCAGAAGGCACTTTGGCATTTGTGAACCTTAAATGGCAAGATTGGAGTCAATTACAGTCTATTCCAATCGTGGGCGGTATTACATCGGCTGCAGAGGCTCAACTACCTGCTGCTTTTCGCGGTGTTCGAGTACCATTGCCAACCACACTAGCATTTGAGCCACTTTACCGTGATGGATATACTGTAACAGCAGGTATTGGCAGAATTCTAAATGAAAAACTATCTGGGCTTGCTTCTTTAACTTGGGATAGAGGCACATCAACAACTATTGGTTCTCAATCTGATACATGGACTATTTCAGGTGGGTTGAACTACAAGGAAGATGATCGTTTGGATGTTCGTGTTGGTGGCGCATTGGGTATATTGACTAGTGGAGTATCAACTGGTGCAGGTGCATCAGACCCTGCAAACCTTGTTTCATATAGCTTTGACAATGATTTGTTGTTTGCTATTAATGGTGGCCTTAAGTTGAAATTCTAAAATAAATTTAAAAGAACTTTCAAAAGCCCCGACAAATGTTCGGGGCTTTTTTGTATCTGCTAGATTTTTTGAAGTGTAATTACCCAGCCCTTAAGATTGTTTTCTGGAATGTGCTCACCATGTTCTTGTTCTAGGATTGTAAGTTTCTTGGATATTTCCAGTTGTGCTATTTTCTTTGTTAGTGAACCTTCTTCGTAGTAGTGATCATTTAATCCAATAATGACCATGCCTTTGGGTTTTACCACCCGTAGTAATTCATCCACCGCCTCTGGCATGATATGACCAAAAGAGAAGACGCCAACTGCTGTAACGGCGTCATAGAATTGATCTGCAGCATCAATTGGCGGTTGATTTAAGTTACATGCGAATAAGTGATTGTAGATCTTTAACTCAGTTGCCTTGTCCAACATTCCTTGAGATAGATCACAGCCATCAATCTTGGTGTAGCCTTGTTCCTTTAAAGCGACGCCAGAAAGGCCTGTGCCGCAGCCTACATCGAGAATAGATATGTTTTTAGTTTCATTATATTTTGCCAATGCGCGCGCACATCTTACGGGTTGTTGGTAATTGCCGTCGTTTAAATCTTCATCATAGACCTCAGCCCATCGATCGTACATTTTACGTGCATCTTCGCTGTCTTTTAATGTGTATGCGACTTCAAAAAAGTTTTCTTTTTGCATAATAATCATCCCAGTTTTTATCGAGCTAAACAAAAATGTGATAGTTTTGCAACAGCTACCAAAAGAGTTTGCTTCCTAGCCTTGGAAACACAATTTGCCCCTATTAAGACACAAATAATAGTCACTTAGAATTAACTTTATTGAATAGAGTGGCGTATAAGATTCTTAAAGTAAATGAGGCTCAGCAATGCCTCTAGAGAATGCAGTTTTAATAAGTTTGGTTTGTTGAAATGAGTTTAAAGCTCTAATTTCAAGAAGTGATAAGAAAGTTCAAATGTCTAAGATTTCACCCTTGCTACTTGTATTACCTGTTGTATTTGCAACTGGCATTGGTTCTGCTCATGCGTTTGATGCTTCCAAGGTTATTAAAGGGGACGCGGCTTCGGTCAAAATATTTGAATTCTTTTTTAAGTTTCGTAAGGACGGCAAAGAAGAAGAGGCTGTTGAGGTCTTAAAATATGCGGCAGAAAACGGAAATTCTGATGCGCAATGGAAATTAGCACGGATTTATCAAACTGGTGATGGGGTAAAGCAAGACCCATTAGAGGCATTTCAAATGTTTCAAAAGATTGCAAATCAGTCTTCCTATGCTGTTCCAAACACGCCTGTATGGCAATATGGTGCTGATGCTTTTGTAGCGCTTGGAAATTACTATCGTAATGGTATCCCAAACTCGATTATTAAGCCTGACCAGAACAAAGCGCGTGTAATGTATACGACCGCTGCAATGGTCTATCGCCATCCTGAAGCGCAATTTGAGCTTGGTCGTATGCAAATTAATAATGATAAGATTTTTGGACAAGGCCGAAGCGGCATTAGAAACCTTAGCCTTGCTTATGACAAAGGCCATGTTGGTGCAGAAGCGTTACTTGGATATTTGATTTTTGAAGGCGTGCATACTAAATATGAGCCTGTCAGAGGCCTATTTATGCTTGGTAATGCAAAGCGACGTGCATCAGAACGTGATCTTGATTGGATTAATCAGATGTATGATGAAGCTTATTCATTAGCAAGACCAGCAGACCGCGCGGCTGCTGTAAGCCAACTTGCGGATTCTTCTAATTCTCTTCAATAAAGCTTAGCCTAGCTTATTTAGCATTTTAGATGCTTGTTTAAAATCAAAGTCTGATTGGTTTTTATCCTGCTTATTGTGCGCAGTTGGGCAGGGAGTGCCCAGAAACTTCCAGCTTGTGTTGTTCAAAACTCTGGAACATTCAGCCATTTGCATGCCTTTTGGGGTCTTAATACAGGCTTTTTGCCCTTCCAAAACCTTCGCATCTTTATGACTGCATGTGCACTCTTCACCGGCAAAGGCAGTGGTTGCAGAAAATACTAGTGCCATTATCGTTATAAGTCGAAACATAGCACTATTGTTTGCAATAATTTTTAAATTGTCAAATCACGCTGTCGCTAGTGCGTCTTTGAAGGATAATAGGCGATACTTTTTTTCATCCCATAATGCGAGCTTTACGCACTTAAAACTTTCCCAAAGTGTAATTCGACTTACTTCTTTTAGTTCAGGATAGTCGCGAATAACTTCTGTAAGCCTATAAAACGGAATGTGGCTACATAGGTGATGAACATGATGGATGCCAATATTGCCGCTTAACCAACGGAGTATTACTGGGAGGTCATAATGCGAACTGCCGTGTAAGGCTGATTCACGACGATCCCAATCTAATGTCTTATCCCAATTTGTATCCTCAAATTGATGCTGAACAAAAAATAACCATACACCAAACGATGCAGCGAGTGCTGTTACGGGCAGTTGAATGGCAAGAAATGCTTTCCAGCCAACAAGCCATATTAGTAATAGTGAATAAAACACTATGCCAAGGTTTGTCAGCATTGTGCTTACCCATGGCTTCCAACCAATCTTCATCATGCCGAAAGGAAGGCGTTGCTCTATGAAAAATACATATGCAGGGCCAAGAACAAATAGTGTGATTGGGTTTCTATAAAGACGATAGAGTAGGCGGCCAGTTTTAGATTTCTCTTTATATTCTTCAACTGTAAGAGTTTGAATGTCACCCATGCCGCGGTGATCAAGATTGCCTGATGTTGCATGGTGAATTGCATGGCTGCGTTGCCAATAGTCATAAGGCGTGATTGTTAAAATACCTAATACACGACCAAGCCATCTATTAGCTGTTGGGTTCGTTAAAAATGACCCATGCCCGCAGTCATGTTGAATGATAAATACCCTTACAAGAAAACCAGCGGCAGGAAATGCCAATAATGCTGTTAGCCAGTAACTGATGCTCAAGGTTTGATACATAAGTGCCCAGATAATTGCGAAGGGTACAACTGTCAGTAAAATTTCACGTATAGCACTGATATTATTAGCTTTTTTGTATTTTTCTAATGCTTTTGACCAGCCACGTGCATCTAGCTCCAAAGCATTTTCGGATAATGTTGCTTGAGTATTCAATGTGAGATCCCCGTAAATATTTTGCAGACTTTAGATTGATTCGAATTTTTTGCCTAATCAACTCATAAATAGGTTTTTTGTTGCGCAAAGCTAATGCATTTCATGGTGTTATTTTTGTTTTATGCAGCGATATCCACCCACACAGGAACATGATCAGAAGGTTTTTCCCAGTCGCGTACATGCTTGTCTATGTCTGCTGAATTTAGCAGTTTTGCTGCCTCAGGTGACATTAGTAAATGGTCTATGCGAATACCGTTATTTTTGGGCCATGCACCAGCTTGATAATCCCAAAATGTATAGGTTTTTTCTGCGCTATTTGTTGATCTTATAGCTTCTGTAAGCCCTAAGTTTAGAAGCCTTCTAAAGGCTGTTCTACTTTCTGGTCTATACAATGCATCACCTTCCCAGGCTTTTGGATCATAACAATCTTCAGGCATAGGAATAACGTTATAATCACCTGCTAATATGAAAGCTTCTTCTAGTTCAAGCTTCTGTCTTGCCCATTGCTCAAGGCGTTCCATCCATTTTAGTTTGTATGGAAATTTCTCGGTATCAACCGGATTTCCATTGGGTAGATAAAGTGAGACAACGCTTATCGCACCTTTTTGTGTACTGAAAACACCTTCGATGAAACGTGCTTGTTCATCGGGTTCGTCGTTTTGTGACAGTAATGGAAGGCCACGGGTTACTTCATCAAAGGGTAGTTTTGAAAGGAGCGCTACGCCGTTAAAACTTTTCTGCCCATGTGTTTCAAGGTTGTATCCTAAGCTTTCAATCTCATCACGCGGGAAGTTTTCATCTACAGACTTTACTTCCTGTAAGCAGGCTATGTCTGGATTTTCCTGCTTTAGCCACTCAATAAGATTGTCGTGACGTGCTTTGATTCCGTTTATATTCCAAGTGGCAATCTTCATTTACTGTATCCAATTTTTTTTATTAGATACATTATGAGGCGAGGAGTTCATAATGAAAATTTAAGAAAACGTTAGTTTATAACGGAATTTAGACTGAAAAACTTGTGCCGCAGCCACAAGAGGCAACTGCATTTGGGTTTTGAACCTGGAAAGATTGCCCCATTAGGTCGTCAACAAAATCTATGACTGACCCGCCCATGTAGATGAGTGACATTTCATCAACGAGAATTTTACCATCGTGACCTTCAATGATTAAATCATCTTCATTTTGCTCATTTACGAGATCAAATTGATAAGAAAACCCTGAACATCCACCACCTTCAACGGAAATCCGTAGTGCTGAATTAGTTTCATCCTTTGCTATGATAGCCGCAATTCTTTTTAAGGCGGCATCGGTAGCTGTAACGGTATTTATTGGTGTTGGTGCATTCATAATTTTATTTTTACCTGAATAACTCTATCCTTAATATGGTACGATAGGGCATAAAATACAACATTGCGTTATAATCATTGAGAATAAAAATTAAACTCGATTCTTTTTATAATTGTGCGGCTAAATGAAATCACTTGATATAACTTCCTATGGACGTGAGGGGCTTGCGCCTTATGCTTGTCATGCTGGTGAAAGCCGAGGGAGGCTTTTTGATGAAACTGAAAGCCCTACAAGAACGCCTTTTCAAAGAGACCGTGACAGAATAATTCACTCAACGGCTTTTAGACGACTGAAGCATAAGACACAGGTCTTTGTGCATCATGTGGGGGATCATTATCGTACGCGGCTGACACATTCGATTGAAGTCTCGCAAATAGCACGTTCTTTGGCGCGTGCTTTGCAAGTGGATGAAGACTTGGCAGAATCGCTAGCGCTTTGCCATGACTTTGGTCACACACCCTTTGGGCACGTGGGAGAAGATGTGCTTGATGAATTGATGCAGCCTTATAGAGGTTTTGATCATAATGCTCAGTCTTTGCGTATTGTTACTATGCTAGAGCAACAATATGCAGAGTTTGATGGTTTAAACCTTTGTTGGGAAACCCTTGAGGGTTTGGTGAAACATAATGGACCAGTCATTGGCGATATACCTGATACATTTACAGAATTTAATGAACTATGGGATTTAGAGCTTTCGTCACATGCGAGTTTGGAAGCACAATGTGCGGCAGTTGCAGATGATATTGCATATAATGCGCATGATCTTGATGACGGCTTGCGGGCAAAACTCTTTCAACTTGATGATCTTTTAGACGTGCCTTTAGTCAAAGATGCCTTAATCACTGTGCGTGACAAGTATCCTGACCTTGAAGAGCATCGCGTTCGCCATGAAATTGTTCGTCGTCAGATTACTGCAATGGTAGAGGATGTCATTTCTAATGCTAAACTGAACCTTGGAAAACATACTCCAAAAACGGCAAGTGATGTTAGAAATTGCGGTGAAACGATTGTTAGTTTTAGTCGTGAAATGCAGGTCAAAGAAAAAGGCATTAAAACATTTTTGTTTGATAAAATGTATCGCTCTCCAAATCTAATGGTGATGCGAGATGGGGCTGAAATAATTATACAAAATTTGTTTGATGTTTACCTGAATGAAAGAGGTGATATGCCAAATGGATTGCAGCGTTTAAAGGCAAAGAATAAGTCTAATGACAGACCCAGAATAATTGCTGATTTTATTGCTGGAATGACGGATAGTTATGCAATATCAGAGCATGAGCGTTTGTTTGACCTAACGCCTGATTTAGGTTAGTCCATAAGTGAAAAGGGTAGGGCTTTTAAAAGCTGAAATACCAATTGAAAAGCATAAAATGAATATATTCTCTCAGTTCGAAGATTACATTAAGAAAATACTCCAAGGCATTGACTTAAGTGAAGATGCTCTGAAATTATTAGGCAGGATTTCTGCTGAACCTCCGCGTGATACTTCGCATGGTGATGTTTCTACTAATGCCGCAATGGTTATGGCTAAGCCTGCTGGCAAGAACCCACGTGAATTGGCGCAGGTAATTGCTGATGGGTTGGGAAAATTAGATCAAGTGTCTGAAGTATCTATTGCAGGCCCTGGGTTTATTAATCTGAAATTGTCGGATGCGTTTTGGATTGAGCATTTATCTACTATTTTTAATGCTGAAGAAAATTATGGCCGTGGTCTGGTTTCTGATGGCGAAAAGGTCAATGTTGAATATGTTTCAGCCAATCCCACTGGGCCAATGCATGTTGGCCATTGTCGCGGTGCGGTTGTTGGAGATGCGCTTGCGAACTTGTTAGGATATGCAGGTTTTGATGTAATCAAAGAGTATTACGTAAATGATGCAGGTGGACAAATCGATGTCCTGGCAAATTCACTTTATCATCGATATTTAGAAGCTTTGGGCGAAGATGTGGGAGAAATGCCAAAAGGCCATTACCCAGGTGACTATTTAATTGCGCCAGCGAAAGCCCTTGTTGATGAACATGGTGATACGCTTAAATCTAAACCTGATTTAGAGCGTATTGCGCTACTTAAAGAAATTTCGATTTCATCGATGATGTCGATGATTAAAGAAGACCTCGGTGCTTTGAATATCCATCACGACTTGTTTTTCTCTGAACGTGATCTGCATGCAAAGCAAGACGGTAAATCAACAATCGATACGATGTTGCAAAAGATGCGTGATAAAGGGCATGTTTATGAAGGAACGCTACCCCCACCAAAAGGTGAAACGCCTGAGGACTGGGAAGATCGTGAGCAAACTTTGTTCCGTTCAACGGCAGTTGGTGATGATGCGGATAGGGCGCTTGTAAAATCTGACGGTTCTTACACATATTTTGCAGCAGATGTTGCTTACTTCCAAGATAAATTTGACCGTGGTTTTAAACGTATGATTTATGTTCTTGGGGCTGATCACTCAGGCTATGCAAAGCGTTTGAAAGCTGTTTGTAAGGCTGTAGCTGGCGATGAAGCTGAGCTTGATGTCTTGTTTTGCCAGCTTGTGAAATTAATGCGCGATGGCGAACCTTTTAAAATGTCAAAACGTTCTGGCGACTTTATTACACTTCGAGAAGTGGTTGATGAAGTAGGGCGTGATGCTGTTCGTTTTATGATGTTATATCGAAAGGCTGAGGCACCGCTTGATTTTGATTTTGCAAAAGTTACAGAGCAATCGAAAGATAACCCTGTCTTTTACGTTCAATATGCACATGCCCGTGTTGCATCGGTTTTCAGACAAGTTGCTAATGATATTCCGGATCTAGATGTCTCGCGTGCAGGGCTAGAAAAAGCAGATTTAAGCCTACTAAGTGATGCTGGTGAAGTTGGTTTGATCAGAAAAACTGCTGAATTCCCTAGAATCATTGAGCAAGCTGCGAGGGCAGATGAACCTCATAGACTGGCATTTTACCTGTATGAATTGGCTTCTGAGCTACATTCTCACTGGTCTAAAGGCAAAGAATCGCCAGAATTACGGTTTATTAACCCTAAAAAGGCACAATTAACTTTGTCGCGGCTCGTTTTATTGCGCAGTATAGCAACAGTCATTGCTTCTGGGCTTGCCATTATTGGCGTTTCTGCTCCAGAAGAAATGCGCTAAATTCTTTGCCCCGACATAATTAGCTACCTAATTGTAGTTAATAGTGTTCAAGAGTAGATAGGTTTATGCGTTATGAGTGAACAAATTAATCAAAGTATTGGCTCTCAAGTTTCTGAGGTTGAGGAAGATCCGCTGGCGGAATTGGCTCGTATTGTTGCGGGTGAACCAGAATTAAACACACCAGCTCCAGAGCCTGAACCTTTGGAAGAACCAAGCGTTAGCCTTTCTGCGCCTGTTGTTGCAGATGTTGAAGCTAGTACTGATCATACTCCTGTATCAGAATTGGTTGAAGAGGTTGCCGAGAGTATTAATCCAACTGATGCGAGTGTTGAAGCTGCGCTTGAAGAACAATTGTTAGCAGAGTTTTCAAATCAAGAATCAATCGATGCAGTCATTGATGAAGTTGAAACACCTGCTTTCGTTGATGATATCAATTCATCAATAGAAGAAATTAATGCGGAAAAGCAAGATATTGAAACCGAAGTAGAAGCGGTTGCAACTGCTCCCGCCTTTGAAGAACCTGTTCAAGAGCCAGTGCCAGAAGTTGCTGAAGCAGTTGATAGTGAAGTGGGATTTCAAGATGGGCTTATTAGTGCTCTTGAAATGGAAATTGTGGGTGAACCAGCAGTTGAGGCTGTTCAGGCTATAGAGCCTGTTACTGAAACAGTTGAACAAAGCGAAGAAGCTATAGAGGCTGTTGTTGATACTGTCGATGATGTTGATACGAACATCGCTAGTATGCAAGAAGCGCTTGAGCAGGAACTTGCAGCAGGGGTTGAAACGCCTGCGTTAATTGAAAAGGCTGCTGTTGCTTCAATTGAAGATGATTTAGGTGCTGCATTTGCCAGTGAATTTGAGCAAATGGAAGTGACTGAAGCGGTTGCTAAGCCTGTTGTCAGTGAAAATGTTGCGCAAGAAGCTGTTGTATCTGGTGATCCGGACTTGGAAATGGATTTCGAAGCTGCATTTTCACAAGAACTTAAAGAAGTAAGTGTAGAAGAGCCACAAGGGTGGGTAGCTAACGAAACAGTTGAGTCTAATGCTGCATTTGTTGCTGCTGCAAGTCCTAATGTGCCTATGTCAGAAACTATAAATCTAGAAAATGATCCAGGACACGTTGGCTCACTTGATGAGATTGCTGCGATTGAAGGTGAAAAAGCTGCTGCAAATGATAATGGTGGTGGATTAAAGCTTGCTGTTGCTGCTTTTGTAATTGCTTTATTTGCAGGCGGAATAGCTGCAGGTTATGGCTTCCTAGGTGGAGAAACCTCGACAATTACTACTGGCACACCAACAATTATTAAAGCTGATGTTGATCCAGTAAAAGTTAAACCAAAAGATCCAGGAGGTGTTGTTCCTGAAAATCAAGATAATGCTTCATATAGCGATCTTGGTGGTGAAAATACTGCGAAAGTTTCACAGCAGACTTTAAATTCACAAACTGAAGAACCTTTGGTTTTGAATACTGGTAATGTTGTTGACCTGACAAAAACTGATGACCGATTGACCGCATCAGAAGACGTTGGCGCAACACCAAATGCTGGTGAAACTTCTGTTGAACCAAAAGTTGTACAAACTGTTGTTGTGAAGCCAGATGGTACGATTATTACAAAACCTGCTGCACCAAAACCAATTGAAACAGCCTCTAATATTGTTACAATTAATGAAGCTCCGATTGTTGATGTGCAGCCAGTGTCTACCCAAGCGATTGCGGGTGCTTCAGGCATTGATGGTGCCCTTTCAACTGGCGATATTAAAGTACCTTCTGTTAGTCCATTACCTAAGCCAGCAGTACAACCAAGAGCAGTTGTGAAACCAAAACCAGCACCCGCTGCACCTGTTAGAAAAGTTGCTGCTGCTCCTAAGCCGAAGAAAGCTACTCCAGCGCCAGTGCGTAAGAGTGAATGGGTTGTGCAGGTCTCTTCTCAAAGATCACCAGAGGCTGCTCAAGCTTCATTCGTTGATATGAGAAATAAATTTACTGCGCTTCGTGGCAGAGCAATGTCTATTCAACGCGCAAGTGTGAATGGTGCAACTTATTATAGAGTTCGCGTGCAAACTGCTTCAAAGTCAGACGCTAATCGACTTTGTTCAAGTTTGTCATCTGCAGGTGGTGCTTGTTTTGTAACGCGTTAAAGTTATAAAACTTGAGTATAAATAAGGCTAGGCATTATATGTCTGGCCTTTTTTCTTTGGAAGTAGGCTTGTTTCTGATAATTCTACGCTATGGGAATCACTTCAGTAATTTTTGGCTGTTCAGGCCTTTCGTTAACCCAAGAAGAGCAGGACTTTTATAAAAGAGTTCAGCCTTGGGGTTTTATTCTTTTTGGTCGAAATATCGACACGCCAGAGCAGGTTGCAAATCTTGTAGCAGAACTAAAATCGTGCGTTGAGCACGATGATGTTCCTGTCTTAATAGATCAAGAAGGCGGCAGAGTGAGGCGACTGCGTCCACCGCATTGGGAGGCGTATCCTGCTGGCGATGTTTTTGGTAAACATTACGCACAAAATAAAGAGCAAGGGTTGCGGTTTGCATGGCTGCAATCACGTTTAATGGCGTGTGATTTAGCCAAGCTTGGTATTAACGTTGATTGTTTGCCTGTGCTGGATGTGCCTGTTGAGGGAAGTCATGATGTTATTGGCGACAGAGCATATGCAAAAGATTGCTCAATCGTCAGTGATATTGGTTTATCAGCTTCAAAAGGCTTGATGGCAGGCGGTGTCTTGCCTGTTGTTAAGCATATTCCAGGACATGGTCGTGCTGGTGTTGATAGCCATAAAGATTTACCTATTGTTGAAGCTTCGCTATCTGACTTAGAAAAATCAGACTTTAAACCATTCCAAGATCTTAAAGATATGCCTTTAGCAATGACAGCTCACGTAGTTTACAAGGCTATTGACCCCAATAATCCTGCTACAACTTCGCAGGTTGTTATTAATGACATCATTCGAGACTACATTGGGTTTGATGGTTTGTTGATGTGTGATGATCTTTCTATGCATGCTTTAAAAGGTAGCTTTGAACAAAGAACAAAGGCTTCTTTTGATGCTGGTTGTGATGTTGTTTTGCATTGCAATGGTAATCTTGCTGAAATGACACCCATTGCGGCGGCTTCACCTCAGTTATCTGGGGATTCTTTTAGGCGAGCCGTACAAGCAACAAACTTATTTGCTAATGTAGATACTTGTGATGAAGAAAGCTTGCGAAAAGAGTTTCGTATTCTTTGTGAAGACAAAACCTACGGGCAAGACCCTACAGAAGCGGGGCATTAAAGAAGACGAGGGATTACGGGGAAAATGACATCAGAAAATGAAAATGATCTGGTTCTTATTGCTGAAGGCAATGAGAAATCTGATGTCTGGGATAATTCTGAAACAGAGATAAAATCTGCTGAACCTCAATTAACTGTTGATGTTGAAGGTTTTGAAGGGCCGCTTGATCTGTTATTAGAGTTGAGCCGTCGCCAGAAAGTTGATTTGGCTAAGATTTCCATTCTTGCTCTTGCTGAACAATATCTTGAGTTTATTGAAGAAGTTAGAAAACTTCGAATTGAACTTGCGGCAGATTATCTTGTGATGGCTGCTTGGCTTGCATTTTTAAAATCAAAATTATTGCTTCCTGTTGAAGAAATAGCTGAAGATGAAATGTCAGGCGAAGAGATGGCGGCCATGCTTGCGTTCAGACTTAAGCGGTTAGAAGCGATGCGTGAAGCTGGCAAACGTCTTGTAAACCGTAACCGATTAGGTCGAGACTTCTTTATTCGTGGTATTCCGGAGCCAATAAAGGTTGATAAGAAAAAAGATTTCACTGCTATGCTTTACGATTTGCTTTCGGCTTATGCAACACAAAGGCAGCGTCAAAGTGTTTCGCATGTGACAATTTCTAAAAGGGAAGTTTGGTCGCTATCAGATGCGCGAGAAATTTTAACGCGTATGGTTGGTGAACTTTCTGACTGGACGCCACTTGATGCATTTTTAATTCCATATATTCCAACCCCTGAGCTGCGTAACAGTGCAATTGCAAGCTCATTTGCAGCAAGTCTTGAGCTTGTTCGCGAGGGGAAACTTAAAATCAGACAGGAAAAAGCCTTTGCACCGCTTTATCTTAAAAAAGGCGACCAGCCCGCGCCTAGACAAGAAATAGGGAACCTTTAATAATGACCCAACCTAACGAAGCACAAATTCTTTCATTTGATTCAACAAGAGCAGGCGGGACAGAGCATGCAAACTTGCTTGAACATCTTCGAATGGTTGAGGCTATTGTATTTGCTTCAAGTGAACCAGTATCAGAAAAAGCCCTGAGCGAGCGTCTTCCAGAAGATATCAAACTAGAACCTTTGATGCGTGAATTGCAGCAAGCATACTCTGGTCGCGGCGTTAATCTTGTTAAAGTTGGTGACAATTGGGCTTTCCGCACAGCGGATGACCTTGGGTTTCTCTTACAAAAAGAAACGACTGAAACACGTAAATTATCACGCGCTGCTTTGGAAGTTTTAGCTATTATTGCGTATCATCAGCCTGTCACTCGTGCTGAAATAGAAGAAATTAGAGGCGTTGCAACTTCAAAAGGAACGCTTGACGTTTTGCTGGAAACTGAATGGGTTCGTATGCGCGGCCGACGTAAAACACCGGGTAGGCCCGTAACATATGGTACAACTGATGGTTTTTTAGATCAATTTGCACTTGAAGAACTTAAAGATTTGCCTGGGATAGAAGAATTAAAAGGGGCTGGTTTATTGCGTTCGCAAGTGCCCGCAAATTTTGTTGTTCCTGAGCCTTATGACGGTGATGAACTAACCGATGATGAAGACCCTCTAATGGCAGAAGACCTTGAAGAACTTGGATTATTGCCTCCAACAGGCGGAGATGAAGAAGAGGGATAGCATTTAGTGCAATGCATGTTTATATATTTGCTTAAATGTAATTGAGTATCTTGTGCCATGAACGAGAACGTTCAAAATAATAGTATTGTTGAAAGAGGCTCTGTAGAGCGCGAAAACAAGTGGGGTAAAAGAAACTCTGCGGGTGTTTCTATTGCTTCAAGTATGTCGTTTGAGCATATAAATTATGCTGTTGGTGGCAATACTATCCTTCAAAATATTTCGCTTGAAGTGCAACCTGGTGAGGTACTTTGCCTTTTAGGCCCATCTGGTTCCGGTAAAACAACGCTTCTTAGAATTGCTGCTGGTCTAATAGACGGTGCTTCAGGCGCTGTTAAAATTGATGGCCGTGCTGTTGCTGATGAGAATACATTTATTACTCCTGATAAACGAGGGGTTGGTCTGGTTTTTCAAGACTATGCACTTTTTCCGCATCTAACTATATTGCAAAATGTAGAGTTTGGTTTGACTGCATTAAGCCGTAAGGACGCCAAAACTCAAGCAATGCGTATTTTATCACGTGTTGGGCTTGAGGAGAGAGCACCACAATACCCGCATGTTTTGTCAGGTGGCGAGCAACAACGTGTAGCACTTGCCAGAGCGCTTGCGCCAAGGCCTGGTATTTTATTAATGGATGAGCCGTTTTCAGGGCTTGATTCACGCTTGCGCGATAGCATTCGTGAGCAAACTATTGGGCTTTTAAGAGAGACGCGCTCAACCGCAATAATAGTGACACATGATGCAGAGGAAGCCTTGCGGGTTGGGGATCATGTTGCCTTAATAAAAGATGGTCGCCTTGTTCAATATGGGGAAGCAAAAGATATTTATTACAAACCCAACAGTTTATTTGCTGCGGGATTCTTTTCTGAGATCAATATTATTCCCGCAATTACAAACAATACAACTGCTGAAACTATTTTTGGGCAGTTTGCTTGTGATGCTTTGTTACCTAGAGAATGCCATGCGGCCATAAGGTTTACTGATTTTAATGTAAAGCCTTATGAAAAAGGTGATAAAGGACAAAAAGGCCGCATTGCTCTTAGAAGGTTTATTGGAACCTCAGAACTGCTTGAAATTAATATCGAAAACTTGGATAAGGCAATTTCGGTACGTATTAAAGCGGGAGAATTGCCTGATTCTGCTAGTTTGGTATCGGTTTATGTCGATCCAAATTTAATTATGATTTTTCCTTCACATTAAATTTTGGCAAAGATGCTGTTATTTGATCACTTTCTACTGGTAACCATAACTTGCTTAGCCTATTTAATAAGGTAAGGATTGCTTGCAGTTAGTCTATGATACAGGCTAAGATGCAAACTGATTTAGACTAGGCTTTTTAATTTTCGTAAGAAGCTAGCGCAGACGGGAGCTGTAAAATGAATATTGGTGTTTGGCAGATTGTAATTATTGCTGTTGTTGTCGTTCTTCTATTTGGACGCGGTAAAATATCTGATCTTATGGGGGATGTTGCTAAAGGCATTACATCGTTCAAAAAAGGTTTGAATGATAAAGACGAAGATGGCGATACGATTGAAGCAAAAGCTTCTGAAGTTGCTAACAAAGTTAAAGATGAGACAAAGGCTAGCTGAATAGCTCTTTTGCTTCATTTTGTTCCCGCGAAATATCGCGGGATTTTAAACTACTTCATGCGCGGAAAATAAATTTTGTTTAGCAATTTTGCCTGGTCAGAGATGTTAGTAATTGCCGCTGTGGCAATTATTGTGGTGGGTCCTAAGGAACTGCCAGGGATGTTACGTTCCCTTGGCAAGACTATAGGAAAAATTAAGCGTATGGCTGGCGACTTTCAGCGTCAAGTTGATGATGCCATTAAAGAAGCCGATCTTGATGACATCAAAGATATGGCGACAAACAAAACATTTGCCCCTTTAGAAGATGCCAAAAAGTCTATGGAAGAGTTTGCTCAAACCATGAAAGACCCATTAGAAGCGCATAAATCTGTTGTGAATGATGAAATTGAGGCGCCAGCAGCAAAACCTGCTGCTGTAAAAAACGCACCTGCGAAGAAGCCACCAGCAAAGAAAACAACAGCGAAAGCTTCTGCTGCAACTAAAAAAGCTGCGCCACGTAAGACGGCAACGAAATCAACAACTGCAAAAAAATCTGCTCCAGCTAAAAAACCTGCCGCTAAAAAAACTGCAGCAAAGAAACCTGCTGTTGAGAAGAGAATAACATGACTGCACAAGAAGAACTTGAAGACAGCAGTGCACCTTTAATGGAGCATTTAATCGAGCTGCGTCAGCGCTTGATGTATTCCATCATTGCAATTGCAATTTTCTTCTTAATTTGTTTTTACTTTGCGACTGAACTCTTCAATTTGCTTGTTATTCCATATCAATGGGGAGCAGGGACGACAGAAGTAAAATTCATCTATACAGCACTTCAAGAGAAGTTCTTTGTCGATATTAAAATTGCATTCTTTGGCGCAATGTTTATTGCGTTTCCTGTTATAGCTACCCAAATTTACAAGTTTGTAGCGCCTGGACTTTACAATAATGAGAAGGGGGCATTTTTGCCATTTCTCGTTGCTACGCCTATTCTGTTTCTAATTGGTGCTTGTCTGGTGTACTTCCTAATTATGCCATTGGCGACACAGTTCTTCCTTTCATTGGAGCAATCTGGTGGTGGTGGGACGGCAGAAATTCAAAACTTACAGGCTGTTGGCAGTTATTTAAGTCTGATAATGACGCTTATTTTTGCCTTTGGCTTCGTATTTCAGCTTCCAGTTGCTATTACGTTACTTGCAAAAGCTGGGTTAGTTTCTGCTGCAACACTTGCTGCGAAGCGTAAATATGCAATTCTGATGGCTTTTGTCGCAGCCGCTGTTCTTACGCCTCCTGATCCAGTGAGTCAGCTGGGCTTGGCGCTTCCGACAATTCTTCTTTATGAAATATCGATTATTGCGGCGCGTCGCATAGAAAAAAATCGTAAAGATGATGAAGATGAAGAAGAATCAGATAATACTGACGTAGTCTCGTCGTAAATTCTCTTTTCTTGAGTTTTTTATAAGTAATTTACCTATAATTTTGGTGTAAAAATGTTTGATATCAAATGGATAAAAGAAAATCCTAATGTTTTTGATGAAGCTATGGGCTTGCGTGGTAACAACACAAAAGCTGCGGACTTATTAAAGTTAGATGATGCTCGCAAAGGCCATGTTGCAAAACTGCAAGAAGCGCAGACGCGTAGAAATGCAGCTTCCAAGGAAATTGGAGCAGCAATGGGTAAGGGCGATAAGGATTTAGCTGAAAAGCTTAAATCTGAAGTGGCTGAGATAAAGCAGTTTTTACAAACTGCGGAAGAAGAAGAACGACGCATAGCTGCTGAAATTATTGAAGTTATGTCGGCTATTCCTAATTTACCGCTATCTGATGTGCCTCAAGGCAATGATGAAGCTGATAATGCGCTTTATCGCACGCATGGTAAAAAGCCTGAATTTGGATTTGAGCCAAAAGAGCATTTCGAAATTGGTGTTTCAGAAAAAGAAATGGATTTTGAAATTGCTGCCGAGCTTTCTGGCAGTCGTTTTGTTGTTCTTAAACAGAGTATCGCTAGGCTTGAGCGCGCGCTTGGGCAATTTATGATCGACATGCATATAACTGAACATGGTTATATGGAAACATCACCTCCTTTGCTTGTGCGCGATGAGGCATTGTTTGGTACAAGCCAATTACCAAAATTTTCTGAGGACTTGTTTAAAACAACAGATGGTCGCTGGCTTATTCCTACTGCTGAAGTGCCGCTTACTAATCTTGTTCGCGAGCAAATTCTGGACGACAAAGAATTACCGTTGCGTTTTACTGCATTGACACCTTGTTTCCGTTCAGAAGCTGGTTCTGCGGGGCGTGATACGCGTGGCATGTTGCGGCAACACCAATTTTCGAAGTGTGAAATGGTTTCCATCACAAAGCCTGAGGCTTCAGAAGCAGAACTTGAGCGCATGTTAGATTGCGCTGAGAATGTTTTGAAAAAACTTGGACTTCGTTACCGTACGATGACGCTTTGTGTAGGGGATATGGGTTTTGGCGCTCGTAAAACTTATGACATCGAAGTTTGGCTTCCTGGGCAAGATGCTTATCGTGAAATTTCTAGCTGTTCTGTTTGTGGTGATTTTCAAGCACGTAGAATGAACGCGCGTTATCGTATGGAAGACAGTAAGACAATTGATTATGTGCACACATTGAATGGATCAGGATTAGCAACGGGTAGGGCACTCATAGCAGTTTTAGAAAACTATCAAAATGAAGATGGTTCGGTGACCGTTCCTGATTGTCTTGTGCCATATATGGGTGGTGTTACTAAGATCGAAAAGGCGTAAACCCTTGAGAATTCTTCTTACTAATGATGACGGCATTAATGCTCCAGGTATAAAATCACTTGAAAAAATTGCCCGTCAGTTTACGGATGATGTATGGATTGTTGCGCCTGAAACAGACCAGTCAGGCGTTGCACGTTCACTAACGCTTAGCCATCCTATGCGACTTCGCAAGGTCTCTGACAAGCATTATGCAGTCAATGGAACACCTACGGATTGCGTTATCATGGGTGTTAGAGAACTGATGGATACACCACCTGATTTGGTATTGTCAGGGGTAAACTCAGGTCAAAATATTGCTGATGATGTTACTTATTCTGGAACAGTTGCGGGTGCAATTGAGGGTACTGCCTTAGGCATAAAGTCGATTGCTTTGTCTCAAGCTTATGACTTTGCTGAGGGCGTGCGCCATGTAAAATGGGGCAATGTAGAAACACATGCTGCAAGTGTGATAGACAAGGTTCTTGAGGAAGATTTTCCAGAAAAAACTTTAATCAATATCAATTTCCCAAATTGTACTGCGGATGAAGTAGAAGGCATTAGCGTTACGAACCAAGGGACTTTTACACATGGCTTATTTATGGAAAAACGGCATGATGGCCGTGGTTTTCCTTATTATTGGTTGAAGTTTGGCCGCGATGTACCAAACCAGCGTGAGGGTACTGATATTATGTGTTTAAGAGAAAACCGTATTTCAGTTACGCCACTAAAGGTTGATTTAACCAATCAGGCGTTTATGAAAGTTTTAAGCAAAAAGTTTTGATTCTGGTTCGAACTGGGGAAATTCATGGATAGTGATAATCGTGAGGCACTTGCAGAGTTTCTTTTAAGGTTGCGCTCCTCAGGCATCACTGACCATAGGTTGTTGACAGCTTTTGAAGATGTTCCTCGTAAAAATTTTGTTCCAGTAATTCATATGACAGAGGCTTATGCTCGTGGGCAAATGCCAATTGAGTGCGGGCAATCAATGACATCAGTAAATATGGTTGCAAAAATTCTTTCAGCTTTGCAAGTTGAAGCGTCGCATCGTGTGCTGGAGCTTGGGACTGGTACAGGTTATCAATCTGCGCTTTTAAGTAGGCTAGCAACAAAAGTTGTTTCGGTTGAGCGTTATCGTACCTTGCATGACAAAGCGAAAGATAGATTGTCGCAACTTCGTGCTGAAAATGTATTCGTCAAATTGCTCGACGGATCGTTATCTGCTGCTGAGATGGGGGTTAGTGATCGTATCGTTTCGAATTTTGCTTTCGAAGAAATACCAAAGTCTTTTATTGAAAACCTTGCGCCTAATGGTGTGATGATTGTTCCTATTGGTCAACCTGATAATGTTCAGATGGTCAAACGTCTAACAAAAATTGGTGTTAGGTTTCACAGTGAGGATCTTTTTCCGGTTCGGACACAACACTTTATATCAGGTGTTTCGAAGGCAATTTAAAAAGCTGACGCTACGTTTTTTACAATTTTTATAAACATATTAATACATCAGTAACATTAACAGGGTTTAATGTACTGAGTAATGAGTCTGTGTTTAGAGTAATTTATTATGCGTTTTTATGTGCCGAGTAATCGCATCGCGATGTTTTCAAAAGTTTCTACAATTGCACTCCTTTCTGGAATGGTTGCAAGTTGCAGTTCTGGTTTTCAGAGGTTTGATACGTCCCTTTATGAGTCTGTAGTTCCACAACAGGCAGTCTCAGTTAGCAACCCATATCCAGGTGATGTAGACAGAATAACAACGGCTAGTACTGGTGGTCGACTTGTACCTGCCGCAAACATCTCTCCTAGAGTAGTGTCGCAGGCTGTATATCATAAGCCAGAGCCAACATTTGCTTCTTCGCCTATAGCACAGCCGGCTATTTATTCTCCAAAGCCTTATCAGCCATATGTTGCTTCTAATGCTAATAATGTTGTGCAATCAGCAACTCGTAGACCTTTGTCGAGTGTAAAGACATATACCCAAACAGCGCTTGCAAAACCTGCCGTTGTGCGAAATGTAGCTGCTTATGTGCCTCCAAAGCCAGAGATTGCACCAAAACCTGTGTATATTGCAAAACCTAGGACGGATTCTTTAAGAACAGCAGCTATTCAAACTGCTGCGCCAAAAGTATTTGCACCTAAGTCAGCAGTTGAATATCAACGTGTTGCTTCTGCGGCATCTGGTAATACAACAAAAGATGGTTGGAGCACGGCTAATGGTTCTACAATTAAAGTAGGGCAAGGGGAGACTTTATATAATATTTCTAAACGATATGGTGTTCCAGTATCAGCAATTCGTTCTGTTAATGGTATGAGCCCGTCTGCTAATCTTAGAGCAGGGCAAACCCTTACAATACCAAATTATCAGTTTTCTCAGAACGCGACTGTTTCTGCGCCAGACAATGACCCATATACACGTGCGTCGCGTGCCTCAACGGGTTACATTGGTGAAGTAAACCCTTCTAATGCTATTGTGCCAACAAGAAGACCTGCATATTTAGCAGCGGTTTCTCCAACTGGGAATGCTAATGAGAATAAGGCAAAGCGTTATGTGCCAAAAACTCATGTTTCACCGCCAGAAAAAGAAACGACGCCAGATTATTCTATAGTAACAGGCTCAATTAAGCCTCAAACTCCAGGTGCTTATACTGTGCAATCAGGTGATACGCTTACTCGGATTGCTAGAAATAATGGTACGACAGTTTCTGCTATTCAGGCAGCAAATGGATTGAATGGTTCTAATATTCGTGTTGGTCAGGTGCTTAGAATGTCATCTGGTGTTGATCCTGTAACAACAGCTTCAATTGCACCTGCAAAAAAGCCAGCAGCTTTGCCTAAGAATGTAGATCCAATTGTTACGGGGGCTGTGAAAAACCCTGCAATTGATACTAAAACACCAGCACCTGCGCGTACTGGAATCTCAGATTTCCGTTGGCCAGTTAAAGGAAGAGTTGTTTCTACCTTTGGTGAAAGCGGTACAAATGGTGCAAATGAAGGAATTGATATTTCCGTTCCTGAAGGCACTGCAGTACATGCTGCTGAAAATGGTGTTGTGATTTATGTTGGCGATGAAATTTCATCATACGGAAAACTTGTTTTGATCCGTCACGAAGATGATTTTGTATCTGCTTATGCGCACAACAGAAATTACGAAGTAAAGAAAGGCGACCGTGTTCGTCGTGGCCAGATTATAGCACGCTCAGGTAAAACGGGTAACGCTGAAAGGCCAAAAGTACACTTTGAACTTCGTAAAAACTCTTCCCCAGTAAATCCGAAGAAGTATCTTGCTGGTTAGAATGATTAACTAAAATTACCCGGTTTCCCTATCGGGCTACAAAAGCACCGTGTAAGAGTAATCTTATGCGGTGTTTTTCTTTTGTTTGCCTGTTAAATCTTGAACAAATTGCCAAGCTACGCGACCTGAGCGACTGCCGCGTGTTGTTGACCATTCAAGGGCTTGGGAACGTAATTCATCATCTTTAATTTTAAGGTTCAAAGATTTTGCATAGCCATTGACCATCTCAAGGTAGTTGTCTTGTGAACATTTATGAAAACCAAGCCATAATCCAAAGCGATCTGATAATGAGACTTTCTCTTCAACAGCTTCTGACGGATTTATTGCAGTGGAACGTTCGTTTTCCATCATATCGCGTGGTAACAAATGTCTTCTGTTTGATGTTGCGTAGAAGATTACATTTTCAGGTCGACCTTCAACGCCACCATCTAGTGCAGCTTTGAGCGATTTATAAGTACTGTCATCATTGTCAAAAGAAAGATCGTCACAGAATAAAATCGCTTTGCATTTGCTTGTGCGCAAAATGTTTAAGAGTGCCGGCAAGCTATTTATGTCTTCTCTATGGATTTCAATTAGCTTGAGATTGCTTTTGGGAATGGTTTTTAAGATATGTGCGTGCGTTGCTTTAATCAGCGAAGACTTGCCCATTCCTCTTGCGCCCCATAATAAAGCATTGTTTGCTGCGTATGAATTTGCAAAGCGTTCTGTATTTTCAATCAAGATATGTTTTACGTTATCAATGCCTTTGAGTAGATCAAGATCGACGCGATTAACGTTTGGTACAGGCTGCAACCATTGCGTTTCTGCTTGCCATATAAATGCAGTTGCTGCGTTTAGATCGTTGGGATTTTCAGATGTTCCAAAATGTTGTTCTAGTACATTTGTTAGTCGATCGAGCTTTTGATTTAGGAGTGCTATTGCATCTTCTGACATAAGATAAATCCTTAATTGTATTTTCCTTGCTTTAGCATTGGAACAACAACATATAAAGCGCGTTCATTGTGTTTGCATTTGTTGTTGTGAAAGGTATAGTCCAGCTGAGTTCGGGGACAATCATTTAGATTCTTGAAAAACTAGGCAATGGCACATACATGCTCTTGATAGGTTTTTTGAGATATCAGTCTCAGAGTTAGTTAAAATTGTTTTAGGAGTTTGGTCTCATGTTTGTGACCCCTGCATATGCTCAAGACGCTGCCGCTGGTGGTGCTGGTGGTTTTCTTATCCAGATTATCCCGTTCATTCTTATTTTCATTATTTTCTATTTTTTGCTGATACGCCCTCAAAGGCAGCAAGCTTTGAAACGCGAAGAGATATTAGCAGCTATTCGCCGTAATGACGTGGTTGTTACTGGTGGTGGATTAGTTGGCAAGGTAACAAAAGTTATTGATGATAACGAAGTAGAAGTTGAAATAGCCAAAGACACTAAAGTTCGTGTTGTCCGTGCATTAATTGCAGAAGTTCGCGTTAAAAGCGACGCTCCAGCAAAATAATATTTATCCGCTTAGCGGTCTTAAAAATAGAAGGCAAAGCCCATGCTTTATTTTTCCCGATGGAAAATTACCGCAATCCTAATGACTATTCTTGCTGGGCTTATATTTGCCTCGCCAAATTTTTTTAGCGATGAAGACGCAGCTGCGCTTCCTTCTTGGTATCCACATGAGAAAATGACGCTTGGCCTTGACCTTCAAGGCGGGGCGCATTTGCTCATGCAGGTGAATGAAAAAGAACTCATCAAAGAAAGACAAGATAGTCTTCGTGATGATGTTCGCGGAAAATTACGTGAAACAGGAATTAGGGGCAGGGCAACTGTTCGTGGTGATAAGACTGTTTTACTTCGTTTAAATGATGAGACAAAAACAGCTGAGTTCCGTCAATCTATGCGTGAGTTATTGCAACCCGTGCAAAGTGGTAACGTACTCGATGGTATTGGTATCTTAGAAGTTCAAGAGTCTAATCCTTCTGCGGGTGAATTGCTCTACACTTTAACAGATCAGGGCATTGAAGGTAGGATCAAGAATTCTATCACGCAATCTATTGATGTTATTTTACGCCGTATCAACGAGTTTGGTACGTCTGAACCAATTGTTCAGCGTGAAGGTGTTAATCGTATTTTGGTGCAATACCCAGGTCTTGAAGCAGACGAAATTCCAAACCTGAAAGATCTAATCAACGCGGAAGCTAAACTTAGCTTTCACTCAGTTAATACAGAAATAGATCCGAATGAACTTTTAAATTCTGGTAGAAACCCTCCAAGTGGTTTCCAAGTTGTATTTGAAGGTGTTGAGCCTTCTATACCTTATATCGTTAGTAAACGCGCTGTGCTACGTGGCGATGATCTTGCAGATGCGCAATTGGGATTTGATCCAAGAAATAACGAACCATTAGTTGTATTTAGATTTAATGGTAATGGCGCGCGCATCTTTGGTGATTTTACCAGTCAAAACGTAGGGCGTCCTTTTGCGGTTGTGCTTGACCAAGTCGTTCTGTCTGCGCCTGTTATAAATGAACCAATTCTAGGTGGATCAGGTCAAATTTCAGGTAATTTTACTGCTGAAACTGCAAACAGACTTGCTGTATTGCTCAATGCGGGTGCACTTCCTGCAAGTTTTAACTTTGTTGAAGAGAGAACTGTTGGTCCTGGGCTTGGTGCAGATTCAATTGCTGCAGGTTTCAATGCCTCAGTTATTGGCGCAATATTAGTTCTTATCTTTATGATTGTTGCCTATGGATTTCTAGGTATCATTGCAAATCTAGCATTGATAGCAAACATAGGAATGCTTGTTGCACTTTTATCAGTTCTAGGCGCAACGCTTACGCTTCCGGGTATTGCTGGTATTGTTCTGACGATGGGTATGGCGGTTGATGCGAATGTTCTAATTTATGAGCGTATACGAGAAGAGCGTCGAAATGGACGAAATTTAATTCAATCTTTTGATGCTGGTTTTCGTTCTGCTTTCACAACTATTTTGGATGCGAATGTTACAACGTTAATTGCTGCAATTATTCTTTTCTATCTTGGTTCTGGGCCTGTAAGAGGCTTTGCCGTTACGCTTGCAATTGGTATCGTGACGACTGTCTTTACCGCCTATACATTTACGCGTTTGTTAGTGGCACTTTGGGTTCGTTACAAGCGTCCAACTGAATTGCCGAAACGCTTATTTGGCATCTTGCCTGAAAATACAAACATTAAATTTATGAAAGACCGAAAGTTTAGCTTTCCATTCAGTTTGGCTGGTGTAATCGCTTCGATTATATTGTTCTTTGCTGTTAGCTTGAATTACGGAATTGATTTTAAGGGCGGTACGCTTTTTGAAGTTCGCGCAAAAGCTGAGACTACAATTGAAGCGCCTATCTCTGATATTCGTGAAAAGCTTATTGAACTTAATTTGGGAGAAGTTCAGGTTCAAGAGTTTGGTGAATCTGAAGATATTCTCATTCGTGTAGAAAGTCAGGATGCGGGCGATAATGCTGAACAAAGTACAGAGGCTCTCGTTCGTGTCGTCTTGGAAGACAGTTATGATTTTCGTAGGATCGAAGTTGTTGGGCCAACGGTTTCCAATGAATTGCGCATTGCTGGCACGCTTTCTATCGTAGGTGCGTTGCTTGCTATTATGCTCTACATCTGGATACGTTTTGAGTGGCAGTTTGCGCTAGGTGCTGTTATGGCAACTTTGCATGATGTTATCTTTACGATTGGTATTTTCGCTATCTTACAACTGGAGTTCTCACTTCCAACGATTGCTGCACTTCTAACCATTGTGGGCTACTCACTCAATGATACGGTTGTTGTCTACGACCGAATACGTGAGAACCTTCGTAAGTATAAAAAGAAGCCTGTTTCTGATATTATTGACATGTCAATTAATCAGATGCTTTCGCGTACTATCCTGACTTCTGTAACCACACTGCTTGCTTTATTCTCACTTTATTTTCTTGGTGGTGCAGTGCTTGAATCCTTCACATTTGCGATGATCTTTGGTGTTTTCATTGGTACATATTCATCAATCTTTGTAGCAGCACCGTTGCTTATCCTGTTTAAGCTTCGTCCTGGTCAAGTGGCGGGCGGTCAAGATGAGAAGGATAAGATTGCGGCTGAGAAAAAGGCAACGGAAAATACAATGCCGATTGATTTCGGGTAAGACATATTTCCATGCGTGGTCAAAAAGGCATTGAGATTAGAGAGGCGCATTTTCCAGGGCGTGCACCAATTGATGCTTACGGAAATGGTGGCTTTAGATTCGCCGAAATGTCTCACAAAGGAAGTTTGCTTTGTTTGCCCTCTGGTATTTATGGGTGGGATGTAACTCAACCAGATGATTTGAATTCAGAAAACTTTGAAAGACTATTTGCTGAAGCTGATGAGATTGAAATATTACTTGTTGGCTCTGGTCTTGATCTTTTGCCGCTACAATCTGAACTCCGTACAAAATTACGAAGCGTGAATATATCGGCTGACCCTATGGCGACCGGTGCTGCTGTGCGTACATATAATGTTTTAATAGCAGAAGGCAGGGCGGTGGCTGCTGCATTCTTGGCAGTGTAATGTTCGATCATCAGGTTCATATTCAACAAACCTTAAAATCGCTTGATCCAGAGCGTTATCTTTGTTGTCTATATTTGCCTGAAGACCTTCGCCATTTAGCAATGACACTTTATGCTTTTGATGCTGAAGTTGCGAAAATTTCTGATTTGGTTTCTGAACCAATGCCTGGTGAAATTCGAATTCAATGGTGGCGTGATTTAATTAAATCAGATGGAAATGTCGGCAGCGGCCCATTGGCCGAAACACTTCTAGCACTTATTGATGAACATAAACTTCAACGTGATGTTTTTGACAATATGCTTGAAGCTAGAATTTTTGATCTCTATCAAGATGGAATGCCCGACCTTCAAACATATGAAGGTTATCTAGGCGAGACAGTTTCTTCATTGTTACACATGATAGCGCTTGCATCTGGCATTGAACGTAGTTCAGAGCTTGCTGACGCATGTGGTCATGCTGGCGTTGCAATTGGTGTAGCAAAGCATCTGTCTCAATGCGCTAAGGCGCGTTCTCATGGACAAGTGTATTTTCCACTTACTATCTTGCAAACTCACGAGCTTAATCGTGAAAGCTGGCTTGAACAAAAACCTAATCATACACATGAGGCAGTTGTTGCAGAGATGATTGAACTGGGTAGGTCACATATCAAGAAAGCAAAATCTGCGATTGCTAAGCTTCCTAAAAATCAACGCGCTGTCTTTTTGCAAATTGTATTTGTTGAACCTTTGCTAGCAAAAATTGAGAAAAATGCTTTAGACTGCCTAGAAAAACCAATTGTATTATCCCCTTTAAAGCGACAATGGGGGGCGTTTTGTAGTGTATCTAGGCTTTGATCTTGTTTTGAATCTGGCTCCCCGTAAAAGCGATTCTGGATTCATGCGCGTTTTGAAATCCTGATGTAGCCTAAATGAAATTATAGTTATAAATTTCACGCGGTTTTTGGGAGATGGTCGCCATGAATAAATTAGTAAATCCGAATGACATCAGCCACGTAGTTGCAGCAGACAAGAAACACGTTTGGCATCACCTGACTAACCACTCTAAATTCACGGATGAAGTTGATCCACTTATCATTGTTGAAGGTAAGGGCATGCGTGTCTGGAACCAAGCTGGACGCGAGCATCTTGATGCGGTTTCTGGCGGTGTTTGGACAGTAAACGTTGGTTATGGTCGTGAGAGCATTGCAGATGCGGTTCGTGATCAGCTTGTTAAGATGAACTATTTTGCTGGCTCCATGGGCTCTATTCCGGGCGCATTGTTTGCAGAGCGTTTGATCGAAAAAATGCCTGGTATGTCTCGTGTTTATTATTCTAACTCTGGTTCTGAAGCGAATGAGAAATGCTTCAAGATGGTTCGCCAGATTGCTTATAATAAGTATGGCGGCAAGAAGCATAAAATTCTTTATCGTCAGCGTGATTATCATGGCACAACTATTGCGACACTTTCTGCTGGTGGCCAAGATGAGCGCAGAGACGAGTATGGTCCTTTCACACCTGGGTTTGTTGAAGTGCCGCATTGTCTTGAATACCGTTCGCAGTGGGGCGAGGTGGATGATTATGGTATCCGTGCCGCTAATGCGATTGAAGAAGTTATTCTTCGTGAAGGCCCAGAAACTGTTGGCGCACTTTGCCTTGAGCCAATTACGGCTGGCGGCGGTGTAATTGTTCCGCCAGAAGGTTACTGGGAACGTGTTCAGGAAATTTGTAAGAAGTATGATGTTCTCCTTCACATTGATGAAGTTGTATGCGGCATGGGTCGTACCGGCACTTGGTTTGGTTATCAGCACTACGGCATTGAGCCTGATATGGTGACGATGGCAAAAGGCGTTGCCTCTGGGTATGCCGCTATTTCTTGTACGGTTACGACTGAAGATGTTTTCAATATGTTGAAACCTGAAATGTCTGATACGATGGGTTACTTCCGTGATATTTCTACCTTTGGTGGTTGTACGGCAGGGCCAACAGCAGCCCTTGAAAACCTTCGTATTCTTGAAGATGAAAACCTTCTTGATAACACTGTTTTGATGGGTGAATACTTCCTTGAGAAGCTTGAAGGTCTTGCAGGCAAGCATGACATTATTGGCCAAGTTCGTGGTAAAGGCCTCTTTGTCGGTGCAGAGCTTGTAAATGATCGTGATACAAAAGAGCCAGCTTCTGAGCAATTGACGCAAGCGATTGTGGCCGATTGTTTCAAAGAGAACGCTGTTGTCATTGGCGCAACAAACCGTTCGCTAAAAGGTTTTAACAACACGCTATGTTTCTCACCAGCACTGATTTGTACCAAGTCAGACATTGATGAAATCATCCATGCAGTTGACGGTGCGATTACGCGTCAGACTGCTTAAAAAGACTTTAGGTTTTATGAATTTGAACGGGTTGCTAAGGCAGCCCGTTTTTTTTTGTTTACACCCTCATTCGTCATCCCGGTCGCCATGCGAACCGGGATCTATTATACCCAGCAACGAGTATGGAAGTTTCAAATATAGTGAGTTTTAGAGATACGTTTCTATTTAGTTTTCTGTAACTAGTGCGAGCATCAATGGATCCCGGTTCGCATGGCGACCGGGATGACGGGAGATCGTCTATACTTATATAATATGTATATTAAGTTTTACGTCTTACTTGCGATGCACTTTTAAAGCCAGAAAATATATCTCCGTGTTGATTAAAAGTATTATTTAACGTTTTGATAGTTTCGTTATTATGCCAAGAATCAGTACTTGAAAAACAAATTAAATCTATTGTTTTTTTATCTTTACCAACAAAAAGATGTTTGAATTTTTCTTGCCGAATTATTCGTTTTCTTGGTGCAATATAGATTATTACGCCATCTAAAAAAAATCGAATAAATGGATGCTTTTTTGACCTTAGAGGTTGTATTTTAGTTAACTCAACTTCATTGCAAAAAACACCGCATTAAATAGGAAATTCCCAATATGGACCTGGGTTTGCATTTAAGATATTTGTTTTGAGTAATTCGTTTGATTTCTTATCTAAATTTACAGTAGTAAAATCTTTATGTGTCGACATAGATGCTCGCCAGAGTAAACTTTGAGCAAATAGGCGTATTAAATCAGTATCAACATCTGTGAGTTTATAAATATTACCGGCTACTAATGTTCCTTCAAGTTTATTTAAATCATCAGCAGCCCGACGCTTAGAGTATGTGAGGTAATTCTTTTGTAAAATTTTGGCAATATAACTATCACCTTGTTCAAAATAATCTTCTCCTTCTCTTATTACTAAGTTTTTATCATACCAACCATCATACATAATGCTTGGTTTTGAAATGCCATTTGATATCATGAAAGGTGCGTTGGTTGTTCTTTTTAAGAAGGCTTTTGGAATTATATGAGACTTTACAAAATTCCCATTTTTATTTGTTAATTTACATTTGCCAAAAGTCACTACTCTCACCCCTGCGGTCTTCTCTCCAGCAACTCCTTCAAAAACTGTCCTGTATAACTGCGCTTCACTTTCACTACTTCTTCCGGTGTGCCGCTTGCGACCAGCTCACCACCACCATCACCGCCTTCAGGGCCTAGATCAAGAATGTGGTCGGCTGTTTTTATGACTTCTAAATTATGCTCGATGACGACGACTGTATTCCCCGCGTCCACTAACTCATGCAGGACTTCTAGTAGTTTGGCTACATCGTGGAAGTGAAGTCCTGTTGTGGGTTCATCAAGGATGTAGAGCGTTCGACCAGTGGCGCGTTTGCTCAATTCTTTGGCGAGTTTTACGCGCTGCGCTTCACCGCCTGAGAGCGTTGTGGCTTGTTGGCCTACTTTGATGTAGCCAAGGCCAACGCGTTTGAGCGTTGCCATTTTATCGCGCACACTTGGCACTGCATTGAAGAAGTCTTCTGCTTCATCAACGGTCATGTCCAATACATCTGCAATTGATTTACCCTTGAAGAGCACTTCCATGGTTTCGCGGTTGTAGCGCTTGCCTTTACAGACATCGCAGGTGACATAAACATCTGGTAGGAAGTGCATTTCGATTTTTATGACGCCATCCCCCTGACAAGCTTCGCAGCGTCCGCCTTTTACGTTGAAGGAGAAACGACCGGGTGCATAGCCGCGTGTTTTTGCTTCGGGCAGACCAGCGAACCATTCGCGGATAGGTGTGAATGCGCCTGTGTAAGTGGCGGGGTTAGAGCGCGGTGTTCGCCCGATTGGCGATTGGTCAATGTCGATGACTTTATCTAAATGTTCAAAGCCTTCAATTGAATCATGCGGAGCGGGGGCAGCTCTTGCACTGCCGATGCGTCTTGCGGCTGCTTTGTAGAGTGTCTCAATTAAAAGCGTAGATTTGCCGCCACCTGATACGCCCGTTACGGCTGTGAAAATACCAAGCGGGAAATCAGCCGTTACGTTTTGCAGATTATTGCCTGTAGCGCCTTTAACGCGAACCAGTTTTCCTTTAGCAGCCTTGCGACGTTTTTCTGGCAACGGAATTGCAAGCTTGCCAGTGAGGTATTGGCCTGTGATAGATTTCTTCGATTTCATCACTTGTTTTGGCGTGCCAGAGGCAATGACTTCACCACCATGAATGCCTGCATATGGGCCGATGTCTACTAGATGATCCGCGGTTAAAATTGCGTCTTCATCATGTTCAACCACAATCACTGTATTGCCCAGATCGCGTAGATGTCTGAGGGTTTCGAGTAGACGTGCGTTATCTCTTTGGTGTAGGCCGATGGAAGGTTCGTCCAGCACGTATAGAACGCCAGTAAGGCCAGAACCGATTTGCGAGGCAAGTCTGATACGTTGGCTTTCACCGCCAGAGAGTGTGCCTGAGTTTCGTGACATGGAAAGATAATCAAGACCCACATCATTTAAGAATTTCAAGCGTTCGCGGATTTCTTTTAAGATACGGCCTGCAATTTCGTTTTGTTTGTCGTTCATGGTTTTAGGCAATGCATCAAACCACACGGCTGCATGTTTGATAGAAAGCTGCGTGATGTCTGAAATGTGTTTGCCATCAAGCTTAACGCAAAGTGCTTCTGGCTTTAAGCGGTTACCGTTACAGGCTTCACACGGTGATGAAGACATGAATTTTTCAATCTCTTCGCGCATCCACGATGAATCAGTTTCGCGCCAGCGTCGTTCGAGATTGGGAATGACACCTTCAAAGGTTTTCTTGGTTTCATATTTGCGTAGGCCATCATCGTAGATGAAGTTGATTTCGGTTTTACCTGTGCCATGCAGTATTGCTTGCTGTGCTTCTTTTTTGATATCGCGCCATGGGTCTGACATTTTGAATTTATAATGCTTGCCCAATGCTTCAAGCGTTTGAGCATAGTATGGAGAAGGCGTCGAAGATTTTGACCATGGTAAGATAGCGCCACCGCGTAGGGTGAGCGTATCATCTGGAATGACCATATCTTCATCCATGCCTTTTTGCGTGCCAAGACCATCACAGGTTGGACATGCACCAAAAGGATTGTTGAATGAGAATAATCGTGGTTCAATTTCCGCTATTGTAAAGCCTGAAACTGGACATGCAAATTTTTCTGAAAAGACGAGTGTTTCGTGTGTGGCGTTGAGGGATTTGTTTTTTGAACCGCCAGCTGCGGTTTCTTCCTTAGGCAAAGGTTTGTCTGCTAGTTCTGCAATGGCTAAACCATCTGAGAGTTGAAGGGCTGTTTGTAAACTGTCTGCAAGGCGTGTTGCGATGTCATCTCGCACAACAACACGGTCTACAACCACATCAATGTCGTGCTTGTATTTTTTATCAAGGGCAGGGACATCAGCAATCTCGTAAAGTGTGCCATCTACTTTCACGCGTTGAAAACCTTTCTTGGTAAGCTCGGCTAATTCCTTGCGGTATTCGCCTTTGCGACCTTGAACGATAGGCGCAAGCAGATATAACCGCTGACCATCTTCTAAACTCATGATGCGATCTACCATTTGCGAAATCGTTTGGCTTTCGATTGGTAGACCTGTAGCGGGTGAATAGGGCACACCAACACGCGCAAAGAGAAGACGCATATAGTCGTAGATTTCTGTGACTGTACCAACTGTAGAGCGCGGGTTCTTTGAGGTGGTTTTTTGTTCAATTGATATGGCTGGTGAAAGCCCATCGATTTGATCCACATCAGGTTTTTGCATCATTTCAAGGAATTGACGCGCATAGGCTGATAAGCTTTCTACATAACGGCGCTGGCCTTCTGCATAGATTGTATCAAATGCAAGCGAAGATTTGCCTGAGCCTGACAGGCCTGTAATGACAATAAGCTTGTCTCTTGGTAGGTCGATATCAATGTTTTTCAGATTGTGCTCACGTGCGCCACGCACTGAAATATTCTTTAGGTCTGCCATTTAGATATCCACAAGAGAGAAGGATTTTTGAATCATACTTGTAATATTATATAAAAAAGAACATAATAAGAACAAATAATTTTGTCTGTTATGTGTGGAAAGATAAAGCTGGCAGTCGAGTTTGCAAGCCAAATAGGGCAATGTACACGAAAGTTTTTTGAATATGCGCCTTTTGAGGCGTTAGCTATTGGAGAGTATCATGGCAGGTAGTGTCAATAAGGTGATTTTGATTGGTAATTTGGGCGCTGATCCTGATATCAAGCGTACGCAGGATGGTCGCCCAATCGCGAACCTTAGCATTGCTACTTCTGATACTTGGAAAGATAAGAACACTGGCGAACGCCGTGAGAAAACTGAATGGCACCGTGTTGTCGTTTTCAATGAAGGGCTTTGCCGTGTGATTGAGAACTATGTTAAAAAAGGCTCGAAAATCTACGTTGAAGGCCAGCTTCAAACTCGCAAATGGCAAGACAACGAAGGTAAAGACCGATGGTCAACTGAAGTTGTTCTGCAAAACTATAATGGTGTGCTTACCATGCTTGATGGTCGTAGTGACAACCAAGGCAGCGGCGGTGGTGGCTATGACCAAGGTGGCGGTGGCAACTTTGGCCAATCTGGCCCATTAGGTGGTCAAGGTCAAATGGGTGGCGGTAATCAAGGTGGTGGCTTCAGTGGTCCATCTGGTGGTGACATTGATGATGAAATTCCATTCTAGGTTATTATGATTGATATGCCTGTTATTGCTTTATTTTCACAGGCTATTATGATGTTAAATGATGCGGCTGTGATAATTTTGGATAAACCATGGCCAAAAAATTTAAACTTAAAAAAGCGTCTAAAAATAAAAGCAATGCTGAGATAAAGCACAAATCGCTAAATAATAAAAAGCTTTCTGACTTACAAAAAGCCCAACTTGAAGATGAGTACGAAAAATCTCAACTCTATGTTGATGAAAAAACGCGGAATAAAATAAACAAAAAAGCTGCTAAAAAAGCGCGTAAGAAACAAGCGAAAATTGAAGCGCAATCTCAAAATGATAAAATGCGTTTTGCTGCAACAGATGCCTCTAGCTGGCGCAAGGCAATTGATAATTCTTCAACGCAGACTGCTGAAATTATACCTAACGCTTCTAGCGTTACTAATACCAAAGAAGATCTATCAAAAATTGCAGCGACGTTGAATGAAACCAGGTCGCAGCAAGAGAAGGTAAATTTACGTACATTCTTTAATCAGCAATTTCTTTCTACAGCTTCTGTGCTTCTAGCAATTGCAACTGGCATCGCTATTTTATTTGGTTTAGCCATGTTTTACCTGCCAGGTGGTGTTGATGCTGTTTATGCAATCGGGGGTATTGTTTCAGGTGAAGTGCCTGTGCAAACTGCAAAAATCGTATTTTTATTAGATACTTTGTTTCCAATAACTTTTGGTGCAGGTTTTGCTTTGTTGGCAACAGCTTTTCAAATGCGTGGCAATAGACCCTTGGTGCGGATTATTTTATCAGCCATATTAATTGCAGTTATAGCAGATTTTTCTGAAAACGCTCTGGTATTCAAATTATTGATGGGGCAGGAAACTAGCGCCCTTGTGTGGCCTTTGACTGTCATTAAATACGCTACACTCGGATTTGCTTCGGTTCTTCTTTCTGCTGTCATATATCACATTGGTTTTCTAGGAAAACTATGCCTTTTATTTTTAAGGTTTGTTTTTCCAGTTTCTATTGCTGTTTTAGTTTCAGGTATAGCTGGAAAAATAGGCTCTGATATTATTGGAGCTACTTTCCCAGTTGGCTTACTCTTATTAGCTATATATGCAGCAACTTTAGCATCGAAACGCTTGAGCTAGCGTTAGTCTTCGCTAGCTCTTGCTTCTTCTGCACGTTTGATTTCGTCTTGATGGTCTTTTACGCTTTGTACTTCAAGGAAGAGGCGTTTTACGACAGGGTACTTTTCTTTAATTGCAATCTCAATGAGTGTATTTGTGCGTTCAACGTCACCGGCGAGAACGTCATCGCGATAATCAACAGATAACGCTAGAAGAACATCATTTGGACCACGATGAAGTGTTCTAATCTCATTAAGCGCAATAATAGTTTCATGTGAATTAATGAGCTCTTTGATATCTTCAACAATTTCAGGCGCTGCTGCTTCACCAATTAAAAGCCCTTTTGTTTCTAACGCCAATAGAAGTGCTGTTCCCGCAAGAATGACACCAATTATAATAGAGGCAATGCCGTCCATAATGGGTAAGTTAAAGGTAACAGAAACCCAAATGCCTATAAGAGCAACCAATAGGCCAAGCATGGCGGCTGTATCTTCAAAGAGTACTGTAAAGATGGTTGGGTCTTTTGAGTCTTTAACGGCTTCAAAGAAGCTTTTCTGTCCGCGTGTACTATTAAATTCTTTATATGCAACCCACCAAGCAACACCTTCAAAAAGCATTGCCAAGATAAGGATGATATAGTTGATTGTAGGATCGCCGATTGCATGAGGATGTAATACTTTTTCAACGCCATGATAAATTGAAATGCCTGAGCCTATTGAAAAGATTAGGATGGCAACAATGAACGCCCAAAAATATATTTCTGAAGCATAACCGAATGGATGCTTTTCATCTGCAGGTCTTTTTGAGCGTGCTATGCCATATAAAAGCAAACCTTGGTTGCCTGTATCGACAACTGAGTGAATGCCTTCAGATAGCATTGCAGCTGAGCCTGTCAAAGATGCGCCAACAAATTTAGCAATTGCAATAAGGCCATTGCCTATCATTGCTGCATAAATAACTTTTTTTGAGCCTGATGCCATAATTTGAGCCTATGTCCGAATCCAGTATAGTAAATCTAATTCCCGCTGTTTTTGCACATGCCTTTGCTTTTAGGCAAGAACATTTGAAACAGCTTTATGCAATTTGGAGAAGATTATGCGTCGTTTACTAGGTATTTTGTTTGTTTCTACATTTATTAACCCAGCTTTTGCTGGGGAGGCGGATGTTGTGAGTGTTGATGTTTCTGGTAGTGGGACGGACTTTAGGTTTTCTGTTGCCGTCAAACATGCTGATACGGGATGGGATCACTATGCCAATAAATGGGAAGTCGTTGGTGAAGACGGTACGGTATATGGAACCCGAGTTCTGGCGCACCCACATGTCAATGAGCAGCCTTTCACGCGTTCGGGCAGTGCTAAAATTCCTAAGGGTATTAAAACCGTTATTGTGCGGGCTGGCGATTCTGTTCATGGTCTTGGAGGCAAAGAAATCAAAGTTACGCTTCCTGGCCGTTAATATACAATTGAAAGATAGAGCAAAGTGAAGCTAGTCACGGTTGAACGTGTTTATACTGCCGAATTTGAGGAAAAGAATTCTCGTTTCATAGCAAACATTGTGCCGCATGCTTTGTTTAATGCAAAGCTTAGTGAATTACGTTTAGCGCATCCAAAAGCTTCACATCATGTCACTGCCTTTCGAACGATATCAGACAATAATCAAATAAATGAAAATGCTAAAGATGATGGCGAACCTGCGGGCACTTCTGGCATGCCTGTGCTTAAAACGTTGATTGGTGCTAATCTGATTAATGTTGGGATGATTGTTACGCGGTATTTTGGGGGAACAAAGCTTGGTACGGGTGGCCTTGCACGCTCCTATGCCGGCGCTTCTAACTTAGCTATTGCGAATGCACATTTAATTGAATGGAAGCGTATTGCGCAGCATGAAGTTACAATAAGTTTTTCAAAGTCATCAGATGTAGAGCGGTTCGTTAAATTGTTTGAATTATCTGTTTTAGAACGTCAATTTACCGAAGAAGGTGTCATCTTTAGCATTGAAGGTGGGGAAGAGAATATTGCTTCTTTTAAAACGGCAATTAAATAACCAGCATTCAAGAGACAAGCGCTTTTATGCCATCGATTACAAACTGAACTGATAAAGCTGCGAGTAGAACCCCTAAAAGCCGTGTCATGATCATTCGGCCTGTATTACCAAGATACTTGCTTAAAAGCTCTGAAGCTATGAAAGATAAGAAAACCAGCAATAATACAAAAGCTATTACTAACAGCAGAACGCCTGTCCATTCCCAGCTACCGCCAAATTGGGTTGCCAAGAGGATTGTTGCTGAAATAGCGCCAGGGCCTGCAATTAATGGTAAGGCGAGCGGGAAGACTGCGAGATTGGCAATCTGATCTTTTGTAATAGCTGTCTCGCTTGTTTTTTCTTTGCGCTCCTGTCTTGCGCCAAAAACCATTTCAAAGGCTGTATAAAACAACAGCAAGCCACCTGCGACACGGAATGCATGGATTGTAATACCCAATGTATCCAGAATAACCTGACCTGCCAAAAGAAATAGCATCATTAACCCCATAGCAATGATACAGGCTCGCATGGCAACAGAAAGGCGTTCTTGCCTAGTCATACCAACGGTAATGCCGATGAAAATAGGCGCCAGCCCAACCGGATCAATAGTAACAAATAGCGTAAAAAACGCGTTCAAGATTGCATCTAATTCAAACATAAAACTTCGATATCAGCCTAATGTGGGGATGGCTAGTGAAATTATTTGGAGATAACTCTTACATTGACTTTAACATACTGAAATATAACATTTAATTAGGCCATTATTATTTGCTCTGATTTGGTTACAAGAAGGGAATCGGATAAACTCTAAGAATAATTTATTTATAGGTGATTTTTGTCCGACGAAGCTAATACTCCAGGTCAAGGGGACGACCCTTCCGAGATCAAGCCAATTTCCATTATTGAGGAAATGAGCCGATCTTATCTTGACTATGCAATGAGCGTAATTGTGAGTAGGGCGCTTCCTGATGTGCGGGATGGATTAAAGCCAGTTCACCGCAGAATATTATATTCGATGCATGAAAATGGTTACGATTGGAACAAACCATATCGTAAGTCTGCTCGTATTGTTGGTGATGTCATTGGTAAATATCACCCACATGGTGACACCGCAATTTATGACGCCATGGTTAGAATGGCGCAAGATTTCTCACTTCGTCTGCCTTTAATCGATGGTCAAGGTAACTTTGGCTCTATTGATGGCGATAAAGCTGCTGCGATGCGTTATACAGAATCGCGCATGGCAAAAGCTGCCCATGAGCTTTTGTCTGATATTGACAAAGATACGGTCGATTTTCAGGATAACTACGATAATTCAGAGCGTGAGCCTGTTGTTCTTCCTGCTAAATTCCCAAATCTGCTTGCCAATGGTGCGGGTGGTATTGCGGTTGGTATGGCGACTAATATACCGCCTCATAATCTTGGTGAGTTGATTGATGGTTGTTTGGCTATGGTGGAAAATTCTGCCATATCGCTTGAAGAAATCATGCAAATTATTCCGGGCCCTGATTTTCCAACTGGTGCATTAATTTTAGGGCGCAGTGGCATTCGTTCTGCCTATGAAACAGGGCGCGGTTCTGTCTTAATGCGTTCAAAAGTTCATGAAGAGACAATTCGTGGAGATCGTCAGGCCTTAGTCGTGACTGAAGTGCCTTATCAGGTCAATAAAGCCTCTATGATTGAGAAAATGGCTGACCTCGTACGCGATAAGCGTGTTGAGGGTATTTCTGATATACGCGACGAATCTGACCGTGATGGTTACCGAGTTGTGATCGAGCTTAAGCGCGATGCGGTTGCTGATGTGGTTTTAAACCAGCTTTATCGTTTTACACCGTTGCAAACTTCGTTTGGTTGTAACTTTGTAGCGCTTAACGGTGGCAAGCCTGAGCAAATGAACCTTATGGATATGTTGAAAGCATTCGTTGCTTTCCGTGAAGAGGTTGTAACGCGTCGTACCAAATTCTTACTCAACAAAGCTCGCATTCGTGCGCATGTTTTGGTTGGTCTTGCCATTGCGGTTGCTAATATTGATGAAGTGATCAAACTTATTCGTCATGCGCCTGATCCAGCCACTGCACGTGCAGGATTGATGGAGCGCAATTGGCCTGCAAAAGATGTTGCACCGCTGATTTTGTTGATTGATGATCCTCGTCACAAGCTTAATACAGATGAGACTTACAATCTTTCAGAAGAACAAGCGCGCGCCATTCTTGATTTACGTCTGCAACGCTTAACCGCGCTTGGTCGTGATGAGATTGCGGATGAACTCAATAAAATTGGCGAAGAAATCAAGGATTATCTTGATATTCTAGCTAGCCGTGTTCGTGTGATGAAAATAATTACGGATGAACTAATTGAAGTTCGCGATGAATTTGCGACACCACGCCGTACAGAAATCACCGATGGTGGTTTTGATATGGAAGATGAAGATCTTATTGCGCGTGAAGACATGGTCGTGACGGTTAGTCATAATGGCTATATCAAACGTGTGCCGCTTGATACATATCGTGCGCAACGCCGTGGCGGCAAAGGCCGCTCTGGCATGTCTACGCGTGATGAAGACTTTGTAACGCGCATCTTTGTGGAAAATACGCATACGCCAATGTTGTTCTTCTCAACGCGCGGGATTGCCTACAAGCTTAAGGTTTGGAAACTGCCGCTTGCTGCTCCAAATGCACGTGGCAAAGCGCTGATTAATATTCTACCGCTAGAGCAGGGTGAGACAATCACCACTATCATGCCGTTGCCAGAGGATGAAGACAGTTGGGAAAACCTCAACATCATGTTTGCAACGACCCAAGGTACGGTGCGACGAAACAAACTCTCTGATTTCCAGCTTGTAAACCGTAATGGCAAGATTGCCATGAAGCTTGAAGGCGACGATGGCATTGTTGGGGTTGATACATGTAGTGAAGATGCAACTGTTCTGCTGACTTCTGCTAAGGGGCAATCTATTCGCTTTAAGGTTACAGATATTCGTGTCTTTGCAGGCCGAAATTCGGTTGGTGTGCGTGGTATTAATCTGGCGCCTGGCGATAAGGTTATCTCCATGACCATTCTTAACCCTACTAAGGCCGAGGCTTGGGAACGCACCGCATTCCTTAAACAACGCAGATCTTTATTGGCTGCTGAAGAAGGTGGTGAAGTTGAAGCAGTTGCAGATGATCCAGATGACGAAGGTTCAGATGAAGTGCTTAGCGATGAGCGTTTTGCTGAAATGCAGGAGAGTGAACAACTCATATTGACCTTATCTGAGCGCGGCTATGGCAAACGTTCATCTAGTCATGAATACCGCGTTTCGGGGCGAGGCGGTAAAGGCATCGCGGCTATGGCTGTTAATGAACGCAATGGCGAATTGATTTCATCATTCCCAGTTGATGAGAGCGATGAAGTAATGCTCGTGACAGACGGTGGTCAGCTCATTCGCTGCCCAATCAAGGATATCCGCGTAGCAGGCCGCTCAACGCAAGGGGTGACGGTCTTTAAAACAGCAAAAGACGAAAAGGTTGTTTCTGTAGAGCGGATTACGGAGACTGATCATGAGGATGGTGAAGAAGAAGGCGCGGAAGGTCAAGCAAACGCTGAAACTAATGAAGCACCAGCAGTTACTAAATCTGGTGAGGGTTCTCAAGATAATAATGAGAACTAATCATTTCCATGTAAATGTGGAAAGTTATTAAGGATGCAATGGATTCTTCAAGATTTTGAAGATACTAAAAAGCTCTCAGAAGCTCTTGATAACCTAGAGATATCATATACTAGGCACAAAGTTTACCTTTCGTTGGAGAGCTTGTTCCAGAACCCATTGTAAATGATCCTGAGCATATTGTTATGTTTGGCTCATATACATTATTGCGGTATGCTAAAAAGCATAACTTGAAACCAGGTGTATTTAAGTTAAGGCCGTTCGTACATGAAAAACCATGGCATCCATTTTTATTAAATGGGGCAGATGCATTATTTATGAAGTTAAGTGAAATTCCTAAACGCTTGATTGATGACGGGAAAGATTGGTTCTTACGGCCTGTTGATGATAGTAAAGAAGAACCTGGTAATGTGAAGTCGACTGGTGAGATAATTAAACTTGCTCAGAAAGTTATGACTCTCGATATAGAGGAAATACCTCTTGGTGCATTACGACATGATACAAAACTTATGTTAACTAAACCAGCTCACATTCTTTGCGAGTGGCGCGTTTGGATTGTAAATGAAAAAATTGTCACCTATTCGCTTTATAAACAAGGGTCACGAGTCATTTATAGACATGAAATTGATAACGATGCACTTGAATTTGCTCAAAAGATGGTTGATGTAAATCCTAATTACTCTAAGGCCTATGTAATTGATATTTGTCGTACGGCAAAAGAGCTAAAGATTATTGAAACAAATTGTATTAATGCTGCTGGTTTTTATGCCGCTGATGTTATTAAGCTTGCAAAGGCTATTAATCAATTAAAATAAAGGCCAAGCTATAAAAACAATATAGTTATTTTAACTCGATAACTATAGGACGATTATCGTGGAATATAGTTTAATATCAATAGATTAGCCTAAATTTTATCTTCTTTATAATTCTCCAATTTAGCAAAAATCAGAATTATAATACTTTTAAATTATGCAATGATATATTGTTTGCTTACGACAGTGTTTTCCAGTGCGCTTTGGCTTTTGCGATCATTGCGTCTGGGCCTTTGTCGAAGAAGTCGCGTCCTACTGGGCGAGCGAAGAGGTATAGTTTTTTGCCTCTAATGCGCCAGACTTCTGGGTCGCCATGGACAATTTTTTTCAACGACATTGCGCGTGTGCAAAAACCACCAAATTGTGGAGCAAAGCTTGTCGGATCAGCGCGGAATAGATCTGCCTCTGCAACAGTTGCAAAGTTCCATTTAGCGCCTTTCCATTCGACCACTGTTGAGGCAACACCTTTTTTAGCTTTGCCATGTTGGAAATAAGCAGTTGTGTCATAGCCTCTTATAGCCGTTCCATTTTTCTTTGCTATACGTTTACTTGCATAGGCTGGTAGAGGCAGTAGGCAAGCTAAACCTGCAATGCCAAGTTTTAAGGTTTCACGACGATTTAAGTTTGGGGCTGTCCCAGATAACTCAAAAATGGGTTATCAATATGGGTATGAGAAG
>CAZCUN010000023.1:0-45712 GCA_964502215.1 uncultured Rhizobiaceae bacterium | reverse complement strand
AACCAATGGGTTAAACAATATTTATCGTAGTTATCTGGGACAGCCCCTAATTTTATTGCTTGGTTGCACCAAAGGCTGTTGAAAGCAAATCTATTTGCTGGCTGACAGCGTTTACTCTTGGCGCTTCTTGTTTGGCAATATTTGTGCCGTAAAGTTCTGCATCCAACGTCATGACGCGGTTTTGTAGGCTTAAAGAACGTGTAACGAGTTCGATAAACTCTACAGGAAGATCTTTCCATGAAGGGTTTTGTGAACTGTCGTTTGTCTCGTCCAATTTAATTTTCTTCTTTTCTTCTAGAATTTGGTCTCTAGACATCTCGCCATCATTTACGGCTCTTTGTAATAAAAGCCATGACGCAAGTTGCATTAGGCGTGTGGTAAGGCGCATGGATTCTGATCCATACAACATGGCAGAAGCACGCGGTAAGCCTTTTGCGTTGTCACGGCCTTGACCATCAAGATATGCAGCACTTTCTTCAACAAGTGACATGCCATCTTGGAACAGAGTTTTGAATTTTTCAGAATGGGCGAATTTTTCCGCCAGATTTACAGTATTCGACACGCAACAAACCCCTGCTGTATTTAACTAAAATTTAACTTAATCCATAAAGGTTTTGCCGTAAAGCTTCCCGTTTGAACTAGGTTAATATCAACAGGGAGCAAGAAGCGTGCCAAATTTTTTCATATCAAAGCTTGAAATTAAGGCAAAAAAAAGAGCCGTAAGAAACGGCTCTGAAAAGTTAACAGGGAGGTATCAGACTAGGTCATAGGACCCAATGTCTGAAAGATCAGAAGAATAAACCTCTGATGAAACTATTAATGCCTCATAAACCTTAATTTCTGGTTAACATCCTTTAAAACTCAATGTTTTTACGTTTTAAATAGCGATGCAGCGGCATTTAGGTGATTGCTTTTCTCTGTCTTGGTTGTTTTTAAACGTTCAATCTCAGTCTCTAATGCTTCTATTGTGTTTGAAACTTCATCAATAGAAAATTCTGAAAGGTCTTGTCCAATATTATACTGGGCTATTTTTTTGGCTTTGATTTCTTCATCATCCATTTTGGCACACTTTCTAAACTTGTTGGTATGTTTTGATAGTTTATTGTTTTGCCTGATTTTGTTTGCAAGCTTATGTTGAAAAGAGTATAAGGGTTCAACTTTCATGACAATATAATCATTCTTCCCGAAAGGGAGCTGCCCAAAACCCGGGTCAGCAAGCGGGGAAGATATCGTTTGAGGAGACTTTAAAATGGCTACACCACTTATGCCGAAAGCAACTGCTGTATGGCTGGTTGATAATACATCGCTTACGTTTGATCAGATTGCTACTTTTTGTGCTTTGCACCCACTAGAAGTAAAAGCAATTGCGGATGGCGAAAGTGCGCAAGGTATTAAAGGTATGGACCCGATTTCTGCGGGGCAGCTTAGCCGCGATGAGCTTGAAAAAGCGCAAGAAGATCCAAATCACAAATTGAAAGTTGAAGTTTCAAAAGTGATTGTGCCGCCGCTTAAGAAAAAAGGCCCTCGCTATACACCATTATCAAAGCGTCAAGATCGTCCAAATGCGATTTTGTGGCTTGTGCGTTCGCATCCTGAATTAAAAGATGCGCAAATTATTCGCCTTGTCGGTACAACTAAAACAACCATTGGTGCAATCAAAGAGCGCACACACTGGAATTCTGCGAACTTGCAACCAATGGATCCTGTAACGCTTGGGCTTTGTACGCAAATTGCACTTGATGCAGAAGTAACAAAAGCTGCTAAATGGGCGCCTGTTAAACCTGAACCTGTTGAGGGTGAGGGCGGTGATACATTGCTACCAGCAGAAGAAACCCAGAACTACACCATGGACACAACGCCACCTGTACCTGTTGAAGAAGAAAAAATCAGCGCTGATGATGTGTTTGCCAACTTCCAGAAAAAAGACGATAGCGAAGAGAGCTAAGTTTTTTGGAATGTAAAACTATTAAGGGATGCACTTTGTGTGTCCCTTTTTTTTGTGCGGTAGTTTGAAGCTTTAGGTATAATTTTCCATTAGAAGCGGGCGGCAGGTGTTGGCCAGAAGTTAACAAGTTTCTATATGTTGTTAATGACTGTTTAGAGCCCATTTTTCAACGGACCGTTGTTTTGTTAATGACAGCTATCAGGATTTGCCGTTTTGGATATAGAAACGGAATGCGTGCTATCATTGTTTTTTATCAACTGAATGTTGGGCTCCAAATCTGTAATCAACTCACACACGTTTTGCAGTTTGGGAACGTGAAGGAAAAAAGGTGCGTTTTCTTTACTCGTATTCGAAACCACAATTCGAAACTCCCTCTGCCAGTCAAACCTATTGGGTTTCTTATAGATGTTGTATTTGTCGCTGTGGTTTTCTGCATCGATGTATTCAACGGAACCATGTGAGCTGGAATCTATTTCACCGTTCAATGCTCGAATTGCACAGATCACAAAATCCAAAAATAGCTCCACATCCTGTATTACGAGCAAGCTTCGCCCAAATTTATTACGAAAATTACTGAGATCAATGCTGTTTTTTCCTTCAGACACGGCTTTTGTGATCAATTGGCTGGTTAGCATGTTAAAACAAATACCATGTGTAGCAGGAAAGTCGGTTTCAGTGCCATGTGTTACCACCTGACTTCCGCTGACCAATTTATGTTCAATCCATTCCCCAGAAGGGTCTTGATTGAAGCGGAGTTTTACTGATTTGATATTTTCGGCTTGATCTACCCTAGATGCGCCTTCCCACGCATCCCCTCTAGCGTCATCTTCCCCTTCCAATTTGCGCCAAGTCTCAATCGGCGTGAAACGAAGTTTTTCTGAGACAATAGTCTCCGAATTCCAACACGCTTTAGAAAATCTGAGAAGAGCTAGGGAGCCATAGGGATTGGTCGCTTTCGATTTCATGATTCTGCTCATCTAATTCATCCAAATTGATATGGTTAGAGGACTAAGCTGTTTCAACAAGAAACAATTCAACTGCAATCAATAGTGGACATTGGCGTAGAAGCAGCGAATTTACACTTTGTCCACATAGCTGCCATTCAGCATTGATAATTGAACGGCCGCTCTGGGTCACAACCAGCCGTTAGATGTTATTTACTTCGTCCCGATAGGCGCACCAAATCTTATAACCTACAAAACTCCCTAATCATCCAGTGGCACAGTATAGTTCAGACCTAGTCTTCCCCCATCAGCATAAATCGTTTGGCCTGTTACGTAGCTTGCGTCGTTTGAGGCTAGAAAGGTTGCGATGCCTGCAATTTCTGCGGGGTCGCCAATTCTTCGCATTGGGGTTCTTGATAAAACTCTTGCTTGGGCTTCGGGGTCATTGGCAACTGTTTCTAGCATTTTGGTCATGATAGAACCTGGGCCAATTGCGTTTACGCGGATGCCGTGTTTGGCCAATGAGAGGGAGGCAACTTTTGTTAGTTGGTTTACGCCGCCTTTTGAGATTGAGTAGGGCACTTGGTTGGCAATTGCGAAGACTGCGTTTACCGAAGACATATTAATAATGCTTCCAGGTTCACCGCCACCTTCTACATGTTCAACCATATGTTTTGCAGCTGCTTGCGCGCACAAGAATGAGCCTTTCAGATTCACAGACATGACGTTGTCAAATTCTTCTTCTGAAATGTCTAGAAAGTCACCGCCTGAAACAATGCCCGCATTATTGACCAGAATATCGATACGTCCATATTCATCAATTGCACCTGCAATCAGATTATGCACATCAAGACGTGCTGCTACGTTGCAGTGGACATAGGAGACCGTTCCAATTTTGCGCAGTGTCTTTTCTGCTTTTAGTCCAGCCTTGTCATCAATATCTGCAATGATGACCTTTGCTTTTTCGCGCAAAAAGCGTTCTGCAATGGCATAGCCAATTCCTTGCGACCCGCCGGTTATGACGGCAATCTTGTTTTCTAGCAGCATTATAGACAAGCCTCATGTAATTTATGATCTTGTTTCTAATACCTCTTTAATCTCGTCGAGTATAGCTGGATCATCAATTGTTGCTGGCATTTTCCATTCTATGCCATCCGCAATTTTCTGCATGGTAGAACGCAAAATTTTGCCTGATCTGGTTTTTGGCAAGCGTTTTACAACAAGTGCCTCTTTAAAAGCAGCAACAGGTCCAATTTTTTCACGCACTAATTTGACGACTTCTTTTTTGATTTCATCGTGGTCGCGCTCAACGCCAGCATTTAAGACCAAGAACCCACATGGGCTTTGGCCTTTCATCTCATCTGCAATGCCAACAACTGCGCATTCAGCAACATCTTTGTGGGCGGCTACAACTTCTTCCATGCCGCCAGTAGATAATCTATGGCCTGCCACATTGATGATGTCGTCGGTGCGCGCCATGATGAAAAGGTAACCGTCTTCATCAATAAAACCTGCATCTGCGGTTTGATAATAGCCAGGGAATTCTTCTAAATATGCGCTTTTGAAGCGCTCTTCTGCATTCCATAGTGTTGGCAGACAGCCCGGTGGCAATGGCATTTTGACAACGATGTTGCCAAGTTCGCCCGCAGGTAGTGGATTGCCTTCATCATCCAAAACATCCATGTGATAACCTGGCATTGGCACCGTTGGTGAACCATATTTAATTGGCAATTGGCCTAGTCCCATTGGATTGCCTGCAATTGTCCAGCCTGTTTCAGTTTGCCACCAATGGTCAATCACTGGAACGCCAAGCATTCTCTCTGCCCAATGGATTGTATCTGGGTCTGCACGTTCACCTGCAAGGAATAGATTTCTGAAATGTGAGAGATCGTATTTCTTGATGAACTCGCCTTCAGGGTCTTGGCCTTTGATAGCGCGAAACGCAGTAGGGGCTGTGAAGAGCGTTTCGACTTTGTGTTCTTCGATTACCCGCCAAAATGTGCCAGCATCTGGTGTGCCAACGGGTTTGCCTTCAAATAGAATGGTCGTTGCACCTTGTAATAGTGGGGCATAGACGATGTATGAGTGACCAACGACCCAACCCACATCTGAGGCTGCCCAGTAAACTTCGCCGGGGGCAACGTCGTATATGGCTTTCATCGTCCACTTCAGCGCAACCATATGGCCGCCGTTATCGCGGATAACGCCTTTGGGTTGGCCTGTCGTGCCTGAGGTATAAAGCACATATAGCGGGTCAGTCGCCAGTACGGGTTCACACGGTAAACTGTCAGCCTTATCACGCGCTTTTGCCATTTCATTGGCGTAATCAAAGTCACGGCCTTCGATCATACCACAAGGTTCTTGGTCGCGTTGAAGGATTAGCGTTGCCTCTGGTTTATTAGTGGCAATCTCAATCGCTTCATCTAGTAGTGGTTTATAGGCAACGACGCGATTTGACTCGATGCCACATGAGGCTGAGATGATGAACTTTGGGGTTGAATCATCAATACGGGTTGCCAATTCTGCCGAAGCAAAACCGCCGAATACGACCGAATGTACCGCACCAATTCTGGCACATGCCAACATGGCAATCGCTGCTTCTGGTATCATTGGCATATAGATGATGACACGGTCGCCTTTGCCAACACCTTTGGATTTCATAACTTTACCAAGCGCTTGCGTTTCGATCAAAAGATCACGGTAGGTGAGGGTTCTTTTGCTATCTGTAATTGGGCTATCATAAATAATTGCAGGCTGATCTGCGCGACCATTTTCAACATGGCGGTCTACGCAATTATAGCATGTATTGCACGTTGCACCTGTAAACCAGCGACCATAGACGCCTTCACTCGCATCAAAAGTTTTGGTTGCAGGTGAGAACCAATCAATTTCTTTGGCGGCCTCAGCCCAAAACCCTTCAGGGTCATTTTGCCAGCTTTGGTAAACTTCAGTGTATTTTGATGCGGTTTTTGATGTCATGTGAAATTCCCCTCCAAGGCCGCTTTCAAACGGTAATGATAACTTGAAAGGACATTAAGAAAAAATAGGCTTGGAGTCTATTGCAACGATAGTTTACTGGTCGTGCAATTCTGCGATATAATCTGTTAGCTCTTCAGCCCACTCTTCATAACCTTTGGATGAAGCATGGAAGCCATCTTCAGAGAAGTTTTCACGTATTATGCGCCATTTTGTTTGAGGAAAAAGCGCACCGCGCTCAAAACAAAGTTCATTGGCTTGTTTACGCAAGATATTAGCTCTTATGCCCATTAGTTTGTTTAGAGGTGAAGGAAGTAATGGAATTTGTGAAACATCAATAATGCCCGACCATATAACCTTAGCTGTCGGAAACTTTGCATTGAGTGCGTAAAGCAATCCACCAAATTCTTTTTTGAAGCGGCTTGAGGTATGAAAGTTTTTTGCGTCATTCGTACCAATGTTGATGATGATATAATCATAGGTCGCAGGTTTAAGGTGTGGTACGATTAAATCTCTAAGCCCGCCTGCGGTTGCAGAATTATTTCCACAAGTCTGACATGTAACAGAACGCCCTGTCTTCTTTGCCAATAGATAAGGCGTGCGACCTGCAACACATTGTTGAAAATCATCGACCCCAACACCAGCAGCCGAGCTATCTCCGATAAAGAGTAAATCAAGTGGTTTACTCTTAGTTTTACCCTTAACTTCAACAAAGGGAAGTTGAGCAGGAGGCGCCATCCGCATAACCTGTGAACGGACACGTAAACCTTGGATAGCGTAGACAGGCAGAGTGAGCCATGAAGTGATGATTTGAAGTGGTGTTGCCATACTAATATGTTAGTAGCGATTTTGACGTAAAGGTCAATGTTTTAGTCTTTCTAATCCATTCATTCAGTCATATTTGAAGCTGTAAATAGTTGACAATTCTACGCCTCACTTTCAAAGTAAATTCGAAAATACTTCCTTCATTGAATTTGAGATAGCACGTGAAAATTGTAGATGAGTTGGCTTCTGATTGGAACAAATCTGGTATTTCCAAAGGAAGCATTGTGCTGCTTCATAGTAATATTTCAAATACGCTTAGACGCATAAAGCGCTCTGGTGCTAAGCCTTCGGTTGATATTATTTTAGACAGTTTTTTAAAGGCCGTTGGCAGTGATGGAACGCTTGTTTTGCCGTTGTTTAATTTTGAGTTCACTCAAGGTGTTGCATTCGATATTCAACAGACGCCCAGTCAAATGGGCGCGCTTACCGAACTAGCGCGCCACCATCCTGCCGCGATTCGTACAGGACATCCTATTTATTCTTTTGTGGCGATTGGTGCTCAGACAAGTAAATTTGCAGGCCTTAAAAATTTTAGTGGGTATGGCGCTGACTCACCTTTTGGTATCATTCATCAGATCAACGCTACGATTGCTATTCTTGATTTGCCTGATCAAAACAGTATGACGTTCTACCACTACGTTGAAGAATGCTGTGACGTAGATTATCGCTATCATAAAAGTTTTACTGCACCTTATATTAATGGAGACGGAAGCCAAAAGGATGAAACCTTTGGGTTATTTGTTCGAGATGTTGAAGCTGGTGTTCGAACCAAAGTTGATCCAATGGGGGAGTTACTTTGGCAAGCGGGACACTATCTCGGCAATAGACCGAAGGTCGGAACTGGATTGCGAACAATTAGTGCAGAGACAGTTTTTGAAGAAACCAAAAGTATTATAATATCTGGTAAGGCTAAAGGTCTTTTATATGACATCGAATAATCCATTTTTGAATCAGTCGCCATCCCTCAAAGAAGTTGGTTCGTTTTGTCACGACATGGCTAAAGACCTGTTTCCGATTTGCCGTAGCCTTACGGGCGAAGGGGTTCGTGAAACTTTGCAATATTTGAAACATAGAATTCCTCAACTAGAAATTCATGAGGTGCCGACAGGCACAAAGGTTTTTGACTGGACTATTCCTGAAGAATGGCACGTGCGTGAAGCCTATGTTGAAGATGAGGATGGTAATCGGATAATCGATTTTAAAAATCATAATCTTCATTTAGTAGGCTATTCAATTGCAGTAGATGAAGTTGTTAGTTTGGAGGAGTTGCAAAAACATTTATATTCTCTACCAGAGCAACCCGATGCTATTCCATATATCACGTCTTATTACTCTAAGCGCTGGGGGTTTTGTCTCACAGAAAATCAACGTAATAAACTTTCAGAAGGTAACTACCGTGTTTTTATTGATGCTGATTTAGCAAACGGTGTCCTCAATTATGGTGAGGTTGTTATTCCTGGCAAAGTTAAAGAAGAGGTTTTTATTTCAACCTATATCTGTCATCCATCCATGGCTAATAATGAATTATCTGGCCCGATGGTTGCGACAGCTTTGGCTTGTTGGTTGAACGCTTTGAAAGAAACTCATTACACTTATCGTTTTGTTTTTATCCCAGAAACAATTGGGTCCATTGCTTATACCAGTTTGAATTTAGAGCACATGCAAAAGAATATTATTGCTGGCTTTAATCTTACTTGTATTGGCGATGAGAGAGCGTATTCATTTTTGCCTTCGCGTGCTGGTAACACTTTATCTGATCGTATTGTGCAGCATGTTTTATCAAATATTGATCCTGATTATAAAACATATTCATGGTTAGAGCGCGGTAGTGACGAGCGGCAATATTGTGCACCCGGTATTGATTTACCGATTGCATCTATCATGCGTACAAAATATGGCCAGTATCCTGAGTATCATACTTCATTAGATGATTTAAATCTTGTAACGCCTAAAGGGCTGGCTGGTGGTTTTAATGCAGCAAGGCAATCTATTGAAATTTTAGAAGGTAATTTGAAGCCTAAGATTACTGTTTTAGGAGAACCGCAACTTGGGAAAAGAGGGCTTTACCCAACGCTTAGTACAAAAGAATCTGGGGCATTGGTTAGAACCATGATGAATATGATTTCTTACAGTGATGGGGAGCATGATTTGTTGACGATAGCTGAGAAAATAAATGCGCCTTTTAATGAGCTTGTGCCGATTGTAGAAAAATTAATAGCTGCAGAAATTATGACTGCTAAGCGTTGAGATTTTAGACAACCTCACCAGCCACAACACCGCTTGCCCATGCCCATTGGAAATTATAGCCACCTAACCAGCCTGTGACATCGACTGCTTCGCCTATTGCATATAAGCCTTTGACTTTTTTGCTTTCCATGGTTTTAGAAGAAAGTTCGTCGGTGGAAATGCCGCCTATGGTGACTTCTGCCTTGGCAAAGCCTTCTGTACCGTTGGGGTTAAATTGCCAGTTGGCTAACATTTGTTCTGCGTGGGAGAGGTTTGCATTTTTGCAGTCACCTAGGTCTTTGTTACTTTGGACGGGAAGTTTTTTGCATAAAACTTCAGCCAAACGGTCTGGCAATTGTTGAGCAATAGCTGTTTCAAAATTAATGTTCGGACGGTCTTCTTTTAAGTCGATTAGCCAGCCTTGTTTTAGCTCTGGCATGAAGTTGACTGAGATTGGTTCGCCATGTTTCCAATACGAAGAAATTTGCAAGATGGCTGGGCCAGATAAGCCTTTGTAGGTGAACAGCGAGGCTTCTTGGAATTTTGTTTTCCCGCATTTGACGATGGTATCTGTTGCGATGCCTGAAAGCTCTGTGAAGAGCGCTTCATCTTTGCCAAGCGTGAAGGGGACAAGCGCTGGTTTGGGTTCAACCACTTTCATCTTGAATTGTCTTGCTAAATCATAGGCAAAGCCAGTCGCTCCCATTTTTGGAATAGATGGCCCACCTGAGGCGATGACGAGCGACTTGGCTTTATATGTTCCGCTATTGGTTTCAACGGTGAAAAGACCGTCTGCATGGGAGATGTTTTTAATTTCTTTGCTGAGTTTTAAATCCACTTTGCCTTTTTCACATTCATCCAAAAGCATGGCGACGATTTGTTTGGCGGAGACATCGCAGAAGAGTTGCCCCAGCGTTTTTTCGTGCCAGTTGATATTGTATTTATCAACCAGCTTGATGAAGTCTTGTGGCTTGTATCGCGCTAAAGCTGACTTAGCGAAATGAGGATTTTTGCTGAGGTAATTCTTGTGCGTGGTTTTGGAATTTGTGAAATTACAACGCCCACCGCCAGAAATCAGGATTTTCTTGCCAGGTGCATCTGCATGATCGAGTAGCAATACATTACGCTTGCGTTGGCCAGCCGTTGCAGCGCACATTAAGCCAGCTCCGCCAGCACCTAAAATTATAACGTCGTAATTTTCTAATTTCACAGGGGGTTATTCCGAATTAAACCTAAGTTCTAATACCTTTATTCAGCAACTACTACTGTCTTATTTAAACAAAGACGCAGTGTTGTGAAAAAATAAAATATAGCAGCAATGCCGAATGTAATCAGACTTAAGAATATCCAGATTATGATATGAAGAAGAACATCACCAAATTCAAGTTGGCATTCGTAGCGTCCAACTTTTGCACCACTTGCATCTAGTAAATAGGTTTTGTTGATAATGGCTTTGTAAAAATAATAAACGGCAAAGAAAGCGCCAATACCAAGTGTGATGATGGTAATGACCGCCCAAATGATAACGGCCACGAGCGCTTCACCTAATGAAAATTCGCAATGTGTTTTCAGGTTATTACTGGCTTGGTTCATGATTTATTCCTATCTGTATTTTAGAGTGTCAGTATGAAGGCCATAAACAAAAAAGCCCAGTAAAATACTGGGCTTTAAAATTATTTTGATTATTTGACTTAAGCTTTAAGCGCCAGCTATTGAATTTCCTTTGCTGCCCAAGGCTTCAAATGCTTCCTGCAATCTTGAAACAACACTTTCTTCACCGGCACGAAGGCATTTGCGTGGGTCGTAGAGAGACTTGTATGGTGTGCCGTCATCGGGATCAATTTGGTGTTCAAATGCAACTGGCTTTTGTTTCATGTTGGCGTAAACCCCAGATGAGAAAGCAAACTGTGTATCAGTATCAATGTTCATTTTAAACACGCCATAGCCAATTGCTTCTTTGATGTCTGCTTCGTCAGAACCTGAGCCGCCATGGAAAACAAAGTCACAAGGGTTGTCTGCACCGTTGCCAAGTTTTTCTGAAACGTGCATTTGACAGTCTCTCAGAATTTTTGGCTGAAGCGTTACATTGCCAGGCTTATAAACGCCATGAACATTACCAAACGCTGCTGCTACTGAGAAATGACCTAAGCCATTAAGTTGCTCATAAGCATACCAAACATCTTCTGGTGTTGTGTAGAGTTTTGATTGGTCTGATAAATCATCAGAACCTACGCCATCTTCTTCACCGCCAGTGACGCCTAATTCAATTTCTAGGCTGATGTCTAGTTGATTTAGTTTTTGCAAGTATTCTTTACACGTTGCAACATTTGCTTCTGGTGTTTCTTCGGATAAATCTAGCATGTGGCTTGAGTATAAAGGCTTGCCGTAGATTTCTTTGTATTTTGCATTTTGCTCAATCAAAGAGTCGATCCATGGGATGAGTTTGCGATTTGCGTGGTCTGTATTAAGTGCTACGCAAATGCCGTATTGTTCTGCCAGTAAATGAATGTGTTGAGCGGCTGATACAGCGCCCATAACCATAGCATCGTGGCTAGAGGGGTGGCCTTTACCAGCATAAAATCCCGCGCCGCCATTTGAAAGCTGAATGATAACATCAGATTTGGCTTGCGCTGCTGCTTCTAAGACTGCGTTGATGGTATTCGTGCCTGAGACATTAACTGCTGGCATGGCATATTTGCCTGCCTTACATGCAGCTACAAGTTCTCTGTATTCTGCACCCGTGACAACACCTGGTTTCATGATTTTTCCTCTGGGGTAATTTATTCTAAAATTTGACGCACTCTACTGACTATGGGTCAAATAATCAATTGGCCGATAAAACTGTGCAACGGTTTTTTGCCGAATATCGTAACTGAATTATCAATGACTATTCTAAGATTTTAAGACACTAACGCCTGGCAAGTCTTTGCCTTCCATCCATTCTAGGAAGGCACCACCAGCTGTTGATACATAAGTGAAATCTTTTGAGGCGTCAGCGTGGTTAAGCGCTGCAACTGTATCACCACCTCCGCCAACGGAAACAAGCTTCCCTTCTCTAGTTTGTTTAGCAGCAGCTTTTGCAACTTGTACTGTTGCAATGTCAAAAGGTTCAATTTCAAACGCACCTAGTGGACCATTCCAGATGAGTGTTTTTGAAGTTTCGATTTTTCCAATAATGTAAGCCACAGTCATTTGCCCTGCATCAAGAATCATTTTATCTGCTGGGCATTGTGTAGCGGCTATGTTTTGATTTGGCGCATTAGCTGCAAACTCTCCTGCAACGACCACATCTTCAGGCAGGATGATTTCGCAATTTTCTTGTTCAGCTTTTGCCAAGATATCACGTGCTGTATTACCTAGATCATGTTCGCAAAGAGATTTGCCAACGTCGACGCCTTGAGCTGCTAAGAATGTGTTTGCCATACCCCCACCAATAACCAAGCGATCAACTTTACCAACTAGGTTGCCAAGAAGATCAAGTTTGGTTGAAACTTTTGCGCCGCCGACGATTGCAATAACTGGGCGCTCTGGGTCGCCAAGACCTGCTTCAAGAGCTTCTAGTTCTGCTTGCATTGTGCGTCCAGCAACGGCTTCCATGTGGTGAGCAATGCCGACGGTGGATGCGTGTGCGCGGTGGCTTGCGGAAAATGCGTCTGATACAAAAAGATCACCATTTTCTGCAAGTGATGCCGCAAAGCCATCATCGTTTTTCTCTTCGCCTGCATGGAAGCGTGTGTTTTCTAGCAAAGTCACATCGCCATCATGCATAGTAGAAATTGCTGCTTGAGCCATTGAGCCAATGCAATCGGTTGAGAAAGATACAGGCTTTCCAATCATATCTGATAGAGTGGAGACCACAGGTGCAAGTGACATCTCAGGGTTTACTTTGCCATTAGGGCGGCCAAAGTGCGCAAGTAGAATAACCTTGCCGCCTTTTTCAGAAATTTCTCCAATGGTTGGCAGGATGCGCAAAATACGGGTTGCATCGGTTACCGCCCCATCCGCCATTGGCACATTTAGGTCAACACGAACCATCACGCGTTTGCCAGAAACATCTACATCATCAAGGGTTTTAAAACTGGTCATGAATGGGCTTTCTTGTTCAAAAGTAAATTGTTGAACGTTTCATAACAGAAGCCACAGTCTTCTCAAGTCATTAGGTAAGAACTTAACGTTTGGTTAACCATAAATTTTCTAAACTAAAAGAACTTTATAGGGGCCAGAACATGATTCGAAATATATCTATATTCGCAGTAGCGCTCACTCTTGTTGCCAGTTGTGCCAGCAAGAGCAGCTTAGATACAGGTAAGAGCTTCGCACCTGCTAATTTCGTAATTTCGGATGTTTTTGTAAACATGTCTGATGGTATTGAGAACTCTAGACAAATTCGTAGCTTGATGCGAAATGCGAGTAGAAATACAGTGAAGCTCTACAATAAAAATATGGCTTCAGCGAATGAAAATTACCCCCTAGAGATTGAAGTAAGGGAAGTTAATTACCGCGATCCAAAAGCAACAGCTTCTTCAGGTGACCGTACTTATATCAAATATACTATGACCTTGCGTGAAGAAGCGTCGGGTGAGGTTTTTAGAAGTTTGCCGGTTACATATTTTCATGTTTCAACAGGTGCACTTACAACGGCACAAGCAAAGCAGAATGCAGATAAGAATATGATCCGTCTTTCTATGAAAAATAGTTTTGCGAGATTATATGGCATGAAAAATGTGCCTCAGAATGTACAAAGTTTTTTCAATACGAAAGATGTTTTTGCTAAGGATTTAAAAACCCCAGCAAGGCCTACACAAAGATCTGCACCAAAGCCTGTCAAAAAAGAAGTGCCTTTGGTTGAAACACCTGTTGCTTCAGCACCTAGTCCCCAGCCTGCCCCAAAGGTTGTTAATGTGCCTGAAGCACCTGTTATTCAAGCTTCATCGAATAATGGTGAGCCTGACGTTATCAAATGCGTTGTTTGCTGAAGTTTATTTATTTTAGCGCTCACTAGGTGTAATATGTTTTGTCTTACTGGCAAATTCAATAAGTTCATCTTTTGAATATTTAGTGTAGCGGCGTTTGTCGCTTGCTGGTTGATGCGTAATGCTTGTGCCAGCTCGTCTCTCAGTTTTCGGACGCGTTGGGCGAGGTACAAAGCCACCCCCGCAATTTGGGCACACATTGCCTAAAACATCTTCGACACAGGGCATGCAGAACGTACATTCATAAGAGCATATCATTGCTTCCGGATGGCCATTGGGAAGGTCTTTGTCGCAACATTCACAATTGGGGCGTAGTTCTAATGGCATTAATAATCTCCATCCACTTTATCAATACCAATACCCGTTCCAACACCTGAGCCTAATTCATCATCTTGGCGCTCATGCAGTTTTTCGATGTGCTTTTCGCGGCGAATAGTTTTGCGTAACATCCATGAAAGCAAAAAGGCCGCCGCGATGATAATCAACGCGACGGCCAGAAAGGGTGTGATGGTGTCCATCTTGATTAGATAAGCTTGCCCATTGCCACAGCCGTATCAGACATGCGGTTTGAGAAGCCCCATTCGTTGTCGTACCAAGTTAGGATACGTACAAGATTACCTTCAATAACTGTTGTTTGATCTTCACAGAAGCTAGATGAATGTGGGTCGTGGTTGAAATCCATTGAAACCAATGGTTCGGTTACGTAATCCAAAATACCTTTAAGTTCGCCTTCAGACGCTGCTTTGATGGCAGCGTTTACTTCTTCAACGGTTACGTTTTTCTTAGGAACGAATTTAAAATCAACAACTGATACATTTGGTGTTGGTACGCGGATTGATGAACCATCAAGTTTGCCAAGAAGCTCAGGAAGCACAAGGCCAACAGCCTTTGCAGCACCTGTTGATGTTGGGATCATAGACATTGCAGCCGCACGACCACGATACAGGTCTTTGTGCATCGTATCTAGAGTTGGTTGATCACCTGTATAGGAGTGAATTGTTGTCATATAGCCTTTTTCAATGCCAAAAGCTTTGTTCATGATATAGGCAACTGGCGTGATACAGTTTGTTGTACAAGAAGCGTTTGAGACCACAAGATCATCGCTTGTTAGCGAGCCTTCATTAACACCGTAAACGATTGTTGGAATATCTGAACCACCAGGGGCAGAAATCAATACGCGTTTTGAACCATTTTCCAAATGCTGGCTTGCGCCATCTTTGTTTGCGAAGAAACCAGTACATTCCATGGCGATATCAACATCTGACCAAGGAAGTTCTTTTGGGTCACGAATAGCTGTTACGCGGATTGGGCCTTGGCCTACATCCATTGTATCGCCATCAACTTTTACAGTGCCTGGAAATTTGCCATGAACTGAATCGTAGCGCATCAGGTGTGCGTTTGTTTCTACTGGGCCAAGGTCGTTGATTGCGACGACCTGAATGTCTGTGCGACCAGATTCCATGATAGCGCGAAGTACATTGCGACCGATGCGGCCAAATCCGTTAATACCGACTTTTATAGTCATGTTGTTTTCTCCAAGTTATACGCTGATTTAACCTTCAGCGTTTTCAAGTTTTGTATTTGCAGCTTCTACGACTGCATCTACGGTAATGCCGAAATGCTCAAATAATTGAGCCGCTGGTGCTGATGCGCCAAACCCATCCATGCCGATAAAGACACCATCGCAACCAATAAAACGCTCCCAGCCTTGTTTGATTGCAGCTTCGATTGCAATTTTGACAGGGGCATCGCCTATGATTGATTGTTTGTAGTCTTGTGACTGCATTTCAAAAAGCTCAAAACATGGCACTGATATAACGCGTGTTGGAATGCCAGTATCTTCGAGTTTGGCTTGTGCGTTAAGTGCAATTTCAACTTCTGAACCTGATGCAAAGATTGTCACGCTTGCATCGTTAGATGCAGGTGATAATTCGTAAGCACCTTTTGAACAAAGATTATCTTCAGTAAATTCTGTTCTAACAGTTGGAAGACCTTGGCGTGTTAATGCAATTGCGCTTGGTGTTGTTTTTGCTTCCATAGCAATTTGCCAACATTCTGCTGTCTCACACGTATCAGCTGGGCGGAATACATATAGATTAGGTATCGCACGAAGTGCCGCCATATGCTCCACAGGTTGGTGGGTTGGGCCGTCTTCACCCAAACCAATAGAGTCGTGCGTTAGAACATGAATAGCACGAATGCCCATTAATGCTGCAAGGCGAATGGATGGACGGCAATAATCTGAAAAGATTAAAAAGCCACCAGAGTAAGGAACAAGACCACCATGAAGTGCAATGCCGTTCATTGCTGCTGCCATGCCATGTTCGCGGATGCCGTAATGGATGAAGCGGCCAGAATAATCTGCTGCTGATAAAATTTCAGTCTGACTTGTTTTCGTATTGTTTGAACCTGTTAAGTCAGCTGAACCCCCAACTGTCTCTGGAACAACGCCATTGATGACCTCAAGAACAGCCTGAGAAGATTGGCGTGTAGCCATTTTAGGCTGATCTTTGGCAAGTTGCTTCTTCATCGAAAGAATTGCCTCACCAAGGTCTGAAGAAATGTCACCGCGCATACGGCGTTCAAACTCACCTTTGATCTCTGCTTCAACACCTTCGAAGCGTTTTTCCCATTCTTTGTGCTCTTTACCAGATTTAAGCCCTGCAATACGCCAATCATCAAGTATCTCAGAGGGAACCTTGAAAGGTTTTGCTTCCCAACCAAGTGCTTCACGCGTTAGGGCAATTTCTTCATCCCCTAGTGGCGCGCCATGTGCTTTTGACTTGCCTGATACATTAGGAGATCCAAAACCAATTGTGGTTTTACATGAAATCATTGTTGGCTTGTCGCTCTTGTGAGCTTTCTCGATCGCCTCGCCAATTTCATCATGGTTATGGCCATCAATATGAATTGTGTTCCAGCCAGATGCTTTAAAACGAGCAATTTGATCTGTTGAATCTGTCATTGAGATTGGGCCATCGATTGAAATCGAGTTATTGTCCCAAAAAACAATAAGCTTATTAAGCTTCATGTGGCCTGCAAGCGTAATCGCTTCTTGGCTAATGCCTTCCATTAAGCAACCATCACCAGCCAAACAATAAGTGTAGTGGTTTGTCAGATCATCACCAAAGTCCGCATTCATTTTACGTTCTGCAATGGCCATGCCTACCGCATTGCCAATGCCTTGCCCTAACGGGCCTGTTGTCGTTTCAATTCCTGCTGCATGACCATACTCTGGGTGGCCTGCTGTTTTTGAACCCAATTGGCGGAAGTTTTTGATTTGTTTGATATCAATGTCTTCGTAACCTAATAGATAGAGCAATGAATAAAGCAACATTGAGCCGTGTCCTGCTGAAAGCACAAAGCGATCTCGGTCTGGCCAATTTGGATGCTTTGCATCAAAGTTCATATATTTTGTAAAAAGTACCGTTACAATATCAGCAGCGCCCATTGGTAGGCCGGGGTGGCCTGAATTTGCGGCCTGTACTGCATCTACAGAAAGGAATCGAATGGCGTTTGCCATGTCATTTGAAGAATTCTTCTTGTTCATGCTATCTCGCAGGATGAGAATGTCAGGAATGGTAATTCAGTGCCCTATCTAAACCATAAGAACTGGTGTTACCTAGCTCGGGCGAACACTTATCATTTGCATCAAAAGAGTCAATGGAGCTAACCATCCATCTTGGGGGCAATCTAATGCAATTGCTATGAATTGTTATGAATTGTATCAAAATATGATCTCACGGCTTGGGGGTAACCCTATTCTGTGATTGACGTTTACTTCATGTATTGCCTACTAATAATGGAATAAGTGCTTGTGAAGGCCGTGATTCGACTATTTTAGCGCTTATTGGGTGGTAATTTAACATAGCAAGAATCGGATCAAATATTTCTTGCATCTATGTGTAAAGGGTTCTTGAGTAACAATGCCTGATAGTAATCCGCTTTCTGATGCATTCTCACAGCTGAATTTGGCTCTGCAAAAGCTTGAAAAAGTCGTTGATGCAAGGGTTGAGCGCGAATCTGCGCTTGGTGATGCTGAGGCGGAAGTTCAGCGTATGGGGTCAGATCGCGCTAGATTAGCTGAATCGTTAGACTCAGCTCAAGAACGTGCGCAACAATTAGAACATGTCAATAAAGAAGTATCTCGTAGACTTGTTGATGCTATGGAATCTATCCGTGGTGTTGTTGACCATAAGCAGGTTTAGGAGTTGATGACTTGCCTAGTGTAAATGTAGTAATTAACGGCAAAAACTATCGTATGGCTTGTGATGAAGGCCAGGAAAATCATTTAATAGCCTTGGCCGAAAAATTTGATGGCCACGTTAATCAGTTAAAGGGTTCTTTTGGGGAAATCGGTGATCAACGTCTGACTGTTATGGCAGGTGTCATGGTAACTGATAAAATTGATGAACTTTCTGAGAAAATAAAGAAACTTGAAGCCGAGCTGGTGCAGGTCAAAGAGAGCAAAGCGATTAACTCTCGTGAAAAGCAGGCTGGCGATGATGATCTTGCTAAAAGCATTAAAAATGCTGCAAAACAAATTGATAAGTTGAGCTTGAAATTATCGCGCCCTGTAGGCTGACTGAATTACTTGATGACATTTGGATGGCTGACACTTATATAACAATGAGCGTTCCTGCCTGGTTCGATAAGACATACTTATTCCTGGGGCCTTACGCATTCCTTAGGGAGCTGTTCCTGATTAGGCTCGTGGGTCTTTTCATACGGCGCCCACCTACTTAGTAGGTTTCCCGGATTGTCTACTGTCTACCGGCCGTGGTGGTGCGCTACATATTTAGTTGTCCGAAATTCCGGACGCAAAACCGGTTTCCACTTTTGCTGGAATTTCTTTTAGATGACACCAAGATATGAACTCTCAAGAATTAAAAGCTGAACTTCGCACTGCTTCACTTAAGCGCCGCGATGCGATTCCTGCTGACGTGCGTATTGAAAAAGCATTGGATGCTACAGCGCATGGGGTTGAGCAGATTGAGTTTGAAGCTGGTACGGTTATTTCTGGTTTCTTCCCAATTCGTTCTGAAATTGATCCGCGTCCACTGATGGATGAATTTCGCAAGCTTGGTGCAAGGCTTTGTTTGCCAGTTGTGATGGATAAGACGACGATCGTTTTTCGTGAGTTGGTTCGTGGTGCTGAGCTGATTGATACAGGCTTTGGTACGCGAGGGCCAAATGAAGATGCTGAAGTGCTTGACCCTTCGCTCCTTATCATGCCGCTTTCTGTTTTTGACCATCATGGAGGGCGCATTGGTTATGGGGCAGGGCATTATGATCGAGCGATTGCCAAGATTGTTGATAAAGGCATTAAACCGCGATTAATTGGCATGGCGTTTGATTGCCAACATCATGAGCGTGTGCCCGTTGAACCTCATGACCAACCTTTAGATGCAATGTTGACTGAGAGTGGTTACACTCCAGCAAAAGGTGAATAATATGAGACTTTTATTTCTGGGCGATATGGTTGGCAAGGTAGGGCGTGAAGCGGTTTATGAAAAATTGCCAGGTCTTGTTGAAAATCAGAAAACAGATTTTGTTATCGTCAACGGTGAAAACTCTGCCAATGGCTTTGGCATTACTGAGAAAATCTATAATGAAACGCTGGATGCGGGCGCTGATGTTGTAAGCACGGGAAACCATGTTTGGGATCAAAAGGAAGCGCTTGTCTTTGCCGATCGTGAAGACCGTTTCTTGCGACCTGCAAACTTTCCATCTGGAACGCCAGGGCGGGGCGCTTTTGTTTATGAAGCAAAAAATGGCGCGCGGATTATGGTGATGAACATCATGGGTCGCGTCTTTATGCACCCTGATTTAGATTGTCCATTTGCCTGTGTTGAAAAGCATTTGGAAGGCGCAGAACTTGGTGGCGCAGTTGATGCTATTTTCATCGACTTTCACGCAGAAGCAACTTCCGAAAAACAATGTTTTGCGCATTTTGTTGATGGCAAGGTCTCTGCCGTCATTGGAACGCATACGCATGTGCCAACTGCTGATTATCAGATTTTAAATGGCGGCACTGCTTATATGTCTGATGCAGGCATGTGCGGTGATTACGATTCGTCGTTGGGTATAGAAAAAGAAGAGCCGATTAATCGGTTTATCAATAAGGTCAATAAAAACCGCTTTGAACCCGCAACAGGCGAAGCCACGCTTTCGGGTGTTGGGATTGAGATTGATGATAAGACAGGTTTGGCAATTTCAATTAAACCGCTGAGGCTTGGGCCAAGGCTCGATGAAGTTTTACCTTGGTGATGATATTAGGTTTTTGCTTGCCTACCTCGAAACATAATAAACAATCCAGAAATCACAATCAAAGCGCAGCCAGTTATCATTGAAAAGCTAAGGGTTTCTTTGAAGAATAAAACACCTACGCCTACGCCAAATAATAGTCTTGTATATCTAAATAGGGTGACGGCAGAAACGTCGCCTGTGCGCATGGCTTTCATTAAACTGCTATAGGCAATGACGCCGATTAAGATTACGCCCGTCAAATAAAGTAAGGCTGTTGCATCTGGATAGATATAGTTTTTACTGTCCCAGAGTGAAAATAAAATGCCTGCAATAATGACAGATAAAAATCCATAAAAACCTAGAATAGATGCGCTTAAGGATTGTGGTGCGGCACGGCTTGCAAGGTCGCGCCCTGCTAGTCCCAACATGCCTATGACTGCTAAAATAGAAAGTGCAGAAAAGCTCTGCGTGCCAGGCTGAAGAATGATGATGACGCCAATTAGGCCGATGAAAATTGCTGTCCATCTTCGCCAACCCACTTTTTCTTTAAATAAGATTGCTGCACCTGCAACAACAACCAAAGGGGTTGTTTGGAGAATGGCTGTGGCGGAAGAAAGCGGCGTTAATGTAACGGCTAAGATAAAAAATAACCGCCCGCAGATTTCAAATACAGCCCGAATGCGCATGGGCTTTGAAATAACCTCTGGCGTGTAGAGTGTTTCATTATTTAGCTTTGCAATGATTGCGAAAATTATCGCACCGAAAATACCAAAAACAATCAAAATCTGTCCCAAAGGTATTGTTTGTGCGGCAGCTTTTAAAAGAGAGTCTTCAATTGTAAAAGCCGCCATTGAAAGCACCATCCAAAGACTGCCAATAAAATTATTTCTTGCGTTTGTATGCATGTTTTCTTTCAAGACTATTCCAATATTATATATGCAAAACTTTCCTGACCTAATCTTGCTATAGTAATATTTGCAATGGATAATCTGGTGTGAATGTAAATCTGCTGTGTGAATGTCTAAAAAACCATAAACGGGTTTTATTTAATTATCTCCCCTCGCACTCTCATATTCTTTGCGTTATGTAACCCCATGTCAAAAATTGATTCCCTATTCGTCACCCGCCTATACCGCGCTCAATTATCTGAGCAGGGCAAAGCTATTGATGCTGACGAACTTGAAACCACTTGTTTGTCTATTGCCGAAGATGATGAGGCGGGGCAAAATTGGTGCGATAAGAATGATTTTCCAGGGTACACAAGTTATGCATCATTAGATGATTTGGCTTGGCGGTTTCCGATTTTCAAAGATTTAGTGAAAGTGCTAAATAAACACGTTGCTAAATTCGCTCAAGATTTAGAATTTAATTTAGACGGCAAGAAACTTAAGCTTGATTCCATGTGGATTAATATCCTACCAGATGGTGGTATTCATACGTCTCATTTACATCCTCATAGTGTGATTAGCGGTACGACTTATGTCGCGATGCCTAAGGGTGCGAGTGCGATAAAATTTGAAGACCCGCGCCACGCCATGATGATGGCAGCCCCCACCCGCAACATTAATGCGCGTGAAGAGATGCGTAGTTTTATCTACGTTGAACCTGAAGTAAGTGATGTGTTGCTTTGGGAAAGTTGGCTACGTCACGAAGTGCCAATGAACATGGCAGAAGAAGACCGCATTAGCGTTAGCTTCAACTACGGCTGGGAATAAAACGTGCAAACTTGTGGGATAGATTTTGGAACTTCCAATTCGGCGGTTAGTGTAAAGACGAGCGATGGTTATGATCTAGTCGCACTTGAAGAGGGGCATAAAACAACACCGAGTGCGCTTTATTATCCTTTTGATGGCAGTGATATGTTGCTTGGTCGCCAAGCCATAGATGAGTATGTTGCTTATGGTGAAGGGCGTTTGTTGCGTGGGTTAAAAAGCCTTTTGGGTTCTGCAACCTATGATATGCAAACCAGAGCAGGGCGCAAAGTTATAAAGTTCAACGAAGCCATTGGGCATGTGATTTCGCACCTGAAAAATTCAGCACAAACTGTAACGCAAAGTGAGCTTGATAGTGTTGTCTTAGGTCGACCTGTACAGTTTGTGGGGACTGGTGATGCGATCAACGAAACGGCATTATCACGCTTGACTGCGATTGCGAATGAAGTTGGCTTTCAACATGTTGAATTTCAATACGAGCCAATTGCGGCTGCGCTAAGTTATGAATGTACAATCAAAGATGAGCAGATTGTTTTGGTGGTTGATATTGGCGGTGGTACATCAGATTTTTCCGTCATCAAATGTCGACCTGACGCGGATAAAAACTTAGACAGAAAAGATGACGTGCTTGCCAATTGGGGTGTGCGTATTGGGGGTACGAATTTAGACGTACAACTCAATTTAATTTCTGCGATGCGTTTGCTTGGATATGAAAGCAAGCTTAAATCTGACTTTGGCAATACGATTACCGAAGTGCCGCCAAGTATTTTTATTGATTTGGCAACTTGGCATAAAATCATTTTTGCTTACGACCCAAAGAATATTCGCCTTGCGCAAGATTTGCTTCGCCAATCGCTCGACAAACCGCTTTTACAAAGATTGCTCGATGTTATGGAAGAGCGTCTAGCCCACCAAATATGCGCAAGCGTAGAAGCTGCAAAAATTGGTTTGAGCGAGAGCGCCGAGCAAGTGTTTGATTTTGGGTTTATAGAAACAGGCCTAAACACCAGCGTCACCAGACAAGCATTTGAAACAAGCGTCGAAGCGCTGATGGAAAAAATCTCTAACGCTCTACAAGAAGTCATAACCGCTGCAAACATCAGCGCCAATCAAATCGACACAATAATGCTAACAGGCGGCGCATCAAATACGCCTGTGCTAATTAAAACAGTGTCCGATGTTTTCCCAAACGCAAATTTAGTAAAACACCGCTCGATGGATGCGGTAGCGCAAGGGCTGGGCATTCATGCCAGTCGGGTTTTTGGATGAGAGGTGGTGCACACCCATTTACATTCCCCACTAGACGTATCGTCTATGGTTTTTTATAAGCTTCTCAAGAGAAACAACAAATGACAGGAGTGTGCCGTGGCAGGCCATTCAAAATTTAAGAATATTCAGCACCGTAAAGGGCGTCAGGACGCTATTCGTTCTAAGATGTTTTCGCGGTTATCAAAAGAGATTACTGTTGCGGTGAAAATGGGGGGTGGGGTAACTGACCCTGACATGAACCCACGCCTTCGTTTGGCCATTCAAAATGCCAAAGGCCAGTCTATGCCTAAGGATAATATCCAGCGGGCTGTGACTAAAGGGTCTGGTGCTGGTGGTGAAGACTACGAAGAAATTCGCTATGAAGGATATGGGCCTGGCGGTGTTGCGATTGTGGTTGAAGCGCTAACTGATAATAAAAACCGTTCAGCCTCTAACATCCGCGCATGTTTTACCAAAAATGGCGGGCAAATGGGAGAATCAGGTTCGGTTGCTTTCATGTTTGATCGTATGGGTGAGATTACTTATAAGCCTGACACAGGTTCAGAAGACGACATGATGGAAGCTGCCATTGAAGCAGGTGCTGATGATGTAACGTCTGATGAAGATGGCCACGTTATTTTATGTGAGTTTGATTCATTTGGTGAAGTGACCAAGAACCTAGAAGAAGCGCTTGGCGAAGCTGAAAGTGTTAAATCAACTTGGAAGCCTCAAAACAATACGCCAGTAGATGAAGATAAAGCTGGCACATTGCTAAAACTGCTTGATGCGCTGGATGAAGATGATGATGTGCAAAACGTCTATTCAAACTTTGATATTTCAGATGAAGTGATGGCCAAGCTCTCAGCTGAGTAGAGCTATCGGCTGAATAAAGTATCAAGCAAAGGCAGTGAGGTTATTGCTGCTATTAAAATCATAAGAAATGCGACGCGGCGATAGGTTGCGTCGCTGGCACCTGAAAAAAATCTTGCACCAATTTGAATGCCGATGAAATATCCCGGCACACAAAGCAATCCTCGGATGATGCCTTCTAGGGTATAAAGATCAGCAAATATATATCCGACAATTACGATGAGGTCTGTTAAAAACAGATAGTAAATCATGTTTGCACGAACCGTGATGGCCTTAGCAGCACTGGCTAGCCAATAGACCAAGACCGCAGGGCCAGGTAGGGCAGCTGCTGCACCCATAAAGCCGCCCAAAGCACCAAATGAAAATGAGACTGGGCTTGTGCGGGAGCCTTTATATTTCCAACCCGACCAAAGAATTGCAACAGCGATTAAAATGCTGATTGAGATAAACCAACGAAGTGCCGTTGCATCGCCTGTGACTAAGAGCCAAATGCCGAGAGGGGCTAGTACGGCATAACCCAAAAGCACGGGTAGCAGTTCTTTCCAGTTCACATCGCGTCTTGCGCTCCAAACGAGTGTAAGTGTTGGAATGGCATCCATAATGGTAATCATAATCAGCGCCATTTGTGGGCCAAAGAATGCAGCTGTTGATGGGCCAATAATCATGCCAGAGCCAAAACCCGCAAATCCACGCACAATGCCTGTGATGAAAACAACAGCCAATACAATTTGCATTGAGGTTTGTGAAAGATAGAAGAGTGCAAGTTCCAAGGAAAAGGTCGCTTATTACGGTGTTCGTATTGGATAACTATCACGCGACAGATTTGAATGCGATGTCAAATTTAATTGTGCGTTGGATGACTTGGCGAGAAATATCCTCGCCAAGTTCATCAGTGTTGTATTATTTACGCTTCTTAATTTGTGTTTTCTTATTTGATGTTTTTTTAGGCGCTAGGTTTTTGACACTTCCTTCAAAAGTGCTTTTGGCTTCAAAAACTTTTTGACTTTTATAGTCAGTTGGCCAACTGAATACACCGTCAGAAAAGCTTGCAGCACTTGCTGTTGTTGGTGTTAAAGCGATTAGAGTTGCAGTGGTAATTGCGAGTAATTTTGCATTCGGTTTCATGGGTGTCTTCCTTTCTTTTGTGAGGACACACTAAATTTAGAAACGAAACGAAATAGATTCTCGCCATATTCGAAAATGGCCAATCTTTTTCAAAACTAGCTAGCTTTTTTTAAAATCGGCAAGGGTTGCTATGCGTGCGTGAAGGAGCGCTTTCTATATTCTGTAGGGCTTTCTCCTACTATATCTTTAAAAGCGCGGTTGAATGGCCCAAGCGATGCGTAACCAACTTCGTATGCAATGGTGATAACAGGAATGTCTGCTTTAATTGGATCAGCTAAAACTTCGCAAGCAGCGCCAATGCGATGTTCGTTTACGAAAGCTGCGAAGTTTCGGTAACCAAGGCCTTGGTTGATGACTTTGCGCAAGCGATGTTCAGGTGCTTGTAAAGTATCAGCTAGCTTTCGAATGGTGAGCCCTTCTTCACGCCAGATATCACTTTCCATAGAGGTATGTAATTTTGCGAGCAATGCGCCTTCAGCTGGGGACAGTGCTTCAGGACGTTTCATTGCAAAGTTTTGAGGCAATGCCCAAACGTGCTCACGGACTTTAAGAGCCCAATATGCAAAGATAATTGATAGAAGACACAAGACGACAGATTGAAATACCTGCAGATAAATTGGCAATAAAGTTCCGTAGATGACAAAGGTTGTTGTGAAGAAAAGGCCTGATAGGGCAGCAGCACCCATGAACCAAAATCTAAATTTGCAACGCGCTTCTACAAGGTCGTGAGATGCTGTTTTGATAGTGACGTAAAATAAATATCCAAAGATAATCAAAGACGTAAAGCCACATACTGTTATGTAAACAGGGTTGATGTGTGTGAGATAATGAAAGGGAATTGAAAGCGTTGCAAAGATAAGTTGCCAAGGGCGTATTTGAAAATCATCTTCGAAAAGTTCCAGCAAACCCCAAGCCATCATAATAGGGCTAAAGGCGAAGATTGTAGCGTGCGTGAATGAAATTTCACCGCTTGAACCACGAAACAACATTGAAGAACCAATAATAACAGCAATACTAGCAACTAAGAGCGCGATTGCAGAAATTGATTTACGTGAGATTGGACGAATGGATAAAAAATGAATAGCCAACAACACCAAAACACCTATTGAAGCTGACATTAATCCTATGTCTATAATCTCAATCATTTGTCTCTCTTTTCGCTACACTCAATATAATACGCATTTTATATTTTTAAAAATGAAAAGCAATCTGTTGAATGTTTCTGTTTTGTTCACTTTTTACGTGCAAGGTGTTTTGGATTGATTTAAGGTGATTTTATGCAAGAAGCGATTCGAATAATTGGGATTGATCCTGGCCTTCGCAACATGGGATGGGGCGTTGTTGACTCGTTAGGGTCTTCACTTTCCTTTGTAGCGGCGGGCACTGTGCGCTCTGATGGTAAGGCAGATTTGGCCTCAAGGCTTTGTCAGTTGCATGATGGATTGAGCGAGGTGCTTCATTTGCATATGCCGCATGAGGCGGCTGTTGAAGAAACTTTTGTCAACAAAGGTGCGCAGGCGACTTTAAAGCTTGGGCAAGCGCGGGGCGTCGCCATGTTAGTGCCAGCGCGCGTAGGCTTGCTCGTTGCTGAATACGCACCCAATCAGATTAAGAAAACTGTGATTGGCGTTGGTCATGGCGATAAAGCGCAAATCAAAATGATGGTGAATATGCTTTTGCCAAAAGCTAAATATGATTCAGATGATGCGGCGGATGCATTGGCGATTGCGATTTGTCATGCGCACCAACGTGGACACATGGATATGAAGATTGCAGCCTCTTTCTAATCATTATTCCAATCTGGCGCATCGCCCTTATGATGGGTCTGAGCCATTATTCAAGATTGGCCTTCGACCGTTTGCGAGCGAGTCTTGGCTGCATATTGATCATACGCAACATGCTTTTATAAACGAGAAAAAACGGTTGATGCGTGAGATGCCTGAGCAGGTTTTTCAGGTAGAGGAGGACACGCAAGAAGCGCAGAAAGAAGTTTTGGCGCTGGTGAAAAATTATCTCAAAGCGCAAGGTAATGTGGTCGAACCGCAAGATGCAAATACCCCCGCTTTATTACAGGCCGCGATGATGATCCCTGAGGATTTGGTGATCATGCGCAAATGTGATGATGGTTGGCGGTTGGTTGCTGGTTCTGTTTGCTTTCCGTCGTCTTGGTCGTTGCAAGAAAAGATTGGTAAGCCTTTGCATGATGTGCATGCGCCTGTGCCTGAGTTTAATAAGGGTTCGCGCAATGCAAATATGATTGAACGGATTTTTGATAACCTTCAAGTTGGCCAACCTGTTGAGCGGTTTAACTGGTCTATTTATAATGACGACGCGCTTTATCATGATGATCGCTCTAGTGAACACATGAACCAAGAAACGGATTGTTATTTGCGGGTTGAGCGGCAGACACTTACTAAACTTCCTAAGTCTGGTGACATCCTTTTCACGATACGCATTTATATAGACCCGTTTGAAGCGCTAGAGATGCGTGACGATAAGGCATCCATAGCTAAAGGCTTTATTGAATTGCTGAACATGATGAACGCAAAAGAACTTGCCTACAAAGGATTGGACGAGGGGCGGGAACGTCTGATATCTAAATTGCAGAAACTGGTGGACGCGCAATGATTGGAAAACTTAAAGGCATATTGGATTCAATTGGTGATGAAAGCATCATCATTGATGTGGGCGGTGTTGGCTATGAAGTGCATTGCTCTAGCAGAACGCTTGGGTCGCTGCCTGCGCTTAATGAACCATGCTCGATGATGATTGAAACGCATGTGCGTGAAACGGAAATCAAGCTCTTCGGCTTTGCCAATGATATGGAGCGTGATTGGTTCAAACTCTTGCAAAGCGTGCAAGGTGTGGGTGCAAAAGTAGCCCTTGCCATTCAGTCAACGCTTTCAGCCAGTGAACTTGCTTCCGCTATCGCGCTACAAGATAAAGTAATGGTCGCGCGTAGCCCAGGCGTTGGTCCAAAGGTTGCGCAAAGGATTGTGCTTGAACTCAAAAACAAAGTGCCTGCTTATTCTGCTGATAGTGCAGCCGAGATGGGCTTGGCACATGACATAGGTGACGGTGTTGCATCGAATGCAGTGCAAGATGCGGTTTCTGCACTTGGTAATCTTGGGTACTCTTCACAGCAAGCAGCAGGTGCCGTTTCATCTGCATTAGCAAAAGCGGGTGAAGACGCAGACAGCGCAACACTTATTAGGCTTGGCTTGAAGGAGTTGGCGGGGTGAGTGAGGTTGAGCAAATGCACGAGCCTATCTGGGATAGCTTTAAAATAGTATTGTTTTTAGCCGTTTTTGGATCTCCCATTGGTGGTGTGTTTTTCTCAGTTGGGCTTTATCTGAAATCCTTCTTTGCTGAGAGTTCTATGAGCTTTGGTGATTTTCTTTTTCTATTACCAACATTTACATTGTTTTCTTATGTAATAGGACTTGTTCCAGCATTTTGTACGTCAATTGGCATCGCTATATATGCTTCAATATATACAAAAATTTCGACTCTAAGTGTTTTGGTAATTACTTTTTTTATAGTTGCGCCAATGGCTGTTTTTATATTTCAGCCAGAAAACCTTCCGGATATTTTATCTTCAAATGAGGTGTCTTATATTTTTATGATGTGGTTCATATCGTGTTGTCTAGTTTCCGCTTACTTTTCGTATCGGCTTTGTTATAACTGGTTAAGCATATCCAAGTTGGATTTGGCTGCTGATGAGCTAGAGGGAGTTTAATCATGGAAATGACGGAACGCATTATAGCGCAGGAAAAACAGTCGCTTCTTATTCGGTTAGACTTGAAGGAGTTGGCGGGGTGAGAGATGTGGAGCATAAGCACACGCCAATTTGGGATGGTGTATTTATATTTTTCTTTTCAACGCTATTAGGTTGCCCAATTGGTGGTATCTTCTTTGCATTTAGTTTTTTTGCTGTATCCTTATTTTCAGAAAATCCATCAGACTTTGGAAAAATGCTTGCATCATTGCCTCTATTTATTTTTTTCTCTTATAAGATTGGTTTCGTTTTTGCTCTTTCAAGTTCAATTGGCATTGCAATTTATGCCTGGATATTCAAAAAGCTAACAGCTTTAACTGTGTTGGTAATTACGGTTGTTATGGTAACTTTAGTCATAGGTTATTTTATTGGCTCTTATAAAGAACTTATATCCAAATCAGGTCTCGTAGCATCCTTTTTTATATGGCCTTGTTCTCTCATTGCAGCTTATTTTTCATATCGGCTTTATTATAATGGGCTTAGTATATCAAAATTACACTTGGCTTTTGATGAGCAAGAGGGACTTCAATAATGGAAACCAATGACCGCATTATAACGCCCGAAAAACAAGGCGACGATCAAATCGCTGACATCGATGTTGCGATGCGTCCTCAGTCACTCGATGATTTTGTTGGGCAGGCGGCGGCGCGGGCTAATCTCAAGGTTTTTATTGAAGCGGCGAAGAAGCGTGGTGAGGCATTAGACCATGTGCTTTTTGTTGGCCCTCCGGGACTTGGCAAGACAACGCTTGCACAAATTATGGCAAAGGAATTGGGCGTTAATTTCCGTTCAACTTCTGGCCCTGTGATTGCCAAGGCGGGTGACTTGGCAGCTCTGCTGACTAATCTTGAAGACCGTGATGTTTTGTTCATTGATGAAATTCATCGGCTTAATCCTGCGGTTGAAGAAATTTTATATCCAGCGATGGAGGATTATCAGCTTGATTTGATCATTGGCGAAGGCCCTGCAGCTAGATCGGTTAAGATTGATCTGGCCAAATTTACGCTTGTGGCTGCGACGACCAGATTAGGCCTTTTAACAACGCCCTTGCGTGATCGCTTTGGCATTCCAGTTCGTCTTAATTTTTATGAGCCAGAAGAATTAGAGCTTATCGTCAAACGTGGTGCGCGGATTATGGGTTTACCACTTGCTGATGATGGCGCACGAGAAATTGCTAATCGCGCTAGAGGAACGCCCAGAATTGCAGGGCGATTATTAAGACGTGTTAGAGATTTTGCAGTCGTAGCAGATGCACCAGAAGTTACCTCAAAACTTGCCGATGAAGCGCTTCAACGATTGGAAGTGGATTCCATTGGGCTTGATGAATTAGACCGTCGATACTTAAATCAAATCGCCAGAAATTTTGGCGGTGGTCCAGTTGGCATTGAAACCATTGCCGCTGCCCTATCAGAACCGCGCGATGCCATCGAAGATATCATCGAGCCGTTCCTAATTCAACAAGGCTTCATTCAGCGAACACCAAGAGGCCGTGTGATGACCGAACGTGCATGGAAGCATTTGGGACTTGCAACGCCTAAGAACTTAGCAGCAACTCAGGCCAGCTTATTTGAGGATGAATAGTTAAACTTGCACAAAACCTCCTAATCTACTGCCAGAAAACTTGCCATCGACTTGATAGCCATAGCGAAGTTGAAATTACTTTGGGATGGTATTGATGTTTACACGCAGGAAATTTATGAAGCTGGTTGGATGTGGTGCGCTTGGGTCTTTGGCGCTTGGTAGTTATGCCTTTGCAATTGAACCGCTTTATAGTTTGAAGACAACCTATTATCGACCACAACTTCCCAACTGGCCAAAAGGCTTGGATTTACGCATTGCGGTGCTGGCAGACATTCATGCTTGTAACCCATGGATGAGTGTTGAGCGCATTCGTTATATCGTACGCGAAACTAATAAGCTTAAGCCTGATGTTATTTTGCTTCTTGGAGATTATAGTACTGGTTTGAACTTGGTGACCGACTATGTGCATTCATCAGAGTGGGCGCCCGTATTAGCTGAGCTTGAAGCGCCGCTTGGTGTTCATGCGGTTTTGGGTAATCATGATTTTTGGGAAGATAGAACAGTTCAACGCAATAGGGCTGGCAAACCCTTTGGCCAATTGGCTCTCGAAAAATCTGGTATTACTGTTTATGAAAATGATGCCGTTCAACTTAAAAAAGGCAAGCAAAAGTTTTGGCTGGCAGGGCTTGGTGATCAATTAGCTTATCCACCGTTTCGCAAATATGGCTATTCAAAATGGGGCGGACGGGATGATTTGGATAAAACACTCAGCGACATAAAGGATGATGCGCCTGTAATTTTAATGGCGCATGAACCTGATATATTTCCGAAAGTACCTGAGCGCGTTTCACTTACGGTTGCTGGACATACGCATGGTGGACAAGTTAGGTTTTTTGGATACGCACCCATCACTGCATCTGGTAGGAAGCTTAATTATGGTCATATCATTGAAGATAACCGTCATCTGATTGTTTCAGGTGGCCTTGGCTGCTCGATGTTGCCTGTACGATTTGCAACGCCACCTGAAATTGTTTTGATTGAGGCTGGTAATAATGATCTTGCTTAAAGCGCTAGAACCACGATGGGCAAACTTCAACAGTTTGCTCAACCATATAACGCTCAACTTCAGGCGGGACTTTTGCAAAATAGCTCAAACCAAAATCAGATTTGTTTAGTAAACCATGTTTTGATAGTTCTGAAATTCTGGAACCCATTGATGAGGTTATAACAGGCCCTCTTCGTGTGCCGCCACTGATGCCATTTTTTGCTGAATTTTTGATTTTTTTATTGAAATCAACCATTCGTCTCATTGCAACACCGTTTAAGCTTTTGCTACCTAACACACGTTTTACATAAGCTCTGTTAGCTGCTTCTTTCGTAATGACACCGCTAAGTCGCTTAGCAAGCCTCTTTCTATAGTAGCTGTCGCAGAGACGGCTTTTTTGGATACCCATAGTGCAATTTATATATTTAGCCGCTTGTCTTGGCTTTAAACTTATGTGGCCAAGTCTTGCAACATCATTAGCGGTGTTGGGATAGCTTGGTTTTAAACATTTTTCATGTAACTCACTATCAATAGCGTCTAATCCAACGTTGGTTTTATTGACTTTTAATTTGGCATGAATGTTTGAAAAAGACCCAAAGACAGCAGCAGATTTATAAGCTTTTTTCTTATATTCGCGGGCAACAGGTGTTATTTCACCTGCAAAGTAATCAGATTTCTTTGCTTCGCCTTTACTAGATATCATGATTGTTGAAACAAAGGTGACTGATGAAACAATTACAATTACACTAGCGCCTACAAATATCGTTGACCAATCCATGCCAGAGCTGGAATTTGAACTCGACAAAGAGAAATCTGAGTTCCTATCTGTAGACATATTGCCAAATGCTGGCCTATTATCTTTCATGTTAATATCCCCTAATTATCCTATCAAATAAAATATTTTTTTACCATTTGACCTTTAAGCAAAGTCGTTTGTAATCTTTGTATCTTACTGGTTTTACATATGAAGATTTGACGCTTTTTTCTCCGACCTTCAGCCCGATTGGATTAATTGCGTGCCACAGTTTTATATTGCGGTCTTCGACATCAAAGAATTTTTGCCAATCGCGAACTGCAGAACATAATTTCGATCTGCGTCTTTTCTCTTTGACTTGTTTCTTTAATTCTTTTGGTGAAATTGCACTGTAAAAGTTAAATGCTTCAACACGAAAACCTGCCAATATGGGCGTTGTATTGTTGATGATGTCAAATGGCAGTTTGTTTTCAATACCAACTCGCCCAATAGCATCTTCAGGCTGATTGGATACATCAAGAATTACAGGTCTATTTGAAATCATAACAAAAGCTGCTTCTCCCAATTTCTCAAGGTCAACGCTAATCAACCTTGTTGCTTTGTTTATATTCATGAGAGTTTTAGGTGCTGTTTCATTGTTGATGAGCAGTGAAAGTTTATCTTCTTGAGATGATACATGGCTATCAAAGTCTGCAAATATAATATTAAGATCTGTTGCAAGTTTTGCGACTTCTGTAGACGTTGTGTCATTTTCAAGTTTCTCATAGAGGCCCTTTAAGTATTTTGAATTATCGCCTGAATAGATACCGCCATTGCGGTTCGCTGATTTGAGTTGTGAGGTTACTGGATCTATATCTATACTTGTTCCCGCAATACTAAACAGCGCAGTATTAACGGAGGTAAAAATTCCAATCATGGAAAAAATAGGTAAAGCAAGCGCAATCAAGGTAAGCGCTGCAATGGCGTTTAGTAGAATTTTGTGAAAATCTGTTTTACCAGAACCAACCTCAACTATACTTGATTCTGTATTTCTTTTTCCAAACATAATTAACTCCGCCAACTTTAATTAATTGGACAGTATATTATGAATGTTTATTTTTTTATTAAAAACAAGTAATTAAAATCTTCCGTAAGGTCCACTTATTAAAATGGAATTATCTATAGTAAATCTTCTATTTAAAAGCTTAGTAACCGGGTCGTCATGCGTGGTTTTTTCAACTGTGATAGTAACTTCATCACTTGTACTTTGTGTGATGTGATGTTGAGACCAGCCATCTTTCCCCAAGTGTATTTTTAATCTTTGACCAGGTGTTGATTGTGGTAATGGCCATGGACTTGTTCGTTGCAACGTTAATGTGGCTTTATCCTCAGCAATTTCACAAGCAGTAACTTGTACGATTTGAGGCCATAGGGCGTAGTTGCTGGCGTTTGAGACGAATGTGTCTTCAAGTTTAATTTCTGCGTCGCCAATGACTTTAATTTCATCGCCTTGTTTTATCTTGCCGCCTTTTATGACATTAGCGTACATGCCACAATAAATATGACCAAAGTGATCGCGCAACCCTGGCGTGACCTCGACATCGCGTTCACCTGTTTCAGGATTAACGCCTGGAGTAGGGCATCTATCGATCGGTCTGTGAACATCTAGGATGGTTTCGCCAAATTGAATGCGTTTACCCATCCAGCCAAATTCATCCCATGCAGGTAGATTTTCTATAATTAAATTCCCCCTAAACCGGGAAGGGTCAAGGGTCGTTCCTAATTTTGCATCCAGCGCTTTGACGCTTTCAGCATTGATGATTGAAATCGGTGTGTCGCTATAATCCCAAAGAGAACCTTTGCCGCGATCAATGATTTGTGGAGACGGTGTTTCTTGTTCAAGTATTACAGGCTGCATAAAATCATTAATCTTGGTATTGGCCTGTTTAATGCTCTTTGGATTGTTTAATTCAAAATTTATTTTTGAGCCTTCGATGTTTTCTAATCTTACGGTTTCGCCGTCAAAGTTGGTTTTGAATTTCGACATGCCATCGACACGTGCATTAATGAAAAAACTGCGAGAAGGCATCCATTCGCCAGTATCTATCGTGCCTTTGGTAACAGCATATCGCCTATCATTCGGAATGCCCGCACCTTTCACTAAATTCGTATCCTCTAGCTTTTGGCCTGGAAAACCTTTTACAGGATAGCGATAAATATATTTGAGACTTGGTGTAATTGTTTGTGTCATGATTATCTTGCACAGTGTTTGAGATGATTCTGAGGATATGGGACTAATTTATAATGTCACGTGAAAAAATCGAACTTGATAACAAGTTGATAGAAAATGGTCATGAGATGCAGGTTCGTGTCTATTATGAAGATACGGATTTTTCTGGCGTGGTTTATCATTCTAATTATCTAAAATATATGGAACGTTCGCGAACTGAATGGCTTCGTCATCTAGAAATTTTCCATACGGATTTGTCTAAAGATGACAGTGCTTTTGCTATTCACCGGATGACTTTAAAATTTGGCCCGCCTGCTGTGATTGATGATCTTTTAACGGTTCGAACTATTTTGCAAAAGCTCACAGGGGCAAGATCTTTTCTACGTCAAGATGTTTTACGAATTGATGATGATGGGGAAGAAATTATGTTGTGTGGTGCAGACGTCGAAGTAGCATTTATCAATCATGGTGGTGGTGCAAAACGTTTTCCAGATGATCTGCGTACAAAATTAGGTGGATAAAGTAGCCGTTCAAGCATGTGTTATTTGTTTGTGTTTTTTTAAAATCCTAACGCTTCATTAACCCTAATCGATTCTAAGGTAACCTAGAGTCATTTGTGGAATCAGAGTGTGACATTCTTTGACCATAGTTTTGACTATGAAAGAAACGGTGGGGGCTGGTTTTAATATTCCGGCCGCAAATAAGAAAGTACTGGCAGATATGATTGAAACTGCACTATTTGGCGTGTCATCGGCATTCGCTCAAGGCGTGGAGACTTCTGAATTGGGTAGCGCGATTGATGTTTCCCTGATTGGTTTGTTTCTAGAAGCTGGTCTTATTGTAAAGATTGTTATGATCGGTCTTTTGCTTGCTTCTGTTTGGAGTTGGGCGATCATTATCGATAAATGGTTCCTATACAAACGTACAAAACGCCAACTGGATCGTTTTGAAAAAGTTTTTTGGTCTGGTCAATCGCTTGAGGATTTATACAAGTCTCTTTCAGACCGTAACCCTACAGGCATGGGCGCACTTTTTGTTGCTGCAATGCGTGAGTGGAAGCGCTCTTTTGAAAGAGGGGCTAATTCTCAAATTGGTTTGGGTACAAGAATAGATAAAGTGCTAGACGTTTCTTTGGCAAAAGAAGCTGAACGCCTTGAAGCGCGTTTAATGTTTTTGGCAACAGTCGGTTCTGCAACACCGTTTGTGGGTTTGTTTGGTACTGTGATTGGTATCATGACCTCATTCCAAGCGATTGCAGGTTCTAAATCTACAAACCTTGCAGTTGTGGCGCCTGGTATTGCTGAGGCCTTGTTAGCAACAGCATTAGGCCTTCTTGCTGCCATTCCAGCGACAATTTTCTATAATAAGCTTTCTTCTGACGTTGGTAAGATCACGACACGACTTGAAAGTTTTGCGGATGAATTTTCAGCAATTCTTTCTCGCCAGGTTGATGAAAAATCTAGTCAGACATCGCAGCAACCTCGTGCTGCTGAGTAAGGATTTATAAAATGGGAATGTCTATGGGAAATGCTGGTGGTGGAGGTGGCAAAAGACGCCGCTCAAAACGCCATATGCCAGTGAGTGAAATTAACGTGACGCCTTTTGTGGATGTTATGCTCGTATTGCTTATTATTTTCATGGTAGCAGCACCGCTTCTAACTGTTGGTGTGCCAATTGATTTGCCAGAAACACAAGCAAAATCCCTTCAACCTGAAACACAGCCAATTACAATTTCTGTAAATCAGGAAGGTCGAGTTTATATTCAAGAGAGCGAAATTTCTGCTGATGATATTTTAGCGCAATTAGAGGCGATTGCTCAAAACGGTTATGAAGAACGTATTTATGTGCGCGGTGATCGTACTGCTGATTATGGTACTGTTATGAAAATAATGGCGCGTATTTCTGCTGCTGGATATAAGAAAATTGGTTTGGTCACATTGCAAGAGCAGGGTCAGTAAACTTAGATGAAGCTTGGTACTACTCTTTCTGGTGTTGCGCATGTTGCAATCCTTTCTTGGGGATTGTTATCTGCATCTGCACCGCCACCTTTGGAAGTGGCGGATGTCGATTCTGTGCCGATTGATATTATTCCAATTGAAGCTTTGGCGAATGCTGTTCAAGGTGCGCAAGAGGCTGAAGTTACGGATACACCTGCACCAAAGCCGACTAAAAAGCCTGAAGTAAATCCAGAAGCTGCGAATGTGGGTGACTCAAGCAAGGATGTAAATGTTAAGGCAGAAGAGGTGGCAGATGATGCACCTACAGAAGAAACATCTGAAGCTGCAAATGCACCTATTCCTGAGCCAAAACCAAAGCCTAAGCCTAAGCCTAAGCCAACAGAAGTGGCAGCGCTTCCTAAACCAGTAAAACCTGAGCCGCCAGTTGAGCAACCAAAAGTTGAACCAAAACCAGTTGAAAAGGTGGAGCCAATCAAGGAAGCGCCTGAGCCTGAGCCAGAACCTGTGATTAAAGAAGATGCAGTTGAGAAACTTATAAGGCAGAATAAAATACCTGTTCCTGCTGTTGCAGTAAGGCCAAAGCCAAAACCTGTAAAACCTAACACAGCTAAAACAAATGACCGTAAGCAATTGGCTGAATTGGCTAAGGCAAGTGGTAAGCCGGATGCGCCAAAAAAGAAAACTGCAAAGAAAGAAACTAAACTTCAAAATAAGAAGAAAGCTTCTTCTGGTGGGCAGAAGAAATCTACTAAGACAGCTTCACTTGGTACCAAAAAAGGTAAATCAAGTGGGAAGCTTTCGCGTAGCGAGATGGATGCACTTCGTTCGGCAGTTGAAAGATGTGCAAGTGGTCTTAGCGGTCAGCTAATTTCAGACAATCTATCCATTAAGATTGAAATTAAACTTGCGCCTAATGGCTCTATTAAAAGTATACCGTCTGTTGATGTTCAAGGGGGAACTGCAGCAGAACAAAGAAGGTATGGACCTGCAATGCTTAGAGCGGTAAAGCGTTGTGCCCCGTATGACTTTTTACCAAAAGATAAATATGATACTTGGGCGGAAATTGTACCAACATTTTATCCTTCCAAGATGTTTCAGTAAGACTTAACTAAAAGGGAAACCCGATGTTATCAATAATTCAAAGAATATTCATAACGCTTTTTGCGCTTTTTGCACTTGCTGCAAATGCAAATGCTCGGATTGAGTTTGATATTACTCGTGGCAATGTTGAGCCTTTGCCAATTGCTATAATGGATTTTCAAGGCGATAAAGTTGGTCAAGATATTTCTGCAGTTATTGCAAGAAATTTGCGAAACTCTGGTTTGTTCAAAGTAACAGATAAGGCGGCTTTTATTCAAAAATCACTTGATGTTGGTGGTCAGCCAAAGTTCGAAGATTGGCGCGTTTTGAATGTGCAGGCTTTAGCAAATGGTGCTGTTACTAAAATTAGTGGTGGTCGTATTCGGGTTGATTATCGTCTTTGGGATGTGTTCGCTGCTGATGAGGTATTTACAGGTAAGCGTCTTGAGATTGAAGCAAAGTTTTGGCGTCGTGCAGCACATATTATTTCTGATAAAATCTATGAAGGTTTAACTGGCGAAAAAGGCTATTTTGATACGCGTGTCGTATTCGTTGATGAGTCTGGCCCTAAAAATAAACGTGTGAAGCGTCTAGCTATTATGGATCAGGATGGAGCAAATGTTCGTACTTTAACTAGAGGTAGCGACTTGGTTTTAACGCCGCGTTTTTCACCAACGCGTCAAGAAGTGACTTATATGTCATTTGATGGTGGTCAGCCTCGGGTTTATTTACTGCAAATTGAAACAGGTCAGCGTGAAGTGGTTGGTAATTTCCCAGGCATGACTTTCTCTCCACGGTTCTCACCTGATGGTCAGAAAATTGTGCTAAGCTTACAACAAGATGGTAATGCAAACATTTATTCGATGGACTTGCGGTCAAAGAACACTACACGCTTAACAAGCGGTTCTGCGATTGATACAGCGCCCTCTTATGCACCTGATAGTTCACGTATTGTTTTTGAATCTGATCGCGGTGGGCGCCAGCAACTTTATGTAATGAGCGCTGGTGGTGGTCAACCAAAGCGTATTTCGTTTGGTAATGGCAGATATTCAACACCTGTTTGGTCGCCTCGTGGTGATCTGATTGCATTTACTAAGCAAACAGGCGGACAGTTTTTAATTGGTGTTATGAAACCAGATGGTAGTGGTGAGCGGATTTTAGCTGAAGGTTTTCACAACGAAGGGCCAACATGGGCACCAAATGGTCGTGTGTTAATGTTCTTCCGCGAAAGCCCAGGCGCTTCTGGTGGACCAAAGCTTTATTCGATTGATTTGACGGGTCGTAATGAGCGTCGCATCAAAACACCTTCATTCGCATCAGATCCTGCTTGGTCACCTTTGCTTGATTAAGTTGTTTTTGAAAGACTCTTGATTGATTGTGGTCTAGTTGTCATATCAACTAGACTGCCGCCATTTTGACATATTGCAATGTTCAATGGCTAATACAACGAAAAGTACATTTGAAAAATAGAGTGATAAAGACTTTGTTAACCCTATTTCTTGACTGGGAATTAACCTGAACAAGTTATTATCAAAACAGATAAAATTTTATAGGAGCGTCGGGCACATGCTTGCTGCAACATCAATTTTGAAATCACCAGCGGTTCTTGCATTGGCTTTAGGTCTTGCGGTTGCTGGTTGTGCAAAAAAAGAGAAACTTCCAGATAATTCTGGTCAATTGGGTTTGAATAATAACAATGGTAATCTAGGCGGCACTGGTGGTGCTAATGCGCCAGGTTCACCTGGTGAATTTACAAGCCAAATTGGTGACCGTGTTTTCTTTGAAACGGGTTCTTCAGTTTTAACTTCGACAGCGCGTCAAACCCTAACAAGACAATCACAATGGTTGCTACGTTATCCTAATTACCCAATTACGATTGAAGGTCATGCGGATGAACGTGGAACGCGTGAGTTTAACTTGGCACTTGGCGCTAGACGCGCTTCTGCAACGCGTGACTTCTTGGCGGCACAAGGTGTTCCTAGAAATCGCATCCGTACGATTTCGTTTGGTAAAGAGCGTCCAGTAGCTGTTTGTAACGATATTTCATGTTGGTCTCAAAACCGACGAGCAAGAACTGCCTTGACTTCACCTCAAGGTTAAAAAAGCCAAATTTCCTGTTTGGATTTTCAAAGCGGCTCTTTATGAGCCGCTTTTTTATTGCCTTTATTTAAATCCAACAAAATTTAGTCGCAGTTTTATTGCTTATTAGTGAGAAGACTGCTTCATTGCGGTTGATATTATTTATTGAATTTGGGGAATTAAGAATGAAAAGACTGTTTCTTTCCTTATGCCTTGGATGTGCGGTTGTTTTACCTGCGCATGCCTTGGAGCCTGGAACGCCAATTATTAAAGTGCAATCTGGAGATGCTGCTTATCGTGTTAGTGTGCTTGAAGAGCAAGTGCGTCAACTCAATGGTCGTATTGAAGAATTGACTTTCCAACTGTTAGAGCTTCAAGAAAAACTGCGCCTTCAAAATGAAGACAATGAATTTCGTTTCCAAGAGTTAGAGCAAAAAAAGGGATCACTGGATGATGGGACTACTGATAATCTTGCTTCTAATAATGAGGGAGATACAGGCCTGGAAAAGCCTGAGCCGTCTGATCAGAATTTAACAAATACTGATACAGGCGGAAATTCTAGCTCGCAAGAAACGCAAGCGGCTAACGTGCCAACTATCGATGGTGTTGAAATTTACCAAGGTGAGAGTGGGGTAGAAACCAACCTTTCTCAAACGCTTGGTACAATTCAATTTGATGCGAATGGTAATATTATAAATAGCACAATTGGTAAGCCGCTTGATCTTACTGCTTTGCCAAAAGTAGGTGAGCAGCAAAATCTTTTGCCAGAAACTCCTGAGGCACTTTTTGATCTTGGGTATAATTATGTTCAAACAGGACGCTATGAGGATGCAGAAATTGCATTAGTAAATTTCTCTGATCGTTTTACAGATCATCCTCGTTTGCCTGAAGCGCGTTTTTGGCTTGGAGAAAGTTTCTTGGGGCGGTCACGTTTCAAGGATGCTGCTGAGGTTTATCTAAATGCGCAAAAGCGCTGGCCAAATAGTAAGTTTGGGCCTCAAACACTATTAAAATTAGGGGTATCTTTAGCAGGGCTTAATCAACGAGAACTTGCTTGTGCGACTTTTGCTAAAGTCACTCAAAAGTATCCTGATAGCTCTCGTGTTATAAGGCGTAATGTTGCTTACGAACAAAATGCTGCGCGTTGTCTTACCAATTAAATCTAATCTATTAAGTTGAATAATGTTTGATCTAATCAATCCACTTAAATTATTCCAAGGTGTTGATACAGACTCACCTATTATTATTGCTGTTTCTGGTGGTAGTGATTCAATAGCACTCTTATTGCTGGCTTCAAGCTGGGCAAAAACGGTTGATGCTAATCTGCAAATAGTAACCATTGACCATGGTCTACGGCCTGAAGCTGCAGCAGAGGCTGCGTTTGTTTCTGGTGTGAGTGAAGGGCTTAACCTTCCTCACCTAACGCTTGTATGGGATGGGCAAAAGCCAACGAGCGGTATTTCACAAGCTGCGCGGCATGCTCGTTATGAATTACTGGAAGAATTCGCGCTTGATATTGGGGCAAATACAATTCTGGTTGGGCATGCGGCTAATGATCAGGCTGAAACAATTTTGATGCGAAATGCGCGTGGCCAAGAAGGTCAGCAAGGGCGGGGTCTTTCTGGTATTGCGCCAATGATGTTATTGCCGAGTAGAGTTAAATTGTTGCGTCCTCTTTTAGGTGTCACCAGAAATGCATTGAGAGATTATTTAAAAGAAATTAATCAAAGCTGGATTGAGGATCCGAGTAACTTTGATGAGGCTTATGAGCGGGTTCGAATTCGTAATACCTTGGGTTCAGATGAAAATAAGATTTCAGATTTGTGTCAATTTGCGAGCCTTTCAGGCCAGTTGAGAAAATCAATGGCTGATAAAGCTTCGGTTATCCTTTCCGAACACGTTATATTAGGTGAGGGGCCGCTTTATTTGCTTCCTAATTTCGCACTGAATGGTGTTGCGCCTGCTGTTAAAAAACTAATTCTTCAAGTTTTAATCGCAATCGCAGGTGGCGCTGAATATTTTGCTTCTGGCAAAAGTACTGAACAACTTCTTCAGGATGACCAAGCAAACCATCGTATTACTTTGGGGAATTGCGTGATTGAACAGGATGGTGAGCATTGGAAATTTTATCGCGAAAAACGCAACCTACCATCAATTGTTGTGGGGCCTGGCGATGGTGTATTGTGGGATGGTCGTTATTTTATAGAAAATAGTAGCTCATCTTCTTATTTTTGTGGGCCATTGTCATCGGATCAACTGCAAGCGCTAGAAACCATAAGAGATAAAAAATTTAATGTAAAACCTCGTGCTGTTTTAGGGGGTACACCTTATCTTTGTGGTGATGGGGATGATATTATTTTGCCATTTATCAAAGGGTTTGAGATGCCATCTAGATTACGGCTTACGATGTGTGTTCGTTCAATTGAGTATTTTTGCCCAGAATATGATCTATCGCTTTTGCATTTTATAGATGCGTTAAAAACTCGCATGGGCAGCTTAAGGCAAGTAGGCTAGGGTGTAGATTAATCCACATGTTTGTAATTAGTGAAAAAATACTGCATCAAGGCTTGGAAATTAACCTAACTGAACCTATTTAAAGACAACACAATAAAAACCTTTTATAATCTCATATTAGGTGCATTTACTTCAGGAAGTTCCAATGAACTCTAATTTCAGAAATCTTGCTTTGTGGGCAATTATTGGCGTTATGCTAATTGCTCTGTTTAATTTATTCCAAAACCCTACGCAGCAGCGCCAATCATCTGAAGTTGCTTATTCAAAATTTCTTGATGAAGTTGAAAATAACAACGTGAAAAGTGTTGAGATTGCTGGTCGTGTGATTACAGGTGTTTATTCTGACAATGACAGCAGATTTGAAACTTATGCTCCAGATGATCCTGCGCTGGTTAGTAAACTGGAAGAGCGCGGTGTTATCATTAATGCAACGCCGCCAAATGAAGGTTCTTCAGTTTTAGGAATGCTTATAAGCTGGTTGCCAATGTTTATTATTCTTGCGGTGTGGATTTTCTTCATGCGCCAGATGCAAGGCTCTAACAAAGGTGCAATGGGCTTTGGTAAGTCTAAAGCCAAAATGCTGACTGAAACACAGGGGCGTGTGACTTTTGAAGATGTTGCGGGTGTTGATGAAGCAAAAGAAGATTTAGAAGAAATTGTTGATTTCCTTCGCGATCCTACAAAGTATCAACGCTTAGGTGGTAAGATACCGCATGGCGTCTTGCTTGTTGGCCCTCCAGGTACTGGTAAAACATTACTTGCGCGTTCGGTTGCGGGCGAAGCGAATGTACCTTTCTTTACAATTTCTGGTTCTGATTTTGTTGAAATGTTTGTAGGCGTTGGTGCAAGCCGTGTTCGTGATATGTTTGAACAAGCGAAAAAGAATGCGCCATGTATTATCTTTATTGATGAGATTGATGCAGTGGGTCGTCATCGTGGTGCAGGCCATGGCGGTGGTAATGATGAGCGTGAGCAAACATTGAACCAACTTCTAGTAGAGATGGATGGTTTTGAAGCAAATGAAGGTATTATCCTGATTGCTGCTACTAACCGTCCTGATGTGCTTGATCCGGCACTTCTTCGTCCAGGTCGTTTTGACCGTGAAGTGGTTGTGCCTAATCCAGACGTTACTGGCCGTGAGAAAATTCTTAAAGTTCACGCACGTAAAGTTCCACTTACTGATAATGTTGACCTTAAAATTCTTGCGCGTGGTACGCCCGGATTTTCGGGTGCTGATTTAATGAACTTAGTAAATGAAGCTGCGCTTCTCGCTGCACGCAGAAATCGCCGTATGGTTAGTATGGCGGAATTTGAAGATGCAAAAGATAAAGTAATGATGGGTGCGGAGCGTCGGTCAACTGCTATGTCTGAAGAAGAAAAAATGAATACAGCTTATCATGAAGCAGGGCACGCTATTGTCGCGTTAAATGTGCCAGCCTCTGATCCTGTGCATAAAGCTACGATTATTCCACGTGGACGCGCATTGGGTATGGTGATGCAATTGCCAGAAGGCGACCGCTATTCAATGAGCTATAAATATATGGTTTCTCGTCTTGCTATTATGATGGGTGGCCGTGTTGCAGAAGAACTTAAGTTCGGCAAAGATAACATCACGTCTGGTGCCTCCTCTGATATTCAACAAGCAACAAAGCTTGCAAAAGCAATGGTGACCGAGTGGGGTTATTCTGACAAGCTTGGGCAAGTTAATTATAGTGGTGACCAGAACCAACAAAACTATCTTGGTATGGGTGGCTCTATGGGAACAACATCTGAGGCTACCGCTCAGATTATAGATAGCGAAGTTCGCAGACTTGTGGATGATGCTTATTCTGAAGCAACCAAGATTATTAAGAAGAAAAAGAAAGACTGGGAGACACTTTCTCAAGGTCTTCTTGAATATGAAACGCTTTCTGGTGACGAAATAGCTGAACTCCTAAAAGGCAATCCGCCTAATCGGGATGAAGATTCTGGGAAACCGCCTTCAAGAGGTTCTGCTGTTCCAACTGCTGGTAAGAAGAAAAAAGGTGGCGAACCTGACTCGGGTGATATGGAGCCCCAGCCGTCATAGGAGTTCATTGTTACTTTCTATTAACCATAAAAGACCGCTACTTTTAAAGTTTGCGGTCTTTTTGCTTTAGATGTGTTATAATCTGATACACATTTTGAATGCTCACTATAACACTCATAGTGTATGAGGTATTGAGGGTGTGTATGAGGTATTAAGGGTAGCTGGGTCTATAGCACTAAAATTTGGGTAACTAATAATGACACGTAAGTATTTTGGCACTGACGGTATTCGCGGTACTGCTAATCATTTTCCTATGACACCAGAGATTGCCATGCGTGTAGGCATGGCTGCTGGTATTGCATTTCGTCGTGGCGAGCATCGCCACCGTGTGGTGATTGGCAAAGATACTAGATTGTCAGGATATATGATCGAAAATGCACTTGTTGCAGGTTTTACTGCTGCTGGCATGGATGTGTTTTTGCTAGGCCCAATCCCGACACCTGCTGTTGCGATGTTAACTCGCTCAATGCGTGCTGATATTGGAGTTATGATTTCTGCGTCGCATAATGCTTATCAAGATAACGGTATTAAATTATTTGGCCCTGATGGTTTTAAATTATCTGACAAAATTGAAAGTAGTATTGAGCAGCTGTTAGATGAAGAGCTTACTACACAACTTGCGGATTCCAATGATATTGGAAGAGCAACTCGTGTTGAAGGGGTGCATGCTCGATATATTGAATTTGCTAAACGTACTTTGCCACGCAAACTGACTCTTGAGGGAATGCGTATTGTCATGGATTGTGCAAATGGTGCAGCGTATAAAGTGGCGCCAGAGGCGCTTTGGGAACTGGGTGCAGATGTTGTTCCGATAGGTAATAAACCTAATGGTACGAATATTAATCTTGATTGCGGTTCAACCAGTACCGGTCAACTTTGTAAAGCAGTGCATGATACTAGAGCTGATATTGGTATTGCATTAGATGGTGATGCAGATCGCTTAATTGTTGTAGATCAAAACTCCAACATTATTGATGGTGATCAGATTATGGCTCTGATTTCGCAATATTGGCACAAGAATAATAAATTAGCTGGTGGCGGTGTGGTCGCTACGGTGATGTCAAACTTAGGGCTTGAGCGGTTTTTAAACGACCAGAAATTAAACCTTATTCGAACTCAAGTTGGGGATCGCTATGTAGTTCAACATATGCGTGAACACGGTTTTAATTTGGGTGGTGAGCAATCTGGCCATATGATTATGTCAGATTTTGCGACAACGGGTGATGGGCTAGTCGCTGCTTTGCAGGTTCTTGCAGTTGTGCAGGCTGAGAACAAACCTGTAAGTGACGTGTGCCGCAAATTTGAGCCAGTGCCACAACTGATGAAAAACGTTCGATATGCTAATGGCGAACCACTTGAAGATAACCTTGTGAAAGAAGCTATATTAGAAGCTGAAAATAGACTTGGAAACTCTGGAAGACTTGTTATTCGCGCGTCTGGTACCGAGCCTTTAATCCGTGTTATGGCAGAAGGCGATGACAAAAATCTGGTTGAAAATGTTGTTGATGATATAGTCGAAGTCGTTCAAAAAGTAGCTGCGTAGCTTTTTTTAAAAAAATATAGGGGCTGTCCCAGATAACTACGATAGATATTTTTTAACCCATTGGTTCAAT
>CAZCUN010000022.1:0-45761 GCA_964502215.1 uncultured Rhizobiaceae bacterium | reverse complement strand
AATTGAACCAATGGGTTAAACAATATTTATCGTAGTTATCTGGGACAGCCCCTAAGTTTATCTATATGCCCAAAATATCTAAAACTGACGCTGAATGGCGAAAGCTTCTTACTAATGAGCAATATCATGTAACCCGTGAACACGGCACAGAACGCGCCTTTACGGGGCCTCACCAAGATGAACAACGTAGCGGTACTTTTACTTGTGTTTGTTGTGGCAATAATTTGTTCCGAACGGCTACCAAATTTGACTCGCGCACTGGATGGCCAAGTTTTTATGCACCCATGGAAGAAAAATCTGTTACTGAACACAAGGATCGTTCATTTTTTATGACCCGTATAGAAATTCGCTGCCATGATTGCGAAGCGCATCTTGGGCATGTCTTCAATGACGGCCCACAACCTACAGGTTTAAGATATTGTATGAATGGTCATGCAATGAACTTTCTGCCTGATGACAAATAAACGGAACATCTAATGTCAACTTACTTCCCCTCCATTAAAGGCGCGCCTTTGGCCGCCAAAAAACCTCATAAGACTGAATTTCATGGCATTACACTTGTTGATGATTATCAATGGTTGCGAGCTGATAATTGGCAAGAGGCTATGCGTGAACCTGAAAAATTGCCTGATGATATTAAAAATTATCTGAACCAGGAAAATGAATATTATGAAACAGCAATGTCTGACACAAAGGACTTGCAGGAGACGCTTGTTTCAGAAATGCGCGGGCGCATCAAGGAAGATGATAGTTCTGTTCCAGTTAAAGATGGGCCTTTTGCTTATTCTTGGAAATACGTTGAAGGTGGCGAACACCCTATAAGAGTTCGCACACCCCGTGATGGTGGTGAAGAAGAAGTTCTTATAGACATCAACAAAGAAGCTGATGGTAAAGAGTATTTTGAAATTGGATTTGTTGATGAAGATCCAACACATTCCATTCTAGCTTGGAGTCGGGATACTTCTGGTGCTGAATATTATTCACTTACTTTCCGTGATCTTGATACAGGCAAAGATAGAAACGTTGAAATTAAAGATGTCGGATCAGCGACATGGGCAAATGCCACTACTTTGTTTTATTCGCGTGTGGATGAAAACCACCGCCCGTCAAAAATCTATCGTCATACATTAGGCACATCACCAGATGATGATATTCTAGTTTATGAAGAAAGCGACCCACGGTTTTATTGCGGTGTGGGCAAAACACGTTCTGATAAATTTATCATCCTGTCTGCTGGTATGAATGACCAAGATGAATTGCGCATTATACCTGCTGATAACGTTGAAGCTGAGCCTATTCTAATTCAAGAACGCCAAGACGGCCTTGAGTATTCATTAGACCATCAAGGCGATCGCTTTCTCATTCAAACCAATGCTGGTGGTGCGGTTGATTTCAAAATTGTTGAAACGCCAGTCGACAAACCTTCAATGGAAAACTGGAAAGATTTTATTCCGCATAAATCTGGCCGAATGATTATTTCTTGCAGTGTTTATAAGGATTGGGTTATTTGGATGGAGCGCGAGAACGCTCTTCCTCGTATTTGCTTTATGGGCAAAGACGGCAAGACTAATGAAATCTCTATGAATGAAGAAGCTTATTCTCTAGGTGTATCACCAAGCCCTGAATTTGATACGAGTATGTTCCGCTATACTTATTCATCCCCTACTACCCCATCGCAAGTTTTTGACTTTAATCTGATGTCTGGTGAGAAAACGTTTCTTAAGGAGGCTGAAATTCCATCAGGACATAAAAGCGATGATTATGTTGCAAGACGTATCATGGCAAAGAGCCATGATGGTGAAGCAGTTCCTTTAACTATCCTTCATCACAAAGACACACCGATTGATGGTTCTGCGCCTTGTTTGCTTTATGGCTATGGTTCTTATGGCATGTCGATGCCTGCTGGCTTTAGTGCTAATCGCTTATCGATTGTTGATCGTGGATTTATATATGTCGTAGCGCATGTGCGTGGCGGGGAAGAAAAAGGCCGCCAATGGTATGAAGATGCAAAGTTTGGCAAGAAGGTAAATTCTTTCCATGACTTCATCGCTGCGGGTGAAACCCTTATCAAACAAAGTTTCACGTCTAAAGGTAACATTGTTATCATGGGCGGCTCTGCCGGCGGGTTACTTGTTGGTGCAACTGCAAACATGGCACCTGATATGCTTGCAGGTGTTATCGCTGACGTTCCTTTTGTTGATGTTTTAAATACAATCTTAGATGACACCCTCCCCCTCACCCCTGGAGAGTGGTCGCAATGGGGTAATCCAATTGAGAGCAAACAAGCTTTTGATGATATCGCGAATTATTCGCCCTATGATAAAGTTGAAAAGAAAAACTATCCTGCAATGTTAGTAACTGCAGGTGTTTCTGATCCACGTGTTACTTATTGGGAGCCTGCAAAATGGGTTGCTAAACTGCGTGAATATAAAACTGATGACAACATCTTGCTTCTGCGAACCAATATGACTTCTGGGCATTTTGGAAAGTCTGGTCGGTTTGCAGCATTGGAAGATGCAGCGCGTTCTTATGCCTTTGCCTTAAAAGCAGTTGGCAAAACTTAATCTGAAGCAACTTCGGGGATAGCTTTTAAATATTTGGCAATCGCTTCTAGATCTGACTTTGGAAGCTTTGCCATATTTTGTTGAACATCTACCATAGAACCACCTGCTGAATCGTAATCTGGAGTAAAACCAGATTCTAGATAATAAACGATATCTTCTTCACTCCATGCGCCAATTCCTGATGCATGTGGTGTGATGTTTGGTATCTTACCATCCCCTTCGGGTGCAGGGCCTCCAGCTAGCCATCTGCTTGTATTGACACCACCATAGCCTAAAGCCAAACGGGGCGTATGACATTCACCGCAATGCCCTAAACCTTCAACCAGATATTGCCCGCGTTGAAGTTGAGCGTCTTTCGTTACATCAACCAAAGGCTTCTCATTCAAGAATACCAATTTCCAAAGACCAATGCCTCTTGAAATGTTAAAAGGAAAAGACAAATCATGTGGTATGTTTTCTGTCGCAACAGCTTCTAAAGTTTGCATATAAGCCCAAAGGTCTGCGATATCTTTGCTCGTCATCTTTGTATAAGACGTATAGGGAAAAGCTGGATAATAATTTCGCCCATCAGGGCTTGTGCCATGCAACATCGCATTTGCAAAACTTTCTATAGACCAGCTTCCGATGCCATGCTCTTTATGCGGTGAAATATTGGGGACGTTAAATGTTCCAACAGGTGTTACAAGAGCATGATCTCCGCCCAGTAATAACTTAGCGTCTGCTTTTGCCTCCTTCTTAGAATGGCAGGATGAACAGCCGCCAGCCCAAAATATTTGCTGGCCCAATTCAGCGCCCCCTGCTTGAGCAAGCTCTTGTTTTACACGATCATCAATTGTGGAGGGGGCGGATAAAATCCAAAAGAACGCAAGGCACAACAAGGCGATTGGGAAAAGTGCTTTTATCAATCGCCTCATTAGGTTTTATATTCCTAGTTCTTTTTAACGCGGTACGCCTTATGACAGGCACCGCAATTTTGACCTACTTCACCCACTAAAGCACCAAGTGCAGCAGCGTTTTCTGGGGCAGCGGCTGTTACTTTTACTAAAGAAGCCTCAAATGCTGTTTGCTTTGCTTCAAAGCCAGTTCTATCTGTAAAAATTGCTGGACCAGCTTCAGTTTTACCGCCTGTCTCAGTACCAGCAGGGAAAAGCGTTTCAAAATCTTGAGCAGCGTCCTTCATAGCGACGAATGCTGCCAATGCTGCTGCACCATCAAAAGCGGACTGTCCTTTAGCCATTTTGCCAACAATGCCCATGGATTTTCCCACGATCTTCATTTTATCTTGTCTGTCTTTTATCGCATCAGCGTTTGCAGATGAAACAACTAACATTAAAGATGCTGCTGATAATGTGAGTGATGAAGATATTTGCTTAATCATGGGGAAGGCCTTTCTTATAATTTAATCTTATCCATAAATATAAGGCGGTGCGGTATTCTGTCCAGTAAACTAAACGTAATAAAAAAAGCCCCGCTAAAATAGCAGGGCCTGAACTCTAGATAGAGATTGTATTTTTAGCTTGTAGCACCTTCATACATCTCAAGCACATAATCCCAATTGATCATGTTATCAACAAATGCTTCCAGATACTTTGGACGCGCATTGCGGTAATCAATGTAATAAGAATGTTCCCAAACATCACAGCCAAGAATTGGCGTTGCATCATGAATAAGAGGGTTTTCGCCGTTTGGTGTTTTCATGATTTCAAGCTTGCCATCTTTAACCGCAATCCAGCACCAACCAGAACCAAACTGTGTTGCGCCTGCTGCCATAAAGTCAGCTTTGAATTTATCATAGCCGCCAAGATCTGAATCCATTGCAGCTTGAAGAGCGCCTGGAAGTTTATTACCGCCGCCATCTTTTTTCATCCAGCTCCAAAAGTGCATATGGTTGTAATGTTGCGCTGCATTATTAAACAGGCCAGCATTTTTACCGTGGCTTTCACGAACAACGTCTTCAAGAGACTTGCCTTCAAGGCCTGAACCTTCAAGAAGGTTATTACCATTGGTTACATAAGCCATGTGGTGTTTGTCATGGTGAAATTCTAATGTTTCAGCTGACATGTATGGATCAAGTGAATCATATGCATATGGAAGGTCAGGTAGTTCGAAAGCCATTTTGTAACTCCAAAAATGTTTGCGTAATATATTACTTCTGTAATTAAGCCTTTCGCTTCACTTTGCCAATGGGTAAGCTGTGTGAAAATCAATTTTTTGGATAAAGCCCATGACTAAAGCCTTTGTTTTTGATGCCTATGGCACATTGTTTGACGTTCATTCTGCTGTTTCTAGGCATTTTGATAAAGTTGGAGAAAATCCTGCTCGCGTCTCAGAGGTTTGGCGCAATAAACAGTTAGAATACACTTGGGTTCGCACAGGTATGAAGCGATATAAAGACTTCTGGCAATTAACCGCCGAAGCTTTGGATTTTGCACTGGCTGCCGTACCTAATAGTAATCTTGAGTGCCGTCAGACTTTGCTTGATGCCTATATGACGCTTGATTGTTATGACGAAGTTCCAATTGTGTTGAAAACTTTAAAAGAACGCGGATTTAAAACTGCAATACTATCTAATGGCTCACCCAAAATGCTTTCAGTTGCAGTCAATCATGCTGGGCTTGCAGATTTACTCGATGACCAATTTTCGGTTGATGAATTGAGCTTATTTAAAACAGACCCCGCCACTTACAAGATGGTGACGGATGCATACGGCATTAAACCAGAAGATGTTGCTTTCCAGTCTTCAAATCGTTGGGATATTGCAGGCGCGACAGCCTTTGGTTTTAATTGCAATTGGATTAATCGCACAAACCAGCCTGATGACTATTCAGATCTTGCGCCAAAAAGGGTTATTTCTAGCCTCAATGGGTTATTAGTCTAAAACTTTCTCTTTTGCTTTTGTGACTATATCCTGCTTCTTTTGGCCTTCTCTATGAATTGTATAAATTGAAGCTAAGATAATAATCATGGCGCCCATCCATGTCCAAATATCTGGTAGCGCTTCAAATAATATCCAACCAAAAAACACAGAATATATAAGCCTGACATAATCTAATGAAGCCATAACAGAGGCTTCGCCATATCTATATGCATTGATGTTTAGCATTTGTGCAACATAAGAAATAATGCCCATGGCTACCAACAACATCCATTCTAACGGAGTTGGCCAAAGCCAAAACCAAAGTCCTGGAATAGCAACCGCTAAGCCTACGCCTAAAGCTTGGTAAGTTAAAATAGTTGTTGTCGATTCAGTTCTTGTGAGAATACGAATTACCACCATCACCGAGCCTGCCCCAGCTGCCCCAATTAATGCATAGACACCATAAACTGTAAATCCATCAAAGCCTGGACGAAGTACGATTAAAACACCAATAAATCCAATGATAACCGCAAACCATCGCCTAAAGCCGATGACCTCATTTAAAAAGAAGATTGCGCATATGGTTACAAAGAAACTTTTGGCAAATCCAATTGCGGTTGCATCCGCCAAAGGCATATTCACTACAGCCGTAAATCCAAACCCCATCGCAACGAGGGCTAGAAATATCCTTAACACTTGAAGGCCAAAGTGATTAGTTTGGAGACTTCCTGGGAAATTAGTCAAAATTGTTGGCGCAACAATAAAAGCCATCACGACTTGTCTTACCAATAAAATTTGAAAAACATCCAGCCTTTGGCCTACCAGTTTAATTAAGGCAACCATTGCACCAAAGCCAGCGGCTGCAAACATCAAGATGATACCACCCTTTACATTGTTAGGAAGCGTATCAAAGCGTTTCTTAATTGATGCAATGCTCATTTGAAAATTCGATTCATTGCAATAGCTTATCTATTCATAATCAAAAAAGACACAGTATAATTTGTAATTAGATTGAGGCTCGACGTTCTGTCTTATTATCCCTATATGAAAGCGTAAGACTTGGTGGCTTGATGATATAGAAGGTTTGTATCAATGACTAAAGTAACACATGCAAAATTTGGAATGGGTGCGTCTCCTCTTCGAAAAGAAGATAATGCCTTCATTACTGGCAAAGGGTGTTACACTGATGATAAAACTGATGAAGGCATTTTATATGGCTATGTGCTTCGCTCTCCTGCTGCCCATGCAACTTTTAAGATAAATGATATTACTGAAGCTTTGGGGCATTCTGGCGTTCATGCCATTTTGACTGCAGATGATGTAGCTGAACTCAACCCTCTCCTGTGTCTAACACCTGTTACCCAACCTGATGGCAGCAAGAATGCAAACCGTGACATTCCTATTCTTTGTGACGGCATTGTTCGCCATGTCGGAGATGCGATTTGCTTCATCGTTGCAGATAGTGTTGCAATCGCCAAAGATGCCTCTGAACTGATTGATCTTGATTTTGAAATTCTTGATGCCGTTGTAGATACCAAGGCCGCTTTGAATGCTGATAGCATCAAGGTTTATGAAGATGGTGATCAAAATCTTGCCTTTACACATTTCATGGGTGAACGTGAAAAGACCGATGACGCTTTTGCAAAAGCAGATCACGTTACAGAAATCGAAGTTATCAATAACCGTCTTATTTCCAACTACATGGAAACCCGTGCGGTACAAGCCAAATGGGATGATGCGCAAAACCGGTTTGATGTAACCGTTGGTTCACAAGGCGTTTTTGGAATGCGCCGCGCACTTGCCAATGTCATGAACCTTGAAGTCGAGCAAATTCATGTCATGACACCTGATGTTGGTGGTGGGTTTGGCACGAAAGTATTTGCTTATCGCGAGTATCCACTTTGTATGGTTGCTGCCAAAAAACTTGGTCGTCCTGTTAAATGGACTTGCGATAGAAGTGAGCATTTTATCAGTGATGCTCATGGGCGCGATAATATTGCTACTGCAAAAATGGCGATGGACAAACATGGAAAATTCCTCGCAATTGATGTTGACCTAGTTGCCGCCATGGGCGCTTACCTTCATGCTTATGCCCCATATATTCCATACCTTGGCATCACCATGACGACGGGTATTTATGACATAGATACCATGGCTGTTTTAATGCGTGGCAGTTACACCCATACAGTTCCAACCGATGCATACCGTGGCGCGGGGCGACCTGAGGCTGCATACTTGATAGAGCGTCTTGTAGATAAATGTGCAATTGAATTAAATCTAACACCCGATGAAATCCGTCGCCGTAATTTAATCAAACCAGAGCAACTCCCCTACACGACACCCGCAGGGCGTATGTATGATACGGGCGAGTATCAAGCACATATGGAACTTTGTATGGAAAATGCTGACTGGGTAAACTTTGAAGCCAGAAATGTTACGTCTAAAACCAATGGCAAAATTCGAGGCATTGGCCTGTCGACTTATATTGAAGCTTGTGCCTTTGCAGGCTCCGAGCCTGCCTTTGTAGAGTTGAAAGATGATGGAACTTTTGTATTGAAGATTGGTACGCAATCGAATGGTCAAGGTCATGCAACAGCTTACACACAATTGGCGGCGGAAAAGCTTGGCATTGATTATGAGCAAATCCAATTACGCCAAGGGGATACAGACGAACTTGAAAATGGCGGTGGAACAGGTGGCTCACGCTCGCTACCGCTTGGCGGGGTTTCTGTTGTTCGCGCAAGTCAGCAATTAGCCGAGAAAATTAAGAACATAGCTGCGGATGAACTGGAAGCTTCAAGTGCTGATATTGAATTGAATAATGGTGAAGCAAGAATTGTTGGGACTGATAGAGCCATAAGCTTTTCTGATATCGCAAAAGCTGCCCAAAATTCTGATGACTTAAAAGGCGAAGGTGAGTTTAAACAACCAGAAGCGACCTACCCAAATGGTACGCATATTTGTGAAATTGAGATTGATCCAGCCACAGGTATTACCGAGATTATGAAATATACAATCGTTGATGATTTTGGTGTAACTATCAATCCTGCCCTTTTAGCAGGGCAAGTTCATGGTGGTATCGTTCAAAGTATTGGCCAATGCTTAAACGAAAATGTCGTCTATGATGATGAAGGACAATTACTAACTGCATCTTTCATGGACTATGGCATTCCTCGCGCTGATAATATTCCAGAATTTGATTTCTCAACCCGCAATGTCCCTTCTACAACAAATGCACTTGGTATAAAGGGCGCAGGTGAAGCAGGAACAATAGGTGCAACACCTGCTGTTATGAATGCCATTTCAAATGCGCTTTATCGCGAATATAAAATATTTGATATTGATATGCCTGTGACGCCTGCAAAACTTTGGTCAATCATACACGTTGCAAGTTAACTGACTTGCATCTGACGCCTTATCTGTCTAAACAATATGTAACTCATGGAAGTGCCTGCTTGATGTAGGCTGAGACTCGGACAAGATTTTTATAATCATAGCCCCTGAATTCTTTGAACCTGATCTGGATTGTGCCAGCGTAGGGAATGGGTGATTGATTATAAAATCCCCCACAATTTTAATTGGAGTGTGCTTTGCAAGAAGACGCAAAAAAACTTGTGCTGGATGAGGCTATCGATGCTATTGCCGCTTTGCGTTCGCAAGGTGTGCGCATTCATTCAATCACAAATACAGTCGCACAAAACTTCACAGCTAACATACTGCTTGCCTGTAACACAAAACCATCGATGACAGTCAATCCTGATGAGGTTGAGGCTTTTACATCGCGTGCTGATGCGCTTCATATTAACCTTGGAACGCTTGATAAAACCCGCATTGAAGCAATCCATAAGAGTATCGACGTTGCACAAGATAAAAATATTCCGATTACGCTTGACCCAGTGATGACTCATGTATCGCCACTGCGAGCAAAGTTTGCAAAAACAATCATGGATAAAACTCAAATTATTCGCGGTAATGAACATGAAATTAAAATTCTTGGACTAGATAGCTCCAGCTCTTCTTGCATTGTTATGACTGGTGAAAAGGATAAAATTATGCATGGCCAAACTGAATTATGTATTGAAAACGGGCATCCAATTATGGCGCAGGTTATTGCTACAGGATGTGCATTAGGCGCGCTTATTACAGCCCTTGCCTCGAAAACCAAAAATCCCGCAAGCGCCAGTCTGGCTAGTCTTTTATGGTTTGGAATTGCGGGTGAAATTGCAGCTTCAAAAGCCAATGGACCTGGAAGCTTTTCACCCATATTCATAGATACACTTAACAGTATTTCACTTGATGAACTTAGACAAAGTGCGAGGCTTTCATGAATCAAGTTGATGTGACGCTATATGGCATCGTTGACCCTAATCGCAGCAAAGGAAGGCCTTTGCCTGAGCTTGCAAAGCTGGCTGCCGAAAATGGTGCAACGCTTATCCAATATCGCGATAAGCAAAATGACATCCGCCAGATGGTTGAAACAGCAAAGGCTATAAAAGAAGCGCTCACTCCAACCAAGATACCTTTCATTGTTAATGATCGTGTAGACATTGCACTTGCCGCGAAAGCTGACGGTGTTCATTTAGGACAAGAAGATATGAAGGCAGAAGATGCCAGAGCCTTGCTTGGTAAAGAAGCCATTATAGGGCTTTCAATCAAGACATCTGAGCAAGCACAAAACGCACCTATAAAATATTTAGATTACGCTTTTGTGGGCGGGGTTTTTGAAACACAATCCAAAGATAACCCAACTTCTGTGGGGCTTCATGGTTGGATGGAGATAGCCAATATTCTTAAAAACCGCCAACCTGATTTACCTGTCGGTGCGATTGCAGGTATTGATAAAACTAATATCAACTCATTGTTTGAAGCAGGTTGCGATGGCGTTGCAATGATTTCAGCGCTTTTCATGGCTGATGACGTCACAAAGGCAACGCACGATTTAAAAGCACTTATTCAAAAGGTAAGACGATGACATCTATACCAAACACTTTGACAATAGCAGGTTCAGACTCTGGCGGCGGTGCTGGCATTCAGGCTGATTTGAAATCATTTTCGGCAAACCAAACTTATGGTGCAAGTGTTATCACTGCTCTCACGGCTCAAAATACGGTGGGGGTAACAGCAGTCCATGACGTGCCACCAGCATTTATTACAGCACAATTAGATGCGGTTTTTTCTGACCTTGATATCGCAGCAGTAAAAATCGGGATGCTTTCACAAATACCAGTGATTGAAGCTGTTGCGAATAGTTTGAAAAAGCATCAAGCAAAGAACATTGTTTTTGACCCTGTTATGGTTGCTACATCAGGAGATCTCTTGCTGGCGGAGGAAGCGGTTGAAGCTGTTAAATCTACGCTTATGCCAATGGCTGATTTACTTACACCTAATCTGCATGAAGCAGCTAAATTGACAAATACATCACTGGCTAGAACAAATGATGCAATGACCCAGCAAGCGCAACAACTTATAGACGAAGGCGCCAAGGCTGTGTTGATTAAAGGTGGGCATAGCCAAGATGATCAATGTTCTGATTTATTAAAAACCCCATCAGAAGAAATTTGGATATCAGAGGTACGTATTGAAACTAAAAATACACACGGGACTGGCTGCTCATTATCGTCTGCAATTACATCTAATCTTGCACATGGAATGACTTTAAACGAAGCCGTTCACAAAGCCAAAACATGGCTGACGGGTGCAATTGCATATTCTAACTCACTTAATGTTGGTTCAGGATCTGGGCCAGTTCATCACTTCCACAATCTCTGGAGTAAGTAACTTGAATAATAAGAATATCAATCGCCGCTCAGCTTTAGGCTTAGTCGCAGGTTCTGCGACACTTCCTGCGCTTGCAACCCCTTCACTTGCGCAATCTAAAATTGAATGGCGCATGGTAACTTCGTGGCCTAAAAACCTTCCAGGCCCTGGGGTTACTGCACAAAGATTAGCGGATCGAATTACATCGCTTTCAGATGGGCGTTTAAATATAAAGCTTCATGCAGCAGGTGAAATTGTTCCAGGCCTTGGTACGTTTGATGCGGTTGCAAATGGTGTTTCGCAGATGGCTCATACCGCACCTTTATTCTGGGGCGGCAAGTTTGCTGCTGCTCCAATTTTCACTGCTGCCCCGTTTGGGCTTACACCGATCGAACATATTACTTGGGTAAACCATGGAGGAGGACAAGCGCTTTGGAACAAGCTTTATGATCCTGCTGGCATCAAACCATTTATGGCTGGTAATACAGGTTATCAAATGGGGGGCTGGTATAAAAAGCCACTCAATAACCTTGCTGATCTTAAAGGCTTGAAAATCAGAATGCCAGGTTTTGGTGGCGCTGTTCTTACCAAACTTGGCGCACTTCCTGTTGGGCTTCCGCCATCAGAAATTTTCACCAGTCTTAAAACAGGTGTAATTGATGCAACAGAGTTTCTTGGGCCTTTTAGTGATTCAGCCATGGGATTTCATAAGGCTGCTAAATATTATTATTCGCCTGGCTTTCATGAACCTAATGGTACGGGCGAAGCGCTTGTTTCAAAATCTGCTATGGATGCATTGCCAAAGGATTTACAAGAAATTATTGCAACTGCTTGTGCGGCAGAAAACATTTTCTCACTAGGTGAATCTGAATGGAATAATGCTGCCAGCCTTAAAGACCTTGTCTCGAACCAAGGGGTGGAAATTAAAGAATACCCTGATGAAATTATCAAAGCTGCAAAAACAGCAACGGTCGAAGTTATGGAAGAACTTTCAGCAAAAGATGCCTTAACAGCTGAGATTGTTGCAAGCTATCAAAATGCAGCTAAACATCTTGATCCTTGGTCTAAGGTTTCTATTAAAGCTTTCTTATCAGCACGTGGATAATTATTCAGCCGCTTCAGGCGTTTCATCCTCTGCCATATAGGTCTCCGCATCAGAGCGGGGATCTAGTGCATAACTTTCTGCAGTTGGTGCCATGCCTGCAACTGGCGTTACTTGATAATCCATAACCTGATCATCGTCTGGCGCTTCACGTCTTGTGATACGATAGGTCATGTGAGTTGCAAGTAGCAGATGCGAAGCGCCTATAATCTGGAATAAAGCACTCGTTCCAAGAACCTCCATCGCCGGACCTGTCACTAATGGTCCGATCATATTTCCAATGCCATATAAAATAAGAAGACTGGATGATATTTTTACAAAATCCTCTGGGTCAGCATGGTCATTTGCGTGCGCATTTACCAACCCATAAAGCGGATAAACAAAACCACCTAGCAAAACCATCAAGGCAAAAAACATAAATTGAGGGTCAGCGCCATCAACAGAATAACCAGAGATCATAAAACCTACAATTGTACCTAATAAACTCAGCCCAACCATAACATACCGACGGTCAATCATATCTGATAGCTTACCAAGTGGGTATTGAAAGACCAACGCACCCAACATTACGAGCACCATCATGTTTGCAATGTTAGTGCTGGACATACCTTGCTCAACACCAAAGACTGGCGCAAAACTTTGGAAAGAGCCTGCTAAAATGCCTGCAATCAAAGAGCCAATAAAAGCGGCTGGTGAGTTTTTATACATGCCCTTCAAATCAATTTTCACTTGCGTCAAAGGTGCAGGCGATTGCGCCCTAGAAAGCGCTGTCGGTATCACTGCAATGCTGTATAAAATTGCGCCTAACATAAATAATGTTTCTTTGGACGGGTTAGCAATTACCAACATATATTGGCCGCACATGAATGCGCCTTGCGAAACGATCATATAAACAGAGAACATCGCTCCACGACTTTCATCCGAGACGCGCTCATTTAGCCAGCTTTCGATAATCATATAAGAGCCAGAAAAACAAAAGCCTGCTAAAGCGCGGAGTAATATCCAACTGTAAGCCTCAATAACAAGGCCATTTAAAAGAACAACAGTTGCAAGGATTGATGCTAGTGCACTGAAGGTTCTTACATGACCAACACGTCGCACAAGATGCGGAACGATGATACAACCAATCGTAAACCCTGCCGCCCAACCTGTGCCAATCAAGCCAATTTGAGATGCACTAAAGCCTTCAAGTTGACCGCGTACAGGCAGCAAAACAGATTGCATACCACCGCCAGCCAACAAAAAGAATGTGCTGACGAAAAGTGCCGTTACTGGAAAAATTTGACGAAGCATTGGCTGCATCCATAAATGAGAGATCACAAAATTCTCTGTCTAAAACCGCTTTGTCAGCTAACAGTAACTTTTGCAATCTCTTTTTTATGAAAAGCTAATTTTTCTTTTGATTGAATTTAGAAGCCTTTTTTCAAACTTCCTAAAATACCTCTAACCAATGCGCGTCCAAGTGTACTTGCAATCGTACGAGTTACAGTTTTTACTGCCGCCTCTGTTACACTTTGACGACCGCTTCTGCCACGCTTTCTACGTGATTTAGTTTTAGATCGTGACCGTTTTGTGGGTCTATCATCACGGTCAAAATCTGGCAATTGGAAACCTGAACGGCTTTTTGCTCTGCCTTTTTCTTCACGCTCTTCGTCTTCACGCTCCTGCTGTGCTTCTTCAGCTTTTGCAGCCTTTGCCGCAGATTTCTTGAGCATTTCGTAAGCAGATTCACGGTCAACCGTTTTATCATATTGACCCGCAACAGGGCTCATCTTAATAACCTCTTCACGTTCTTTTTTTGTAAGAGGGCCTAGGCGTGACGCAGGGGGACGAACCAATGTTCGCTCCACTATAGATGGCACGCCTTTCTTCATTAGGGTAGAGACAAGTGCTTCACCAACGCCAAGTTCGGTAATCACATCTTTAGCTTTAAAAGCAGGGTTTGGACGAAAAGTATCCGCAGCGACACGAACAGCTTTTTGTTCTTTAGGTGTGAATGCGCGAAGCGCGTGTTGAACACGGTTACCCAATTGCGAAAGAACTCCATCAGGAATATCCACTGGGTTTTGTGTAACAAAGTAAACACCAACGCCTTTTGATCTAATGAGTTTTACCATCTGTTCAACTTTTTCAACCAGAATTTTTGGTGCTTCATCAAACATCAAATGCGCTTCATCGAAAAAGAATACAAGCTTTGGTTTGTCCATATCACCTACTTCTGGGAGTTCTTCAAAAAGCTCTGATAACAACCAAAGTAAGAAGGTAGAATATAAACGCGGTGAGCGCATCAACTCATCGGCTGCAAGAATACTGATTGCACCGCGACCATCTCTTGTTGTACGCATCAAGTCTGAAATTTGCAAAGCTGGTTCTGCAAAGAAACCCTCTCCACCTTGTTGTTCAAGAACAAGTAATTGACGTTGAATTGCTCCAATCGATGGCTTTGAAACATAGCCATATGCAGTTGTCAGTTCTGAAGCTCGTTCACCCATCGAAAGAAGTAATGCACGAAGATCTTTCATATCCAAGAGCAACATGCCTTCATCATCAGCAAGCTTGAAAGCGATGTTTAAAACCCCTTCTTGAGTTTCATTAAGATCAAGAAGGCGAGCTAAAAGAAGCGGCCCCATCTCAGACATTGTTGTGCGAACCTGATGGCCTTGTTTGCCGAACAAATCCCAGAAAATAACAGGGAACTCTTGGAACTGATAATCATCAAGACCGATATCATCAGCACGTTTTTGTAAGAAGTCTTTCGCCTCACCTTTGGCTGCAAGGCCTGATAAATCACCTTTTACGTCTGCGCAAAAAACAGGCACGCCTACATTTGAAAAACCCTCAGTGAGAATTTGCAACGATACTGTTTTACCCGTACCTGTTGCACCTGTTATAAGTCCGTGGCGGTTTGCAAGTTTAAGATTAAGGTATTCACCCTTGTTGATACTATCGTCTGGGTTTCGGCTCGTGCCAATATAAAGTTCACCGTCTTTAATCATAATCTGCTCCCTAATGCGCTTATGCAAGTCTAGTGCATTCGACTCCATACATATTTACTAATGAAGACAATCGCAAAGGCTCATTTCAAGAAAATGGCATGTTTCCTGCATATTTCTTAAAAAAATGTGAGGTTAGCATGATTACACGCAGACATTTTCTATTAGGTATTGGGACAACAGGCATTGCTTTATCAACTTCGCAGGCTTTAGCACAGAAGATCTTTGGTGGAATAAATGCAAATTCTGAAGGTCTTCGTGCAGGGTCTTCTCGTGATCAGGGTAAAACTCTCAAAGCTATTCTTGACAAGGCATCGCGTAATAATCAAGCCGTTTTCATTGAGCCTGGTCGTTATAAAGTCTCCAATCTGACTTTACCTAAAAATGTAAGATTACATGGTATCAATGGCGCATCTCATTTAGAGTACGCAGGTGGTGATCATTTTGTTTATGCTGAGAATGCAAACCATATTGAGTTAAATGGCATTACTTTGGATGGCGGACTTTTGCCCGTTAAAGACTATGCAAATGCCAACCTTGGTGTTGTAAATACAAAGCAAGTTTTGATTGAGAATTGCACCATTAGTAATGCTTCAAAATCTGGCATGGAAATTACAAGATCAGCAGGTAGGGTTTCTAAAAACAACGTGGATGCTGCGGTTGGAACTGCGGGTATTGTTGGTCAATCTAACACAGGTTTGGCAATTTCTGACAACGTAGTATTTGAATGCGCTAATGCAGGTATTTTAGTTTATCGTCGTGACCGAGGCGAAGATAACACCGTTATAACGAATAACCGCGTTAAGTTTATTTCTGCAGTTAGTGGCGGCACTGGTCAGTATGGTAATGGCATTAATACTTGGCAGGCTGATGGTGTTATGATTTCAAACAATCATATTTCTGATTGTGCTTACTCAACCATTCGCTCAAACTCATGTAGCAATATCCAGATTACAAATAACACTTGTCTGCGAGCTGGTGAGACTTCTATCTACTCAGAATTTTCTTTTCAAGGTGCCTTGATATCAGGTAATATTGTTGATGGTGGTGCGCGTGGAATTTCCATTGCTAATCTTGACCAAGGGGGGCGATTGACCGTTTGCTCCAACAATCTTATTCGCAACATTCATGAAAATGTGCCTTATGCAGATGATACGCATATCTTTGGTACAGGCATTTTAGCTGAGGCTGATATAGCAATTACAGGGAATGTAATTGAGCGTACTTCTCGCTTTGGTATGTTGCTTGGATGGGGTGAATATCTTCGAAATGTTTCGGCTAGCAACAATATTATTCGCGATACCAAAACTGGCTTTTATGTAAGTGTAGTTGAGGGGACTGGTGAAGTCTCGATTGCTAATAATATTATAGACAGAGCAAAATATGGTGTCGTTGGATATCGTTGGCAAAAAGCGGTTACTGGTGATCTAATTAAGGATGGTACAGCCAAGTTTTCAAATATGTCTGTTATAGGAAACAGACATTCATGAACTAATCATTGCCCATGTTAATTAATCAAATTTTGGACGGCCAGTTGCGCTCATGAAAACGACTGCTTCAACAAAATGCCTTGAGCCGTCTATGGTTGGCGCATGCACAGTTACAGTGCTTTCATAAGTAGGTGATTGAGCGCCTGCTTCATTTGCCATTTGCGCAAGCTCTATCTCAAGGCTCTGTTTTACTTTTTCAATAACCATTTCTTCATTAGTCATATGTTCAAGCTTGTCACCTAACATAAATTGGAATGAACTCCCGCCATCTGAGCTCGTAATTGTTACTGTCTTGTATACTCTTACCTCACCAGCCACAGCACCGATTGCATTGGCGACATCTGCATGTTCAGGCACCAGACATTCGCTTGATAAGCGCTCACCAATTGCTGGGTAATAAACACCTGCCGATGCTCCCAAACCAACAAGCGGTCTATCAAGGCCGAGTGAAAAATTAACGAAGCCGCTTTGCTTATCAAGTGAGCGGTTTATTAATTCTATAGCCCCTGCCCCAAGTGTAATGCCGTCTTCTGCCATACAGGTTTGTAGGATCACATCGCTACTTTGGCTTGTGAGTTGTTGCTTTATATTTTCGCAAAGGTGTTGTGCTGAGCTTGCAATGGGTTGTGCAAAACGGTCTCTGACGCGGCAGAGAATTTCAGCTGCAAATTTGGCAGCCTCTGCATTCCAATTATTTTGTAATTTTAAAACATGCATTGCGTCTGAAGGCGTAAAGCCTGAAACTTGCACCAAACCTCTTGAAACAAGTTTTGTAAGTGTCCCACCTTCAGAGGCACCTTTTAGAATTTCATCAAGCGGTTGTGGCGTGTCGCTTAATTTTTCAAAAAGCTTAAGCTCAGTTGCTTTTAAGCCGCCAGCACGCTTTTGCGCACCAGCAATACGGTAAGCAAATCTTGCGCAAAGATGATTTGGATAATCCATCTGTGCCTGCCGTTTCAAAGCCGTCATTACAATGTCTTCATGTTCAATCGCTAAAAGACTTACTGGTGTTTGGCGTCTTGGCCCAAGCTTAACTTTTGTTGGGGTTGTATCATCGACTTCCACCACCGAATCTCCACCAAGCCCAAAGGTATGCATAGCAACGGCTTCCACCATGGTGGTAAATCCACCAACACTTGCCCCATCTGGTTCAATCCTTGGCCAACCTTTTTCTAAGATTGCAACGTCTGTTGTTGTCCCGCCAATATCAGAAATAATTGCGTCTTTAGTTCCTAGCAAAAACTTAGCACCGACCAGACTTGCAGCAGGGCCCGAAAGGATGGTTTCAATAGGACGCTTTAGTGCAAAGTCTGCATCAACCAAAGCACCATCGCCACGCACAACCATGAGCGGCGATTTTATGCCAACTGTTTCAAGATGAGAACGGCACGCCAATATCAAATCCTGAATAACAGGGATAAGCCTTGCATTAAGCACTGTTGTTAAAGCGCGTTTTGGCCCACCTAATTTAGAAGAAAGTTCGTGACTACAGGTAATTGCCATGCCTGTTTCATCAGACAAATATTCACGAACTTGCAATTCATGGGATGGATTGCGAACGGCAAAATATCCAGCAACGGCAAAGCCTGAAATGTTATCTTGATGTTTAGCTACAAACTCATCAAGAGCAGACATATCTAGTTTACGTTCATTGCCGCTAACGTCATGACCGCCAGGAATAAAGATCACAGGATCACCCGCAAGTGCATCTTTGAGGCCAGATTTTTCCATATCTTTTTCATCAAAGCCGATCATCACCAAGGCAATGCTGCCACCTTTACCCTCTACAAGTGCATTGGTTGCAAGAGTTGTGGAAATAGATGTCAGTGCAATTTTAGAAGTGTCACCCTTGTACTGAGAAAAAACAGCATCAACGGCACCTGAAATACCAATTGCTAAATCATGTTTTGTCGTGAGCGACTTTGCTTTCGCAATTACACCATCTTCATCATTGAAAAGAACGGCATCTGTGTAAGTGCCGCCTGTATCAATGCCCAACAAAATATGGTTTTTTGTCATTTTAATTTCTCATGCTTTAAGATGAATTAGCTTTTCCATCTTAAAGCAGTTAAAGCCAAGGTCTGAAAACGACAAGCTATATTTTAGCCACTGTTTCTCAAGCCTGCGGAGATCCCATTGATTGTAAGTTGAAGCCCACGCAATATTTTTTCATCTTGCTCGTCTTCAGGCTGAGCACGATATTTTTGCATCAACTCAACTTGCAGGTGATTAATCGGGTCAAGATATGGGAAGCGGTTTTGAATTGAGCGTTCAAGCAAAGGGTTAGATTGAAGCAATCGCGTCTGACCTGTAATTGCAAAAAGCATATCAATCGTTAGTTGCCATTCATCGCGAATTTTACCAAAAATACGCGAACCCAATTCTTTATCTGGCACAAGATTAGCATAGCGTTGTGCAATACTAATGTTGGTTTTTGATAATACCATATCCATATTTGAAAGTTGCGCTTGGAAGAATTGCCAAGTTTTAAACATCTCTTGGAGTTTCGGCAGACCCGCATCACCGTGGGTTTCAATATAGGTTTTAACCGCAGTACCAAAGCCATACCAACCTGGAACCATTAGCCGTGATTGCGACCAGCTAAACACCCATGGAATAGCACGTAAGTCTTCCACAGCACGAGTTTTCTTTCTGGACGCAGGGCGCGAACCAATGTTCAACCCAGCAATTTCATTTATTACCGTTGCATTCCAGAAATAATCTACAAATTGTGGATCATCATAAACAAGATCACGATATTTATTAAACGCACCCAATGAGATTTCATCCATTGCATCAAGGTAGCTATTGTCAGGCTCTGGTCTTGCATCTTGCAAGAGTGAAGCCTCAAGCGTTGCAGCGGCTAGAATTTCTAAATTACGACGCCCTAATTCTGGGTTTGTATATTTACTAGAAATAATTTCACCTTGCTCAGTCAAGCGCAACTGGCCATTCACTGCACCATTTGGCTGAGCTAAAATTGCATCATACGATGGGCCACCACCGCGTCCTACTGTACCACCGCGACCATGGAATAAGCGCAGTTTAACATTATGCTTTTTAAACAATTCAATCAGCTTGATTTCAGCTTTGTATAATTCCCAGCTTGAAGTGATGAAGCCACCATCTTTGTTACTGTCGGAGTAACCCAACATGACCTCTTGAACACCGCCCATGTTATCAACGAGCTTACGATATTGTGGGATAGACAAAAGCCTGTCCATAATTTCAGGGCAAGCTTGAAGATCGCCAATGGTTTCAAATAGAGGAATAAGGTGCATTGTAGTTTCGCCTTCAGGAGAAACCAGACTTGCTTGCTTTAAGATTACAGCTAACTCTAAAAGATCAGAAGCGCTTTCGGCATTGGAGATAATTGAATTTCTAATAGCACCATTACCATATCGACTTTTTATCTTCGCAGCCATTTTGAAAATGCCAAGTTCTTTCTCTGCTTCTTCTGAGTAAGTCATGTCTTGGCGCAAGAGTGGTCGATGGTTTTCTAATTCCTTGACCAAGAGTTCTATGCGGGCTTCTTCATCTAAGTTGCGATAATCAAGACCTGGCATCACGCCTTCAAAGAGTTCACTTACAAGCGTCTCATGAACGGATGAATTTTGGCGCATATCAAGACTTGCTAGATAAAACCCAAATACATCGAGAGCACGCCTTAGGTGGCGCAACCGACCACGGCTAAGAAGTTTAGAACCATTATCGATTAAAGAATCTCGAATAATATTTAGATCAGCAATGACCTCTAAATTATTTTCATAAGGCTCTGCTTTTGCAAGCGGTGCTCTTACAGATTTTGTTTTATCAATTTTTCTCAACGTTGCCGCAAGGCGATTATAAATGCCAACAATTGCACGGCGATACAGTTCTGTGTCGCGGTGCGCCGATGTATCGCCAGAACGATCTGCTAGTGCCTTTAGTTCATCAGAGACATTAACAATGCGAATTGATAACGATAATTCATCGCCTAACTTATGAAGTTGTTCTAAATAGAACTCCATAACCTTGGTGCTTTGACGACGCATTGCACCTGCCATAACATCCGCATTTACAAATGGATTTCCATCACGATCCCCCCCAATCCAAGCACCCGTCTTTAGGAATGAATTGATGGTTTTTCGATTACCACCCGCCATCTCGCTTAAATCATCTTCAATTTCAGTATAGAGCTTTGGAAGTTCCCGGAAAAAAGTATGGTCATAATAATTTAGAGCATTAGAGACTTCATCTAAAACGGTAAGTTTTGTTTGGCGCAACATGTTTGTTTGCCAAAGGATCATAACTGCACGTTTAAGCTTATCGTTGATGTCCGTTATTTCTTGCTTCGTCCAGTTCCCCTGGTCGCGCTTTGACAAAAGCTCAGACATCGCAATCTCACGTTTCATTGTAGATTGACGTCTTACTTCAGTTGGGTGAGCGGTTAAAACTGCACCCACATTAGCTTCATTAAAAAATTTTGTAAGGCTATCAGCGGTTGCACCTTCGGCAATAGCACGCTCAAAGGCTTTTGCCATTGAACCATTGCGAGGTGGCGATTCTGCGAGTTCATGCGCACGGGTTCTGCGTATATGGTGTTGATCTTCGGCCATATTGGCAAGGTGAGAAAAATAACTATAAGCGCGAACAACTTCTACAGTTTGTGCAGCTGTCAAACCATTGAGAATATCTTCCAATTCTTGTTTGGCATTTTCATCATCACTGCGGACAAAAGCAATAGATTTTTGTCTTACACTCTCAACTAAATCAAAAACATCCTCGCCTTGTTGTTCACGAACAACATCCCCTAAAAGACGCCCTAAAAATCGTACATCTTCTTTTAAGGGTTCATCTTTTGCGGGACTTGTATCAAGGTCTTTTGACTGAATATTCATAAAGCTTACCTAACTTGGAGATCTAATAAAATTTTACTTTCTAGTGCTATAAATGGGCTGGTAACATCACCAGTGTTTATACAAGAAAAATTTGAAATTTTACTCGCCTACGAACGCTTTTTCTAAAACGAACGTTGCAGGCTTTGAGTTAGCACCTTCTTCAAAACCACGATCTTCCAAAATTTTTCGAACATCAGTGTTAAAGTCCATTGAGCCACATAGCATGACGCGATCTGTCTCTGGATTTAATTCATCAATGCTCAAATCTTTAAAAACTTTTCCAGATTCAATTAGGTTTGTAATTCTACCTTGATAGGTTGAGAGTTCGCGCGTTGTGGTTGGATAATATTTAAGTTTTCCCTCAACCATCTCGCCAATTAAAGGGTCATTTGCAAGGCCTTCAGTTAATTGTTTACTATAGTCTAATTCAGCAACATCGCGGCAGGTATGTGTCACTATGATTTCATCAAACTTTTCATAAACCTCAGGGTCGCGCGTTAAAGAGGCAAAAGGCGCAAAGCCTGTTCCTGTTGAAAGCATAAACAAGCGTTTACCTGGGATAAGCGCGTCAACCACCAATGTGCCAACTGGTTTGGTTTTTAAAATTATATCATCGCCAACTTTGATATTTTGGAGCTTAGAGGTGAGCGGGCCATCAGGCACTTTGATTGAATAAAACTCTAACTCATCATCCCAAGAAGGCGATGCAATAGAATAAGCGCGAAGCAATGGCTTGCCATTATCTCCGATCAAGCCAATCATCACAAATTCACCAGAACGAAACCGTAAAGACTGTGGGCGTGTTACGCGAAACGAAAAAAGACGATCTGTAAAATGAGTTACTTTAGTTATAGTTTGCGCATCAGGATGGCGATCAGCAGTATCAGTCATTTGATTACCTGTAAGATATTTGTAATAGAAGATTAGTCTTCATTATTTATGTATTACGCAATGGGCGCTCACCCATCAAGCGATTTTGATAAGATAAATCTTGTTTTGGAATTCGTGCTAGCCATTGTTCTTCTGGTTGACGGCCGGCCATATCATAATCAATTTCAACTTCATCAAATCCACATACACGTGCAAAGCCATATTGGTCTGCAATGATATGCCCCTTGGCGCGAAGTTTTCCATCATAGCCATGCTGGCGTAATTGCTTTGCTAAACTAAACCCACGGCCATCTGCAAAAGAAGGAAAAGGAATTCTTATCATTCCTGCACTGCCAAATAGACCTTTTAGACTATCAATCGTAACATCATTTGGAATATCAATTGCAGTCTTGGAAGGCTCACGTTCCATCACATCCTGACCATATTTTTCAAGATCTATGAACAACCCACCCTCTGCTTCCCAAGTATCTTTTTCAAAACCGCTATCGCGTACAATTACTGACATCTTATTTTTCCTTACGCGCTAGCTGTTTCTTCAGGATAAAGCACTTGTTTGAATGGTTCAGCCCCTACTCTTCGGTAAACATCAAGGAACGTATCGTTTTTATTTTCACGAATTGACATATAATAATCTAGCATACGACTAACGGCTGGTACGATTTCTTCATAAGAAAACCCAGGTCCTGCACGCTCACCTATAGAAGCTGTCTCAGTACCATCGCCCCCAAGTGTGATTTGATAACTTTCAACGCCTGCTTTATCCAAACCAAGAATACCGATATGTCCAACATGGTGGTGACCACAAGCATTAATACAACCAGAGATTTTTATCTTAAGCGGCCCTATGTCTTGCTGTAATGTTAAGTCTTCAAAAGCATTTGATAATTCTTGTGCAACTGGAATTGAACGTGCCGTTGCCAATGCGCAATAATCCATTCCTGGACATGCAATCATATCAGATAATAACCCAACATTTGCAGTCGCAAGACCCGCTTCTTTCAAAATTTTATGAACTTCAGGAAGATCATCGCGGCGCACATGTGGAAGGATTATATTTTGCTCATGACTGATGCGTAATTCATCATAGCCATACGCTTGTGCCAGATTTGCCATAACGCGCATTTGATCAGCAGTCGCATCGCCTGGTGTTCCACCGATCGGCTTCAAAGAGATCGTGACAATCGCATGATTTTCGTCAAAGTGTTCTGCAATATTTGTTTCAACAAATGATTTCAATAGTGCGTCAGCATTGATTGCTTTTGCCAACTTATCTTCATCAACTTTTGGACCTTCAAATTTTGGCGGCTGGAACTGCGCCTCAATAGCCTCAATCATTTCAGCTGGTGGGGCTTGGTGATATGCTTTTTGAGTTTCAAAAGCTTCCTCAATCCATTCGCGCAAGGTATCAATGCCTGTTTCATGAACCAGAATTTTAATGCGCGCTTTATATTTATTATCACGGCGACCGTTTAAATTATAAACCTGCAAAATCGCCTCTACGTAAGGAAGCAAATCAGCCTTTGGCAAAAATTCACGTACAACCTTACCAATCATAGGCGTGCGACCAAGGCCACCTCCGATTAGCATCTCATAACCAGGTTCACCTTTATCATTACGAACCATACGAATACCAATATCATGCGCCTTGGTCACTGCACGATCATTTGGAGAACCCGTCATGGCTATCTTGAATTTACGTGGTAAATATTGAAATTCTGGATGATCCATTGACCATTGACGAAGCAATTCAGCGGTTGCTCGTGGGTCTTCAATTTCATCAGCTGCCGCACCAGCAAAATGATCTGCGGTTACGTTTCTTACACAGTTGCCTGATGTTTGAATGGCATGCATCTCAACATCTGCAAGTGCTTCAAGAATATCTGGCGTATCTTTAAGCTTAGGCCAATTGTATTGAATGTTTTGGCGCGTTGTGAAGTGACCGTAACCCTTATCCCATTTATCAGCAATCATAGCGAGCTGGTTCATCTGGGCGCTATTTAATGTGCCATACGGAATAGCTACTCGCAGCATATAAGCATGAAGCTGCAAATAAAGACCATTCATCAAACGCAATGGTTTGAACTCATCTTCTGTCAGCGATCCATCCAAACGACGTGCCACTTGACCACGAAATTCATTGACGCGATTACGCACAAAATCATGATCGAATTGATTATAATTATACATGTTTTTATCCTTCGGCCTGCTTGCCATGATCTGGGTAGTTAGATGGGCCTCGAGTGCGAAAAGCTTCTCTGAAATGCACAGGTTCTGGTTTACCGTTTTTACCCATTTTTGCATCTGCTAAATATGCACCTGCCAACATATGCGCTTGGTCTTTGGCAACTTTAAGCGCTACTTCTGCTTCATCTCTATCTTCAAATAATTTTGCTTCTTCATGTTTACGAGACCATTCGCCTGAAGCCATCATATAAATGACATCGCCTTCAAGAAGATGGTTTGCTGTGACAACTTTTGGATAAACTACACGTGCCATTATAAAATCCCTGCTTTAGCAAGTTCGGTATGGTTATTGTCGATAATTTCTTTTGCTTGTCGAGGTTCTAGCCCCAACATTAAAATAACAGGCCCATCATGTCCTGCTTCATCAGCCATTTTAGGCAAATCTTTAATCGTGGTTACAATTGATTTTTGATTGGCTCTTGAGACATTTTCCATGATGGTGACGGGTGTTGTTGCAACTACACCATGCATTAACAAACGCCCACTTAAAAGATGCGCTGATTTAAAACCCATGTAGATTGCCGCAACACTTCCATCTGTTGCAAGTTTGCGCCAATCTTGTTCAGCAAAGCCTTTGATGTCTTGAGCCGTCATAATTTGAAGTGCCGAATTTCTTTTGCGCCTTGTGAGTGACACATTCAGGCTTGCAGCAGCGGCAGAGGCGGTTGTGATGCCTGGGACAATCTCAAAATCAATACCCGCTTCATCCAGCGCATCCATCTCCTCATCAAGTCTGCCAAAGACAGTAGGGTCGCCTGATTTAAGGCGTACAATCTGCGCGCCTTGTTGGGCGTGTTCAACCATAAGTGCGTTGATATCTTCTTGCTTCCAAGAAGGGCCAAAGCCTTGTTTACCAGTTTGGATAAGCTCAGCTTCACGGCGTGCTAATTCTAAAATTTCAGGTGCTACTAATCGATCATGAATTACCACATCAGCTTCATGCAAAACCTTTAGTGCTTTGCGTGTAAGTAAATCAGGATCGCCCGGCCCTGCGCCTACTAGATGAACCTTGCCAACTTCATCGTTTTCATTTTGAGCTTCGGCAAACAACCGGTTCAACGTTCTAGCAACACCGCGCTTACCTCCTTCTCGCAATGCTGAAGGACCATGATCATAGAAAAAACGCGACCAGAACTTACGACGTGTTCTACCCATTGGAAGACGCGATGCTTTTGGACGAAAATATTCTGCAAGCTTTGCAAGCAGGCCTAACTCATTAGGCAGGTTCTCTTCAATCTGCGCCTTAATCTTACGTGCAAGTATTGGCGCGGTTCCCTCCGTACCAATTGCAATTGTAACAGGATCACGATCAACCAATGCTGGCGTTATGAATTCACTTTCTTGAAGATTATCAACGATGTTAAACAGCACATTTGCCATTTTGGCTTTTGCAGCCGTTACACCATCCAATTCGGCATCATCTTCAGCGGCATATAACATGGCCGTATTGTAAAAATCATCCATCTGAATTTTACGACGAACGATCTCAAGCAATCCAGCCTTTGCCCAGCTTTCAACTTGTTGATCGACATCCGTAGCAAAAACGACAACCCTGCCTTCGGTTTTCAATAGCAGGCGCAGTTTTGCAATCGCACATTCACCTGCACCCGTAACTAAAATACGTTTGTTTTGAACATTAAGAAAAACTGGAAAGTGGCGCATAGTTGCATTACTTCTTTGTTTGGAATTTAATCTTGCGATTATTTTCTAATATGGCCTTGTTATAGCATCTATTCAAAGGATATAATTTTTAAATGCGAGCTATATTTAGAATGAAATTCTCAAAAAACAATTTTTCCTAAAATGTGAGCAAGGCATATTCTAAAAATACGATTTTCAAGCAACTGGCAAGCATGCTTTTACGCATAGATATCCGATATGAAGAGAATGCTTTATGCTTTAAAAATTAAGAGCTTGCCTTTATATTCTCGTTTTCAAGATAATCTATTTCAAGCTGTTCTTCAAGATTTAGGCTATGTTGTTCAATTACTTTAGGCAGTTCTTGTTCCCAATTTTTATCAATCCAGCCTTTGCCATTTACAGTAATGATTGCATAACCATCTGGTTTTAGAGTCGCTAATAAATGACGGAGATGTTCAATATACGGTGGGCCAAACCCAAAGACGCCGCAGCTAAAAATAGCATCATAAGATTGGTCAACTTTGATTGGATTAGTTAAATCAATCTCGTTCAGCATGTCATAAACACCTGTTTCTTTTGCTTTCATCAACATTTCTGGAGACAGGTCATACCCATGAATATTAGTAAAGCCGACTTGTGACAGAGCAACCCCTGAAAGACCTGTTCCGCAGCCTGCATCCATGACTAGAGCTGATTTATCTTTTACACGCTTTGCAAACTCATCTGCTGCGGGTTTGAAACCTACCCAGCCAAAATCACCGAGTGTGTCAGCATCATAAGTCTCAGCCCAGTTTTTATAAATCTGTTTTTGATCATCGACAGTTTTCTTGCCATAAATTGATTTTAATTTTGCGCTTTTTACCATAATCATATTTTCCTTTTCAGCCTAAGATACAAAACCCAATATAAATATAGAAGTCACGAAATTGGCAATAAGAATTGAAGTTTACAAGGCTAAAAATCAGGCATACTTTATTAAGTTAATAAAATAGTTTCAATTAGATTATGGCGAGCCACATTATGAAATTTTCAATCACACTTATTTTTGTTTCCCTTATTAGCTTAATTTCTATTGCAGCAAATGCGCAAACACCCCCTAGCCCATCGCAAATTTCCAGCTATACAGGCTTGCACAAGGCATCGCATTTTAATGATATTACTGAACTTAAGATGCTTATTGAAGCTAAAGCAGACTTAAATTCGCGCGATAGCAATGGCCGCACCCCTGCTCATGTTGCAGGATTTGCTTCGCATGAAGAAGCATTGCAATTGCTTGCAAAAGCTGGTGCAGACATGAACTTACTTGATAATGATTTATATGACGTTGTTACGATTGCCGCTGTAGCTGATGATCCTGAAATGTTATCGGCTGCTCTTAAGGCGGGTAATCGCGCTGATCTCACCACAAGTATTTATGATGGCACTGCACTGATAGCGGCGGCACATTTAGGCCATGATGAAGTTGTTCGTCGTCTCATTAAAGCTGGAGCACCACTCGACCATATCAACAATCTGCATTGGACTGCTTTAATTGAATCAGTTGTGTTGGGTGATGGTGGCAAGCGACATGTTGAAACAGCGCGCGCATTGGTAGAAGCTGGTGCTGATATTACTATTGGTGACCGAAGTGGCGTTACCCCTTTGCAGCACGCAGAAAAGCGTGGCTACAAAAAAATGATTAGCGTGATTAAAGCTGGTAAATAACTTCTAGCGAAATGATGACGTTACGAAATAAGCAATCGTTGCCACACTTGCAGTAAGCACAGTTCCCCATATCATATCGATGATAGAAACAATTGGCGGCCAAGTTTTTAAAGTTGCTAGGTTGGTAATGTCGTAAGTTCCATAAGCAACAAAGCCAAGCAAACCGCCATAAAGAACTGCGGTTGTCCATTGGCTTTTTTCAAGCGCTGGGTTAACTGCTAAGACAACCACGCCAACGACATAAACTAAATAAAACAAACCAGCGATGCCAAGGTTTGGCTTATCAAGCATTAAATGTCCTATCTGGCCTCTATAAAAACTTAGAGCTACATATTTAAGCCAAATAAAATCAATCACTAAAAAAGCAATCAAGCCTGAAATATAGGCGGTAAAAAACTGCATTCTTGTACTCCATGTTATACAAATTAAACTAGGTTAGTGAGCAAAAATGTAAATAGAAAGATTAGGCTTTCTTGCGCAATCCTGGATCTGGCGGCGTCTCTGGTGGCCCTGCAAAACATTGTGCGTGTTGCATCCAAATTTTAGCGGCATCACCTTTAACAAGCAAATCAGTATCAGCGATATTACGCGTTTGCGTTACAACTTTTGCAAAGTCAGTTGCTTTGCCTTTGATAGATTGTTCATCACTATCATCGCCGAAGCTCCATGCTTCACCACTTGGTGAAATCAACTCTACGTAGGGCATCACATCAGGCCCATCTAGTTGATGAACCTGATGCGTCCAGCCGAATGCATTGATACCAAGCACAACAATATTTTTGATACGATCATCTTCAGCTCTGTCTCTACCGAGCAAATCAAAAATTGCTTGCCCATGCGCCCAAACTTCCATCTGCCTTGCACTGATGCATGTACGTGCTGACATGGTTGGCCCTGCCCATTTCAACCTTTGTTTGGGATCAACTGTTGAAAAATCTCTGGCTAGTTTTTTTGATAAATTATACCAGATCTCAAGCAGCGCCTTGCCTCTTTCGTGGATGACTGCATTTTCGTGTTTTCGTAAATTACCTGTTTGAATGGCATCAAAAAACTGGCTCATCATCTCATCATATTTATCTGGTTCATTGAGCGATAAATCCGCACCCATGTTCCAAAAATGAAGATGAACGATAATGTCATTAATCGTCCATTCTTTGAATAAAGTCTCACGCTTAAAATCTGCTTCATCAAGTTCAGCAAGCAAGTTAAAAAGCACTTGGGTTTCTTCCAAAAAATGAATTGCTTGTTCCATGATAAATTATTCAAACCTGTTTGGAGCAAAAGCTGAAAGATCTTCATTTGGCTTTTCGCCTGAAATCATTTGTGCCAACCATTTACCTGTTCTTGGGCCACCTGTCAGCCCTAAATGCTGATGCCCGAATCCTGCCCATACATTGGGTGTTTTTTCTAGAGCCCCAATCAAAGGAAGCGAGTCTGTTGTTGAGGGTCGATGCCCCATCCATTCTTTTATTTCATCATATTCAAGTTCAGGGAAAAGCTCTTTAACTTGTCTTTTAAGCAGTTCAAAAGGCGCTCTGCTTGGCTCTGCATCTAATCCGCCAAGTTCAACAATTCCAGCACAACGTAACCTTCCATTCATCGAATTCATTCCAAATTTTCCAGACTTAATCATGAGTGGGTACTTCAGCTCGATATTGGAATTTATAAACTCTAGATGATATCCGCGCTCACTTTCTAGTGGCACATCTAAGCCTAATTTCTTGGCCAATTCACCAGACCAAACACCCGCTGTTAAAACTACATGATCTGCTTTTATCGCTTCACCATTTTTGATTTCAACGGCTGCTACTGCATTTCCTTGCATCAGCATATTATGAGCTTCGCCAATTATTATTTTGCCACCTTGCTCTTCAAAGTGCTTTGCCAATGCATTTATATAGGTACTGGGATCTGTAATATGCCCATCACTGCGACTGAGGATGCCATACTCAAATTTGTTTTTTAATGAAGGGTCATATTCCTCAATGCCCGCAGCATCAACTTCAACAAACTCAAGACCTGTCTTCTTAAGTGTTTCCCAGGCTAAATTATCTTTTTCAAAGTCAGATTTCTTATTATAAACATGCAGCAAGCCTTTTGTGATTATGTATTTTTCTGCACTCGTCCCTTTGGCTAATGCTTTGTGTTGATCAACGCTATCATGCATTACCATATGCAATTTAGAGGTGATATTCTTCATGTCTTTCAAGTTTGCTTTGCGTAAAAACCCGACAAGCCACGGTAGAATTTTTGGCAAATACGACCAGCGCAAAAACAAAGGTTGATTAGGATCAAACAACATTTTGGGCGCTTTTAAAACAAGCCCAGGCGTCGTTACAGGAATAATACCTGAGCAAGCCAGAATACCGGCATTTCCATAAGATGTTCCAGAAGCTACACCCTCACGGTCAATCAAGACCACCTCATGTCCAGCTCTTTGAAGCCATATAGCAGTTGAGACGCCTACAATGCCTGCACCAATTATAGCTATTTTTTGGGATTTTTTGGTCACTATTAATTCCTCCATTTTGAGGAAATCATCAAGCCTTCCTGAATGCAACAAAAAACCCCGACATAAATGCCGGGGCTAAGTTTATTTTCTTGGGAGAAAACTTATGTAGAGTAATACATATCAAACTCTACTGGGTGTGGTGTCATTTCGTAGCGAAGAACTTCTTCCATCTTGAGATCGATATAAGCTTCGATTTGGTCTTTATCGAAAACATCACCCTCTAGAAGGAACTTATTGTCTTTAGAAAGACTATCAAGCGCTTCACGTAATGAACCACATACTGTTGGGATGCGCTTCAACTGGCTTGGCGGAAGATCGTATAGATCTTTATCCATAGCTTCACCTGGGTGAATTTTGTTTTTGATACCATCAAGACCAGCCATCAACATTGCAGCAAATGCAAGGTATGGGTTAGCCATTGGGTCTGGGAAGCGAACTTCAACACGCTTAGACTTTGGTGAATTACCAAAAGGAATACGACAAGAAGCTGAGCGGTTACGAGCAGAGTATGCAAGTAGAACGGGTGCTTCATAACCTGGAACCAAACGCTTATAAGAGTTTGTTGATGGGTTTGTGAAAGCGTTTAGTGCTTTAGCGTGCTTAATGATACCGCCGATATAGTATAGGCAGCTTTCTGAAAGGCCTGCATATTCATTACCTGCAAAAGTTGGCTTACCATCTTTCCAGATAGACTGGTGAACGTGCATACCTGTACCGTTATCACCATAAACAGGCTTCGGCATGAATGTTGCTGTCTTGCCATATGCATGCGCAACCTGGTGTACGGCATATTTATAGATTTGCATTTTATCAGCATTTACTGAAAGCGTGTCGAACATGATACCAAGTTCATGTTGCGCTGCAGCCACTTCGTGGTGATGCTTTTCAACAACAACGCCCATTTCTTTAATTACTGAAAGCATTTCGCCACGGTAATCTTGACCTGAGTCAATTGGAGGAACAGGGAAGTAACCGCCTTTTGTACGTGGACGGTGACCCATGTTGCCACCTTCATATTCAGTATTTGTGTTTGAAGGTAATTCAGAACAATCTAGCGAGAAACCTGTATTGTAAGGATCTGCAGAAAAGCGAACATCATCAAATACAAAGAATTCAGCTTCTGGACCAACAAAAACAGTGTCACCAATACCTGTTGACTTCAAATACGCTTCAGCTTTTTTAGCTGTGCCGCGTGGGTCACGATTGTAAGGTTCTCCAGTTACCGGATCAACAACATCACAGAAAATAGCCATTGTAGATTGTGCGAAGAAAGGGTCCATGTGAGCTGATGATGGATCCATAATCAACGTCATATCTGACTCATTGATTGCTTTCCAACCTTCAATAGATGAACCGTCAAACATGATACCGTCTGCAAACATATCTTCGTCAACAAGATCTGCATCCATTGTTACGTGCTGCATTTTACCTTTTGGATCAGTAAAACGGACGTCGAGGTACTTAACGTCCTCGTCTTTAATTCTCTTAATTATTTCTTTAGCTGAACTCATGTCTATGACCTTTCTAAGTATACCCTTACTGATGCAGGCGTGCCCGCATATTTATTTGCTACTGTTAGTTTTAGATAGCTTCGGAGCCGGTTTCGCCGGTACGAATTCTTATGACCTCTTCAACGCTAGAGACAAAAATCTTACCATCCCCAATGCGTCCTGTTTGCGCGGCATTGCGGATAGCATCCACAGCAGCTTCAACAGTTTCATCATCTGTTACAATTTCAAGTTTAACTTTTGGAAGAAAATCAACCACATATTCCGCACCTCTGTACAGCTCAGTATGGCCTTTTTGACGCCCAAAACCTTTAGCTTCTGTAACCGTGATGCCTTGAAGCCCAACTTCTTGCAAAGCTTCCTTCACTTCGTCCAATTTAAACGGCTTAATTATTGCTTCAATTTTTTTCATATTACTTCCAATCTGAAAAACTGTAGAACTTCTGCTATGTGACGCAGGCAACGACAAGTTAATTTGCAATCATAATTTTGGATGAATAACGTTTTCTGGTAGTATTTGTAATGAGATGTCCGTTTTTGCCTATATTTTAGGCAGACCGTCGTAATATTAAACAATGTTGTGTTATTTTTTGCAGTTTTAAAAAAATCAAAAAATTCATGAATAAACGCAACTTTTTGCTTGGATTTATTTGAGAAGCCCCCTATAACCCCTTCACCAAGCTGATACATAATTCAGCTCCAGACCAGCGGGTATGGTGAAATTGGTAGACACGCCAGATTTAGGTTCTGGTGCCGCAAGGCGTGGGAGTTCAAGTCTCTCTACCCGCACCATCTCACATTTACTATTACAAATACTTACTAAGTCATTGAATGATATGGTGTTTTTTGGTGTTCGATAACCATTTTGACGGGTATACTGTAACTTCTCTTTAAACAGCAATCTCAGCACTGTCTTCTGCAGGGTCAAATTGCCAGAAGTCCATATTTTCCAAGGGTTTGATAGGAACAAAAGTGGGAGTTCGATAAATTCTTTCCTCTTCAACTTTGGCTTGGTTGTTTTTGACAGTTTTTCCATTGCTATAAGCTTTTCACGTTCAAGCTTTGCAATACGACTTTCATATGCTGAGATTACTGAGGCAGTGGTTGTTTCAACAATTCTGTCCAATAGATCATCAATTGTCTTTTCTATTGCCTTAAGGTCTTTTTGGAGCGATGTACGAATGGCTTCAAACTGTGCGCTACGTTGTTCTAGAATCGAATCTAGTGCTTCGTTAACGAGGCCTGTTAGTTTTTGAGACGGTGTGAGCTTTTTCAATAAGTCTTCAAAGCGACCTTCCACATCTGCCTTAGGGAATGACTTTCCATATTCAGCGCAGGCTTTGGTTTGGCATTTATAGTATGGATACTTCTTAGTCTTACCTTTCGACCATGCAGCAGTCATTGGATTGGAGCAGCATCCACAAGACACAAAACCTCTTAGAGGGAAGTCTTTATGAATATCTTTTCTAGCAGGTGCTACTGCACCTTCTTTCATCCTGACAAGGATTTTCTCATGAGTTTGTAAATCAATTAGACCTTTATGATGACCTTGACGTGGAGACACAGACCAAGCTTTAGATTCTACATAACCTGCATAAACAATCTTTCTAAGAAAGCGCGTCACAGTAAATGCGCGTATCTGGCCATTTGGCAAATCTTTTGGAAAGTCAGGATGGCTTTCTAAGAACCTTTTAACTTCTGCTTGGGTTTCAAGTCGCCCACATGCAAAACCTTCAAGCGCTTCTTTTGCTATGGATGCAAGAGGCTCATCAAAGGCTAGCTCTTTGCCACCACGCTTAGACTTAACATACTTATAGCCAACAGGTGCACGTGTGACCCAGAAGCCCTGCTCAACACGTGCTTTCATCTTCTGAGAGACTTGCCGCGCATTTTGTTCGCGCTCTAACGTGCCTGTTGCTGCAAGAATGGTTTCTAAGAACTTGCCTTCTGGGGAATCCTCAAAATTAAAGTTTAGACAAATACGAATAGCATTGCGTGATTGCATTTCTCGTCTGAGACGAAGATGGAACTCTGTATCACGAGAATATCGCTTAAGGTCATCAAAAATCACCACATAGCGCTTATCTTTATTTTGATCGAGATAGTTGAGCAGGTTTACCATGCCCTTACGTTTCATAAAGTCGCCACCACCAGATACATCATCATAATAAACAGCTTCAACTGGCACGCGTAACTTTGCAGCATGTTCACGACAACGATGTTCTTGCGTATCTAAGCCCGTCCCTTCACTGGTTTGACGTTTACTTGAGACGCGACAATAAATAACTGCAGCATCTGGTATGATGAGACTGTCATTTTCTACTAAGCTCATAGTGTCGTTCCTTTCTCAAATGACTGCCGAATGGGATTTGTGTTTCTTTTTACATTCTTTTCAACATCATCGTCTTTTGTAATGGACATTGATTCTAACAAATCCATTAGATCAAGTGTGGCAATTTCAGAATAAATATCATTTTGCTCACAGGCTTGCTGAATAGGATGAATGCCAAAACCTAAATCAACAAAGCCCAATACAATTGCAAAGATTGTTTCTAACAGCTCTTCACGTTCAGCTTGAGTGAGGTCTGGATCATCAAAATAAGGTTCAAACCGCTTCACATCAATCTTGATATTCGTAAAGAGTGGCTCAATGATATGATCATTTGATTTATCCATCTTCACCTCCCGCTTCATCTACTTGCTTGTCAGGCTTATTTGAGTTGGTTTTATCATTCTGATTAAGAAGCATGTCGATGCGTTGATCTTCGAATGTGATGTATTCCATCATCATGCACCAACGAATGGCAATTATTTTAGAAAGGTTAGCTTCTTCTTCAATAAAACCAATTGCAGCATCAAGATTAAACGCGCCTTTTTCAAAAGGAACACCAAAAGCCTTATGAATTAGAACAAGCGTTGTGTGGTCATAAATCAGTGCTTCTTCATTGCGGTCTGGTTCATCAGCAGCACTATCAGAGGTGATGATAGAACAGCTAAAAATATAAGCTGCAATAAGATAACGCCGATAGGTGTCAGCCAGGATGGCAACATACTCATGCGGAATAGCAAAAGCTTTCAAATCATGCGGGAAAATAATAAGCGCATTGGCGTCAATACAGGGAAGCGCTCTACGCGCTCCCCCACAAGGTTCAAGAATATCACGTCTGATATGATAGCCTAGATTAAGGTTTGATATTTCCATGTTAAATCCTCACCCATTCGTTGGTTGAGGTTGACGCTGATACCCGTTCTGACTGCTACGGGTGTTCTGAGTATCACGATTATCTTTACTACCACGATTGCTATAATTCGAGCGATTGTACTGAGACGAACCACGTGTTCCACGACTACGCTTTTCAGCTTCTATCTGAGGCGTGTAGAATTTATCTTCTACTTGCTTGCCAGCTTCGTAAAACTCGTGCCCCTCTTGAGCCTCATATTGTTCGCTCATGAGCCTCTTTGCAGCAATATCCGTAATCGATAGTTCAGTCGCCATAAGTGCCGCTTGATGCGCATAAGCACGGTGGAAAGCTATCTTATCGCCTTCTTCAATCATTTTGAGCGTTTGAATAGCGTAATCATAGCCATTGGCTAACGCATCTTCGCTCAGTTCTTCTTCAGTTTTTTGAAGCGCTTTGCGCATTTGATCCATAGATTGACCAAACATGCCTTTGAATAGATCTCGGATAATCGTGTCGGCTTTACCGGCATTAATACCCTTCTCACTTCTTGAGATGGTAAAAGCATAATTCTCAAGCTTTTCGATAAAGCTACCAGACTTATGGATTTCTCTATTAAGGATGGTGCATATGGAAACAAATTCTTCAAACTGCGGATCAGTCAATAAACGTGTGCTAAAGCCATCTCTGCATTCAGCCATCATTTCAGTATCAATCGGTTCATATATAGTATTCATAATTGGTTCTTTCTTTTTTAATTGTTGATTGAGATCAGATGATTGGCTTTTTGCTTTTAAAATTTTGAACAAAGCTCCCCGCGTCCACAAACAGCATTGTTCGTAGTTTAGTGGGGTTTAAAACCCATCGATCCGATTAAGAAGCCGAGAATGTTGGCTGAGAAGGTTCAAGTGTTGACCGCAAATAAGGCATAAAATGCGCTTTTAATGGGCAACTTAATGGCGCGTGCCATCTATCGGCTATAGACCATCAATCTATCAGGCTTAAACTGTGTTATAAGCTATGCCCAATGTGGGTTACAGCATTTTATAATTTCCAAACACATGCTTTATACCAACCAATCGTTTAATTCAGTTTTAGTCTGTTTTTGTATTTCACCTCCTGATTGAACCTGCATACGTATGCAATTACCGCGAATAACTCATGCCTTTTTGTTGTTTTGCAGATTGAGATTGCAACCGTTCTGCCCTTTCTGCTTCAATCTGAGGTCGGTAATATTCTTTCTCTTGTGCCTTACCCCAATCATAAAGCTTCTCACCATTCACAGCTTCAAATTGCTCACTCATAATACGCTTAGCACCAAGATCAGTTATATTGAGTTTTGTGGCGTATTCCTTTGCTTGATGCGAGAAGGCTCGATTAAACGAGATTTTATTGCCATCCTTAATCATAGGACCAATTTCTACTGCATAAGGGAATGCAGCTTTGCGCTGTTCATCGGTTAAGCTTTCTTCCCGCTGAACGAAGGTTTCTCGTAACTCATTCATGCTAAGACCCGTTCGTTCTTTAAATAGATCACGAATAATCTTTTCCGCATTCACAGCAGAAAGATTTTTCTTTGGATTAGCAAAAGAATTAGAGTATCCGTTCAAGGTTTCCTTGAACCGACCCGTTGCCTGGATTCCTTTTTCAACAATGCCAGTAATCATCATGGCTTCGTCAAAATGTGGATCAGATAGCAACCTGCCAGAATAACTGTCTCTAGCACTTTGCACGCCTTTCATCTCTTTAGGGGTATACATTACATCCATGGTTAGTTTCCTTTCTTAAAGTTTATCGAGTTTGCCGATGGATAGGGTTATGCGTTTGTTCATCACTCTTACGTCGTTCTTCACCTGAACGGCGATTAGCGGCACGGGCAAACGCATCTTTTGATTGACCAGTGTATTGGTTTTCTCGTGAAAAACGCTGAAGTAGCGTTTCAATGCCTTGCGTTTCTTTTTGTTCAATCAATGCCAATCGCTGTTCATGACGATCTCGAACATTTGTGTCGGCTTGTCTTAAGAGCGCTGTACGATCCAATAAATCATCTTGCACAAAGCCAGGCTTATAATCTTTGGTTTTGGCAGTTTTTTCATGCAGAAGCTTTTTATATTCCTGATTGATGCGGCCGTGATAACGTTCATTAAATAACTTCGCCTCTTTATCAGAGGCATTCTGACAACGCTCGGTCAGTTGACTATATTGATCCCACTGTCGCCCAGTTAAATTATGTTTTGCTTCATACCGCAATGCATGAATATGGAAAGTTTGTCTCAATTCTTGTGCTATCGAAGCAGGCATTTTGAACTCCTTACAAATGCTGCTTCTCCATGAAGACATGAGCTTTGAGGCATTTCAGACCTTTGAGCAATCACTGTGGATATTTCAGTCGATTTAGCTTCCAGCCAGAATCCCAGATGTGATAAACTGAATGCATGCAACAATTCAAAGACAGACAAGACCTTCAAGAGTGGCTCGATAGTCTCGACTACGAAACCTTTTGGAAAGCCATCGACCCAAACAGCCTTGATCCTGATTACAAAGCCAGTTGCGATGCATCCATTGCAAAAGGTGTAGACCGAAACATCATTCTTAAATGTATCAAATCTAAAAAGCGTATTGAGATCGTAAAAGCACAGGACTTGAAGCCGCGCTATTATCACGATCCGCCCATCCTGCATTGAGAAATACAACGGAGTTTGAAGTAGGCTAAGACGAATTATCATAATGCACCTGCTGAGTCTTGCTTATAAAACTTAAACCAAGGGCAAGTGCCGTTTTCAGCCTCGTAATGGAAGTGACCATAGTAGCCAATATATGTACAAGACGTGTACCATCTTCCTGGTGCAAAAGGTTCGTAGCCGCGTCCATCGGCGAGGTAAGTATAATTGAACGCTAAGTGCGGAATCCCCCATAACATAAATACCAGATACAGAAGTCCAAGCACTGGAATCCAAGCGCCATATCGAAGAATACCAAATCGTTTCATGACTGGCCTCCCATATGCCTTTGCGCATTTGCCTCAATCTGATCTGTAACTCGAAACGGCAATTCAACCTTGATATCTGGCTCCAACCGACCGCCCTCAAGTGGATTGTCAGCCAGATAATGAGCACTATCGCCGATTTCATTTTGGCGGATTTTCAAACTATGAATCCATCCTACGCCGTGAACATGTGCAATCTGTTCATTGCGAGGAAGATTCATCAAATCATCAGGCGGAAACATGCGCTCCCGATTAGTATCAATCGTTGAGTTAAAATCCATGCTTGAAGAACCAGCACTAAGATTGACCTTTACATTATCAATCTCACCAATAGCCTTGGAGACACGCTCTGCTTCTTCATAATTACCAAACTGTAGCCATTGCAGGTTACAATTGTCTTCCAGCGTTGTGATCAGCTTGTCTGAATATTGCCTTTGTAAATCTGCCCTTGATTGCGCAATATAAAGCACTCTTAGTTTATGAGCGCGGAAGGCTGTAACTTTTTCAATAATATCTTTTGCAGGCGTATTGGCGACTTCATCAAAGATGAAGTCCGTTCTGCCACATCTGTCACTCAATTGAGCTGACAGAAACGACCCGTGATGTAACCCGTAATAGGCAGCATAGCGCGAGGCATTCTTTACACTTTGAACAAGACAGACAATGTAATTTTCTTTTAAAAGCTCTTCATGGGAGATTGTTTGGTTGCGTCCTGCCTCATGCATAGGGGAACCTGGAGCGAATGTACTGAGCGCAAATACCGCTCCCAAATAATGCTTTGAATATTCAGTTTCATCGTTCTCGCGCAGTGTCTGCAATTGTTTTGCACGACCCTTGATAATCTCATCTCCTTCATCAGCTTCAATATCAACGATTGCTGCAAGGATTTCTGGGTCATCAAGAAGTGCGGCTAACCCACCTGGAGTAGCAACCTTCTTATTACGCTTAAGCAGAGCAAGAATACCAAAGAACAAAAATATGCGCGGTACTTGTCTAAAGAAGAAATTACGATCAAGCCCGCCATCAGGTTCAGGCAGTAATCGCATGCAGACAGATTCTATCTCAGCGACAAGATCAGGATCATCATGTTCATGAGCACGAACCAGATTACCAAACGGATTAACAGTAATGCGATAGAGATAATCTTTTCCCAAAACATAGCTGTCATCAATGACGGCAAACTTCCTACCAGCTTTGATACACATGTCTGCAATTTGGTGGGCAATCTCACCAGATTTAACATCATTGATCACCAAAGCACGGTCAAAATCACCCAACATGGATTGAACCGCTGGAAGCGTTACACAGGTAGATTTGCCAGATCCTGCACCACCATACACAACCCATGAAGCGGTTGAATTGGGTTCGAAGATCGCAGAGCCATCTTCAATCATCCGTCCAATGACGCGTTTGGGTTCTATATTCTCTTTTTTGGTAAGGCGAACATCCTTGTCGTTAATGCCAAAGAGCTTCTTGAGTTTCTTGAATGGCTTACGCATTAGTTCATGCCCCCACTACGAAGGTCATGCTTGCCTGCAAGACGTGCATTCTTTGGTGCATTGCCAAGTGCCTGAAGCGCTGTCCAACGTTTCTTGGCAGCACGTAACTTCATGGCAGACCGAATGGCTTCAATAACAAGCGCAACTGATGCAGCGCCAAGAATAATCGAGAACATGCCAAAGCCCCACCACTTGGGATCATCAGGCCAGATAAAATAAGAAACGATACCTAATAAAGCACCATGCAACAGCTTGGCATTAACACCCAGTATCGTTCCACCCTCATTAAATGGTGGCTTAATTGGCATGCCGTTTGTTGATCTATCTTTGGAAACACTCATGAACGTTCTCCCTTTAAATCAAAAATTGCTTGGTCAATTTCTGAACGAACGTCTTGCAAGGTTGAATGCAATCCATAGATCGCCGACATCTGCTCAGTGCCGCGCGTTACACGATCCAGAATAGTCAAACGCGCAACCTGTAAGCCTACGAATAACGAAAGAATAATCGCGCACCCAAGTATGATAAGTTCACTGGGGTAAAGCAGATCGCTAAAGCCAAAGGTAAAAAGAGAAAGTCCACCACCTACAACCAAGCTCGGTGCCATAAAGATACGCCGTACATCAGGTCTGGTTTCTTCTGTCACAACATATGTCGTCTTGGACGTAATAACCGAGCCATTCTCAACTCTGCAAGTTCCTATCATCATAAGACTACCCTCCCTTGCTACAACCTGAGGACTGGAATTGGTTCACCAGTTCAGACTTGAGGTTCTTGAACATCGGCGGCGTTATCAATCGGCCACTGGCTGCATATAATCCAAGTGACAAACGGTGTTCGCTCAACATCGTGACTGCGCAACCACATCTTGAGCCAGCATCTTGCGCTTTCTGACGCAAACGCTCTTCATTCAGACGTTCAACCTGCTTGGAATGTTCATTAGATAGATCAATCGCCTTTTGCATCGGATCAATTACATCCCCAAAAGTACTCGAGGCGCCACGTCCAAAGACCCCATCCAAAATACCGCCGAGGTCAATATTCGGAACTGCTTGCTGTTTAGGCTGTTTGTCGCGGAGCTCACTTACGATCAAACGTGAGCACTCCTGCGGCCAATCTGCCTTTACACTCTCGCGGTGAAGCAGTTCAGGACCACTCACGAAGGCTGAGAACAGACCATAACCAATGATGCTTATCGCAAAGCCACCGTTCAGAAAAGATGTGTTGGTATCAAAGAACATCGACACGCCCCTTAACAATGGAATAAAGGGATGGCATTAAAACTACTTGTCTCCGATATACATTGCCAAGCCACAAATCAGGCTGCTGCCAATTCCAAACTTTCGCAGGGTATTTGGATATCTTACCTTGACCGTTTTGCTTAAATTGCTTTGAGAGCCTATCCTTACCAACGGTTCTTGGATCGAAGCCCTTGAGTAAACAATGTGACCGAGCAAGACCAGCCAACTGTTCAGCATCAAGACCAAACCCTTTCAATTGCTCTTCAGTAAAGACTGTCGTGTCTGTATATTTGGGAGAACCAAGACCTTTCTGACCACCCAAATCCAATCGCTCAGTAAATTTTGCAGTTCCAGACTGAATGTAACACCATCGATTGATGGTTTTACCCGCAACAACATCTTCGACAGAAGCAAAAGCAATCCCAGTTGTTACCTTTAAATCAGAGCCTTCTATTTCTTCACTATGGAAGAATGTAATATTATCAGCATCCTTTAAAGCTTCAGCTTTACCAAGTGTGATTGCAGGTTCTGATTTAGTCTCAAACCAACCACTAACATGTTTCCAACCTGTTTGGATTTCTCCAAAATCACCGACAATCAACGCTGCAATGCCAGTTACTGTAACTGCTGTAAATACGATCGCAGTAGCACCACCAATCAAACGTCCAATCATGATACATCTCCTTTACTTGAAGTCTTCTCAAGTTCATCTTCTTCCAAAGTCCTACTTTCCGCTTCGCGGTAACCAGCAATCATGATGATCAGTAATGCAGCAGGCGCAATATTGACAAAGAAGGCTGCTAACCATTGTGAGAATAATTCTCGCCACTTCGTGCGGATTGCCGTAAGAGCACTTTCAGGGCGAACACGTTCAGTAGCCTCAGGCTTAATTGCTGTTAGCTCCGCCAATCCATTTTCCAATCCCTTGGCAACAGGTGCAGCCATGGCAGCTATTTCGCCAATCTCTGCATTCTGTTTTGTTTGGAAAGAACTGTTGGAAACCGCGGGTTCTGGAAAAATAGACTTTAACGCTTCCAAAATAGCTTGCACAGAAGTCGCAAAATCCTGCTGTTCCAGTTTAGCCAGTAAATCATCAAGCTCATCTGCTGTCACAGAAACAACATTCATTCGTGGCCTGATAGGCCCTACTACAAATGCTTCGCGCTTTATAATGGAAAACTTGTCGGCAATGTCATCCTGCAAAGAATTGGATACTGCCAAACCACTTTCAAGCTCTGTCACCAACTCTCCCAGCAAGGTTGCGATCTGGCCAAACCCGTCTGAAACCTTTCCAGGATTTTTGGAACCTGTTCTTGAGCCAAACTCGATTTCATTTTGCTCCAAATCACTAAATCGCTTTGCCTGCGCTTTTAATGCAGGAAGCAGTTTTTGTGCTTGTGTTGATTGTTTGAATACAGCTTCCTTACGATCTTCATAATAATTGGCAGTATCCACCAAGGTCATTTGAACACCTGAGCTGCCACCAAGCGCCAGCATATTAAAAGGCGCATCAATGAAAGCAAAAGTGCCTACATAAATGACACCTGCTAACAAAGCAGAAGTCAGACGCAATTTACGCATACGATAAAGAAGGCCAAAAAGATAAAACCAACCAAGCCAGGAAAAAGTGCCCATGGTAATTGCAAAGGCCAAAGCCTGGCCTTTAACAAGTATGGTTCCTCCTTGCTCCGTCAAAGGAACAGATATGCCGTAATAAGTTAACATCGTAGATGATGCTGCAGGGATCATAAGTAATATACCCGTAATCGTTTCGCGAAAACTGACCTTTTTGAAAAGTATCTTATCTTTACGATTAGCCCGCCTCTCCAAACTTTCGAGTATACGTCTGGGTTTACGTGTGAGGCCTTTTGTAAGCTCGCCAAACTTTGAAACTACGGCCATAACTAGGCTCCCTTTTTGACTATTTCAGATCGAATGATTGAATGAAATAATCGATTTTCTTCAAGTTTTGCGAGCATTACTACGTTTCGTGTAATATCTGTATTTACTGACATATTCTTAGCCTTCTTAATGTAATACTTGTTCGAAAATGGCATAATCTGATTTTGAATGTGGGCTGATCATGGGACAATTATGAGCGGATTGTTCTGCTCAATTGCTCAAGGCTAAATACGCTTTGAACATTCCCCTACTGTGCGGCAATAAAAAATTGACAATGCAAACTGCAACATTGCTACAGAATCAACACTGGTTACCTTGAGACGGTTTTTGAATTTCCCTTCAGCGCGTTTTTTATATCGGTTAATAAATCTGCGGGCATCATTTGAACTCCAAAGATTGTCAAAACGCGCGACATGCATGGGATCATCAGAGTCTCTATCAACCATGTCAAAATCAGAAGATATAAGCTTGCCCGTATGGTGTTCATTTAACTCGATTAGAGCCCAATCAATAATTCCCTCCGCACTTAAGCCTAAGTCACATAATTCAATCGCTATTGCACGATTGTATAAAACAGATCGTATTGCTTTCAGTGATGGAGCATGGTGATTACATGTACATTCGCTAGCGGCGTAATTGTTAAACAATAACTTCATTTCTCTATCTCCTCCGTCCAGCTAAAAAGGTTGCCGTTTACAGAGATTTAGAAATCATTTAGAAAATTCACCATGGGCATTTCAGGCACCTAATCAGGCTCCATTCAGGTGTTTAAGGGAGACAAGCTATTGAGTTTAAATGAATTTAATTTTCAATTTGACCAACATTTATTTGCAGGACATGGCAATGATGATCGAGAATGGACTAACGTAGCATTTGCTGAAAAGAGTGGCATAGACGATAAAACTATTAGTGAATACCGTAATTCTGACCGTGTACCAAACAAGTCTAATTTTGACAAAATTCAAAAAGTTCTATTCCCCAATCGTGTTAATAGAAAAGATTCAGAACTCGCTGGTAGATTTCATAAAGCATGGTTGGCAGCAAAAGAATCCGCAAGAAAAAGCAAAACTGCTGTAGCAAGGATTGATCTAAAAGCTTATTCGATGCGCGATATGTGGAAACAAATGATGCGCTTGAAATCAAATGAATTTTCGACACCAGTAGTTGGAGCTTCAGATTTGTCGAAAGTCCGGTTCGGGGGATTTGCAAATGATGAACTAACACTGGTGCATACAAATCGGAAATTCTTTATACCTCTGACCGACGAACTTATAACACGAATCTTAGATGGCGAAATAAGCTATGATATAAACAGTGAAGGTAAAGATTTTGATGAATGCCCAATAAGCCAATTAATTCCCTACATAAACAAGTTCGATATTGAAGACAGAATTGAACACTATCGCAAATTATATGCAAAACGCATAATTGAGGCATTTACTTCAACAGCAAGATACAAACCCTATAATAAGAAAAAGCTTGGCGTATGGAATGTGTCATCACATATCCCACATGATCGAGATGAAACAACTGCTGCAACAATTGAAACTTATGAAACTGATTATTTCACCAACTGGATCATGTCCCATGTACTCTACGATATGCGTAAAGAAATTCCAGATTGGCTTGATGATTTACGCGAGTATCCGAGCCTTAATATTGATGGAAAAAGAATTCACCTGCCTCAATTAACACCATCACTGGGTTTAAATTGCGTAATCATTTCCAATACAACAATCGGCACGCCTAAAACATGCTTTTCTAAACTTGCTGATGGGTCATCAAATGATATTCAACATCAAAAAGTACACTTGCCTGTAAATGAAGGCTTAAACATTGAGGACGTTGATCCCAATACTGGAAAACCAAGCATTGAAATATGGTGGAAGCGTATGCTCAAAGAAGAAATGGGCGCTGATCTGAAATTAAACAGGTTTGAATTTGAAGCAATAAATGTATTCATCGACCACACTGTTGGTGAATTTGGTGTATTTGGCGTACTGACAACCGATTATTCAATTGGGGAACTTAATGATATTCGAAATGGAGCACGTGATGCAGGTCGGGAATTCCACAAAGGATTAATTGAAGTAGCAGCGACTGAATATGATGTTCTTGATTTTGTTTTGGATCAGCCAAACTCGATTAATTCATTCGTTTCATACACACCGCACCTCATCAATACACTTGTCGAAAAAAGAATTCTTGAAAGAGTTTATACCTCAACCTAATTTTGAAGAACTCGTAATTGAAGAAAGCTTAGGCTCAATATCTTCGTCTGTTGATACAAAAGTTCCATCCTCCATCTTTATTCTGGTTTTAAACATAGCCTCACTGTCATCACAGCCTGAATCAACGGCAATAAGAAAAATTTTGCTAAGAGGCACATATGTAACCCCTCCACTTATGAACTTCATAGGTGTTTTTTCTGGTGGACCATCCGTTACCAGAGCATTGTCTATTTTTATAAAGAACTCACTCATATGTATAAAAACATTATTTCCATACATCTGGATAAGCTATGATCATTATACCAGAATTCTATTATATTTTTCAACACTTTAATTGCATAGGATAAATTTTCAAGTCTACCGTCCAAGCGGGTGCTCGTGAACCAAGCCTACGCGTTGCTTGTCTTGGCCATTCGGCGTCGCCCCCTGACGGAAATATTGCAGCGACATGTTTGTCGCTTGGTTGTTTTATTAATTGGGGAAGCCGAGCGGCTCTGCCTCTTCTCTCCCCAAAAGAAAAATAGTCATCGACCGTGGCTCCGCGTTGCACTTGTGCGCCCGCACCACTCAATAACGATTT
>CAZCUN010000021.1:0-45830 GCA_964502215.1 uncultured Rhizobiaceae bacterium | reverse complement strand
TCTTCTCATACCCATATTGATAACCCATTTTTGAGTTATCTGGGACAGCCCCTTAATTTTTTATGCGTAGAATAGCTCTCTGGAACAGTTACATCGTTAGCGTTATCATCTGTCTTTAACATGATTTCGTCGGTTCCAACAACTTCACAATAGGCACTTAAATATCCAGAAAGCTTTGATTGGATAGGTGGCGTGTCTTCACGGAGCACTTCTCGTTCTAGTTGCTTTGCGGCCTTTGTGGGAAGATGATCAAGCGTGTCGATGTACAAAAAGGGATATGGCTCATTCTTATTAACGCCCTTTAAAATACTCGGACGCTCCAAACGCACTTGGTGGGCAAAATTCAGTTTTGGCCCTTGATGTGCAAGCAGTCGCGCCAATTGGACACTGAGCACGAACTTGCTAGGTTCAGCGTTAGGCGCAACGCGAAAACCTGTGTCAATAGCCTTACCCAGAAAGTCGAATTCAAATGGTTCTTCATCCGCAGAAAATTCCAACGCCTCAGATGCAGGAAGCAATTCAGGGTCACCATCTCTAACCCTAAGTTGCACTGTGCGATTTGGTTCAGGGAATGCCGCTAGCCAAGCAGCGCCTTTAACATTTAATGCAATATCCTGATCAGTCAGCCGTTTGCGATAATCGTGTAGCGTCTTTACAAAAGCATCCAAAGCAACTGCGCAAGATTTCTTGTTTGTAACACGCCCGCAAAAAACTAATTCGTCGCCGACGGCTTTCCAGAGCTTAGGGCATACATCTGAGCCCATGCTAGCATTTTTCTGTCTTTGGAACTCAGCCGCAAGCAAACTTGGAAAATCAGAATAAAATTTTTGAAACACCGTTACCCAATTAGGTGTCGCTCCAGCTTTGCGTGCTTCTCCGTCTTTGGAGTTCTTAAATGCCGTGGATCCACTTAGATCGACTGACAAAAATAAACGCACTCGATACTCTGCGGCCTCAAACCTGAGGACTTTCAGATCAGGCATCTATTCCTAACGTCTTGGCTCTGACTTCAACCGCTGCTTGTGTAACCCCAAACGTTTCACTGGCTGCACCCCTAGAATAGGCTTCACAGAACTCAGTTTCAGGCATTAGGAAGGCTGACGCAAACCAGTTTGCTTCCCACTCACACCTAACCAAACTCTTGTCACTTTCGTCGACCCAGCGAGTGGCTCGCATACCGGAGTTCTCATATTTCTTTCTGACCTTAGGCCAATGTAAAAGCAAATGTCCGAGTTCGTGAGCAACTGTAAAATTATCGCGAAGCGCTCCAGTCTCTGATGAAATGTGAATAACAAATGAGTTATTAGGCTCTACAACAATTGCATCGGTTTGATCTTCATCAAAAATTCCTATGTTTTTGATTTTCCCACCATTTCGAGATACGAGTTCTGGTAATTCAAATCCATTGGTTAAACCAACTTTGTCCCGTTGCTTTTCTGCAAAAGCCCAAACACCAAGTTTATTTACCATTGAGGGTATCGGCGGAAGATAGCTAGCAGTCATCTATTATACTTTTTAAGACTAACATCATATAAACTGCTCCTCTGTAAGCGGATAACGTTCTTACTATGTTCTACTTTATAAGTCAACCCTTGCTAAGCATTTGGCATCTTTTGATCCATCTTGCAAGCTTCATTGTTGTAATCATAAATATACACACTGTACTTTAGTACTGTTAAAAGTTCTTTTTTCTAGGGCTTATAACTTTTAACTGAATTCATTACGTCCAATAACTCCTCTTGTTTGTGAAAGACGCTTAGATATGATTAAAGTTAACACCCCCCATCACTCACGATGATAAGGATGCCCCGACAATATCGTTATTCCACGATAAATTTGCTCGACCAGCAATATCCGCGCTATCTGATGTGGCCAGGTCATTGAGCCTAGTCTGATTTTTCTAACCGAGACATTTTTCAATTCATCACCATGACCATCTGGCCCGCCGATTGCGAAGGCTAGTTTGGTTGTGCCCATGTCTTGTTCGGTTTTGAGAAGTTGTGAAAATTCTTGACTGGATAAATCCTTGCCACGCTCATCAAGCAGAATAATCCGCGTAGCTTCACCTGCCGCTTTGATTAACTGTTCTGCTTCATCTGATTTTCGCTTGTTGGTATCAGTCGCGCGTGATTCTACAATTTCATGCAGGTCTAACCCCATGAAGTGCAGCGCCTTACCTGATTTTAAAATACGGCTCGAGTAGCGGTCATAAAGCTCTTGCTCTGGGCCAGACTTCATTCGACCAACCGCTAAGATTTGTAGCCGCATATGCTTTTAAGCTCTAATGTGTTTCTTCAGATGCAGGCATTTGCCACATCTTTTCGAGCGAATAAAACTCGCGCACTTCTGGTCTGAACAAATGCACAATAATGTCACCAATATCGACCAAAACCCAGTCTGCACTTTGCAAGCCTTCGACCTTTATGGATTTAAATCCAAGTGATTTTAACTCGCGCAAAAGATGGTCTGCAACCGCGCTCACATGGCGGCCTGATCTGCCAGAGGCTACCACCATATAGTCAGCCAAAGCGGATTTTTCTCTTATATCAATCGTCGTGACTTCTTCTGCCTTGGAATCTTCCAGACACGTCATCACGGTTTCCAAAACACCATCAATCGCAGTCGTTGCTGCTTTTTGTGCTTTTTTGTCCGCTGCTTTTCTAAGTGTTACAGTTTTAGGTTCTGATTTCTGCATTGCTATCGTCAGTTTTTCTCTCTCGCTATGCAGTTTAAAAATAGCATTATTGCCATTTTGTCCAGCATAGTTCTGATTCTATGATGTTTTCAAGGCACTTTTCATGCCTTGTGAATTATTAAGTCCTTTTCTCGGCTCTCAATTGTGTTGATGAAAGCGAAGACCTAGGCCCATGTAAGAACGTCCAAGCAGGCGGCTTCATATAGCTTAGCAAGGGTGCATCCGTTTCATCTACACGATATTTAGACAATGCGATAGATGCTTGTCCTGAATGATAACTCAGCGTTGAACCCGGCCTATCAATCACCGCAATCGGCATCATGTCAGCAATCTTGCGCCAATCCTGCCAATGGTGAAAATCAGCTAAGTTATCAGCGCCCATCAGCCAGATAAAATCATTGCGCGGGCGTAGTTTTTTAACAAGCTGCAAAGTATCTGCCGTATAGCGCACTTTATGCTTTGCTTCAAAAGCAGTGACTCTGATTCTTGGATGAGAAATCATCGCATGGCATTGCTCGATACGCTTTTCCAAGGGCGCAAGTTCGCGCAAACTTTTAAGCGGATTGCCAGGTGTTACAATCCACCAAATTTGATCTAACTCTAAGCGTTTTAATGCCAAATCACATAGGTTCAAATGGCCTTCATGCGGTGGATTAAACGAACCTCCAAACAGGCCAATTTTTTGCCCCTCACCTGCAACAGGCATGCGCATTGCTTCGCGAAGAAAAGAGCTTTGCCTCAAGGTCTTGTCTGCCCTTTACCACGCACGAGATATTTAAAGCTCGTCAATTGCTCAACGCCCACAGGTCCACGCGCATGCATCTTACCTGTTGCAATACCAATTTCTGCACCCATGCCAAATTCACCCCCGTCAGCAAATTGTGTCGAGGCATTGTGAAGTAAAATAGCTGAATCAATTTCATTAAAAAACTGCTCAACAACGGATGCATCTTCTGCAATCACACATTCTGTATGGCTCGATGAATATTTGCGAATGTGTTGGACAGCACCCTTTATCCCATCAACCAGCTTAACTGAAATAATCGCGTCTAAATATTCCGTAATCCAATCTTGATCAGTTGCAAGATTGGCATCAGCAAATAAAGCGACCACTTCATCGCTGCCGCGAATTTCACATTTAGTCGTACGAAGTGCTTGAAGGATCGGGTCAAGATGCGTATCAGCAACAGCGCGATCAATCAGCAAAGTTTCAGCAGAGCCACAAATTCCAGTGCGGCGCATCTTTGCATTGACCACCAGATCAATCGCCATTTTTAAATCAGCTGACTTATCGACATAAACATGACAAAGCCCTTCAAGGTGTGCAAAAACAGGAACCCGCGCGTCATTTTGAACACGCTCCACAAGTGATCGCCCGCCCCGCGGTACAATCACATCAACACACCCCTCAAGCCCGGTCAGCATTTCGCCAACAGCTGCGCGATCTGTTGTTGGCACAATCTGGATAGCATGTTCTGGCAAGCCTGCATTTTTTAAACCTTCAACCAAACAGCCATGAATTGCACGTGATGAATGATACGAATCTGATCCACCACGTAAGACAACCACATTGCCAGACTTCAAACAAAGCGCCCCTGCATCGGCTGTTACGTTCGGGCGAGATTCAAAGATAACTCCAATCACGCCTAGCGGTGTGCGAACACGCGAAATATCCAACCCGTTTGGACGCTCCCATTGGGCAATCACATCACCCACTGGGTCTTTTAAGTCTGCAATCGCTTGAAGGCCATCCATCATACCTTGGATACGGGTCTCATCCAGTTTTAGACGATCCAAAAACGCCGCAGAAATACCATTGGCTTTTGCAGCTTCAAGATCCTTGGCATTGGCTTCAAGAATTACTTTGCGTGATGTCCAAAGGTTTTCAGCAGCAGAAGTCAAAGCCTTATTTTTTGCTTCACTATTAGCAATCGCAAGCACTTCACTAGCGGCATTTGCCTGCAAGCCAATTTCAGCCATTACAGCTTTCACATCGTATTCGCTGATAGTATCAAGCATCCCTCTCTCCTATTTGTGTGGCATTTGCTCTTAGTACTAAATTATCACGATGCATTAAAACGCCACGTGAGGTAGAGCCAAGTATGGTTTCAATCTCATCACTTTGACATCCTACAATTTGGCTTGCATCTTTTGCGTCATAAGAAACAAGTCCGCAGCCTAATTCTTCGCCCTGAGCTGAGACAATTGCCACAACATCACCACGCGAAAAACGACCAGTCACGTTTGTTACGCCAGCAGGCAATAGGCTTTTACCTTGGGATAAAGCACACGCAGCCCCTTCATCAATAACGATGCTGCCGCCAATTTCCATCTGGCCTGAAATCCATTTTTTACGTGCTGAGACTGGCGTTTCCTGCGCCTCAAACCAAGTTGCATTGCCGCCTTCAAATAATGCTTTGATCGGGTGTTCTTCTTGACCAGATGTAATGACCATGGAAGTACCCGCAACCATTGCAATTTTTGCAGCCTCAAGTTTTGTCACCATCCCGCCTGTCGAAAGCTCTGTGCCCGCATCCCCTGCCATAGCTTCAATTTCTGATGTGATTTCTGTGATCCGCTCGAAGCGCTTGGCATCAGCATCCTTGCCTGGAATACCTGAATAAAATCCATCAACATCAGAAAGTAAGATAAGAAGATCGGCGCTTACCATAGTCGCAACACGAGCCGCCAGTCGATCATTATCGCCGTAACGGATTTCACTCGTAGCAACCGTATCATTTTCATTGATGATCGGGACAGCGCCCAAACGAAGAAGCGTTGAAACCGTCTCACGCGCATTAATATATCGCCTGCGTTCTTCAGTATCTCCAAGCGTCAAAAGCACTTGACCTGCCTGATAATCAAACTCGCCCAGTGCTTCGCTATAAGCACGTGCAAGCAAAATTTGCCCAGTCGCAGCTGCCGCCTGACTTTCTTCTAATTTTAAAACGCGCATCGGAAGTCCAAGCTGCTTTCGCCCAAGTGCTATAGCACCAGAAGAAACAAGCAGAACTTCACACCCAGCTTGACGTAACATATGAACATCGCTGCAAAGTGATTTAAGCCAATCACGTTTCAACCCGCGTTCAATATCAACAAGTAAAGCAGACCCAATTTTGATGACAATCCGCTTAAAAGAAGAAGCTTTTACCATTCAAGCCAGTCTCCCTTTTTTGGCTCCTCATCTGGTGCATTTGCCAAAATTTCTGCCTGCTTATCACCATCAATGGTTGCCAGCATTTTTCGAAGAACGCCTTCAACACCTTCACGCGTCACAGAAGAAAGTTCCATTGGTTTATAGCCCAACACTTCTTCTAGCGCTTCAAGTTTTTCTTCACGGTGACCAGGCAAAACGCTGTCTACCTGACTAAGAACGACAATCTCTTGTTTTTCATCAAGCCCATGACCATAAGCCGCAAGCTCGCCTCGAATAATACGATATGTCTCAGCTACATCTTCTTCATTTGCAGAAACCAAATGTAATAGAACGCGCGTACGCTCAACGTGCCCTAAGAAACGATCACCAATGCCAACGCCTTCATGCGCGCCTTCAATAAGGCCTGGGATATCAGCAATAACAAATTCACGGTTATCTATTTTCGTGACACCTAGATTTGGATGAAGCGTTGTAAAAGGATAATCTGCAATCTTAGGCTTTGCAGAAGTAACACTTGCAAGAAATGTCGACTTACCTGCATTGGGCAGGCCGACAAGTCCCGCATCCGCAATTAACTTCAGACGAAGCCAAATCCAGCGCTCCTTACCTTCAAGTCCCGGGTTTACCCGTCTTGGTGCTTGGTTCGTAGAGGTTTTGAAATGCGCATTACCAAATCCACCATTACCACCCTTTGCAATACGGTAGCGCTGACCTAATTCATCAAGATCCGCAATTAGCGTTTCATTATCTTCTTCATAAATTTGCGTACCAACAGGAACTTTCAACACGATATCATCCGCATTCGCGCCATTACGATTACGACCCATGCCATGGCCGCCAGTTGCAGCTTTGAAATGTTGTTGGAAGCGATAATCAATCAGCGTATTAAGACCATCAACAGTCTCGACCCATACGTCTCCACCTTTGCCACCATCACCGCCATCTGGACCGCCCATCGCAATGTATTTTTCACGACGAAAAGAAAGTGAGCCAGCACCACCATCACCTGAACGAGTAAAAACCCTAGCTTGGTCAAGAAATTTCATTTGATGTTCTCCCCAAGCCTTTCTTATATTTTAGGCAGCGACTGCGCCCATCCAACTTTCGCGGGTAATACGAAAATGATCAACAATCTGATCTTTTTTCAAAGTTTCAGAAAAATGCGTTTCCTGTTTCCAGAAATTACCACCACATTTTTCAATAACACGACGCGATGCATTATTATCTTTTAAAACAGACATCAAAAGCGTTTCTTCACTACCAGCTTTAAAGAAAAGATCGACAAGTGCACGGGCAGCTTCTGTTGCATAACCCTTACCCCAAAACGCTTCGCCCAACCAATAGCCCATATGTGGCAAATCAAATCGCCGATTAACCAAATGCACACCACATATGCCCATGAACTGACCATTGTCAGCATGAGTAATAGCAAACACAACTTCACCCGCTTCAGGTTTTGAGATGTTATCGATAAAGACTTCCGCATCTTTATCAAAATATGGATAAGGCATAGATTCAAGCATGCTGGAAATCTTGCGATTATTCGCAAGCACAGCAATCTCTTGTACATCATCCTTATTCGGCGCTCTCAGAACAAGGTTTTCTGTGGTTAGAATTTCACAAGCGAAAGCGAGGCTTTGCGCTTCATTTCTTTCTTCTCTTGTCATGACCTTCTCCAAAAACAAAAAGGGAGGCGGTGTCCCGTCTCCCCTTCCAATTTTATATAACCATATTGGCCGGGGTTTGAAACACCGGCTTGATGATAACCGGTTACTCGGCAGCCTCTGCCGGGACGACGTTGATAAATGTTCGTCCGTTGGATTTGCGTTGGAACTCAACCTTGCCATTAACAACAGCGAAGATTGTGTGATCCTTGCCCATACCAACATTGTTTCCTGGGTGCCACTTTGTGCCACGCTGACGTGCAATGATGTTGCCAGAAACAACTTCTTCATTACCGAATTTCTTAACGCCTAAGCGTCTACCTGCAGAATCGCGACCGTTACGGGACGAACCACCAGCTTTTTTATGTGCCATTTTCTTGTCTCCTTAGGTTACGACTATTTAGCCATCTTTTTCGCTTGAGCCATCCAGTCTTCGATCTGGGCAGCGCTAAACGGCATGTATTCATCTACTCTTATCACATCTTCAGGTGTAAGTGCAGCAATTTGTGCAAAGGTCATAATGCCTTGCTCATTCAACTGTCTTTCAGCAACTGGGCCGATACCCTTAATGTCTGTAAGCTTGTCTGGATCGCCTTTAGGCGCTGCAAACATTGGCTCACCAGGAACAGGTGGCGCTGATTTAGTTTCTTTCTTAGGCGCTTCTTCTTTAGGAGCTTCCTTCTTAGGAGCTTCTTTTTTCGGAGCAGCCTTTGCTTCAGGAGCAGCTTTTTCTTTTACAGGAGCTGCCGGCTTAGGCGCTGCTGCTTTCTTGGAAGCTTTTTTTCCGTCAGTCAGAATTTCAGCAATACGCAATAGCGTGTGATGCTGACGGTGACCAATTGTGCGGCGTGAATTTTGACGACGACGCTTTTTGAAAGCAATCACTTTGCGTGCGCGACCTTGGTCAAGGATTTCAGCTGAAACCATTGCACCATCTACTAATGGGGCTCCGATTGTAGCGTTAGCGCCTTCGCCAACCATCAAAACTTCTGATAATTCAATAAAATCACCGACTTCGCCAGCGACTTTTTCAATTTTTAACGTATCCTCGGCGACAACGCGATATTGCTTGCCTCCGGTTTTTACGACTGCGAACATCTTTTTTCCTTCCAGTGTTCATTCAAGCTCTCACGCGTTTAAACCACCCGCGGGCCATCTTTTTTCAGTCTTCCGACATATTCAATTTATGAATAACAAATAAAAGGCGCAAGAATCCCCACGCCAGTTGAGTGCATATAGACTCGATTGAGGTTTTAAGTCAAGAGAATTGGCTTGTCATCGCAATGAGAATTTTATTGTAATTTAAATAGCATTTGCAAAATTAGTATATTATTCTTTGTTAAATATATAGAGTAGATAATTGCCAAAAATACTGACAACAAATTTCCTACCAGAAAATAATTATTAAAGTGCTCTGTAACAACATCATTTTTAAGACGAGTTCCTAACTTCATTGCTCCAAAAAATATTAAAATTTGTGGCAAATTATTAGCAAGAGCAAACGCCAAAACAAATCTCTCTATCATACCTTTTAACAAATCATTGGCATCTACTTTAGATTTTGTTTCAGAGTCTGGTTCCAAAAACACCTTCCCAAAATCTTGAATACAACGAAATATAAAATCAACTCGACGCTTATAAATAATAATACAATAATTAGTAATGTCACTTGTATAGCCTTTCACGTAAAATATTTATTGCGCTTATGTAATTTTCGGCATTCCAATTATTACGAAACTTCCAAATTTCAGATCTTGTTTTTTGTGAAATTTTTGAAATCTCTGCATCAGTCATTTGTTCATAAATAAGTAGTTTTAAAATTTCTGGATATTTTTTAGCTTCTTTTGAATTATTAATACTGCTAATTATTTCAAATAAATATTTTAATAAATTTGATTTATTACTGTCATCCAGAAAAAAATTAAATTTACTTGAAGATTTACTCATAGAGTTCAATGAATTTCTGGCATCAGTCAATCCACTACCTAGCATGCCATATGATGTGTCTGTATTTATTTTAGTATCAATATTCCCCTCTAAAACAACATATCTAAGGCTAAACGGCACACCTAGAATAAGTAAAAACTCTTCAATTGAAAGCAATAGATCGACAGCAGAATCTGACGACTTGCAAACTCCTTGAAATTCGTCTCCCAATGTTATTGTTAAGGGAGATAATATAAGTTCCGAATATTCTTTATTTATATATTTTACAACATAATTTAGATCTTCAGCGAGTTTTCGCTGTTGCTTCTTTCGGCTAGATATTACGTCAGCCATTATTATTACATATTTTTTTGACATTCAAAGTATATATCATAAAAAGTGAAGCAAGGGAATACGCTTCATAAAAAATGAAGCATAATATAAGTGCTTAACAATAAGTGAAGCAAAAAACTACAGCAATATATTCCACTTAGCCCGAATAGCCTTTTCAACATCGCTACTCACATAGTCCTCTGGCTCAGCAGATAATATTTCTTTCGCTTTTTTACGCGCTACACTCCAAGCATCGGGCGCGCCATTATCATTCCAATCTCGTGGCGTATCGCGGTTGGCAAGTTTTGGATAATAATAATCCCGTTCCATCGCACCCATGGTATGTGGCCCACCCAAAAAATGCCCTTCGCCTGTGGTCACAACTTCCTTGATGGTTGCTAAGCCAAGCGTGTCTTCATTGACTTCAAACCCACGAATTGTGCGATGGATGTTTGACAGCATTTCATTGTCTAAAACAAAAGCCTCAAACGACACGCCCAACAAAGACGCCATCATACCTGCGCTTTCATAAACCATGTTTGCGCCTGATAGTCCGCAAGCAAGTGCCGATAATGCTTTCTCCGCTCCCATCTGTGCATCAACGGCTTTTGCATCCGCCATAGAAGACGCAACACCTGTTGGAAGCCCTAGATGATTACCAATTTGAGCGGCTGCCGCATTCATCATGGAAATTTCACCGCCAGAGCCACAAAACGCACCCGTTCGAAGATCAAGCACAAAGGGCCAATTGGAAAAAATTGTCGGATGCCCAGGCTTAAATAAATTCACTAAAATCAAACCAGCCAAAGTTTCAGCAGTGGTTTGCGCCAACATGCCAGCAGGAGTTGCGGGCGCTGTTGCACCAGATTGCGCTGCAATGATTTCATTAATCGGCATATTATGCTCAAGCGCTGCCAACATCACATCCACCGCATCTTCGCCATATCGAAGTGGTGAAATCACAGGTGAAATATGCACCTTGCAAAACGGGCGTTCTTTAAACTTACCCTCACCGCCTAAAACCATATCGAACATCTCAACAATCGGGGCCACATATTCACCCAATGTAAAACTCATGCCGACTGGTTTGGTTGTACCTTTAACAAGCGCAAAGGCTGTATTCATTTCCACATCAAAATTGTCAGGAATATCCGTTGCAATACAACACCGCACAAACCAATTGATGTTTTCAAGCTTATCAATAAGGCGCGTAAATTGCGCAAGGTCTTGAAGGGTAGACGCGCGGTAAAGTCCTGTATCCATATCAAGAGTTTGAACGCCAGCTCCCCCTGTTCCAAACCAGACCTTATCACCACCCACTTCAATATCATGTTTGGGGTCACGTCCATGAAATGTGAATGATTTACACGCCCCCTCAATGATTTTTTCTACAAAAGCCCTGGGATAAGAAAGCCTTCCTAATTCATTTACATGACACCCTTGTGCAAGAGCTGCTTCCATCACCACATCTGGCACTTCCGACATGCCAATGTCTTCTAAAATTTCAAAGGCTGCATTGAGAATATCTTCAAGTTCTTTTTCATTAAGCGGTTTATATTGCCCACCTATTTGCCCAGGCGCTGCTGGCAAATATTTTTGCACTGGCGCTTGGCGCATCGCAATCCGTCCTGCGCGCCCACCACTTTGTCTTGCTGATCGCTTTGCCATTCTATTCTCCAATTCTTTACTAATAATTGCCCTTGGCAGATGTTTGAACAAGCCATATAAACTCAATTAAGATAAATCGATTTTTAGTTTTGAGGTTTTCGATGAAAGATGCACCGCAAGGAAAACTCTCTTTGAGAGCCATAGAAGTCTTCGTTGCGGCAATTGAAGAAGGTTCTATTTCCAAGGCTGCCAAACGCCTTGGTGCAAGTGCTTCAGCCGTTTCTCTTCAGCTGTCAAACCTAGAAGAGGTTTTAGACGCACGATTAATCGAACGCTCCTCAAGACGATTTCAACTGACGGCAGCAGGTGAGCTTTTTGCTCCACGAGCAAAATCCATTCTGGATGAAGTCACCATCGCCAAAGCCGAAATGTCCAGCGCCAGCCATGCGCCCAAAATGGATATCAGCATGGCAGTCATAGAAGACTTCGACAGTGAAGTTCTGCCGCACTGGATTGCCAAATTGCAAGACGAATTCCCCCAATGCAATTTCACTATTCGCAGTGGTGCTAGCCATGAAAACCATGCAGCACTTTCAAGCCGTGGGTTCGACATGATCATCGCGGCTGACAACACTACAGAAATTGATTGGATCGAAGAACATCAAGTTTTATACGATCCTTATATTCTGGTAGCTAACTCCCCTGAAATTGCAAACGCTTCAATAGAAGACTTGATGCAGCTTCCTTTTATTCGATATTCACAAGAACAATTGATGGGCAGGCAAATCGAAGCACAATTGCGCAGGATTAAAAACCTGCCAGCAAAAAAATACGAATGCTCCAGCACGCAAGCCGTTTTTGCCCTGGTTGAACAGTTTAACGGCTGGTCAATTACCACTGCCTCCGCCTATCTGGGTGCCAATAAAAACAACCTGTTTGGAAACCCTATCCCCTTTCCTAATTTCTCCAGAACCATCGCACTTTATTCAAGGCGCGATACCATGGGCGAAATTCCGAAACGATTTTCTGAACACCTAAGAACCAGCCTTGAAGAAATCTTCTTAAAACGTGTTGAGAAATCTCTACCTTTTGCAAAAGATAATGTTCGTCTTATCAATTCGTGAGAAAATCAAAAACATTGATTTGAATTTATCAAAATTAAGACCTGCACAACCTTATCTCACTTGACCAAAAGACCTCCTCATTTCAAGCTCAGGTATATTTTCAAACTTGGAGTTTAAGAGATGAAAACACAAACAGACGTAGTGGTTATTGGTGGCGGTATTGCTGGTTGCTCAACGATTTATCATCTTACCCAAGAAGGCATCACCGATTGCATGTTGTTAGAGCGTGACGAGCTAACCTCTGGCACAACGTGGCACTCAGCGGCACAAGTAACAAACTTCGGTGGCAACCAAACCATGGTTGGCCTCAAGACCCATTCGATCAATCTTTATAAAGAACTTGCGGATGACCCTGAATATCCAATCAACTACCACCACGCGACAGGCGGTCTTCGCATTGCAACGAAGCAAGATCACTTAGATGGCTATAATCATTTTCTATCGATGGCAAAAGGCATGGGCGTTGATTTTGAATTGATCGATCCAGAAGAATGTCAGCGCCGTCACCCAATTATTTCAACGGACGGTCTACTAGGCGCACTTTGGGATCCACTGGACGGGGATATTGACCCAGCGCAATTATGCCAAGCCTTAGCAAGACGTGCCAGAAAAGCAGGTGCAGAAGTCCATCGCTTTACGCCAGTAACACGCCTCACTCAAAAGCCCGACGATAGCTGGATTGTCCATACCGACAAAGGCGACATTCACTGCCAATCAATCGTCAATGCAGGTGGTTATCGCTGTAACGAAGTCGGCAAGATGATGGGTGTGGAGCATCCAGTTGCTTCCATGGAGCACCAATATATGCTGACGGAAAGCCTGCCAGAAATTGAAGCTTTAGCAGACACCCATGGCGAAGATTTCCGCTCACCGCTTATTCGCTGTCCGCAAGCTGACTTTTATCAACGCGCAGAAAAGAAAGGCTTACTAATCGGTTTCTACGAGCAAGATTGTAAGACTTGGGGCTTAGATGGCATCGATCCAAATTTCGTAAACGCACTTTGCCCTGATGATCTTGATCGTGTGGTCGATGTAATGGAAGGCGCGTTCCACCGTATTCCTTGCCTTGAAAGCGCAGGCATTAAATCCATCATCAATGGCCCGATTACCTACACCCCAGATGGTCTACCGCTGGTTGGTAAAATTCCAGGCAAACGCAACGCATACTGTATTACAGGTCTTCGTGCTGGTCTTGGTGAAGGCGGTGGACATGGTTGGTTGCTTGCACAAATCATTGCACATGGCGAAGCGGTTTATGACACGTGGTGCCTAGACCCACGCCGCTTCACACAATATGCAACACAAGAATATACAGCGTTAAAAGCGATTGAAGATTATCAAAACGAGTTCCGTTTCCACATGCCGCATGAGCATCGTCCAGCGGGTCGATTGGCAAAAGTGACACCGTTATATTCAACGCTTAAAAACGCAGGCGCACATTTTGCTACAGTCAACGGCTGGGAGCGCCTAGACTACATAATGCCTTCTCCAGACTTTGAAGAAAACTTATCTTTCCACTTTAACAATGTAGATGATCTAGTCGCAAAAGAAATTGAACTTGTGCAAACAAAAGTTGGTCTGACAGAAGTAAACGGCTTCAACCGCTTTGAAATCACAGGCGAAGGCGCACATGATTGGCTCGACGGTATCATGTGTTCTCGCGTCACCCGCAAGCAAGGTAAAGTGGGTCTAAGCTACTTCCTCAACCACCAAGGCAACGTCAAAGGCGAAGCAACCATTGCAAACCTAGAAGAAGGCAAAATCTGGTACGGCTCTGCCGCAGCATCTGAATATCACGACATGGATTGGCTGACAGAACACCTACCAAAAGACAGCGACATCCAAATCAAAAGCCTCACAAACGAACATACTATTCTTGTTCTCGCAGGACCAAAGTCGCGCGACGTGCTTTCAAAAGCTGCGCCAAGAAGCGATGTTTCAAAGCAAGCCTTCCCTTGGCTATCGGTTAAAACCATTCACATTGGGCAAGTGCCAGTGGTTGCCATGTCAGTGAGTTTTTCAGGTGAATTGGCCTATGAGCTTCACATTCCAAATGCTTCACTTTTGTTGGTTCATGATCTCATTATGGCAGCAGGACAAGATGAAGGCATCGGTTACTTCGGCATGAGAGCCGTTGAATCAATGCGTCTTGAAAAAGGTTATATGCACTGGAAAGCGGATTTGATTACAGAGTTCAACCCATTCGAAACAGGCCTAGACCGTTTCGTAAAAATGGACAAAAAGTGCAGCCCGAAAAGTGGAAACCGGTTTTCGGAAAAAGCTGCACGTCAGGAAATTGACTTCATCGGCAAAGAGGCGCTTGTGAAGATGCAAGCAGAAGGCTTACGCCGCAAACTCGTCTGCCTAGAAATAGACAGCAAAACCGCTCCAGCCCACTCAGGCGACAGCATCATAAAAGATGGTAAAGTCGTCGGCACAATAACCTCAAGCGGCTGGGCGCATAGAGTAGGGAAAAACTTAGCTTATGCTTTTGTAGAGCCAGAAGCAGAAACAGATTTATCAGTTCTGATGTTAGGTGCAGAAGTGGAAGCTAAAATCTGCGATATGGGATTGTATGATACCGAATATGCTTTGGTGAGGGCTTAGGCATAAAAAAGGCTAAAAAAAATTATTCTAGCCTTCCGCTTAACACCAAATTCAATGCTTCTGAAACACCCGCATTGTGAGGATGTGCGCTAGTGCTTGCTAATGCAAAAGCTGTTTGACCTCCGCCATACATATTTGCCTTTGCATTAATATCTGCGCCAAAGGAGATAAGTAAGCTTGCAATCTTAGGGGCATTTAAAGGCGTAACTTGGCGGTGACTTTCAACGCCATTAGCCCCTATATAATGCAGCAACGTTGATTGATGACCATAGTACGAACAAGCCGTTGCTAAATCGGCGTTATCAACTAGCAATTGTTCAAGCGCAGAAAAATTACCTGCAAGCATGACATCCAATGCCTTGTCGAACTTTGCATTGATTGTTTGATAGCCAAGCTTCTTAACATCATCAAAACCTGAAAATCCATATTCACGCGATATTGTCAGCTCTGCATCATCACGCGTAAATGGCGTTCTTAAAAGTTCTTCTATGGGTCTTCCCACAGCCTTCGGCCACCAAGAACCAACATGCATTGCAATGCGCTTATCACTTTGCTGATGCCCTTCAAGCAGTGTCTTTGCTTGTAGCGATATTTGTTCGCAGATAGAAAGATCTTTAAATGCTTTGTCGGCAAGATAAGGGTGTATCGCAATAATATTTGCAACTTCATTTGCCACATAAATTTCCATTTAAATTCCGTTTTTTAAATTTACTCACAAGCAAAATATCAGACTTACATGCCCCCAACAACCAGCGGCAAGATGTTAAAAATAATGCCTGCCAAAATATATGGCAGGCAATTATGATGCTATAGCAAACTTACACGAACCAATTATTCGCTTTGATTTTTCTTCTGGCGTTCATTTCTTTTCGAAATTCGCTTTTCAAGGCGATTGCCCATTTTATCCAATCTTGCCACTACTTTCGCACGCTGGTTTTCATCAAGCGTATTATAAAAAGTAACAAACTCAGGAATTAGAGCATCTGCACGTCGATCAAACTCTGATTTAATTTGCTCTTTAAGCACGTCGACTTCTTGCGTTGTAAGCGTCTCATCTTGGGCAAGTTCTTTTAGCTGGCTTGATAAATCCAGCATAAATTCTGGCGCTGTACCGCGGATGCTCACATAAGATTTTGCAACCTTAGAAAAAGCCTCTTCTTGCGCTTTATTCAAATCAAGCTTGCCGACCACACGTTCAGTGACACGCTCTACCCGCTTTTCTGGGGAATGATCTTTTAACTTTGCAAATGCACCTGTTCCCAAAAGAGCAACAACGACACCACCAATAATCCAAGTCTTCTTTTTTAACCCAAACATTTTGAATTCCTTTTTATTTACTGACAAATTCAAGATGAGGTTTGTGAGCAAAAAATTCAAATTACAAAACGGTAAGGTGCATTACAGTTTGGTAAGGTTGGTTGATTGAAAGATGTTATTGCTTATCAGCCTCAAGCGTGATCAACACTTTCACGCCAAACCCCAAGATCCCATCTGTTGTATACCCTTTGCGGCCAAGCTCATAATCGAGCCTTTGAAGTTCAACAACGCTTTCCATAAAAGCGCGACCATCTTCTATCTTTAAGTCAAACGGCAAAATAAGTGGCTTCGTAATACCAGCTAGCGTTAATTCACCTTCTGCTTGATATCGCCCTTCTGCAATTTGAGTAAACTTATCAGAAGTAAAAACTGCTTGGGGAAATGCTAAAACATTTAGAAAGTTGCCTGACAAAGCGTCTTTTGTAACGCCACCAACTGTAAGGCTAGCGGCATTCACTGTTACTGTAACACTGGCATTTTCAAGCGCATCAGGATCGAAAATAATATCAGCCTGCCATTCAGCAAACATACCTTTAACAGGCTTTTTATTTTGTACGATCTCAATATCAAGACTGCTCTTTTCAAGATCAACTATCCAACCGCTCACAACAGAAGCTGATGTCACTTCTTCTTTGGATTTGTTAGGTTGATCAAAACTTATTTGGCTGCCAAGAATAGCAAGTGTTAGAATTGCAAATATGCCACCTGCAAACAAACGCGATTGAGATTTATTAGGTTTCTCAAACAACTCACCATCAATCTCAACACGTCTCCACGGTAACATTCGGGCAAGGGTTTGGTCACGGTCAACAAACGCATGTTTTAACGCACCAGCAATATGAAGCCCCAATGAGCCAATCAACATGACTGCCGTAAATTGATGAGCAGTGCCAAGCAAGTTAGCTAAGTCAGCATCTTTGGGAATAAAAAATAAGTCTTGCGCAAACGGCCACCATATCGGTGCAAACCCGTCAAGGCTAGCGTGGTGCAACCAACCTGTTACCGGCATCAAAATTATACTGCCATATAAAAGCCAGTGGATTGTACCAGCCAGCAGGCTTTCAAATTTACGCTCTGCATTTAAAGCCCTTGGACTGGCTTGCGTCACAGCCCATAAAACACGAAGGATAGCAGTTGCAAAAGCCAAAATACCCAGCGTCTTATGCAATGAGTAAAGCCAGATCTTGCTATCGACTTCTACAGGTGTAGACGTTGGTAATTCATGCATGTAAACGCCAAGTGGCAAGAGCATAAGAATCAACCCGGCAGTCAGCCAATGCAAAATCTGAGCAATAAGACCATAGCTTTGGCGCGTATTAGCAATCATCCATAATCCAATATAATGTATAGTTATTTATTATATAACATTAGAAAAAAAATTGGCGCCCATAAAGAGCGCCAATAATAATTTAAACCGATTTAAGAAAAAGCTTATTTAGCTTCTTTCATTTCAGTCACGATCTCAATTGTAAGAGGCCCTGTTGAAAAACCGCCTACATTATAATCCTGGTGATTTTCAATGACTGTCTTTGCAGAAAACGCAACCCACTTGCCTTTATAATAATCAAGCGCCTTACCCACTGGGTGATCACCAAGGTGAGTAAGCGTTGCATTCAATGTAACTGGTTTCGTCACACCGTTTAAAGTGAAATCGCCCGTAATGTCCGCAGTCTTATCGCCAGTTTTCTTGATTGATGTACTTTTAAAAGACGCTTTTGGGTTTTTCTCAACATTTAAGAAATCAGCACTTTTTAAGTGCGTGTCCAGAGCTTCAAAACCACTTGAAATACTTGTTACATCAATGGTCACATCAATGCTTGATTTCTCAGGATTTGCCTCATCCAATGACAGTGTCCCTTCTGACTTCTCAAATTCAGCAGTTTGAATTGAAACGCCAGCATGATTCCAGCTCACGCGAATTTCTGTGTGACCTTGGTCAGTGACAAATTTTTCCGCAGCTAAAGCCCCTGTTGCAGGCATACTAAGTGCCAGTGAAAGTGCTGCTGCTTGAAAATATTTATTAGAAAACATTATGTTTCTCCCTTAACAAAAATTGGGTCTATATTCCTTGCCCATCAATACATCTGACATAAATCAAATCATTTTCTATGTGCCGCATAAACTTAAAAAGACCAAGTAAAGTAAAGTTGAAAATGCGTGAACAGTTTGCGTTTAATCATCCTGATTAAGCGCATCCATGGCAGGGATTTCCCGCTCGCGTCTGGCAATATAATCTAGCAAGGCTTCATCAACACCTTCATCTAACTTTGGTTCAACATAAGCATCAAGCAGAGATTTTACCTGTTTGAGCGCACGTTCATTGATTTCTACAGAGCCTTCTGCTGCCCATTGTTCAATTGAGTTATTATCAAACAAATCTGGCATAAAAAACGCTGATTGGAATTTTTCCTGCGTGTGCGGGTGTCCTAAATAATGCCCACCTGGCCCAATATCTCGTACTGCACTTAATGCCTCATCAAAATCATCCCACTTGATACCTTCTGCCATTCGGTAAGCCATAGCGCATTGTTCTGCATCAACAACAAACTTTGCCATTGAGCAATGCATGCCTGCTTCATTCCATCCAGCCGAATGCCAAATATAATTTGCTCCTGACATCATCACCGCCATTAAGGTCGTTGCACTTTCATATCCAGCCTGCGCATCAAAGGTTTTAGCGCCACCCAGTGTATTGGACGTGCGCCATGGCACTTTGTAATATCGCGCCATTTGCCCAATCATCAAATTCATCAACGAGATTTCAGGTGTACCCGCCATTGGCGCACCAGACTTCATAGAAACAGTCGATAAATAATGACCATAGATTGCCGGACAGCCCTTTTTGACAACCTGCGTATAAGCAAGGGCTGATAGTGCTTCTGCGTTTAATTGCGCAACGGATGCAGCAGTGGATGCAGGTGTATTCGCACCGCCTAAAACAAACGGAGAGCAAAGCACTGGCTGATTGCGTTTACAAAAAGAACGCATTGCCCCAAGCATTACCTCATCCCAGACCAGCGGAGAGTTACCATTGCAATTGCCCGTAACAACAGGATGCTCTTCAAGATACCCTTCCCCAAAAAGAATATCGCACATAGCAAGCACATCTTCTGCATTTTTAGGACTAGTCGTCATGCCCATAAACGTCTTATCAGAATGCTTCATCGAAGAATACGTAATCCGCAAATGGCGATGTGATATCGCATGATCCATCGGCTCTACAATATGATGTGCTGATGAATGCATAGCAGGTAACATATGGCTTAGTTTGTGAAAATTTGCCAAATCATCAAGCGTAGGGCCACGGCGGTTGTCTTCCATATCGCGTATATATGGCGCTCCCGTCATGGGAATAAACATCGAATGATCTTTGCCAAACGGCAGGTTCTTTTTCGGGTCTCTTGCATGATACGTGAAAGTCTCAGGAATAGTTGAGATTAATTCCTTGATCATATCGCGGTCAAAATGGACACGATCACCATCACGCACATCAGCCCCTGCACGCTTCCAATCTTCAATCGCAATATCATCGCGAAAAACAACGCCAACATCTTCTAGAATATCCAAAGACGCTTTATCGATCTTTTCAATCTGCTCTTGATCCATAGGCTCCGTTAAAGGAATATTGCGCTTTAAGGCTGGCAGCATGTTAAAATCATGCGTGGTTCGTATCTCACGTCTTGCCCCACGTCCACCGCGTCTCACACGCCCGATATCTGATTGCGGTTTTTCAACGTCTCGCATCTTGTCGCTTTCGAACTAAAAAATATCCTGATAGGTAATGACTAACACCCCTTACCCCTGTTACAAAATACGAACATACGACCAAAAGGGTGACGCAAATGAGCAATAGTAAAAAATTCTACATCAATGGCGAGTGGGTGCTTCCCGAAAAAGGCGCACACGATTATCATGTAATTCATCCTGGCAACGAAGAAACTATCGATGCCATTTCGCTTGGCACCAAGGCAGATGTTGATAAAGCAGTCATTGCTGCAACCGCAGCTTCTGAAACTTGGGGGTACTCGGATGTCGAAACCCGCGCCCAATTACTTGAACGTATCAGCGCACTTTACAAAGCTAAATCAGACGACTTTGCCCATGCTATGGCATTAGAAATGGGAACATCACTCACGTTTTCTAAAGAAGTCCAAGCCCCATGTGGTGATGGTCATATTGATGCAACAGTTGAAGCACTTCGCGCCCATAAATTTGAACGCCCTTCTTTACGCGGCGGCTCAGTTCTTATTGACGAACCCATCGGCGTTTGTGGTCTTATCACCCCATGGAATTGGCCTATCAATCAGGTGATTGTAAAAGTAGCTGCAGCCCTTGCGGCAGGTTGCACCATGGTTTTAAAGCCATCAGAAGAATCACCTCTTTCTGCTATTATGTTAGCAGAACTTATCCATGAGGCAGGCTGTCCAGCTGGTGTATTCAATCTCATAAACGGAGATGGCCTAGGTGTTGGACAAGCAATCACAACTCACCCTGATATTCACATGGTCTCTTTCACTGGCTCAACCAGAGCTGGCATAGCTATCACCAAAGCAGCAGCCGATAGCGTAAAACGTGTGGCACTTGAACTCGGCGGCAAATCTCCAAATCTGATTTTTGCAGATGCTGATTTAGATAATGCAGCGCAATGCGCCATAGCTGATTGCTTTATTAATGCAGGCCAATCCTGCGATGCCCCATCAAGGCTTTTGGTTGAAGAAACCATCTACGACACGATGGTTGAAAAAGTCGGAAAAGTCGCAAGCGCAATTAAAGTAGGCGACCCAATGAAAGAAGGCGACCATATGGGACCCGTCGTCAACAAAAAGCAATTTGATAACATTCAGCGGCTCATTCAAGTTGGCATCGACGAAGGCGCAAAACTTGTATGTGGCGGAACAGGATTGCCTGAAGGGTTCAACAAAGGATATTACATCCGCCCAACCGTTTTTGCCGATGTGCATAATGAAATGACCATTGCCCGTGAAGAAGTTTTTGGCCCTGTCATCGCAGTCATCCCATTTAAAGATGAAGAAGACGCAATAAAAATCGCCAACGATACAATTTACGGCCTCTCTGCATTTATGCACTCAACAGATGAAGCCCGCATCAAACGCGTCACAAGAAAACTGCGCGCAGGTTCGGTGAACATCAATGGCGCAGCTGCAGATTATGATGTCCCCTTTGGTGGCTACAAAGCCTCAGGTAACGGCAAAGAAAACGGTGCTTTCGGAATGCATGACTACCTCGACACAAAGGCAGTAAATAGATAAGCTTTCCTTTATTAAAGTCTGAAAGCTTATTTATATGTCTCTTGAAGTCCTGATTACATTTAATATTGTTTTACTGGCAGCGATTGCCAGTCCAGGACCAGCGATGCTAGTCTCAATTAGGACAACACTCATCCATGGTCGTGTTGCGGGCATAAAAACAGGCTTAGGGCTTGGCCTGATGGCTGCAATCTGGACAATGCTTGCTTTGCTCGGGCTTAAAGGAATTTTTGATCTCTTTCCCTTTACTTATCTAGCAATGAAAATAATTGGCGCAATCTACTTACTCTACATTGCGTGGAATACTTGGAAGAGCGCCAAGCGCTCCCTCAATAGCAATGTCAAAATTGGCAAAAGACATTTTATGGATGGTATACTGTTAAACCTCTCAAATCCAAAATCAGTTCTCTTTACCGCTGCTGTAATTGTACTTGTCTTTCCTCCTGATCTGACATTTTTCGACAAAGCAGTTATCATTGCAAATCATTTCATTGTAGAGGTTATTTGCTATTCCCTGATTGCCATAACCATGAGTACGGAAGCTGTAAGTAAGCAATATTTAAAAGCCAAAACTTGGTTTGATCGTTTTACAGCTATTGTACTTGGTGGTCTTGGTATCAAACTACTTTTTGATAAATAGAATCCCATGAGCGCACCTCTCTCATCTTTAAAAATCATAGAAATGGTTGGCCTTGGCCCTGCACCTTTGGCTGGACAATTGCTGGCTGACTTGGGTGCCGAAGTTATCGTCATCGACCGCAAAACTGGCGAAGATATTTCACAAGAAGTGAACCGCCGTGGCAAAAAATCAATCGCGCTTAATCTTAAAAGCAAAGCTGGAATTGAACTGATGCTTAAGTTGATTGCAAAAGCCGACATTCTGATTGAAGGCTTTCGCCCTGGTGTTATGGAGCGTCTTGGTTTGTCACCGAATGAATGTTTGAAAGCCAATCCAAAACTAATCTATGGCCGCATGACAGGCTGGGGGCAAACAGGCCCGCTTTCAAATTCAGCAGGCCATGACTTAAATTATCTTGCAATCACTGGTGCACTTCACGCCATGGGAAAAGATGGCGAACCGCCTGTTCCACCACTTAATCTAGTGGCAGACTATGGCGGGGGTTCGATGTTCTTAATCATGGGGCTTTTATCTGCAATCATAGAGCGCGGCATCTCTGGCAAAGGCCAAGTCATAGATGCCGCCATGTGTGATGGCGTACCAGCCATGATGGGCATAATCCACTCCATGCTGGCACAAGGCACTTGGGTCAATGAACGGGAAACCAATTTCGTTGATGGCGGCGCGCCATACTACCGCTGCTTTACGTGTGCTGATGGTAAATATTTATCAGTCGGTTGCATAGAACCACAGTTCTTTGCCGAATTCCTGAAGTTGACTAATCTACCGCCTGACTTGAGCGAAAAACAAAATGACAAAGCTCATTGGCCAATGCTTCATGAGTTGTTTAAAAAAACCATAAACCAAAAACCTCGAGATGAATGGGCTGCGCTCTTTGCAGGAACAGATGCTTGCGTTGCGCCTGTATTAGATTTTAAAGAAGCCGCATCTTATCCACACAATGTCGAGCGTAAAGCGTTTTTTACTGAAAATTACATAACCCAAACCAGCATTGCCCCACGTTTTGGCAGGAGCACATCGCCTCAACCTAAGCTTGCTGAAAAAACAGGCAACGAAACCAACGATATCTTGCAAGAGCTTGGCTTGAGTAAAAATGAAATCAAAGCACTTGCCAGTGATGGTATCTTAATGTGACATTACAAACTCTGAAATGAATCGCAAAATCAGGGAACAAACAAATGGCAAAACGCGCAATTGATTACGGCAAGAACATTGCCGATGGTTCTCTTGATCCAATGGAGCTTTTATCATCTGTCTATGAAAAGATTGATGCAAGCGATGTGGCGGATGATATTTTTACCATATTCACGCGCGAAAGAGCAGAAGAAGAAGCGCAAGCCTCCAGAAAGCGCCGCCTTGAAGGCAAACTCAAAAGTCCGCTGGATGGCGTACCAATCTCGTGGAAAGATCTATTCGACACAAAGGAAATTGCAACAGAGGCAGGGTCAAAATTACTAGAAGGCCGAACGCCTAAGAAAGATTGCGAAGCGCTTAAACGCGCCACCAACGCTGGCATGATTTGTGTGGGCAAAACCCATATGTCAGAACTTGCATTCTCAGGACTTGGCATAAACCCAAAAGCAAAAACACCCCCTAATATCAATGGCGAAGGCCTAGCTCCTGGCGGCTCATCATCCGGTGCTGCTGCAAGTGTTGCCCATGGATTTGTCCCAATCGGCGTTGGCTCAGATACAGGCGGGTCAGTCAGAATTCCTGCTGCATGGAATAATCTAGTCGGATTAAAAACCACCCACGGCCTTATCCCAAACGACGGTGTCGTACCATTGTGTGATGGCTTTGATACTGTTGGCCCACTCTGCACAAACGTTGAAGATGCATGGGTTTCAACAGCAATCTTTGCAGGTCTTGATGTTGAAACACCTATTGCAAAACCAATCTCTGAATGCAGGTTTCTCGTGAGTAAAACAGGAACACTGGACACACTGGGTGAAGATCAAGAGGCAGGCTTTTATGATGCGATTAATAAGCTAGGCAGTGCTGGCGCAAAAATTGAATATGATGACATGAACATCATGAATGATATCCAATCTCTTGGCCCTATTCTTTTCCCCTATGAAGCATGGAAAAATTGGGGTGAAGCAATCGAAGCCCAGCCTGACTTGATGTTTGAACCAGTTCGTAATCGTTTTCTAGCTGGCAAAGACACAACCGAAAAGCAATACGCAAAAGCCTGGAATGCAATGCTGGAAATGCGTCTAACTTATCAGTCGCAAGTAGAAAACTATGATGCCGTTCTTGCTCCCACTGTTGCCATTGGCCCACCATCCGTGACTGAACTTTTAAATGATGTGGAGCTTTTTCAAAAAACCAATCTCATCGCCCTTCGCAACACGCGCTTTTTCAACATGTTCGGTTCATGCGCCTTAACGCTACCCACCTCAAAACCTGCTTCAGGTTTGATTGTTGCAGGCAAACCACTTGGCGAAAAAGAACTCACATCCGTCGGATTAAGCATTGAAAAAGTCTTGAACCAATAGTTGCAACTCAATTCAAATAAGATAATTTATAAAAAATATTGGAGGAATTTAACCCATGAAAACCCGTGCTGCTGTAGCTTTTGAAGCTGGAAAACCCCTCGAAATTTGTGACGTAGAACTTGATGGCCCAAAAGAGGGCGAAGTTCTGGTTGAAATCAAAGCAACGGGTCTTTGTCACACGGATGAATTTACAAGATCAGGCGCAGATCCAGAAGGCATCTTCCCAGCCATCCTAGGCCACGAAGGTGCTGGCATTGTGGTTGATGTTGGGCCAGGGGTTAAATCTTTGAAAAAAGGCGACCACGTCATTCCGCTTTATACACCAGAGTGTCGCGAGTGTGATTATTGCACTTCAGGCAAAACCAACTTGTGCCAATCTATTCGCGAAACCCAAGGCCGTGGCGTCATGCCAGATGGTACTTCTCGTTTCTCCATTAAAGGCGAACCAACATTTCACTACATGGGTACATCAACCTTTGCCAACCATACAGTCGTGCCAGAAATCGCTTTAGCAAAAGTACGCGAAGACGCACCATTTGAATCAATCTGTTATATCGGTTGTGGCGTAACAACTGGCATTGGTGCGGTTATTAATACAGCCAAAGTCCAACCAGGCGATAATGTGGTCGTCTTCGGGCTTGGCGGCATTGGCCTTAACGTTATTCAAGGCGCACGTCTTGCAGGTGCTAACATGATTGTTGGTGTTGATCTGAACCCTGAGCGCAAAGCTTGGGGCGAACGCTTCGGCATGACGCATTTTGTAAATCCAAATGAAGTCGAAGGCGATCTTGTACCTTATATAGTTGATCTCACCAAGGGTGGTGCAGACTATACATTCGAATGTATCGGCAATGTAAACGTCATGCGCGATGCGCTTGAATGTTGTCACAAAGGTTGGGGCACTTCGATCATCATCGGTGTTGCGGGCGCAGGCCAAGAAATAGCAACAAGACCGTTTCAGCTCGTCACAGGAAGAAACTGGCGTGGCACAGCATTTGGTGGCGCAAAAGGGCGAACAGACGTTCCAAAAATCGTAGACTGGTATATGGACGGCAAAATCGAAATCGACCCAATGATTACCCATACCATGCCACTTGAAGACATCAATAAAGGGTTTGACTTGATGCACTCAGGTGAGAGCATTAGGGGTGTTGTTAAGTTTTGATCCTCTACGTTGACGCAGACGCTTGCCCAGTTAAATCTGAGGTCATCAAAGTCGCTGAGCGTCACAACTTAAAAGTCATACAAGTCGCCGATGGCGGCTTGCGGCCTTCTCGTGATCCTATGGTTCAGAATGTGATTGTGACCCAAGGTGCTGATGCGGCCGATGATTGGATCGCAGAGAATATCCGCGCGCAAGATATCTGCATTACCAACGATATTCCTCTTGCCAAACGTTGTTTGGAAAAACAGGCCAAAGCAGTAAAACCCAATGGCAAGCTCTTTGATGAAGAAAACATTGGCATGGCATTAGCGATGCGTGAAATTAATCAACACATCCACGAAAGCCAACAGACCCAAACCTATAATGCAGGCTTTACGCAAAAAGATCGGTCAAACTTCTTGCAGGAACTTGAGCGCCTGATACAACAGGGCAAGAAAAAATCTTAAACCGAGTGAGGCCTTATGAGCGATGATCTAACCATTCTCGATGCAACCAATGATTTTGACACCTTAGGTGGACGTATTGTTCGAGCACGTGAAGCATTGGGGCTTGATGAACAAGAAGCCTCCGAGCGTGTGGCGGTTACGCTTGAAACTTACCAAAATTGGGAAACAGACCGCGATGAACCGCGCGCTAATAAACTCTCTATGTTAGCAATGTGCTTAAGCGTTAGCCCGACATGGCTACTTTACGGTCGTGGAAAATCACCTGTTTCAGAAAGTGTAAGCGAAGAAGTCGTCAATATTCGTGAACAACTTTGCCGTGTCAAAGAACTTCAAATACAAACTGCGCAAGCAATTGAAATGCTAGATCAAGCCGTCGAGCGCTTGGTAATACGCGAACAAGACTAAAGGCAATCATAATGCAAATTACCAATGAAAATATTTCCCATGGCGGCAAACAACTTGTCATTACCCATGATAGCAAAACTTGTAAATGCGAGATGAAATTCTCAGTCTTTGTGCCACCACAAGCTGAAACAAAACCATGCCCTGTTTTATATTATCTTTCTGGCCTTACTTGTTCGCATGCCAATGTCACAGAAAAAGGCGAATTCCGCGCAGCCGCTGCTGAACATGGTATTATCATCGTCTGCCCTGACACGTCCCCTCGTGGTGAAACGGTTGCAGATGAAGATGTTTACTTCTTTGGTTCAGGTGCTGGGTTTTATGTAGATAGTACACAAGAGCCATTCGCAACCAACTACAATATGTACTCTTATGTCACGCAAGAATTACCAGCATTAATCGCAAAAGAATTTAATGCAGACATGTCTCGTCAATCCATCACAGGCCATTCTATGGGCGGGCATGGTGCAATGATTTGTGCTTTGAAAAACCCAGACATGTATAAATCAGTTTCAGCCTTCGCCCCTATTTGCGCACCTTCAAAAACTGATTGGGGCAAGAATGCCTTTACGAAGTATTTAGGCAATGATGAGACCAACTGGCGTAACTATGACACGGTTGCATTGATTGAAGACGGAAATTCTGTTCGAGAAATTCTTGTTGATCAAGGTACTTCAGATGAGTTTTTAGAAACCGGTATTCGCGTTCCTCTATTGGAGGCTGCTTGCAAGGCCAATGATATAAACCTAACTCTACGCATGCATGAAGGCTATGACCATTCATACTATTTCATCTCCAGCTTTATGGCAGATCATATTGCTTGGCATGCAAAGCGTCTTGGATAGATGAGTTGAAAAAAGTGATAAACCCGCAACTTGGTAGTGGTCGCGCTTGGTTTATCTGGGTGCTTGCCGCACTTTCTTTTGGGTATGCATTTTTTCACCGCGTAGCACCAAGCGTCATGGTCGACGACCTTATGGCAGAGTTTGCTATAAGCGGTGCAGTGCTTGGCACGCTTTCAGCACTCTATTTCTACCCCTATGTTTTACTACAAGTACCCCTTGGTGCATTAATTGATCGCTTAGGCGTTCGCTTGCTTTTATCCATTGCCTTGTTAACTGGCGGCATCGGCTCAGTGCTTTTTGCGACTGCTCAAACCATAGAACTGGCTTATTTAGGGCGCATACTCATTGGCGTTGGCTCTGCTGTTGGTTTTTTAAGCTCGTTGGCGCTTGCAGGAAAATGGTTTCCGCCCCATCGCTTTGCATTTTTAGCAGGTTTAGTCATGTTTTTTGGCATGACAAGCGGCATTGCAGCTTCTGGACCACTGGCAATCTTTGTAGAAAATTATGGTTGGCGAGCAGCCATGTGGAGCTTAGGTGGGTTCAGTATTTTTCTGGCTTTCATGGTCATAGCCTTTGTCCGGAATGCACCTGAAGATACTGATACCAAAAACATAGAAAAGCCACCAAAAGAAACTTGGAGCACAATGTGGAAAGGGTTAGGACAAGCCACAAAAACGCGCGAAGTGTGGAAAGTAGCCCTTGTCGCCTCAACAATGTCTGGGCCAATGCTGACACTGGGTGGGTTGTGGGGAACGCCTTATCTTATTTCTGCCTATGGTCTTGAAAAAACCGAAGCTGCTTTTCTAGTGTCATTTTTACTACTTGGCTGGGCTTTTGGTGCGCCTTTTGCGGGCTGGTTATCAGACCGTATTCGCGAACGCAAAAAAATCATACTTCTTGGTTCTTTCCTTGTGACCTGTAGCACTGGCGCAATCGCACTTTTACCGCTACCTCCTCTTTGGGTGACGGTTGGGTTGATGATTATATCTGGCATGGCAGGCGCGGCAATGACCATTACCTTTGCTTTAGTGCGTGAAGTCACACCTTCTAATATCAGCAGTTCAGTTACAGGCATTGTAAATTCTCTCACCGTTGCATCTGGTGCAATTTTACAACCAGCTGTTGGCTATGTTTTAGATCTACTTTGGGATGGAAAAACCAGCGATGGCGCGCGTGTTTATGCAGTTGCAGATTATCAAACAGGTTTTATTTTAATATTTGTAGTCTGTCTTATAGGTTTTGCTACCTGTTCAAGACTACAAGAAAGTCCTTTTGCAAAAAATAATTAGCCACAACAATACAAAACTTTGCAATCATTCCATTGACGTAAAGGGAAGAGTTGAATAGATTTTTCCTAAGGCATCCGCAGAATATTTTTCACCCTTGTAATAAAACCAAAACCAGTGAAAACTATCTGCATCTTGGAGGAGAAAAAAATGGCTGCGACTGAAGAAAAAATTTGGCTTAAATCATACCCACCCGAAATTGCACACGAAATTCCTGAACTGGCATATAATTCAGTGGCTGGCTTGCTTGAAGATGCCTGCAAGAATTACGCAACTAAAACTGCTTTCACCTGCATGGGTAAGTCAATTAGTTATGCAGAAATTGAAGAAAAATCAAAAATCATTGGGGGTTGGTTGCAATCAAAGGGTCTGCAAAAAGGTGACCGTGTTGCGATCATGATGCCAAACATTCTTCAGTATACAGTCGTCCTACCAGCAATTCTTCGTGCAGGTTACGTCGTTGTAAACGTCAATCCACTTTATACTCCGCGGGAACTTGAGCATCAGCTTAAAGACAGTGGCGCTAAAGCAATCTTTGTAGTTGAAAATTTCGCCACAACCGTTGAGCAAGTACGCTCTAAAGTAGGCATTGAGCATATTGTTGTAACCAGCATGGGTGACATGCTTGGCGGTCTTAAAGGTGCTATCGTTAATCTTGTAGTTCGCAAAGTAAAGAAAATGGTGCCAAGCTGGAACTTACCAGGTCATCACACATTCAAATCAGTGCTAGCAAGCAACCATCCATTCACGTCTGCGGAAATGACACATGATGATGTTGCCTTTCTGCAATATACAGGCGGAACAACAGGTGTCTCCAAAGGTGCAACACTTACAAATGCAAACGTGCTTTCTAATGCGGCACAAAACGATGAGTGGTTAAAGGTCATCAAAGTGCCTGATAATCCAACCTATATTTGCGCACTACCACTTTATCATATTTTTGCTTTAACCGTGAACATGATCATGGGCATGCGATTGGGTGCGCATAATATATTAATACCCAACCCGCGCGATATCCCAGGTTTTGTCAAAGAATTGGCAAAATATGAATATCATGTTTTCCCTGGTCTCAATACGCTGTTTAATGCGCTTTTAAACAATGATGATTTTAGAGGTCATGATTTTAGTGCATTAAAATTAACACTTGGAGGTGGTATGGCCGTTCAACAACCGGTCGCTGAACGCTGGAAAGACGTAACAGGCTGCAACATATCAGAAGGCTACGGCTTGTCAGAAACATCACCTGTTGCAACTGCAAACCGCTTTAATGCAGATAAATTTTCAGGCACAATTGGCCTACCTCTTCCATCAACGGATATTTCAATTCGCGATGATGACGGCAAGATTTTACCTCAGGGAGAAGTTGGTGAAATCTGTATTCGTGGCCCTCAAGTCATGGCTGGATATTGGCAAAGACCAGATGCAACTGCCGAGGTTATGACTGATGATGGTTTCTTCAAATCGGGCGATATGGGTTTCATGAATGAAGATGGCCAAACCAAAATTGTTGATCGTAAGAAAGATATGATCCTAGTTTCTGGCTTCAATGTGTATCCAAATGAAATTGAAGAAGTTGCCGCTGGACATGATGGCATTCTTGAAGCTGCAGCCGTTGGCATGAAAGATGATCACTCAGGCGAAGTTGTAAAACTTTTCGTAGTCAGAACTGACCCATCAATGACAGAAAACGATGTTAAAAACTGGTGTAAGAAAGGACTTACAAATTACAAACGTCCACAGGTTGTTGAGTTCCGTGATGAATTGCCAAAAACCAACGTTGGTAAAATCCTTCGTCGTGAGCTTCGAGACGAATAAACTGCGTATTTAAGTTTCGGTTAAATTTAATACTGCGCCATTAAACTGATGGCGCATTTTTTTTGCTTAAAATTTAGTGCCGTAACTATGATTGCACCAATTAAAATTTTTTGAGAAATAGCAACTTCTGCTGGTTAGTTGCGTTACTTGGAGGAGATACGATGTATGAAAACTATTTTGTTTTCCTAACCAACAGAAGCTATGTATGTACTATTAGCTGAATTATCTGTTGCTGTCTGTTGCTATATAATGGAAGTAGTGATGCAAAAAACACATCACTATAAATTCTGTAATTTTTAGTTTTCCAATTTAGTAATATCTATATTTTCTAGCTCAGAAAATAAAAAAGCCCCTATTTCGAATGAAATAGAAGCTTTAAAAATATATAATTTAGAAATTAGCTTTGTGCTGACATCACAGCAGATTTGCCTTCTTCAAGTTGAGCAAGCATAGCTTCAGCTTTTGATTTTCTATCGCCTTCAAGTGCAGCAATTTCATCACGTGCAGTTGCAATATCTTTATCAAGATCAGCCATATCTAAATCTTCAAGTAGTGTTGCTTGCTCAGCCAACAAAGTAAATCCAGCTGGAGAAACGTCAGCAAAGCCACCACGAACAAAGATTCTCTTTGCTTCGCCATCACTCATTTTAACATCTACAACACCTGGCTTAACAGTTGTCATAAAGGGTGAGTGATTAGCCATAACCGTGAAGTAACCTTCAGCGCCTGGCACAACAACCTCAGATGCTTCGCCACCCAGCACAAGTGCCTCTGGAGATACAAGCTCAAATGTAAATGCTTCAGACATTTCTCTATCCCTGTCGGGGCGTAGCCCCTCCTCGCCTTTTGGGGTAATCCCAATCAGCTATCAAAAAATTTAAATGCCTCGCAAATTAATCTGCGAGGCAACAATTATTTAAGCAGCTTCAGCAGCCATCTTTTGTGCTTTTTCAATTGCCTCTTCCATAGAACCAACCATGTAGAAAGCGCCTTCTGGTAGGTGATCATATTCACCAGCCACAAGACCTTTAAAGCCAGCAATTGTATCTTCAAGTGCTACCAGTTTACCTGGTGAACCTGTAAATACTTCAGCCACGAAGAACGGCTGTGACAAGAAGCGTTCGATCTTACGAGCGCGTGCCACTGTCAATTTATCTTCTTCAGACAATTCGTCCATGCCCAAAATAGCAATAATATCTTGAAGTGCTTTATAACGCTGTAAGCTCTCTTGAACTTCACGAGCAACTTGATAGTGCTCTTCGCCAACAATTTGTGGGTCCATCATGCGTGATGTTGAATCCAGTGGATCCACCGCAGGATAAATACCTTTTTCAGCAATCGAACGGTTAAGCGTTGTTGTCGCATCCAAGTGAGCAAATGATGTTGCAGGTGCCGGGTCAGTCAAGTCATCGGCAGGCACGTAAATCGCTTGCACTGATGTAATAGAACCCTTTGTCGTCGTTGTAATGCGTTCCTGCATCTGACCCATGTCAGTTGCAAGTGTAGGCTGATAACCCACCGCAGAAGGAATACGACCAAGAAGCGCAGACACCTCAGAACCAGCCTGTGTAAAGCGGAAGATGTTATCCACGAAGAACAAAACATCTTGACCTTTATCACGGAAATCTTCCGCAATCGTAAGACCAGAAAGCGCAACACGTGCACGCGCACCTGGAGGCTCATTCATCTGACCATATACAAGTGCAGCCTTAGAACCTTCAGTGTTACCACCGTTTTCAGCAGGGTTCACATTCACATTTGATTCGATCATTTCATAGTAAAGGTCATTCCCTTCACGCGTACGCTCACCAACACCCGCAAACACAGAGTAACCACCGTGTGCTTTCGCAATGTTGTTGATCAATTCCATAATAAGAACTGTTTTACCAACACCCGCACCACCGAAGAGGCCAATTTTACCACCCTTCGCGTAAGGCGCTAGTAGGTCAACAACCTTAATACCTGTTACAAGGATTTCAGCTTCTGTAGACTGGTCAACATAATCTGGTGCAGGTGCGTGAATTGGACGACGTGTTTTGGCTTTAATAGGTCCAACTTCATCCACTGGCTCACCAATCACGTTAATGATACGACCCAACATTTCTTCACCCACAGGAACCATGATCGGCTCGCCTGTATCTGATACTGGCTGCCCGCGAACAAGACCCTCAGACGAGTCCATCGCAATCGTACGTACAGTGTTCTCACCTAAGTGCTGAGCAACTTCGAGAACCAGACGGTTACCGTTATTGTCAGTTTCAAGTGCATTCAAAATTGGAGGCAAAGCGCCTTCGAATTGAACGTCAACAACCGCACCAATAACCTGTGCAATTTTCCCGCTTGCACCTTTTGATGCTGCTTTTTTAGCAGGTGTCTTTTTTGCTGCTGTCTTAGCAGGGGCTTTTTTAGCCGGTGCTTTCTTTGCTGCTGTAGCTGCTGCTTTTGCCATCGTTTACTCTCCAGCGTTTAAAGCGCTTCTGCGCCTGAAATAATTTCAATAAGTTCTTTTGTAATTTGTGCCTGACGTTGACGGTTAAAGCTCAACGTTAGTTTGTCGATCATCTCGCCAGCATTTCGTGTCGCATTGTCCATAGCAGACATACGCGCGCCCTGCTCCGAGGCTGCATTTTCAAGAATTGCACGGAAAACCTGAACCGAAATATTGCGCGGCAGAAGATCCTCAAGGATAGCTTCTTCTCCAGGCTCATATTCATAGTGGACATCATCAACATCAACTTGATCAGCAGCTTCTTCTTCAACATTTATATTTGCCGGAATAAGTTGCTGTTCTGTCGGAATTTGGCTGATAACAGACTGGAACTCTGAATAAAACAGAGTGCAGACATCATATTCACCATCATCAAACATTGATAGAATTTGTTCAGACACTTGTGATGCTTGAGCAAAACCAACATTTTTGATTTCGCGGAATGTAACGACATCCAATAGAATATCAATAAATTCCATCTTCATCGCATCAAAACCCTTCTTACCAACGCAAAGAATTTTAACGTCTTTGCCTTCAGCCATTAGGCTGCGAGCTTTATCACGCGCAAGTCTTGCAATTGAAGAGTTAAAACCACCACAAAGGCCACGTTCAGCAGTCGCAACAACCAAAAGATGTTTTTGGTCGCTCCCTGTGCCTGTCATAAGCTTTGGTGCGTTTTCATTGCCTTCCATGCCAGTAGAGATATTAGCCATTACTTTGGCCATACGCTCTGAGTATGGACGAGCAGCTTCCGCAGCCATTTGCGCTTTACGCAATTTGGCTGCAGCCACCATCTGCATCGCTTTGGTGATTTTCTGTGTAGCTTTCACCGAAGCAATGCGATTTCTGAGTTCCTTGAGACTAGCCATATTTGCTTTCCGTCAAGTGTTCCGTTCTAAGCCTTAACAATCTTAAACAAAAGTCTTAGCAAACGCATCAAGCGCTGCTTTCAACTGTGCAGTAAGATCATCATCAAGTGCTTTCTTTTCACCGATTGTATCGAGCAAGCCCTTGTGGTCTGCACGAAGATTAGCAAGTAAACCTTGCTCAAATGGACCAACTTGGCGAACATCAAGATCATCAAGATAGCCATTTACACCAGCAAAAATAACCGCAACTTGCTCTTCGGTTTTAAGCGGAGAGAACTGTGGTTGTTTAAGAAGTTCTGTCAAACGCGCACCACGGTTTAGTAGGCGCTGCGTTGAAGCATCAAGGTCAGAACCAAACTGCGCAAACGCAGCCATTTCACGATACTGAGCCAATTCACCTTTAATAGAACCCGCAACTTGCTTCATCGCTTTAACTTGAGCCGCTGAACCCACACGAGAAACCGATAGACCGACGTTCACAGCAGGGCGAATACCCTGGAAGAACAAGTCTGTTTCTAGGAAGATCTGACCGTCCGTAATCGAAATCACGTTTGTTGGAATAAACGCGGACACGTCATTACCTTGTGTTTCAATCACTGGAAGCGCTGTTAGTGAACCAAGCCCATTGTCTTCGTTTAATTTAGCAGAACGCTCAAGCAGACGAGAGTGAAGATAGAAAACATCACCTGGATAAGCTTCACGACCCGGAGGACGACGAAGAAGAAGTGACATTTGACGATAAGATACAGCTTGTTTTGATAGATCATCATAACCAATCAGCGCATGCATGCCATTATCGCGGAAATATTCACCCATCGCAGTAGCAGCGAATGGTGCAAGGAACTGCATAGGTGCTGGATCAGAAGCGGTTGCGGCCACAACGATAGAATATTCCATCGCACCACGTTCTTCCAAAATTTTCACAAACTGTGCAACTGTAGAGCGTTTTTGACCAACCGCTACATATACACAGTAAAGCTTATCATCTTCTTTGCCAGCATCATGTGCAGGCTTCTGATTAAGGAATGTATCCAAGATAATAGCTGTTTTACCTGTTTGGCGGTCACCAATCACAAGTTCACGTTGACCACGACCAACAGGAATAAGCGCATCAATCGCTTTTAGCCCTGTAGACATTGGCTCGTGAACAGATTTACGAGGAATAATACCTGGCGCCTTAACATCAACACGAGCACGTTGCTTCGCTTTGATTGGGCCTTTGCCATCAATCGGGTTACCCAACGCATCAACAACACGGCCAAGCATCTCTTTACCAACGGGTACGTCAACGATTGAACCCGTACGTTTTACGGTGTCACCTTCTTTAATGCCACGGTCATCACCAAAAAGCACAACACCTACGTTGTCGGCTTCAAGGTTTAGCGCCATGCCTGCAATACCGCCTGGAAACTCTACAAGCTCACCAGCCTGTACGTTATCCAAACCGTAAACACGGGCAATACCGTCACCGACGGAAAGCACTTGGCCTACTTCTGAAACTTCAGCTTCTTTACCGAAGTTTTTAATTTGATCTTTTAAAATTGCGGAAACTTCCGCTGCACGAATATCCATATTAGCCGACCTCTTTGAGCGCAAGCTTTAGTGACGAAAGACGAGTTTTCAGAGATGTATCAATCTGCTTAGACCCAACTTTCACGATCATTCCGCCGAGTATCGACGGATCAACAGTTGCGTTAATCGCAACGTCTTTGCCAACTACACTTTTCAGTGCAGCTTTCAATTCTTTTTCCTGTTGGCTGGTTAGCTTTGCAGCAACCGTTACATCAGCGGTAACTTCACCGCGATGTTCTGCTGCAAGCTTACGAAATGCAGGAAGCATGTCCTGCATAGCAAACAGGCGTCTGTTACGGGCAACAACACGAATGAAGTTGCCAACCAAACCTGTAATTTTTGCTTTCGTCAAAATCGCATCAATTGCGTTTGACTGGTCATCTGCTGAAAAAACTGGAGAAACGATTAATCGCTTCAAAGCATCGCTTCCATCAAGAAGTTTAGCAAAGCGACCAAGATCTTTTTCCACAGCAGGTATTTTTTTCTCAGCCAAAGCCAAATCGAATAACGCGGAAGCGTATCGAGACGTTACACCGGAAATCATCATTTCAGAATTTGCCACTGATATTTCTTTTTCTGCCGTGTGCCAGATAATTTTAACCGTCTAAGTTATAAGGTCAAACCATCTAAACACTGATAAATTCGAATTATTGGAGACCCTGCTGCAAATAAAATTTACAGCAGTTCCGAGCTTCCCCTAGCATAGGCTTTTTTGAGTCGCAACACAGGTTTGCGAAATAGTTTGGAATCATGTGTCGCACAATACGAAATGATTAGAAAACAAGCTTAAATTAGGCCTAAAATCAGCCCAAGAAGCAAAATACCGATGCCAGCTTCAAAAATTACAGCTAAAAAATTGTATAAACTAGCGCCACGATCTACTAAAATTGAGACAAAACGTCCAATTCCAGTTAAAAGCCAAGCCGCTCCCATCACCAGACCTAAGAAAAGCTGCGCTTGTGGCACAAGTAAATAAGTCGCACCAAGAGACAGATAAAAGCCAGCTAAAATACCACGCGTCTCCCCCTTTGCATAAGGGTAGGCGTCTTGAGGCTTAAGTTTCAAAATTCGCAAACCAAGTTTTGGCATAACCAAGGATATTATACCCAAGATAGCCGTTAAGCCTGCAACAGCCATAAATACCCAATCAGCAAAGAACCTTGGCATTTGAGGACTAATCTCCAACAACTCAGCTGTTTGGAGCGCAACACTCCCCATAATTAATGAAAACAACATGCGCCCAAAAACGCGAAAGTCCAAACCATCATCAACCAAGCCTTGTGTCATAATGCCAAACCCAGCAATTAACCAAGCAAAAGCCAGCACTAAATTAAGTCCAGGCTGAAGCGCCAAAGGCTCTTGCAAAAACAAGCATCCAGCGCCAATTGCTATTAATATACCTGCATAAGAAGATCTGCCCTCACCAATTGCATGCGGCTTTCCTTCAACTGCTTCAATTCCGCAAAAGCCAAGAAGCTTTCTAGGGAAAAGAAAATAAGCAACACCAATCAATAACGTTATAAATGGAACAGCCATTACAAAGACTTCATCAAACGTTTGGGGAAATGTAAAAACCATCAGCAATATACCGCAATTATTGAGAAATATGTTTTCTGCTGATAACAAATAAAGATAGTATTGAACATATCTATATGAAAAATCATGAAAAATATGAAAACAATTGATACAAACCAAGATATCCAACAAGGCCTTATAAGCTTACAAAAGCTAGATCCAGAACTTCACACAGTTATAAAGTTTGCTGGAGAAGTTCCTTTGCGTCGTGAAGAAGGTGGCTTTTCAGGTCTTGCACGTATTATTATTGGGCAACACGTCTCAACAGCTTCCGCCTCAGCTATACATGGACGCTTTATGAAATACATAAACCCTATAACGCCCGAGACTTATCTTAATACACCTCAACAAATACTAATTGATATAGGCCTTACCCGCGCCAAACAGATAACACTAACAACTTTAGCAGAAGCAATACTTGATAAATCGCTTGATTTAGACGCCTTACAAACGCTTGATGCAACAACAGCCATTGCTAAACTCACAACCATAAAAGGTATCGGCCCTTGGACCGCTGAGATTTACCTTCTATTTTGCATAGGGTATCCAGATGTATTTGCAGCCGGAGATTTAGCCATCCGTGAAGCATATCGCCATGCCTTTAATCTGCCCGAACGTCCCTCAGAAAAAGCATTAAGAAACATTGCCTCAAAATGGTCCCCACAAAAAGCTATAGCCACAAGACTTTTTTGGGCATATTATGCAAAAACAAAGGGTGGAGGAAAAGGTCAACCGATCTAAGCTCTTTCAAAGAACAAACGGTAGGTTAGAAAGTTGTAAGGAGAAACTGCTTTCAATTTAAAACAGTATAAGTATTACATATCTGTTATTTTAAATTGCAAAACTGCAATTACACCACCTTGCCGATTTACAACGGGAGGGTTGAATGACAATTGCAGTTAAGCCAGAGGCACACCCAACACTTGTGCTGAATGCAGATTACCGCCCACTTAGCTATTATCCCCTATCTTTATGGTCATGGCAGGATGCCATCAAGGCTGTATTTCTAGACCGCGTCAACATCGTTGCCGAATACGATTTTAATATCTCAAGTCCCTCTTTTCAAATGGCACTTCCAAGTGTGGTGAGTTTAAAGAACTACGTCAAACCCTCTTCAACACCAGCCTTCACCCGCTTTAATGTTTTTTTGCGTGACAGTTTTGAATGCCAATATTGCGGAATAAGCCCTAATCAAAGTGAACTTACTTTTGACCATGTTATACCGCGCTCTAAGGGCGGTATCACCAGTTGGAAAAATGTTTGCGCCGCCTGCTCACCTTGTAATTTACGTAAAGCCAATAAAATGCCAAAAGACGCGCAGATGTTTCCAAGGCAAACGCCCTATGTGCCACACGTTGAGCAATTGCATAAAAACGGTAGAAAATTCCCGCCCAACCACTTACATGAAAGCTGGATGGATTTCCTTTATTGGGATAGCGAACTTGAACCTTAGGTTTCTTTTGTTGCAATTCTAAATGCAATCACAGCCAATACAAAACTAACAACCGCATTCCAACCCGCAAAAGATAACCCTAAAACCCGCAAGGCTGGCTCTTTGCATGATGGCGGTACGGTTTGTTCTAACTGTTTGAGAAAATCGGTAGTGTTCGTCGCAAGACCGCCTTCAACAACACCACAGCCGCCAGGCCCTTCCCACCAGTTCCACTCAACGCCTGAATGGCGAATACCCAGAACCAGCGAATAAACCATCAACAATCCGCCAATCATCATAAGCCCCCGTGTTAAACAAGCAGGCCAACGCATGAAGAGCGACAAACATGCAAGCGCCAAAAGCGGAATGCCAACATACCAAGGTTCACGTTGTTCAAGGCAAAGTTTACAAGGTTGATAACCACCAATGTGTTCGAATGCAATTGCTGATAAAATAACCGCACACATGCCAAGCAACACCAGCAAATAATATTTCAAGTGAGTAGATGGAGCGTCATTATTCAACATCTTGTATTAGGCCTTCTAGTTAAAGAAAAATTCAATTAAATAATAGATCAATGCTGGCCCACCGATTACCAACAAGCTTACCCATAAAAATCCTGTAATCAAACCTAAGATTATGAATAACGCATCTCGTTGAATAAGCCCTACTGCTGCGATCCCTACTGCTATTCCAGGCACAGTATTTGTGAGCGGCAGTGGCACCAGAATTGACAGACACGGCACCAGCATCAAGGCGCCTACGATACGCTGAGCTGAAGGGCTAGAAATTGCCACGAACCTAGGGTGAGCCAAGCGCTCAAGCCAACCTGCGTATTTTCGTGTAGTCGCTAAGACACCCAAGAGAGCATTTATTGACAAGCGACGCTTGCGCAACGTCTGAGGCAACCAAGGTGCTTTATACCCTCGCGCCATTTGAAACGTCAGCACAAGCATAGGAAGCGCAACCAATTGTGGCAATCCATAGATAAATGGCAAGGCGCAAGGCAATGCCAGCAACAGGATTAACAGACCAAACGCACGCTCTTGCATACCATCAGAAAGTTCCCCAAGCGTTACATGCGTTTGCGAGGCTTCTTCATGAACTTTTTTTGCCTCGACAAGCACTTGTTCAATTTTATCAAAAGCACCTTGCTGAGATTGAGTTTCATGCATCGGTTACAGCTTTCATGCGAACTGACTGGGAAAATACCCAATCACAGAGCTTGCGAATCATTAATCACCCAGTTTGCTATTAGTTTTACGCTATTTGCCGCTTAATTGAGCAAGAGTAAAGCGAAACGCAAAAAAACATCTAATTTATGTTGACGCAAGCTAAACCCCAGCTATATTCGCGCCACACTACCAACGGATTTAACAAAATCCAAAACGTGCCCCTCTGGTGGAATTGGTAGACGCGCGGGATTCAAAATCCCGTTCCTTCGGGAGTGCCGGTTCGATTCCGGCGGGGGGCACCAATTTTCCATTTCAACACGTTTCAAATTGTTTCAAAATACCTTATTTTATAAGGGTTTTAGAGCCATATTTGTTGCATGTTGTTTCACCTCAATTCATTGTTTTTCACTCATTTTGGTGCTACAAATGGTGCTACCTCGGTTCGATTTGGAAATGTAGCACCAAAATGCCCCTAACTACTATGCAAATAAAGAACTTTTCACCATCGGCTACAGACCAGTGGCTCAGTGATGAAAAAGGCTTAAGATTACTCATAAAACCCAATGGTTCTTGTTATTGGCGAATGAAATATCGTTTCCATGGTAAGCAAAAGACACTGGCAATCGGCATATATCCCGAAACGAGTTTAAAAGATGCACGGATAGCTCGAGACAAAGCACGGCTCTTGCTCGCTGAAAATATCGACCCTAATGAAGACAAACAACGTATCAAACGAGAACAGGCTCTAGATGGTGGAGAAGCATTCTCCAATATAGCCAAAGAGTGGTGGGAACATCAAAAAGGTACATGGGATGAAACCCATGCGAGTCGAGTATGGAGACGACTCGAAAAGAATGCCAACTCAGAACTGGATAGACGACCATTTGATAAAATTCGTCCTCAAGACATTTTGCAAGTAGTGAAAAACATTGAAGAACGAGACGCTCTCGATGTTGCAGCTCGGACACTTCAGGACATACGTCGAGTATTTCGATACTCAGTACAAATGGGCAAACTCACATACAATCCTGCCTCCGATCTCACTGGGGTTGTAAAAACACGAAGAGTCAAACACCGAGCCTCGCTCCCAAACAATGAACTTGGGCAATTCTTACAAGATTTGCACGAGTATAAGAACCGTGGTCGCTTGCTCACTCAATTAGCTTTGCATCTTTTGATACTTACATTTGTTCGTCCTGGAGAATTAGAAGGTGCGAGATGGGATGAGTTTGATTTAAAGGAAAAGCTCTGGCGTATTCCCGCTGAACGAATGAAGATGAATGACGCACACTTAGTTCCACTGTCTGATCAAGCTATAACTGTACTCAAAGAAATTGAACCTATTACGGGACAATATGAGCTGGTATTTCCGTCAGAAAAAGACAGAACTCAATCTATGTCCAATGGAACACTTCGTCTCGCTATGTTTCGCATGGGATATGATGGAAAGACCACAGGAAAGTCACGTGCAACACCACACGGATTCCGAGCCAATGCATCTTCCATCATGAATGAAAAAGGCTTCAACCCTGATGCGATTGAGAGGCAACTTTCCCACGTTGAGCGCAATAAAGTTCGAGCAGCTTACATGCACCACGCCCAGTTCCTAGATGAACGTAGAGAAATGATGCAGTGGTGGGCTGATTGGCTTGATAGATAAATGAGCGCAGAGACGTAATTTGTGATATAACTCTAAAAGTAATACACAGAGCATTGGGTTACTAATATTCCATTTAATGTTTGCCCATTTTCATGAATTACGATCTGTGCATAAGCATTTTTGTTGTCTTTAATGGACTCAAGACGCTCTTTACAGGTATCAAGTAGATCATCAGACTCAATTTCTATCTTACTAGTCTCATTATTTACATCAACGATGGTTATAAGCATACTAGCTGGAGCTTCATGTTCCTGAGGTTGTATTACTACAGACTGTAGTTCATTCCCAAAAATGCGATATTCAGTGAACTTTTGTATTGCAGAAACAGAGTGTATTTGAGAAAAAATCATTGTTAAAAGTAATGTAATAGTTTTTTTCATGAGAAAATCCTTTGTAAAATTTAGTTAGATAATAAAGCTATATGAATATTAATCCACAATCTTCCGATTTTTGAACCACTCACTCACTTCACTATATCTCCACCCAACACTTCCTACTCCAAGGCTTACTCTTGCAGGAAAGCCTCCTGCCTTCTCCATCCGCCACAGTGTTGTCCGAGATAAGCCTGTCATTTCCACCACTTCTTTGGCACGTATAATTCGTTCAGGGAGAGAATTTTGAGAAACAATCGGAATAGTATCGTTCGTTACATTGTCTAATAAATATCCAAGCAACTGGTAGCCAAAGAACTGGAGAGGCGCATCTGCAATTTTGATATATGCTAAAGCTCCAGCTTCAACTAAGTTTTCCACTTCCGTCACTTGGCAACGCAAAAAGAGCGAAGCCTCATTCAAGGAAAACCGTTGATACAACGATATGCCCATGGAATTGGCAATTTCCTTATAATGTTCTGGAAGCGCATCACTCATAGCTTGTTTACATAAACTCTGATATGCTAAATGCAAAGAAGTTTTACTACTATGTGGAAAGAATAAACGATATAAAATGAATGATACTGCTTATATCACTCGTAATCATGATGGCTCACTGAGAAGTCGTATAGATGAATATTTAGATACACTTTCACAGTATCGGAACGTTCAGTCTAGCATGAAGCATTCATCTGATCCTGAATGGATGGATGTCCTTGGAGACAAAGAGGATATTCAACAAGCTGATAAAATACTCAAAAATAGCATGACACGTATTACAAATATGATTTCACAAAATGAAATCAAAGAAGCTTTAGCACAAGGTTTTATGACTGAAACCCAAGCTTGGGAATTATCAAAAGCAAAAGAGCAGGCTCAGGCTAATTCGCTTTCAACCAAAGACAGTAAATCCCATTCTCGTCGTAGATAGCTGATCTCAAAACATCAATCCCAAATTATACATGCTCTCCACAATATGGAAGTTGCGATCATGTGAATAATTCTGCCTTCAGTAAAGAAGCGAGCATTTGTTTGTCGCATCGCAACTCCTCATAAAGTGAAGATAAGACCAAATGCGGAAACAGATATCAGAATTCTATTTATTCCCCAATCTTTTTACATGTTAGTCTTTTTCAAAATGTCGAATCAAAGGATGAAAAATGTACATAGAACTTGATATTGAATTGATGAATATTGAGCCAACTATTGTGCGTAAGATTAAAGTCCCACTCTGGATAACATTGGATGAACTCCATCCAATTATCCAAGGAGCGATGGGATGGTATGACACGCACCTGCATATGTATCAAATTGATGATCAAAAATATGAAATCCCTGAAGACGGCATTAATTCTGAAGATGGATACAAGAATGAATTAGAGGTTTCTCTGACCAGTGTTTGTTCTGAGGGAAGTGAATTCTTCTACATCTATGATTTGGGCGATGATTGGTGGCATAAAATTACAGTGAAAAAGATGATAACCAAGAGTGAAGGTATGATACCTGCTTGGCCTATATGTATTGATGGGCAAAGAGCTTGCCCTCCAGAAGATTCAGGAGGAATATATGAGTACCCTGAACTTCTTGAAAAACTGAACAACAAAAAACACCCTGACCATAACCAAGCTGTAGAATGGGCAGGTAATTTTGAGGCAGAAGTTTTTAGTGTAAGCCAAGCAAATGCGCTCATATCTGCATTATTTACATGGCATATGGAACGAAAAGGAAAAGAAATTCCTGGCTATATGTAAACAGCTCCAATCATCATATTTCAGATGCGCATCATAATAAATGGATAGGGGTTCTCTCTATCAAAGCCAATTGAGTGTATCGCTCCTGCTTGCAGTAAAGAACCGTCCCAAGTATGGGAAACGGATTCTTGACAGCTACGCAGTTTCACGATTTGGGTTATATGTCTTCGATAGAAGATATTTAATTTCTAAATGTTGAATTATGAACTCAAACAGTACGATCATTGATGTAGAGCAAACTGATTTTCAGAAACATCTACTAACACTTTCTGAGCAAACAGATATTACCTGATACGTGGCAAGAGAAGCACTTGAGCATGATAATCCAGAAATATTCTTTCAGGACTTATCCAATCACGGCTGTATCTGTGGAATGATAAGCTGACTTATCTATTACACTGACACACATGCATTTTTTGAAATACATTATAATGAAATTCTATGGCTTAAGGATGAGTGGGAAGCTAACGTATGACAATCGCTGAAAATCCAGTGAGATATAAAGAACTTTCTTGCTTGGTTTGCATTTGAAGAAACTGCGTATCAGATAGCAAGTGAATGGGAAGTGCTTTAGCCTCTCATTACATTATATATCAAACTTAATGATACTTTTTTTTCCTATCTTACAATAAATCTTTAATTAATATTGGGTATTATTTGAGTAACTGTGTCTTAATATGTTGCAAAGTGATTTGAATTGAGGCATTAGAGTTGTCAATAAATCAACTTAGAGTAAGATACAAATATTATGTCAACAATTTCAGTTAGAGATAAAAGTGGTGAAACCGTTGAAAAAATAAGACGCCTTAAGAAATCTCAAAAAGAAGGTAATCCTTATAAAGAAAGATCAGACTCATACATTGTTCTGGAGATATTAAACTTGAACGTATGTATAGATGCTTTAATTGAAAAATATTGTTAGCAGGAAATTTTAGTTATGAGTTCTGATAATACTATTGAGAATATTTCAATCACTTTTTTACCTTATGAATATATCACTGAGCGTGGTAAAGAGAGTTGTCGTTCCTTTTTGAAAACATTGTTGAAAACAGAACTAGTTTCTAAAGATGATGCTGACGCTATAAAGGTATATTTAGCAAAAGGTTCTTCTTACAAATATTATCATAAATTTTCTTATGGCATTAACATTGTATACAAAGATTTTATGCGTAAAATAGGATCTGACGAGTTGAAGAAAATGCTTTTTTCAGTATTACCTACTTGTCATTGCCTTAAAATTACTGGTGCACCTAAAGTTGTGCTAAGAAAAATTATTGACATAATTTCTAAAAGTATGAAATTTGATGATGTTAAATGGGGCGAAATATATGTTGCGCTTAGCATAAGTAAACATAGTTTAAGTATAGAACAAATATCTAATCATACAGGTATATCTAAGAGAGTAGTTATTAATAAATTAGAGGAATTTAATAGTGAAATCAGAGAAGCCTTGTTTTTAGATGAGTTTGGCAACAATTATTATACTTTGCAAAATAAACGTGAAAGTTTTAAAGACAAAATTAGAGAAATTTTGTTTATTCTAAGGTTCTAATTTTGCTGTCATCTGACTTATTTATATATCTATTTATTGCTAGTTTTTTTAGTGTTTTTGGTAAGCTATTTATACCAACTTACTTATTACTTAGTAAAATGTTTAGTGGGACAAACAAAACTACGCTTGAAGCCGATAAGCAGCTTGATACGTTTGTAAAAATATTAAAAAAGAGATGGCTTTTAATATTGGGGGTCTTTATCTCAATACCGTGTACGTTTATAGTAATCTATCATTCATGGGGCTTCATGTTAAATGCCTATATAGCAGCCCACATTGGTTTATCGGTTGATGCGATTTTTCGAGGATTTTTACCTAAAATTAAATCCAAAACAGATTAATCGCACTGTTTTAACGTTACACTTATAGTTTCTCCATTTCCAATACAAACTCACCCATCGAAACTTCCAGTGCCTTACAGAGCAAATAAAGCGTACTTATGGTTGGCTGCCTTTGGTTTCTTTCGAGGAGCGAAACATAACGCATGGCAATGCCTGCCCTGTGAGCCAGTTCTTCTTGGGAGTAGCCATGTTCTTTGTAAGCGTTGTTTCAATTCCTAAAATTCCATGGCAGTAGCTGTTCGATATCCT
>CAZCUN010000020.1:0-48730 GCA_964502215.1 uncultured Rhizobiaceae bacterium | reverse complement strand
GAACCAATGGGTTAAACAATATTTATCGTAGTTATCTGGGACAGCCCCTTCTTTTATTATGCAGGCGTTGGACGAAGCGCCTGAGCAGAAGAATTTTATTTGTGCTTCTGCTGGTAATCATGCGCAAGGGTTTGCTCATGCTTGCAGAAATTTCAGATGTAAGGGCGTGGTTTTTATGCCGCAAACAACGCCTAAGCAGAAAGTAATGAAGACATCTTCTTTTGGTGCGCCTTATATTGAAATCCGTCTTGTGGGTGATGGGTTTGACGCGGCTAATGCTGCGGCAATTGCTTATTGTGATGAGGTTGGTGGGCAGATGGTTCCACCGTTTGATCACCCTCGTATCATGATGGGTCAGGCAACTGTTGCTAAAGAAATACTTGAGCAAATGCCTGAAGGTGAGAGCGTTGATCACATCATCATGCCTGTTGGGGGAGGTGGGTTATCCTCTGGAATGACGAAGTACCTGCAAGGTATGAATGTTAAGTGTCAGTTTAGTTTTGTAGAGCTGATCTTGCACCGAGTTTAAAGAACAGCCTTGAGACAAATGAACGGATTAGGCTTTCGCAAGTTGATAACTTTGTCGATGGTGCTGCTGTTGCGCAGATTGGTGCAAATAACTTTCAACAACTAAAGCAGTTTAGTGTTGATCAAGTGAAGCTTATTCCTACGGACCGTGTTTGTGCAAGTATGTCAGACCTATTAAACATTGAGGGTATTGTTCTTGAACCTGCTGGTGCTTTGGCAATAGATGCCCTTAAGGATTTTGAGGCTGAAGAGCTTCGCGACAAAAATATTATTTGCGTTGCATCTGGCGGGAATTTTGATTTTGAGCGTTTGCCAGAAGTTAAAGAACGAGCGCTTAAGTTTAGCGGATTGAAGAAATATTATATTTTGCAATTTCCTCAACGCCCTGGTGCATTGAAAGAATTTCTTATGACGCTTGGCCCAGAAGACGATATTGCACGTTTTGAATATTTGAAAAAGTCAGCACGCAATTTTGGTTCTGTTCTCATCGGTCTTGAAACAACCAAGCCTGATAATTTTAATGTGCTGACAGACAAAATGGATCGCATGGGTATGCGCTGGCAGGATATTACGAATAATGAGATTTTAGCAAATCTGGTTATTTAATTTTGCGTTGAAGCTATATGAGCAATTCATATTTATCCAAGTTTTGATTCGCTAAATTTAAGTTTCAACCACTGCTCAATTTTCAATTTTAACTTTTTTGGTGAAACTGGTTTTGATAAATAATCATCCATGCCAGCATCAATACAAGACTCCATGTCACCTTTCAGTGCGTGTGCCGTAACCCCAACAATTGGTGTTCGTTTCATTTGATTTTGACGCTCAAATTTTCTGATTGCTTGTGTTGCTTCTTTGCCATTCATTTCGGGCATTGAAACATCCATTAGAATTAGACTCGGCTTTTGTGCTTTATATGCGGCAAATGCAAGCGAGCCATTTTCTACAATCTTATAATTTAAATTGGTCTCTTTTAAAATTTGCTGAAAGACAATTTGGTTCACTTCATTGTCTTCGGCAACTAAAATATCTAATTGCTGTGTTTGCAGAAAGCTTGCGTTTTTATTTTTATCGCTAGACTGCTTTTTTGCTGATGAAGTTCTGATGTTGCCTATGTTGGTTTTAATATTTGCACGGCTATTTGCAATGACTTGCAATATGGTTTCAAGCAACATAGAGGAACGCGCTGGCTTTGTAAGATTTGCTTCAGCACCGAGCTTTATCAAGCGTTGGTGGGTTTGCGAACTATCAACTGAAGTAAGCATCAGGACTGGAATGTCCTTTAATGCTTCTTCATTGCGCATAATTTCTAAAACTTCAGTACCACTCATTTCTGGCATTTGATAATCAAGAATTACAAGATCAAGTTTTATATTGTTTTTAGAAACAGCACGCATGACCTCAAGGCCTTCTGAACCGGTGCTCGTAGATGCAGAGTCAAAATTCCAAGAATTCATTTGCTCTTGAAGAATTGAACGATTTACATCGTTATCGTCAATGACTAATACGCGTGCGTTAGTCATATCACTGGGGATGGCTTGTTTTTGAATATTGTCATTATGAATTGGAAGCGTTGCCTCGAACCAAAATTTTGATCCTTTGCCAACTTCACTATCAACCTCAATTGTGCCGCCCATTAATTCGACAAGTGAGGAGGAAATAGATAACCCAAGACCTGTGCCTTCATGCTTCCTAGTTGCAGAAGTGTCTGCTTGGCTAAACTTATTAAAGACTTGCTCGCATTTTTCTTCTGGTATGCCGATGCCCGTATCTTCAATAGAAAATTTTATTCTAGCTGAATCTGTATTTTCTTGATTGGTATTTGCATTTTCAATATTTACAAAAATATGGCCTTTTTCTGTGAATTTAACCGCATTACCAAGTAGATTTGTTATAATTTGCCTAATTCTATCAACATCTCCGATAAGCATTTCAGGTAAACTAGGATCAACGCGGACAATCAACTCAAGGTCTTTTTCAGCCACCTTCGAAGATACTAAGGTTGCAACATCTTCAATTGCTTCTGAAAGTGCGAAGGGGGCGGAGTCTAATTCCATTTGCCCAGCGTCGATTTTAGAAAAGTCTAAAATATCATTGATGATTGTCAAAAGTGATGCGCCAGACTTTACAATAACATCTGTAAACATTTTTTGTTTTGGATCGAGTTCAGTAGATGCCAATAGCTCTGCCATGCCCATAACACCGTTCATCGGCGTTCTTATTTCGTGTGACATATTAGCTAAGAACTCGGACTTTGCTCTTTCAGCCGAAGACGCTAGTTTCATTGCCTCTTCGAGTTCTTTCGCGCGTTCTTTTACATCTGTAATGTCTGTATAGCTTACGATCAGCCCGTTATTTTCAGTTGGTACGCCATCTACTTTAAGAACTTTGCCATTCAACATTTGTCGCTCAAAAGAATAGCCGTTACCCTCTGCGATTTTAGCGTGCAGTTTAGTTTGGTAATCTGAGTCGGTAGTGCCATGTGAAAAGTCACCAAGTGTAGCTTGGACTTTGATAACTTCGCTAATCGGCATTCCGATCGTAAATGAGTCTTCATTTGCGCCGAGTAATTCTAAAGTTCTTGGATTTAAGTAAGAAAGCTTGTTGTCATCAAAAATAATTAGCCCGGGAACCATTGCATTTGTCCAGGCAGCTTGGATTTTTGACATCCGCTCAGCTTCATTCCTTGCTATATTGGTTTCAATCTCACGTTCTTTCAGCGTTGAAATATCAGTTAAGGTAAGTGTTAAGCTGTTTTCTTTTTTGTTGGGTACACCGTCAACACGGACTGTCTTACGGTTTTTTGTTGTACGCTCTAATTGAAAGGGGACGCCTGATGATGCTGCTTCCATGTGTTGTGCAACATAAGACTTACCCTTATCTTCAGCGTTAAAATATCCGCCTTTCAATTGAAGTGTTAAGAATTTTTCAAAACTCTGTTCTTCAAAAAGAATTTCTTCGGTTATTTCTAGAATATTAAGCGCTTGTTTGTTGTAGAAAACAACTTTCCCATGCTCAAACATGATAATGCCTTGCGCCATCACATTTGCAATATTTTCTTGCCTTGCAAGGGTTAATTCTGTTTCAGTTTTTGCGATTTCAATTTCTTTTTCTCTATTTCTCGATTCTGTAATGTCAGTGTAAGTCAGTAATACACTATCTTCATCACTAGGAATAACATCGACACGCAAATGTACCCCATATTCAGTTTCGCGTTCCAATTGCTGCTTTGTGCGACTGGACATGAGTTCAAGGTTTTTCTGGACAATTTCATCATTGTTGTCGTAGTGCCCTAAAGATTTTAATGTATTCAAGAATTCTTCGTAAGAACAGCCAATTTTTAGCTTGCCGTCTGGTATGTTGAGCAATTTTAATAAATTAGGATTGAAGAACTGAAGTTTTTCTGCCTTGAAAATCGCCATTCCTTGCACCATTGAATTGGTTGCTTCAGTAAACATCTGCGAAGCGCGTGCGAGTTCGTTCTCTCGCATTTTTATTTCTGTCACATTAGTGCGTAAGCCAACAAGATTACCTGAATTGTCGCGCTTATCTCTATGTCGAATCCACTCGCCTTTGTGGTTTTCAAAAATTTTGTCGACACCTTCTTCTGATTTGCGATTTTCAATCAGGGATTTTACAAATTCTACTTCTTTGCCTTTAATATTGGGAATAATGCCTGAGCGAGCAAAGTTAGTCGTTATGTATTCGTATGTTTTGCCAATTTCTAAAAACTTTCCACCAGCACCAAATTGTTCTTTAAAGGCTTTGTTATAAGTAAATAACTGATCTTTACTATCAAATATAACAAAACCATCATCAAGAACTTCAATCGCATCATGGAAAGATTTCTTAAGAAATTCGGTATCTTCTCTTAATTGACGCAGTTCTGCTTCTAGCGACTCTATTGTTTTATCTTTTTGATTTATATGATCTTTTTCATTTTTAATGTCACTCATAAGTCGATATGCCCCAAGTAATTTGACCGCCCAATCAATATTCTGAGTCAAATTAGTAATTGGTTATTGATAACAAATGGTTTATTTTCACCTTGATAGCGCTAATTTCATGGGGGATTCAAAGTTACATGAAAGTAATTGATAAGTTAAAAAGTTGGATTAATCAGGGTAATTCAGTTCGAATGGTTGCAGATGATTTGCAACTTACAAGTGAACTTATATTATTAGTCAGAATGATGTTTGCTGATGGGGAGTTAAAACCTCAAGAACTGGATAATTTTAAACGTATCTGCAAAATAGCCTTTAATATTCCTGAAGAAGAGGTTCCAGAAGTCATCGAGTATCTTCAAGACTTTGGGTATGAGACTAGCATTGATGATGCCATTGCTATGTTTGAAGGTCTTGAATTGGAGCGTAAGAAGACCTTGCTGATACATCTGTTTTCTATCGCGAAATCTGATAATGAAGTTCATACAGATGAGGCTGAATTAATTAGAAAAACATCCGCTCTTTTGGGAATCGATGCTAATGATTTTGCTAAAATGCGAGAAACATAAAACCTAGCTTCTGTCGTAATTTATGTAGATGTTGGCGGTAAACTGTTTGACCTCTAATTCGGTTGGTCTTATGGTCTGCTTTAATTGATGATGCCTAATTTTAGGGGCTGAGAAAGATTCTGGTGCAGTTGACCCAAATAGGGGGCTAAAACAGATATCATCGTGATGATGAAACATGCAAACTAAGCTTTGTATGTTTACTTTCTTTTTCCAAAATATGTGTCGATGAAAGTTATACAGGAGTATTTCATGTTGCGGTTTCTTACGTCTTTTGCGTTCTTTGGGTTAGTCTCGCCAGCGCATGCACATTTGGGGCATGTAGGTGAACTTGCAGGACATGCGCATTGGGTTGGTCTTGGTGCAACTGTTGTTGCCGGCGCGCTTGCAATCGCGATTGGTAAACTCACCGAAAAAAATAGCGATGAAGTGTTGGATGAAGAAACTGAGCTTGGCGAAGAAGCTCCAGTTGAAGGATAAGCGATATGGCTGAAAAGCTTGGGATTATGGTTTGTGGCCATGGCAGTAGAAATCAAAATGCTGCAAAGGAATTTTCAAAAGTTGCAAAGGGCTTGAAAGAGCTTTTTCCAACGACGCCCGTTGAATATGGCTATCTGGAATTTTGTAATCCTGTCATTCATGCAGGCCTTGATAGCCTTCGCGATCAAGGAGTGACGAAAGTTTTGGCAGTACCAGGCATGTTGTTTGCTGCTGGTCACGCTAAGAATGATATTCCTTCGGTTTTGAATACCTATGCATCACAAAATCCGGGCATGTCTGTTGAGTATGGTCGTGAATTGGGTGTCGATCTTAAAATGATCCGAGCAGCCGCTGAGCGCATTCAAGAAGCGATTGATGATTGCGATAGCCAAGTTGCACCAGAAGAAACACTTCTTATGGTCGTTGGGCGTGGTTCATCTGATCCTGATGCAAACTCGAATGTTTCCAAAGTGATGCGCATGGTCTGGGAAGGCATGGGCTTTGGTTGGGGGGAGACGTGTTATTCTGGCGTTACGTTTCCGCTTGTCGAACCTGGCCTAGAACATGCTGCTAAGCTTGGCTATAAGCGCATTGTTGTGTTTCCGTATTTCTTATTTACAGGTGTTTTGATTAAACGGATTTATTCATACACGGATCAAGTAGCAGAGCGTCATCCTGATATTGAATTTGTCAAAGCTGGTTATCTCAATGACCATCCGCTTGTTATTCAAACCTTCCGTGACCGTGTAAATGAGATTGTTGAAGGTACGGCAGTGATGAACTGTCAGATGTGTAAATATCGCGATCAAGTTTTGGGCTTTGAAGATCAAGTGGGTCTGGCTCAAGAAAGTCATCACCACCATGTTGAAGGTATTGGTGGGGGGCTTGAAAACTGCCCATGTAAAGGTGATTGCGATGCGTCTTGCCGCGATGAAGAGTTTTGTAAAAAGCATGATCTTCCGTGGACACCACTTCATACACATGATCATGCGCACGATCACAGTCATGATGATGGGCACTCACATGACCATGATCACAGCCACGACCACAGCCACGACCATAGTCATGACCACAAAGACAATCATGGCCATCACCACCATCCATACCCTCATGCAGATCATCCGCATGGGCCAAACAGTATGAAGAAAAAGTAGGTAACGCACATGAGCGTTGCTTCATACATCAAAGACCCTGCCGAGATTTACCGCCAGTCTTTTGCGACGGTTGAACGCGAAGCGGAACTTGATAGTTTGCCAGAAAATATGCGCTCTGTTGCGACGCGGCTAATTCATTCTTGCGGCATGGTTGATGTGGTTAAAGATTTGCAGTTTTCACCATCGGCTGTTTCAAATGGTAAAAAGGCGCTTGCTTCTGGAAAACCAATTTTTGCAGATGTAGAAATGGTGAAGGCTGGCATTATTGAAAAATTTTTACCTTCTAATAATAAACTCATTTGCACTTTGAATGATAAAACTGTGCCCAATCATGCCAAGGCAATTAGCAATACGCGCTCTGCGGCGGCAGTTGATCTTTGGGATGCGCTTGAAGGTTCAATCGTAGTCATTGGCAATGCGCCAACGGCTTTGTTTAGAGTGTTGGAACGCGTTGAAGAAGGTGCGCCAAAGCCTGCGCTGGTGATTGGCATTCCTGTTGGTTTCATTGGTGCTGCTGAATCTAAAGAAGCCTTGAGTGAAAATACACTAGGCCTTGAGTTCATCACAGTGCATGGAAGACGCGGTGGGTCTGCTATGGCATCCAGTGTTGTTAATGCACTTGCGGGAGGGTTAGGCTAATGGCTGAGCGCCCAAAGCTTACACTTAAAATGTTATTGAATGCTTGGTATGGCATGTCGTTTGGTGTGGCCGTTGGCATCTTGATGCGCTTGCCGGGGGCTGATGCGGTCGTGCCAGCTTTTGCGATAAACCTTTGTGTTATGGCAGCACTTTGGCTTGGAATTGCGATTGGTGATCCGCAAGAGAAAAAGCGCGCTTATGCAGATATTTTTGCGGCTACTGCTACGTTTGTTTTAGCGGCAGCAGCTTTGAGAACTTATCCTGAATTATTAGCAGTTGGCTTTTTGTTTCAAACTTGGTGGAGTTTGCAACATCGCTCAGATGGCTTTGGTGTGATTGGGCCAATCTGGTTTCTGCTCTTTGCGTCTATGGCGAATTTATCATTTGGTATTGTTTATCTCGTTTTGTTGCAGTGGTTCTTATGAGCGCTTGGTTGAACATTATCGGCATTGGTGAAGATGGTGTGGATGGGCTGTCAAAGACTGCGCTTGAAAAACTAAAAGCTGCGGAAGTGATTGTTGGCGGTGATCGTCACCACACGCTTGCACCTAATCCTACGGCTAAACGCATTGCTTGGCCGTCGCCTTTTGATGCAATGATTGATGAAATTAAATCGCATCGAGATAAACGTATTGTGGTGCTTGTGACGGGCGATCCACTTTGGTTTTCAGTTGGTGCGCGTATTCTTAAAGCTATCCCAAAAGAAGAGGTGCGTTTTCATCCGCAGCTTTCGGCTTTTCAGTGGGCGGCTTCTCGAATGGGCTGGAGTTTGGCTGATCTTGAAACGTTGACGATACATGGTCGAGCTGACAGTCAGATTTTGCCGCATCTTGCACCAAATGTGCGCATGTTAGTTCTGACGCAAAATGCAGATAGTCCTTTGGCGGTTGCTCAACTTTTGAGCGAGCGTGGCTTTGGTGAAAGTCGCATGACAGTTCTTGCTGCAATGGGTGGTGAGCGCGAGGAGCGCTTTGATGGGCTTGCAAAAGATTGGTCACATGTTGTTCCTGATTTTCATACGCTAGCGATTGAGTGTGTCGCAGATGATGATGCCAAGTGGTATTCGCGCAGTGGTGGTTTACCAGATGAAGCTTTTGTGCATGACGGGCAAATGACAAAACGCATTGTGCGTTCAACCACGCTTTCAGCACTCGCACCATATCCTGATGCAATGCTTTGGGATGTTGGGGCAGGGTGTGGGTCTATTGCTATTGAGTGGATGCGCTCTTCGCGTGGCGCAAGAGCAATTGCGATTGAACGCAATGAAAAACGCATTGCGATGATTAAAGAAAATGCCGTTCAATTAGGCGTTGAAAAAATTCAAATCATCGAGGGCAAAGCACCTGATGTATTGGACGGTCTTGAACAACCCGATGCTATCTTTATTGGAGGCGGCCTCACGAGCAAAGAGACGTTTGAAACATGCTGGAATGCGCTTCATTCTGGTGGGCGATTGGTGGCGAATGCAGTGACGGTTGAAAGTGAAATGAAGCTGTTTGAATTGAATGAAAAACATGGGGGTGAGTTGTCACGCATTACGGTTCAACAAGCAGAACCCGTGGGGCGCTTTAAAGGGTGGAAACCTTTTATGCCTGTTACACAATGGATGGTTGTAAAATGAGCGGTACTTTATACGGAATTGGTGTTGGGCCGGGGGATCCTGAACTCATAACACTCAAAGCACATCGCATCCTACAAGCGTGTTCGGTGGTGGCTTATCCTGCACCTGATGATGGGACAAGTTTTGCGCGTTCGATCGTGGCTGAGTATTTATCACCGAGCCAAAAAGAAATTCCAATTGTCATTCCAATGCGAGTAGAGCGCTTTCCTGCGGCTAATGTTTATGATGAAAAAGCAAAGGAAATTGCAGAGCATTTGAAGGCCGGTGAAGATGTTGTTGTGCTTTGTGAGGGGGATCCGTTTTTCTATGGTTCGTTCATGTATTTGTTTGAGCGTTTATCAGGTGATTATACTTGCGAGATTGTGCCTGGAATTTCGTCACTCATGGCTTCAGCTGCTGCCCTTCAAAGGCCACTTGCAGCACGCAATGATGTGCTAACGATTACACCTGCGCCATTGCCTGATGAAGTTTTGCTTGAGCGTTTTAAGTCAGGGGATGCGATTGCAATTATCAAAATTGGTCGCCATTTTGCTCGTGTTCGAAAACTCATTGAAGAAGCTGGCTTGTTAAATCGTGCGGGCTATCTTGAGCGGGTTTCGCTTGATACTCAAAAGGTTATGCCCTTATCAGAAGTAGGGGAGGATAAAGCGCCATATTTCTCTATGATATTGATTTATAAAGGTGCAGAAGATTGGATTAAAGGGTTAGAGATGCCTATGATGAAGGGCAAACCATGACCCCCAATATCATCATCCTTTCAGATAGTGCTTATTCCATTGCTGTTCAAATAAAGCAGGAAATTGGTGGTACTATTCAAGGGCTTAGGGCGCGTTGCTCTCAATCTGATTCTACCTTTGTTGATGTTCGTACGCATATGCAAAATTGCTTCAGGATAGGTGAACCGATCATTGCTGTGATGGCTTCTGGTGCTGTTATTAGACTTCTTGCAAATGTGCTGGAAGATAAACATTCTGAGCCACCTGTTCTAGCGGTTGCAGAAGATGGTTCATCCGTTGTGCCACTTTTAGGTGGGCATCATGGGGCTAATGATTTGGCTAAACGACTGGCTGACGTTTTAAAATCTCATGCGGCAATTACGACGGCTGGGGATTTGCGTTTTGGGATCGCACTTGATAATCCGCCGCAAGGATGGACGCTTGCAAATCCTGAAAATGCAAAGGCAGTTATGGCTCAGATTTTAAGCAGCCAAGAAGTGCGCATTCAAGGTCGATATCTAAACGGTGCGAAGTGGTTGATGGAAAGTAACTTGCCGCTTGATGATGATGGTGAATGCGTTATCAGTATTTCAGAAACTGATCGTGAAGCCTTGCCGCTGGAACTGATTTATAATCCAAAACGACATGTGATTGGTGTGGGGTGCGAGCGTGGTACTGAACCTCAAGAAGTTATTGGGTTGATCGAAAAGGTTTTGACTGAAAATGAATTGCCGATTGGTTGTATTGCTGGCATTGCCTCTATTGATCTCAAGGCTGATGAAACGGCAATTCATGAAGCAGCAAAATATTTCAACATTCCAACACGGTTTTATTCAGCGACGGTTTTGGAAGAAGAAACGCCTCGACTAGTCCACCCTTCAGATGTGGTTTTCGCAGAAGTAGGCTGTCATGGTGTGAGCGAAGGTGCTGCGCTTGCAAGTGTTGGTAGCGATGGTGAATTGGTCATTCCAAAAGTTAAATCAAAAAGGGCTACCGTTGCAATTGCACGTAGTCAGGAGATTGTAGAAATGAGTGAATTGGGACGAAGTCAAGGTAGGCTTTTTGTTGTTGGAATTGGTCCTGGGCAAGATGATTGGCGTTCGCCTGAAGTGACCCGCATGGTGCAAGAGGCAACAGACCTTGTTGGTTACTCGCTTTATCTTGATATCATTGATTCAATTTCGCAAGGCAAAACGCGTCATGACTTTGATCTTGGCAAGGAAGAAGACCGTGTGCGTCATGCCATGGAACTTGCTGGTGAGGGTAAGGATGTAGCGCTGGTTTGTTCAGGTGATGCGGGCATTTATGCCATGGCAACGCTGGTGTTTGAATTGTTGGCTGATGGCGGATTGTCAGATGCAGCTTCGCGCATTGCGATTGAAGTCTCACCTGGTATTTCTGCCTTGCAAGCAGCAGCAGCCAGAGCGGGCGCGCCATTAGGACATGACTTTTGTACGATCTCGCTTTCAGATTTGTTGACCCCATGGGAAGCCATTCAAATGCGAGTTAAGGCCGCTAGCGAAGGGGACTTTGTGATTGCGTTTTATAATCCAGTTTCTAAGCGCCGCCGCACACAACTTGAATATGCCAAAGGCGTTTTACTTAAGCATCGCCCTGATAATACGCCCGTCATTCTCGCAACGAATTTAGGTCGTGAAGGAGAGCTTGTCCGTGTTGTGCCTTTGGTAGAGTTAGACATAAATGAAGTGGATATGCTGACAGTCGTGATTGTTGGTTCATCAGAGACCGCAACAGTTGATACAGGCGATGGCAAAACGTGGGTTTATACACCGCGTGGCTATTCTGCCAAAGAGGGTACGGGGATTAAGACATGACGGTTTATTTTATAGGAGCGGGGCCTGGTGCGCCTGACTTGATTACGGTTCGTGGGCTTCGGTTAATTGAGAATTGCCCTGTTTGCATGTATGCGGGTTCGCTGGTTCCTGAAGAGATTGTGGCGGCAGCGCCTGATGATGCTGAAGTGACGGATACTGCACCACTTAATCTGGATGAGATTATAGAGATGATCCGCGTGGTGGATGAAAAGGGGCAAGATGTTGCGCGGGTTCATTCTGGCGATCCTGCGATTTATGGGGCAACGGCTGAACAAATGCGCAGGCTCGATAAGCTTGATATTGATTATGAAGTTGTACCGGGCGTACCAGCCTTTGCTGGTGCTGCGGCTAAACTCAAAACAGAATTAACATTGCCTGAAATTGCTCAAACTGTGATTGTAACGCGTACTGGAATGAAAGCTTCTTCTATGCCTGAAGGTGAGCAGTTGGAAGTGCTTGGTAAATCAGGTGCAACACTTGCCATTCATTTGTCGATTAGAAATTTGGTTTACATCCGTGAAGCGCTTGAGCCATATTACGGGGATGATTGCCCGGTGGTCATTGCTTATCGTGCAACTTGGCCTGATGAACTTTACATTCGTACAACCCTGGCTGAAATGAAAGAAGAAGTGCGCAAACACAAAATTACGCGCACTGCTCTTATTTTGGTTGGCCCTGTTTTGGGTGAGGTAAATTTCCGCGATAGTGATTTGTACAACGCAGACTATTCGCACGTGCTAAGAAATAAGGGTAAGAAGAAAGCCAAGGCCTAAGTTGTCTTTATATAGTTTATTCTGCGGACTTAATTTTCACCATTGTTTCCTTTACATTGCCTTTGATTAGAATAGATCTTTGGCCTGTTAATTCTATGGTTGTAGAATCATTATCTTCGCCATAACTGACCATCATGATTTCATCTGCATTCACAAAGAAAATGCGGTCTGACGTTGTTTTTTCAAATTGACAGAATTTTGCCATTGGGTTTTGCTCCTGATTGCAATTCAAGCGTAGGCTTTTTTGATTGCTATAGATAGCTTGTTTAATGGCTAATACGCTTTATACAAGCTTTGTGACTAAACATGTTTAAAAGGCTGCTAATGGTTAAGCTTAATAGCATTTCTCCCTTTACCCTTGCGGCGCTAATTATGGGAATTGGTATTGCTGGTATTCCGCTTGGGGATGCTGCTGGTAAGTTCATGTTTTTGCATACTTCCGTTGACCCACTTTTTATTGCTTGGAGTAGATACGGACTTGGTATTTTTCTGGTTTGGCTTGCTTATGCAGGTCGCGGGTTTGATATCTCTGTTTTTAGAAATTGGCGTTTGTGGCTACGCTCTGCTCTGGTTGTTTGCGCCGTTGTTTCAATCTTAAACTCTATTGCGACTGAACCTTTAGCAAATACTTTTGCAGCTTTTTTCATAGGTCCAATTTTTGCTTATTTCGGCTCTGCACTTTTACTAAATGAGAAGATTACTTGGTTTAGAACAATTACGCTAATTATTGCATTTGTGGGCGTGTTAATTGTTGTGCGTCCTGGCGGTGGGATGTCTGCAGGGTTAATTTATGCTCTTCTTGGAGGGATGTTTTATGCCGCGTTTTTAGTTTCAACACGCTGGTTAAGAGATGTTACAACACCGCGCTCGTTGCTGTTTTCAAACTTAGTCATGGGAACTGTCATGCTCACGCCTTGGGCGATTGGGAATATTCCTGAAATGGATTTTAAAATGACAGGGCTTGTTTTTTGGAGTGCGGCTGCTTCTGCTGTTGGTAATATGGCGATTGTACTTTCTTCATCGCTGGTTGATGGTAGCCGTATAGCGCCACTGATTTATATGCAGGTTGTATATGCCACTTTGTTTGGGGTTTTGTTCTTTGGAGACTTTCCAGATCAGTGGACTTGGATTGGTCTAGCTGTATTAGTAAGCGCAGGCTTTGCTTCGTTTTTTGCTCAAAAGAATTAATCAGATGTCTTCTGGTTTGATTTGGGGTGAGCCAAGTCCTTTATCTTCCGCTTCTTTTATTTTGGCCATTACTTGGTAATTAATTGGCGCATCCAGATTCAATTTACTTGCTATTTTTACAATCTCACCTTGAAGCTCATCAATTTCAGTCTTTCGACCTGTTTGCAAATCTTCCCACATGGATGAACGCGCTAGTGGGTCTATGCTAAGCATACGCTTTGCAATCATTTTGAAAAGAGGGGTTGGTAGGCGCAGAATATGTGGGATGAGGCTTGTTGGAACGGGTGAGGGCGGCTCAGGTGACATCCCTGCTAGCTTCATAATCGTGTGTGCTTCGCTGATTTGGTCTGCCATAATCTTTCGCCAACCTTTGTTGTTGAGTTGCTCAAGCAACGGCAGGCCAGAAAGCGCGTTAAGTGCGTTATTTAGATTGATAAGTAGCTTTCCAGATTGAATGGCTGGCATATTATTGGATTGTTTAAAGACAAGCTGATCAGATGTTAAGTGTTGTGCCAGATTATCTTCTGTCTCTTCAATGATAATCTCGCCGCTAGTGCCACGATGAAACCTTGCCTTATCCATTTGCGCCACATTAAATGGAACCATGCCTGACAAAACTTTATGAGTTGGCAATGTCTCTTTTAAAAGTGCGCTGTTGGTTAAACCATTTTGTAGGCTGATGATTATTGCAGATGGATTTGCATGTTGTTTTATAAGATTTGCCATCTCACGTGTTGCAGCACTTTTTACTGTGACTAAAATGATATCGGCTGTTGAAAGACAATCTGGAGAAGATTGTAGATCAAGATTGGAGCTTGCAATATGTGTGTCCAACCCAGTGTAATCTGTTAGGTGAAGGCCAGTAGAATTGATCTTTTTGATCATACTTTCGCGTGCTAAGAAACTTAAATTGTGTCCTGAAACTTGAAGCAAACCACCAATAAAAAAACCAATGCTTCCAGCGCCTGCAATTGTGATTTTTAAAGTCTGATGTGTCTTGTTCATCGGTTGACCATGATGACAGGTATTTTCATTTTTCTTGCAGCTTCGATTTTGGCATAAGCGCCTTTGCCGCCTGAGTTTCGACAGATGATATGGGTAATATTGTTTTCTTCTAAAATGGCTTTTTCATCTTGCCAATTCGAAGATGGTTTTCCCAATAGTAGCTTATGGTTTGGTAACGGTAATTTTTGCTCAGGTTCATCAACCATCCTCACCAAGTAGAAAACATCTTCTCGTGTTTTAAACAGGTCAATATATTGGCTGCCTAATGCTAAAAGAATGCGGGCATCTTGAGGGGTTTTTTCACGTGCCGATTCAAGGTCTTTAGCCTCTATCCACTCATCGCCATTTTGCTTTTGCCAAGGTGCGCGTGTGTTAACTTCTAGTTTTATATTAGCAAGCTCAGCGGCATCTTTTGCATTGGCAGAAATTTGTTTAGCGAAAGGGTGGGTGCAATCAATTAATAACTCGATTTTGTTTTCTGCGATGTACTCAACCAAGCCTTGTACGCCTCCAAATCCACCAATGCGAGTTTTGCCTTCAATCGGCTTTGGCTCTTTGGTTCTACCAGCAAGTGAGGTGGTAACGTCATGACCTTCGCCAACAAGTTTTCCTGCAAGGTGAGAGGCTTCTTTTATGCCGCCAAGGATTAAGATTTTCATGACTTGAAATCCGTTCGTGCTAAGAGTTTTCCATCTCTTGCAAACACCATTACTTCGACTTCTACTGGCGCTCCACGTAAAATCCCCAATGCAGCCTTTTGTGCAAGTTGCGCGATTGGGGTTGCTAAATCAATCCCGTTTTTGTGAGTCAATTCAAGCACTTCCATGGCAGTATTTGCATTTTGAATCTGTGACTTAATGTTTTGATTCAAGTTAGATATGGGCACGGTTGCCAGCCAGTCAAAGTCCACTTGGCTACGACCAGAGTGTAAGTCCATGGCGCCTTGTGCAAGTTTGCTAAATTTTGCAAAGCCGCCTGCAAGTGTGATTTTTTCAATTGGGTTTTGGCGTAGATATTTGAGCAATCCACCTACAAAATCACCCATGTCTAACATGGCGATTTCTTCAAATTCATAGAGCTTACATGCGGCTGTTTCTGAGGTTGAACCTGTTGCGCCAAGAACGTGTTTGACACCTTGCGCGCGCGAAACATCAATGCCGCGGTGAATGGAATGTATCCACGCAGAACATGAGAAAGGGTGGACGACGCCTGTTGTTCCAAGAATAGAAATTCCGCCTAAAATTCCAAGTCTTGGGTTCCAAGTTCGTTCGGCAATTTTCTCGCCTTCTGGTACTGAAATTGTGATTTTAATATCGGGTTCAAAGCCATGTTCTTTGCAAAGCGTTTCAACAACTTCCGTCATCAGTTTTCGTGGAATTGGATTGATCGCAGCTTCGCCTTTTTTAATAGGCAATCCATCTTTCGTAACTGTGCCTACACCGCTACCAGCATGGAAGGTTATGCAACTGTTTTTTTGACCAAACTCAACGCGCGAAATGATCATTGCGCCATGGGTTACATCAGGGTCGTCGCCTGCATCTTTGATGATGCCTGCTTCGGCAAATACTTCGGTATGTTTTTCATAGGCGAGGGCGAATGATGGGGTGTCGCCTTTAGGCAAAGAAATAGTGACAGGATCGATAAAATCGGCTTTAAATAGAGCAGACAATGCTGACTTTGTGGCGGCAGTTGCACACGCACCTGTTGTCCATCCCCGTTTAAGGGAAGTTGCTTGTTTATTATCTGGCTTTTGTGTGCGGGTGACCTTGCTCATAAAAGCGTTATAGGTGAAATTGGTCAAATGAAAAAGCAAGATTTTATGTCTGAACTACCAGCCTTTGAAAAAGGGCAGGTTTGGCTTGTGGGAGCGGGGCCTGGGGATCCTGGTTTGCTCACACTTCATGCGGCTAGTGCCATTCGCCAAGCGGATGTGATTGTCTATGATGCACTTGTTAATGATGCTATTTTAGAATTGGCTAATGAAAACGTTGTTTTGCATTATGCTGGTAAGCGTGGGGGCAAGCCCTCGCCTAAGCAACGTGATATCTCACTTCGTCTAGTTGAATTTGCGCGTCAGAATAAACGCGTTCTTCGCCTTAAGGGGGGGGATCCTTTTGTGTTTGGGCGTGGTGGTGAAGAGGCGCTTACGCTGGTTGAATATGAAATTCCGTTTCGCATAGTGCCGGGTATTTCTGCTGGTATTGGTGGCTTGGCTTATGCAGGTATTCCTGTGACGCATCGTGATATCAATCATTCCGTTACATTTCTAACAGGGCATGACGCTTCTGGTGTTGTGCCTGATTCCGTTGATTGGGAAAGTGTTTCTAAAGGATCACCTGTTGTTGTGATGTATATGGCGATGAAACACTGGGCTAATATTCGAGATCGGTTTTTGGCAGCGGGTAGACCTGCAAGTCAGCCAATGGCATTTGTTTGTGAAGCGACAACTGAGCGTCAACGTGTTTTAGAGACTACGATTGGTTCTTCGCTAGAAGATTTAGCTAAAACGGATATTAAACCGCCTGCTATTGTTGTTGTAGGGGAGGCTGTGCGTCTTCGTTCTGCGCTTGACTGGTTAGGCGCTATGGATGGTAAGGTGTTAGAACCAGACCCACTCGACAGAAACATTACCCAAGAAGTTGGATGAGCGATAAATCAAAACAAGGGCTTTTAATTGCAGCCCCTTCATCAGGTAGCGGCAAAACTGTTTTGACCTTAGCTTTGTTGCGCGCTTTGAAAGATAGAGGCTTGGATATCGCCTCTGCAAAAGCTGGACCTGATTATATTGATCCTGCATTTCATGCGCTTGCCAGTGGTTATTCATCTGTCAATCTAGACCCATGGGCAATGACGCCACCACGGTTTTCAGCACTTGCACAAAGACAAGAAGGTTCTCATTTGCTGGTTGAAGGCATGATGGGGCTTTATGATGGGGCTATTGATGGTTCTGGCTCAGCGGCAGAACTTTCTAAAGCACTTGGCGTTCCTGTTATTTTAATTGTTGATGCAGCAAAGCAATCTCATTCTATTTCAGCCTTAGTAAGAGGCTTTCGCGACCATGATAAAAAGGTCAAGCTTGCTGGCGTTATTCTTAATAAGGTGGGCAGTGCGAGGCATAAAAACATGCTGGTTGATGCGTTAGAGCAAATTGGTGTGAATGTTTTAGGTGTTATTCCACGTGATGAGAGTTTTCTTCTGCCTGAACGTCATTTAGGTTTGGTGCAGGCGGGAGAAACAGAAGATATTGAAGCCTTTATCAAGCAAGCTGCTGTTACATTAAGCAAAACGTGTGATCTTGATAAGGTTGCTGAATGTTTTGTACCTATCAGAGAACGTAAGCGAAAAAGCAGTATGATCACGCCACTTGGACAAGAGATTGCTATTGCGCAAGATGAGGCCTTCTCCTTTCTTTATCCGCATATTCTGGAAGATTGGCGCCAACAAGGGGCGTCACTTTCATTTTTCTCACCTTTGGCAAATGAAGCACCTAAAACTGGTGTGAATGCGATTTATCTTCCAGGGGGGTATCCTGAGTTATATGCTGGACGGCTTGCCTCTGCTGATGATTTTAAATTTTCAATGGCCATAGCACGTGATCGTGAAACATTGATTTATGGCGAATGTGGTGGCTATATGGTTTTAGGCGAAGGGCTTGTTGACGGTGATGGAAATCAACACGAAATGGCTGGCCTTTTAAAACTTGAAACAAGTTTTGAACAAAGAAAGCTCCACTTAGGATATCGCGAAATTTCAACAACTGATTTTGCTTTGGGTGATGAACTTAATGCCCATGAATTTCATTATACAAGTGTATTAAAGGAAGATGGCGAACCGCTGTTTACGGTTAAAGATGCGCTGGGTGATGACCTTGGTTCTGCTGGCTTGCGTGATAGCAATGTCATGGGGTCTTATATGCATGTGATTGATGGACAATAAGTCATGAGCAGTATTTTTCATGGTGGTCGGTTGGATGCTGCCATTGCTCAACATGGTGGCACGCGTGCTGAATGGCTTGATCTTTCAACTGGTATAAATCCAAATGCCTATCCTATCCCTGAGCTTTGTGATACCGCATGGCAAGGCTTGCCTGATGAAAAAGCGCACTCAAAGTTAACTCATATGGCTCGTCAGTATTATCAAGTTCCAAGGGCTTTCGATCTTGTTTCTGCGAATGGTACGCAGGCGCTGATACAGGTTTTGCCGTTTGTTTTGGGTGCTAAAAAAGTTGCGGTTATTTCTCCAACCTATGAAGAACATGCTTACTGTTGGGATAAGGCTGGCGGCGATGTTGTGAAGGTTGACCATCTTTCGCAAGCTGTCGAATGTGCAGAAGTTGTTGTTGTTGTAAATCCTAATAACCCAACTGCATTTCGATATCAGCCAGATGACTTAATTATTGCTGCAGAGCAACTTGTTAAAAAATCTGGATATCTAATTGTTGATGAGGCTTTTGCGGATTGTGTGCCAGAGCTTTCGGTTGTTTCAAAGATGCAAGAGAATATTATTGTTCTTCGTTCTTTTGGTAAGTTTTTCGGACTTGCGGGTTTGCGCCTAGGCTTTGCGATATGCGCTTCATCAATTGCTGAATCTTTGAAAAATAAACAAGGGCCATGGAGCGTTTCTGGCCCAGCATTAGAAATTGGTGCGGCGGCTTTTACGGATCAAAATTGGATTGTAAATTCGCGTGCTGATATTATCCAGAACTCTGATAGCCAAGCTGAAGTTATTGAGGCTTGTGGTTTAAAACTGATTGGCAACGCTGGGTTGTTTATGGAGTTTGAATATGAAAACGCAACAATACTTTATGAAAAACTTCAACAAGAGCATATTTTAATCAGACCTTTTCCAGAACGCCCAACACGATTGCGGTTTGGATTGTGTAAGAATATGCAAGAGCTTGAACGTTTAGCGCTGACCTTGAAAAAAATGGTTGTGTAATAACATGGTTGAGCCACTTTTTGTTTTATTGATTGCGCTTATTTTGGACTGGTATTTTGGCGAACCTGAAATACTTTGGTCTCGATTTCCCCATCCAATTGTCTTGTTTGGTAAGGCGGTTTCTTTTGCAGATAAGCGTTTAAACAAGAAAGAAGACAGTGAGGCCAAACAATATCGAAAAGGTGCTTTGGCGATTTCTAGTTTGCTCCTTGTCGCTTTGTTTGCCGCTCTACTCTTAGAGGATGCAATTGAGTGGATTGGACGCGCTGGTACTGTTTTAGAAGTTATTATTGTATTTACGCTTCTTGCTCAAAAGAGCCTTGCCGATCATGTGGGCGCGGTTGCTACAGGACTGAAAGAAAATGGACTCGAGGGTGGGCGAAAAGCAGTTTCTATGATTGTTGGACGTGATCCAAGCAAGCTTGATAAATCGGGCGTGAGTCGTGCATCAATCGAAAGTCTCGCTGAAAACTTTTCTGATGGCGTTGTTGCACCTGCGTTTTGGTATGCAGTATTCGGCCTTCCAGGGATTATTGTTTATAAGATAATCAATACGGCAGACTCTATGATTGCTTATCGCAATGAAAAATATCTTTGGTTTGGTCGTGTTGCTGCGCAAATTGATGATCTTGCGAACTGGGTACCTGCAAGAATTTCTGCTGTATTAATTGCCATTGGGGCAGGGCTTTTATATGGCGTGAGAGCTTTTAAAAACGCGTTGATAGTTACGCTTAAAGATTCTGGGTTGCATCGCTCGCCCAATGCAGGGTGGCCAGAGGCTGCTATGGCGGGTGGCGCTGATATTTCATTGGGTGGGCCAAGAGTTTATACAGATGAAATTGTGAAGCAAGCTTATTTAAACAGCGCTGGAAAATCTGATTTAGGCATAAAAGACATAGAGCAAACAATTAAAATATTTGCGTTGGCCTGTTTTACATTTTGGTTTTTTATTGGTGTTCTGGCGGTATTATTCTGACGGGTTCTGCATAAGGTGGCATGGCCTCGAATACTTCTTTGAATGTTAGACCTTCCCAAGCCATTTGTGTTGCTCGAATAACGCCTGCATGACAGACAATAGCTGTTTCCATGTCAGCTTGTTTTAAAGCTTCCAGAACCCGCGCTTGAACATCAGCAAAACTTTCCCCGCCTGGCGTTGAATTATTCATTGGGTCTTCAAGCCATTTTTCTGATTTTGCGCGATCAAGCTCTGCCCAAAGTTTGCCTTCAAACTCGCCCATGTTCATTTCCCAAAGGCGTTCATCATACGTTGGTGTTAGGCTGTGGCGTTCAGCAATTGAAACGGCAAGTTTGCGGCAACGCAGTGCTGGACTGGCAATAACACGTTTTACAGGCGGGGTTACAGTAATGGCATTTTCAATTTGTGAATGTCCAATTTCTGCAATGTCTAAATCAGTTTGACCATAGCAAGTTCCTGCTGGAACATTAGGTGTTGGGTGGCGTAAAAAAATCAAGACCATGCTCCTGCAAGGGTAATTAAAATTGTTATCTCTGCAATTTGTTCCATCGCGCCTAAGCCGTCACCCGTATAACCGCCAAGGCGATGTTCTAGACGTTTTAAGAAAGTCCATGTAGTTAGCATTCCAAGAGATAAGGCGATAACGCCCCAATGCAAACCTAGAACTGCCGCTATTATGAACGCGATGAACATTGCAAGTATAAAAGCTTTTTGTGGCATTTCAGATGCTTGCTTTCCTAAACCGTCAAGTCTGGCATATTTTGAAAACCGCATGGCAATCGTCATGATCGATCTAGCGCCTGAATGACAAATCAAGATAGCGATTATACCAGCTATAGGTGATAGAGTAGCGAGCGCTGCCCACCGCAGGCCTATGCTTAAAATTAGAGCTAGCGAACCATAGGTGCCGATACGGCTATCGCGCATAATCTCTAAGGCACGTTCGCGGTCAGGCGTTGCGCCAAGACCATCAGCACAATCTGCAAAGCCATCTTCGTGCAATCCGCCTGTAATCAAAAGACTTGTACCAATTGCTAATCCTGCTGCAATTGTAGAGGGAAGCAAGAGACTTGCCCAATACCAAATGATTGCAATGGGTATTGCAATCATAAGACCGACAATTGGAAAGAGCGCGGCTGCGTTGCTCAGTTTTGAATCACTAGAAATACGGTTTGCTAGACGGTTTGGTAAAGGAATACGTGAAAAGAAGGCTAGGGTGAGAGCAAAGTTTTTTATTAATTTATCCAATAGAGTTACTCTTCCTTTTCCGCAATGCCAGCGCTCTCAAAAGTTGCCATTTCATTTAACATTGCACAGGCATTGCGTAGAAGTGGAAAGGCTAATAGAGCACCTGATCCTTCACCCAATCGTAATTCAAGATCAAGTAGAGGCTCAGCATTAAGGGCTTCCAAAACTGCTTTGTGACCAGGTTCTTTTGATTTATGAGCATAGACTACATTAGCGCTTAATTCAGGGTGCATTCTTAAGGCGCATAAGGCGGCTGATGTGGCTATGAAACCATCTACCAATACAATAGCATTTTCTTGTGCGGCACCGATTAATGCACCAGCCATGCAAGCAATCTCTAGTCCGCCAAATGCACAAAGTGCATCCATCGGATCAAGTCTTCCAGGCCTGCGCTCTGCTGTCTTTTTCAAAATGCCTAGTTTCTTATTGACGCCATCGCCGTCAAGTCCAGCGCCTGGGCCTGTTAAAATCTCTAATGATATACCTTCGATTGTATGGGCGAGGAGTGCTGCTGAAGATGTGTTGCCAATGCCCATTTCACCAAGCGCTATCACTTTTGTTCCAACAGACACTTCGTCGCTTGCGAGTTCTTCACCAAAGGCCAGAGCAGCGCCTGCTTCTTCTAAGGTAAGTGCATTTTCTTTTAATGCATTTCGCGTTCCTTTGCGGATGTTTGCACGAAAGAGATCTTGGTGGTCTGGTAAATCCGCCATGACGCCTGCATCTACAACGGATATTTCAATATTATTAGATTTTGCAAAAACATTTGCTGCTGCACCGCCAGCAAGAAAATTTAGCACCATCTGCGCAGTCACGTCACTTGGCCAAGCAGAGACGCCCTCTTCAACCAAGCCATGATCTCCTGCGAATAATAAAAGCCTAGCAGGGTCTGCAATTGGATTATCTGTTTTCTGAGCTACTGCCATTTGAAGCGCAAGCTTTTCAATTCTACCTAAAGAGCCTGGAGGCTTGGTTTTCATATCTATTGCTTGTTGAATTCTTTCAGCTCTATCAGTATGTGTTGTCATGCTATCAATAATCCAGTTTTACAAAGTTTACTAATAACGAAAACTGTGCGCATCTTCTATATGTCATTTCATAAAACCCACACGTCATTTAAGGTTTTGATATAACTATAAGGTTGCTTTGTTGGCTCATTCTAAAAACTTTATTATAAAATTTTCTCCCATAATATTTGTACTTCTCTGGGCTACAGGCTTCCCAGCGGCGCGATATGGGACGACTGATGCTGAACCATTTACATTTCTAGGGCTTCGATTTGGCTTAGCGCTTATCTTACTTAGTCTTTTAGTTTTTTTCTATTTACGTCCTAAGAATGTTGATTGGAAGCAATTTGGACATTCAATGATTGTAGGGGTCTTGATGCATGGCCTTTATCTTGGTGGTGTTTTTTATGCTGTCTCAAAAGGAATGCCTGCTGGAATTTCTGCACTTATTGTTGCTCTACAACCATTCTTTACGGCCTTTATTGCTTGGGTCGTAATAGGTGAAAGGTTAAGTTTTATTAGAGCAAGTTTTTTTGCCATGGCTCTGTTTGGTATCTTTATGGTTTTGTTTCCTGATTTTGATTTATCAGATGCGATACCTGGTATTACCCTTGAAACGATGACTGCCGGTCTTGTCGCTACGCTGGGGATTAGCATTGGGTCTGTTTATCAAAAGCATCGTGTGCCAAGTCTCAATTTATGGATTGGCACTAGCGCGCAATTTTTAGGGGCAGGGATTTTGATGGTTTGCCTGTCTTTGTTATTTGAAGAGCAGACTATTGTTTGGACCTTAAATACAGCTTTGTCACTTGCTTGGTTGGTCTGTGTTTTATCGATTGGAGCTGTTGCTCTGTTAATGTATCTCATCAAGAAAGACGATAGTGCTTCGGTTGCTTCACTATTCTTTTTGGTTCCCGTAGTCGCTTTTGCAATGACTTGGGTTTCGTTCGGTGAGGCGATGAACTTAACTCAAGTTATGGGTAGTCTTATTGTTATTCTTAGCGTGGCCATATCAAGTAAGTATGGCTGACTTTAAACGCAAAAAAGCCCGCTTTAAATAGCGGGCTTTTTGATTGATTATACTATTGCTTATTTACTAATGCGAACTGCTGAGATTGAAGAAGCAATTTCTGCAAAAGTATCTTCAAGACGTGTGCCTGCTGCATCGTGATAAAATTGAACGCCAGCAATAACCTCACTGTTTTCAATAACACCACTACCCGAACATGCTTCCATAAGTGCTTTAGTTGGGTTGTTTAGCGCTGTTCCGCCTAAGTCATATGCGATTGTATAAATCGAAATGCCATCGTTTTTGATGTTTTCACAAGACTGAGCTGTGTGAGCATTCATTATTCTTTCGAAATCAGCGTTTGAATCTGGCGTTGGATCAAATGAAGTTCCCGCGTAGATAGTTCCTGATAGATCTGAAGATCGCAAACCATCTGACATTCTATTATGATAAGATACATTTTCTGTAATAGCATGTTTCAAAAAATGGTTGCGGTTACGTGCATAACCCCAAGCGCCATAGCCAGATTCATTAGGTGTTCGGCCAGAATCTTCGCTATAAAAGTTGTTACCATCTGTAAGCAAGATTATGAACTTTAAATTAATACGATCTGACAATGCTCTGCCTTGGTCGAAAGGAAGTTTTTCACTTAGTGTTCTCCAACCCCAAGTAAGACCTTGTTGAATATTGGTCGAACCGTTTGCAACCATATCGTCGATACCACTTTCGATCTCACTACGTTCAGTAGTTAAAGCTGTGATTGGTTTGGTTGTGCAACCTGCGTTAGGACCTACGAAGGAGCTGTCATTGCGAGTTCTTACATTAGCCTGATATTTAAACATCCAATTTGTACGTTCAATTTGCCTAGTATTCCCTCTTACCTGGTAGGCAGGGTCATTTCTTCTATTATTTGTATATAGTCTTTGGCGATTTGAATCGCGGAAATCGTTAAGGTAACTGTTACGATAAAAATCAGAGTCAAAGAAATTAAACCTGAATCTAGGGCTAAAAGAATATGAATTATCAGGTTCATCTGGAGCAAAATAAGGTACAAATAGAGCCTCTGGACCATCTCCACGCACAGATGAGAAGTTACTTGCATTTCTTGCAACTGTATCTTGTGTATTATGAGGATAAGGACGCATCTCGACGCAACCTGCCCATGTTGTACCTATCATGTTGAAGACGTCTAGGCGCGATTTAAAAGCGCCATCGATTGTAACCACATGATTGTTGTTTGGAAACCTGATAGCCTTATTTGTTCTAAATGTATCATCCCAATCTAGGTTTTCATTGTTAATAGGACTAAAGCCATTTGTATCAATGAAGTCACCAGCTAAATTTTCATGCCCTAATCCACCAACATTTACAGTTCCCGAAAATGGAACTAAAGAAAATTGTACAGGGTCTCTTAAAGATGCACCTGCGGCTGAATCAAATAAATCATCAACAAGGTCTGCAGCTGCAGTTCTCATGTTATCAATGCGGCGCTTGCCATTTGAAAATGTGTTCATTGAACCCGAATTATCCATCACGAGTGCAACCTCAATTGTACGGTTGCCTAGTGTAATAATTGATTCAAGCTCTTCTGAAAGTTTGTCGACATAAAAGTTAGATGCGCCACCGCGATGTATTTGTCCAAATAAACTGTCGTATTTGAATTCACTTTTAATAGACACGGTTTCTTCGTTTTGACCGTTTCTAGCCAAAACAACATCTAATGCGTAATTTTTTTTAGTAATATTACTGCCAATATTAACTTCGAAAAAATTTGTGGCATATCTTTCTGCTTCAGTTTTTCTATACTGGGCAATTGCAGATGGGCTTGTAATGTTATCTGGTACTTTAAATTCTGTACTGCCCAAATATGTAATTGTTGCCAAGCCAGCTGCATCTAGAGACGTCTGAATATCATTTCTCATATTAGAGTATAGTGAATAATCAACAGCTACAGCTGCGCTCATCATTAATGGTATCATCAGGATAGCTGTTGTTGGTACGACACTACCTGCTGTGTTTTGTAAAAAACGTTTCATTTTGGTTAACATATTTTTCTACCCTGATTGTATATTTTTTTGCCAATTGAAATTTTAATTTGTTAATTCGTAACATTTTAATTTAAAGATACGGATAATTAACAAAGTTGCATTCTCAATATTTTATTAAGAATTACTTTACTTTTTGAAGAGCCCTTAACTGCGAATTGTTTTTTCTAACAAGTGAATGTTGCCTTGGATTTCTTCAAGTTGTGGGTCAATATTCTGCGCTTTGTTTAAAAAAATTCTAGCTTTTTGGTAATCACCGCGAAGTAGGTGAGAATAACCCATGTTATTTAAAACGCGTGCATTATTGCTTTTCAGTTGTACAAGTTGCTTGTAAGCGCGGTCTGAGAATTCAAACTTTCCCAATTGATCAAGTGAAGCTGCTAAGCCTAGCCATGCTGATGCGTTGTCGCTTCTTACTTCAACAGCTTTGCGGAAGTTTTTTTCTGCTAATCCATAATTTTGGCTGCCAAAATGCTCTTGTCCAGCAGCTAGAAACCCTTTTGACCGATCGCCCTTAAGAGATACGTTGTTTGCTTTTGGTGTTAAGAGGCTTTTTGTATTACGCTCATAATTTCTTACTTCGTCACGATTTGTACCTGCGTGATCTAATGCATTTGAATGTGTTGAAATTCCGCTAGTGCTACAACCTGCTAATAAGCCAGCTACAACGATAGGCGCAAGAGCGCTTTTGATGTTGGATTTCATTTTATTCCCCATTATTTATTTTTATTATTATTATTATTGAGAATAAAATAGCGCAAAGTTGCTAAGACAAAGTTCAAGAGATTGGTTAAATTTTAGAGTCTATATAAGAATTTGTTAACCAAGCAATCCAGGCTGCTTTGTACAAAAAAGCCCCGCTGTGAACTTCACAACGGGGCTTTAAAATTGAATGTAGTAAGTGAATTAAATGTTATATCGAACGATGGTTGGAATAATTGCGATGCCAATTACGATTGGTAGAATGAACAAAGTAACAGGGATCGACATTTTAGCGGGTAGGGCATAGGCTTTTTCTTCCGCTTGCATCATTCTCTTATGACGCATTTCTTCTGAGTAAACTTTTAGTGCGTCTGATACACTTGTGCCTAGTTCTTTAGCTTGCTGTACCATGGTTGCAAACCCTTTTACTTCTTCAAGTCTTAATCTTTCACCAAATGCTCTAAGAGATTGGTCAAGTGGTCTGCCAGCTCTAATTTCTAAAGCTGCCATATTGAGTTGTGTGCTTAGGTTTGGATACGTTTTTTTAATTTCTTGGGAAATACGCTCAATTGAAGCCTCCATTGTTAGGCCAGCTTCAGCCGATACAACCATAAGATCCAGAATATCTGGAAAGCCTTGGCGGTTTTGTATTTCAATTTTTTTACTACGTTTATTGATGTATATATTTGGGCTAAAATACCCCAAAACGACCAGGAACATTAAGATACACATGCGTAAACCAAATGGTTCATAGGCAAAAGGGACGAGCACTAAGAAGCCACCTAAAGCGATGCCGATAACAGCGCCGATGAAACGACTTGCAATAAAATATCCCGCAGCACTTGGGTTCATGTAACCTGCTTGCATCATCATCATTCTAAGTTTTTTTATAGAATTAGGATCTGTGTTTGAATAAAATTCATTCGCCTTTTTGGCAACTTTGTTTGAAATAACTTTTTTCTTAGTATCTTTGTTTTGTTCTGTGTTTTCGAGATTTAAAATCGAACGCTTTGGCTCATCAGCAATTAGACGTTTTTTAACATCAGAACGAGTTTTCTTTTCAGTAAATGCCTGACTTGCAAGATATACGATTGCAAAAAGAATTATCCCACCTGCAGAAGAAGCAAGCAACAAAGGGTCAACAGTATTGAATAAGTTTTCCATATTTATCTCTTAAACCTTGAACGATACCATTTTCATGATCAATAAATTACCAACAGTCATCCAGAAGCCCAGACCCCCGAGTAAATACCAAGTAATTGTTTCGTCCCAGATTTCTGAATAATAATGAGGAACAATAAATTGGAGTGCGAAGAACAAAAGTACAGGCATTGCTGACAAGAACATTGCTGACATTCTACCTTCTGCAGAGATCGCTTTGATTTTACGTTTCATCTTAAAACGATCACGCACAACAGCTGAAAGACCTTCTAGAATCTCTCTTAGATTGCCCCCCGTTGTAGCTTGAATTGATATAGAAGAAATCAAAAGAGGGAGATCAGGTAAATCTACGCGTTCATGTAGATTGCTAAGTGCGGTTACTAGGTCTGAACCGTAAGTTACTTCATCAACAACGATGCCGAATTCAGTTCCAATTGGATCAGGCATTTCTCTTGCCACCATTGAAATTGCAACTGGTACAGGATGGCCCGCTTTAAGACTTCTTGTAATTAAGTCAATTGCATCTGCAAGTTGAGCGCCGAAAGCTGCTGTTTTTTTGTTGGCTTTTCGTTTTAGCCACATGTACGGCAGAAGGAATGTGTAGATTGGGAGAGCTATCACGCTAACGCTAATAGACTGCCAGTAGATAAACACGCCCGCAGTGGCAAGTAATAAATAAACTAGATAATATAGTCCAAGTTGTTTTAGACCTAAGGTTAAACCAGATCGTAAAATGAGTTGGTTTAAACGTTTCATTGGCATGACCAGCATGCCGTTTTCATCAAGTCCACGTTCTTTTCTTAATTGAATAAGAATGTTCTTCTGACTCATTTTATCTTTGCTATTACCAATAGCCATGCGTCTATTGATACGCTTTTTACTGTTTTCACTAGGCGACATTACCATGTAGCCAAGCTCAACGATTACAAATGCAAAAAATACAGATGCAATCAGCATGGCGTGTATAGGCGTAAAGCCGTTTTCGAAAAGTGTGCTTAGGCTCATGATAATTCTATGCCTGGCTCGAAAATTTCACTGTCTAATTCTATTCCCATGGCTTCCAGCTCTTCTAGGAAGCGAGGACGCACGCCAGTTGCTTCAAAGTGACCCAGTATTTTATGTTCAGCAGTCATGCCAGTACGTTTGTAGCGGAAAATTTCCTGCATCTGGATGATGTCACCTTCCATGCCTGTAATCTCAGAAATGCTTGTCACTTTACGTTGACCATCTGAAAGGCGTGTAAGCTGAACGATAAGATGAACCGCACTTGAGATTTGGCTTCTGATTGATGAAACTGTCATCGGCATGCCTGTCATGCCTAGCATTTGCTCCATACGGCCAATCGCATCACGGCATGTGTTTGAGTGAATGGTGGCCATTGAACCTTCGTGACCAGTATTCATAGCTTGCAGCATATCAAAACATTCTTCACCACGAACCTCACCAAGGATAACGCGGTCAGGGCGCATGCGTAGAGCGTTTTTAACTAGGTCACGTTGTTTGATTTCGCCAATGCCTTCGTTATTTGGTGGGCGTGTTTCCATTCGACCAACATGAGGAATTTGAAGCGTTAGTTCAGCTGCGTCTTCAATTGTCAGGACACGTTCTTTCGGATTGATAAAAGCTGACAAGGCATTCAGCATTGTTGTTTTACCAGTGCCGGTACCGCCAGAAATAATTGTTGTCATGCGTGCAGAAACTGCATGCTGCATAACTTCTGCCATTTGTGGGGCGAGAGCATTAAAGCCTACAAGTTTTTCCAGTGTAAGTTTGTCTTCTTTGAACTTACGAATTGAAACCAATGGGCCGTCAATTGTGATTGGTCGAATGGCAGCATTGAAACGAGATCCATCTGGCATGCGCGCATCACACATTGGGTTTGATTCATCAATACGTCGGCCAACACCTGCAACAATCTTGCCTATAATTCTAACAAGATGTGCTTCGTCCTTAAAAGGAATTGTAATCGGTTGAAGAATGCCGTTGATTTCTGCAAAGCAGTTGTTTGGGCCGTTGATCAAAATATCACTGATGTCATCATTGCGCATTAAAGGTTCAAGTGGGCCAAGGCCTGTCATTTCATCAACAACAGTGCCAACAAACGCTTCAAGCTCTTGGTTGTTTAGCGGAAGACGTTCTTTTGCAACGTAATCTGCAACAAACTTGCGAACTTCATTGACCAATTGATCACGTGGCAGCTCTTCTAAGGCAATCAGATTGAACTCTTCAAGCATTTGCTTGTGCAGTTGAATTTTTGCATCAAGAATTTTTTGCTTTGCTGGCGTAATTTCACCAGCACCAATTTCATGAACTGACACAGGTTTCTTATTTTTAACTTCTTGAGGAATTTCTTGCAATGCAATAGGGGCGTTGGTTGCGTCTACCTGAGGTAGGGGGGCTTCTTGCGCTCTTGTCATTGTTGCAGGAATAGGCTCGTCGAAGTCAAAATCTTCATCAAAGGTTCGGATGTCAGAAAAACGGTTGCTCATGAAATAGGTCCTAGCTTGCTTTGCGCTTTAATAGGTTGCGACCAATATTCATCAGCCCAGATTTTTTGCCCGATTGTTTGCCATCCTGATACTCACCTTCAAGTATAATACTTGAAAGGGCATTTGTGACGTTGTTATCAGCTTCAACTGAGCCAATTGTAACACCGCGGTCTACCGCATCGCGCACTAACACGTAATTATTAGGTACACCGCCAGCAAAATATTCACCCAAAGCATTCTCTACATCACCAGCATTAAGGCCAGACGCATTTTTGCGGAAATCCATGCGGTTGACTATAATTTTTGGTGTGGCTTGTTTTCCGATACGCTCTTCAACCGCTTTAACTAACCTGTGCGAATGACGAATTGAAGGAACTGTCATATCTGCAACAACAAATAACTTATCAGAGCCAGTGATCACGGTTTCTGTCCAAGGGAACCATGTTCTTGGTAGATCAATAACAACATTGTCGAAATAGGCAGAGACCAAGTCTAAAAGTTTTACGACCAAAGCCCCTTTAAATGAACGCATTTCAGTGGGTTGGTTTGGTGCGCTAATGACTGAAAGGCCGCTATCATGTCTTGAAAGCATTACGTCTAGGAGTTGTCTATCAAGTCGTTCTGGCGAGTTTTCAATCTCTGAAATGTCAAAACGAGGCTCTATATCAAGATATTCAGCACAAGAACCATGTTGGAAGTTTAGATCTACAATACAAGTTGTACGACCAAGGTTTTGACCGTGAGCGTTTAAGATTGCAGCTGTTTCAATTGCCATTGCAGTTGTGCCTACACCACCAGAAGCTGGCATAAAGGAAATAAACTGAGGCTGGACTTGTGCCTCTTGAGTATTGATTTTCATTGCGTTGTTGCATGAGCGCACAAAATCGGATGTTTGCACTGGCTTTACAAGAAAATCTGATACTTTAAGTTGAATAAGAATACGCGCTGCAGCAGGGCTAAAACTACCTGAGATGACAATAATAGGCATGTTATTGTCTGCCATGCGCTTTATCTTTTGTAAGTGCTCAAACTCTTCAACTTTTGTTGCATCAATGTCTACGATCATAGCAGTCGCTTCGATGTTGCGCATGTCTGCAACAATGTCTGAAACTGGTTTATTGATGACCTGAACAGTTTGTTGGTCTGTATTTGGAATGGCACCTTTTGCAAGGTTCACCAAGTCCTGATCTTGAGATACAAGTACCAAGTTGTTTGGTTTGTTTGTTTCCATAGTTTGCGACATGTTCCGTGTCCCCGTCGGTAATTTCCGCTTGGTATTTTAGTTTGAGGTCGTATTAGCTCGACCAATTTCCTGGGCTTCTTCTTTTTCACCCGCTTTGTAGCGGCTTACAGTGTCGCCAAGTCTTTGTCCGTCGCCTTCAATGTCATTGTTGTAGGCATTTTCATTCCATGGGTCGACCGTTTGCTTTGCTTCATTTACTGCATTAGCATTGCCTGCAAAACTTGTTACACCATCAGTTCTATCAAGATAGGTGCAGCCTGCTAATGTGAAAATCAGGCCAATTGCTGTAGTTGATAAGACTTTGTTTTTATTCATTGTTTTAATCCAAATTGATTACGTGGCCAGATTTTAATGCGCCAGCTTTTGCTGCTGCTAAAGTGCGAAGGTGAGCGCGGCTAACTTCGAGTTTGCCGTTTGCAAAAAAGTCGACTTCGTTCGCTGGCGCAGTTGTATCTAATGGGGTTGCTGGTTCATCACCAGGGCGTAGCGGTTTAACCAGCCTTGGGGTTACAATGATTACCAAATCGCTTTCTTCTTTTTGAAAATCGCTACTACGGAATAATGCGCCAAGGATGGGTACATCACCCAACCAAGGTAATTGGCGTTTGTTGTAGTTAGAGCTTTTTTGAAGCAAGCCACCTAGTACAAATGTCTGGCCATCACGGAGTTCAAGAGTTGTTTCAGCTCTTCTGACAACAAGACCTGGAATAGCAAGGTTGTTACCGATTTCAATTTGGTTTGCTGTATCAATTTCACTTACTTCAGGTGCAAGCTTCAAATTAATCAAACCATTGTCCAAGACAGTAGGGGTGAATTTCAAGCCAACACCGAATGGTTTGAATTCTACTGAAATTTGGCCACCATCTTGTGCAACTGGAATTGGGAATTCGCCACCAGCCAAAAAGCTTGCTGTATCGCCTGAAAGAGCAACAAGATTTGGTTCTGCTAAGCTTCTTGCCAGTTTACGTTCTTCTAGCGCGTTGATGGTTAGATCAACATTGGTACCGCTTTCAATAATTTTTGTTACGAATTGTCCGAAAGGCAAGCCGCCAGTGACTAAAGTAGTCAGCGTTGAATCAAGAACGTTTGAAGCTTGTGAACCTGTACCACGACGCACGTTTGTGCCGATGCTAAGTTCTTTACCGTTATTTCTGCGAGCTTCAATGAAGCGTACTTCAAGGTTAACTTGTTGAGAACCTTCAACTTTTACGGCATCAACAAGCTCTGGATCAAACTTTTTAGCGATCTCACGTGCTCTTGCTGCTGCAACAGCGCCATTTGCCTTGCCTTTAAGAACAACTCTACCATTGGTTGTTGTTGCTTTAACTTTAGATTTTGGAAGGGCTGAACTCAATGCTGCGTTGATTTGGTTCGTATTCGCGCCTACTTCAATATCAAGCAAGCCAACAAGATTGCTGTCTTCATCATAAAGTGCGATGCCAGTTGTGCCAGGTGCTGTGCCTACAACATAAAAAGAACGGTCAGTCAGCGGACTAACGCTTGCTACTTCAGGGTCGCCGACAACAATCTCACTAAAAGAACGGTCTGTTCTAACCGTTTTTGGTTTTGCTTTAGTGATTTTCATTGTCTTTGTCTTTTGTGAAGACTTAAGATGAATGACGCCATTTTCTGCAAAGGCAAAGCCGGCTGTTGCAAGTGGTGACGTTACCGCCATTAAGGCGATGCCAGTTGCGGCAATGAAATTTTTGAATTTGCCTGGTTTTTGAAAGCCTAGACTTTTCATGATAGTCCCCATAAAGTTTGTTTAGTTGTTGTTTTTGTTGCGAAAATTTCGCTACTAGTCTTCAACAACTACATTAAATTCTTTTACTTGATCGCCAGAAACAACTCTCACGGATGTTCGCTTTGGCTTTGCTGGTTCTAATGAAAATAGATCATCATCTGAATCATTTGCTTGGGTCGCTGCGGTGTCGCCTGCGCCTCTTAGGGTCAGTGATAATGTTCCTACATTAAGACCCCATGCAATTTTTTTAGCGCCTTTGGCGTTTGTTTCGATGGTGACAGAGTTTGCAACTTGTGCAGTTTCGTTTCGTGTTCCCACATTTTGGTCAACAGAAAGGATTTTCACGAATTCCATTAAAATTTCAGAAGAAGTTGCATTCGTGCCTTCTTCGTTTTTGGTTATTAGGATATCAACACGATCGCCTGGCTGAACAAAACCGCCCACGCCATTTACGATGTCTACAGGTACAGTAACAGCGCGCATGCCGTCTGCAATAATGCCTGCTAGTCCTGCTCTGCCATTTTCGCCTGTAATTTTAGCGGTAATTATTGGCTCGCCTGGGAAGATGGTTGTTAAAACACGGCGGTTGCCATCGCTTAATACTTCTGAAGCTGCTGTAAAAGCGCCTTCAGGAAATGCGTCTTGTGGCCAATCAACTACTTTGATCATTGAGTCATTGATGACTTCACCAAATTTGATTTCAGAAGTTGCAACAACAACTTTTGCCAATTCAACGGCCTGTACAATAGGGCGTTTGGCATCAAGTGCATTCATGCGTGCTTCTGTTAGGGCTCTTGCTTGGCTTTCAAGGTAGTAATTGCCACCCACGTAGCTTGTCGCACCAAATGCAACTGCTAGGCCTGCCATTATTATTAGTTTTCCACTCACTTAGAAAATATCCCTGCTAAAAGTTATTACTGTACCTCGCAACTTAGTATGGAGGGTTTAATCAACTTGTTAACTTCATGAGTGTTGAAGCATGAAAAGTGGATAAATTGGGGTGTTTCAATTGTTGTGGTAAACAAATCCTTTAGAAATTGCGTGATATCGAATATTTGTATACGAAGCAGTAACCACAAAATCTTGAGATCGATAAAATTTTATCAATCTTGTTTAGAAACTCGGAGAATTTCATGCTGGAATTATTAACAATCGACAATTTTCTTACTTTGTTAATGCTAATCCTACTTCAGGTCGTTTTGGGCTTTGATAATCTGCTTTACATTGCCATTGAATCGAAAAGAGCGCCCGCAGAGAGCCAACGTAAAGTTCGCCAACTGGGCATTGGCATGGCGATTGTGTTAAGGATTATCCTGCTGTTTGTCATCTTACAGGCGATTGGGCTGTTTCAAGATTCACTCTTTAAGCTAGATTTTGTAGGTTTCTTTGAAGGAGACTTTTCAGGTCACGCGCTGATTGTGCTATTTGGTGGTGCGTTCATTATGTGGACTGCGCTTAAAGAGATTATGCACATGCTGGCAGTTCATCACATTGAGGGTGAAAATGAGGCTGGTCTTAAATCTGTGCCCTCGGTAATTTTCTCAATTGTCTTAATGAACTTGGTTTTCTCGTTTGATTCCATCCTCTCAGCCATCGCACTGACTGATGTTTTCGTGGTGATGGCAATTGCGATTGTTGTGACGGGCATTTTGATGATCGTCATGGCTGATACCGTTGCAGAGTTTTTGAAGAAAAACCGCATGTATGAAGTCTTGGGTCTTTTCATCCTCTTCATCGTCGGCATCTTGTTAGTCTCAGAAGGCGGTCACCTAGCGCACATTAAATTGTTGGGCTACCCAGTTGAAGCAATGTCTAAGTCGACATTCTACTTCGTGTTGATTGTGATGATTTTGGTAGACGTGGTGCAAGGCCAGTACCGAAAGAAGCTGATGAAGATGAAAGAAGCCGAGATCAATGATGCTAAGGTGTTGGCGGATTGATAGGGAGGTGAACTTAGGTTCACCACAGCCATTCTGATCTCACGCAAAGGCAGATCTTTATTTAGCCTCAAGCTGAATGCTCCTCATTTAGCCACACGCCTGAGCTGCACTCCCTTAAGCCTCACCCTGAACAGCGTCCCCACTTAGCCTCACCCTTAGCTTGTCGAAGGGCGGGGCTGTTGTTTGCTGAGAGTTGTTCAAATGCTGAACGTAATGGATGTGAAATATTGTGTTTTGATTACTTGTAGAACTTACCCAAACCGCGCATCTAGCCAATCGACAAATTCCTGCATCACTTCATCGCGGTTTAATTCATTCAGCGCTTCGTGGCGATTATCTTTGTGGAGCGTGTGGGTTAGGTCTTTGATACCTGATTTCGTTAGCCGCTCGTGCAGGCGCTCAACGGCTTTGCCATTATCTGAACAAGGGTCTCTGCCGCCAGCTAGTAAGTGCATGGGGAGGGCGGTGTTTATCTTTGCAAGTTGTGTATCATCTGCGCCAGTTCTAATGCCGCCTAGTAGATCACCCCATAAGCCATTGCTGGCGTCAAAGCCGCAGAGCGGGTCGGCTAAATATTGATCGACTTCGGCCTGATCGCGTGTGAGCCAATCAGACTGGGTGCGGTTGGGTTTGAACTTATTGTTCCAGTCTTCAAAGGTAAGCTTTTTGGCGATTTGGCTTGGGACGTCTGAACCCTTAAACATGCGCTCGATTTTTAATAAAAACCCATAGACATTCAAAAGTAACCCGCCATCCACACCTGCATTCCAAAGTGTGCAGGCGGCTAGTTTGTTTGAGTGTTGGATTGCGTAGTTAAGGCCAATGATTGAACCCATGGAATGTCCAAAATAGACGACGGGTAGATCCCGATATGTTTCGCGGATGTGGGCGTTTACCGCATCTACATCAGCAATGACTTTTGCAAGTCCATCAGATTTTGCAAATGTGCCAAGGGGGGCGTCTGATGCGGTGGTTTTGCCGTGGCCTCGGTGGTCGTGGCCTATGACATGATAGTTATTATCTGACAAGAAGGCGGCAAAGCGCTCGTATCTGCCCATGTGTTCGCACATGCCGTGGTTTAAATGAATAATAGCCTTGGCGTGGCTCTTTGCTTTTGTTTGATAAAGCTGGAGTTCAGCGCCAGTAGGGCTTTTTAAGCTGGATTGAATAAACCCCATCAAAGTGGCGTTGAAGCAATCAGTTCTTTAGTTTCTGAATCAGAAAAACCAAGTGATTTGCCAATTTGCATAATGCGGTTTTCTTCTGAGCTTACAATCTCAAGATCGCTTACCATAACTTTTTGGCAGCTTTGAATGATTGCTTTTTTCATTGTAGGGCTGATGAAAGCTCTGTTTTTTTCTAAGCGCTCTTCAATATTAAAATTTTCGTCAAACTCAGAAAGAATTTCCATGACTTCTTCGTCACGAATTTTCATGCCTAACATTTCTTCGTAGATAGCAGCGATTGTATCGACTTCTTCTTGCCTTACACGGTTGTCTGCGACTGCAACGACGCCCATAGCTTGAATGATAGCGTAAATCTCAAGTGCGCCATCTTCTTCTTTGACGGTGTCATTGCCTGTATATGAGTTGCCTGAGCTCATAGATTTATCCTTCTTCTTTTTTTTCCTGCTACGACTTAAACCAAAAAGCACTATTAATGCACCGATGAGTATAGAGCCAAAACCAAATGAAGCATAGACAGGATTGCTTAATTCATACCCGCCATAAAGATTAAATGCGCCAAAGCCAACAAATAAAACTCCAATGAGTATGTAAATTAATGCACGCATTCATAACCAGCCTATTTTAATTTGCATCCGTATTACACTACGCTTGAATTTCTTGGCTTCAAAGCGTAAATCGTTCAATAAGTTAATTAATAACAATTTCTGTATGATTCTGTTTGGTTTTGTACAATTTTGTATAATGGAGAAGCATTTATGGCGCGTCAGTTTATTTATCACATGGCCGGACTTTCAAAAACGTATGGCACAAAGAAGGTTTTGGAAGATGTTCACCTGTCGTTTTACCCAGATGCAAAGATAGGCATCCTTGGGCCAAATGGTGCAGGTAAATCTACCGTACTGCGCATTATGGCTGGCCTTGATAAAGAGCACACGGGTGAAGCGTGGCTAGCAGATGGGGCAACCTGTGGTTACCTGCCACAAGAGCCGCAATTGGACGAGAACAAAACTGTCGTTGAAAATGTCATGGAAGGTGTTGCTGATAAAAAAGCAATTCTGGATCGTTATAACGAATTGATGATGAATTATTCTGAAGAAACAGCTGATGAAGGCGCGGCTCTTCAAGACCAGATTGATGCGCAAGATCTTTGGGATTTGGATTCACAAGTTGAAATGGCGATGGAAGCGCTTCGCTGCCCGCCAAGTGATAGCCCGGTTACAGATTTATCGGGTGGTGAGAAGCGTCGTGTTGCGCTTTGTAAATTGTTATTGTCCAAGCCAGATTTGCTGCTGCTTGATGAACCAACAAACCACTTGGATGCTGAGACGATTGGCTGGTTAGAAAAGCATTTGCGGGAATACCCTGGTTCTGTGTTGATGATTACGCACGATCGATACTTCTTGGATAATGTTACGGGCTGGATTTTGGAACTCGACCGTGGGCGCGGTATTCCTTATGAGGGGAATTACACCGCCTACCTTGAAGCAAAAGCTAAGCGTTTGAAACAAGAAGGTCGCGAAGAGGCTTCTCGCCAAAGAGCTATCTCAGCAGAGGCTGGCTGGATTGCATCTAGCCCGAAAGCACGTCAGGCAAAATCTAAGGCGCGTATCAAAGCTTATGATGAGTTGGTCAAAGCGTCCAATGATCGTACACCGCAGAATGCACAAATTATTATCCCAGTGGGTGAGCGTTTGGGTGGTGTTGTGATTGAGGCGGAAGGGGTGTCAAAATCATATGGTGATAAGCTGTTGATTGATGATTTAAGCTTTAAACTTCCTCCTGGTGGTATCGTGGGTGTTATCGGGCCAAATGGTGTGGGTAAAACAACCTTGTTCCGCATGATTACTGGTCAGGAGCAGCCTGACAGTGGAACAATCACCATTGGGGATACGGTTGATCTTGGTTATGTCGATCAGAGCCGTGATGCATTAGGCGCTGACAAAACCGTTTGGGAAGAAATTTCTGAAGGTAATGACATCATCACACTTGGTAAGCATGAGTTAAACTCGCGTGCCTATTGCTCTACTTTCAACTTCAAAGGTGGCGACCAACAACAAAAAGTTGGAACGCTTTCAGGTGGGCAAAGAAACCGTGTTCACCTCGCCAAAATGTTGAAAGCTGGTAGCAATGTTATCCTGCTCGATGAGCCGACAAACGACTTGGACACTGAAACGCTTGCAGCGCTCGAAGACGCGTTAGAGTCTTTTGCAGGCTGTGCAGTTGTCATCTCGCACGACCGCATGTTCCTAGACAGACTAGCAACGCACATTCTAGCTTTTGAAGGTAATTCACATGTCGAGTGGTTTGAAGGCAACTACGAAGATTACGAGCAAGATAAGATCAGACGCTTAGGTGCAGATGCGGTTAACCCGAAGAGGGTGACGTATAAGCCGCTGACTAGGTAGATTATTTGTTTGCCGAACTACTTTGAATTGAATTAGACTTTCCAGATGTAAATTTGGAAAGTCTCTTTATGTCCCTCCACGCCCAACTTCTAGCTCGTCAATCTTCCAATAATCCCATTCGCGTTGGTGTGATAGGGGCGGGTAAGTTTGGGTCTATGTTTTTATCTCAGGCCGCACTTATTCCTGGTATTCACGTGGTTGGCATTGCGGATTTGAATGTGGAACAAGCTAAGTCTAATTTGGCCAATTCGCATTGGGTGGAAGAGAAGTATTCAGCATTGTCGCTGGATGATGCGGTTAAGCGTGGGGCTACGCATGTTGGCGATAGCGTTGAGGCGTTGGTTTCTCATTCTGCGATTGATATCGTCATTGAAGCAACGGGCAATCCAATTGTAGCTAGTGATAATGTGTTGATGGCTTTTGCAAATGGCAAGCATGTGATTAGCGCGACTGTTGAGCTGGATAGTTTTGCAGGATTGGCAGTTGCGCGGGAAGCTGAAAAGGCGAGGGTGATTTATTCCATGGCTTATGGGGATCAACCTGCGATGACGTGTGAACTTGTAGATTGGGCGCGCACTTGTGGGTTCAAGGTAGCTGCTGCTGGACGTGGGCATAAGTGGAAGCCTGAGTTTAGGTTTTCAACGCCAGATACAATCTGGGATCATTGGGGTGTTACGCGTGAAGTTGCTGAACGTGGGCGGTTAAACCCTAAGATGTTTAATTCGTTTCTTGATTGCACAAAGCCCGCGATTGAAAGTGCCGCTATTGCCAATGCTTGTGGTCTTGAAGTTCCCACAAATGGGCTGACATATCCACTCGGTTCTATTGATGATATTCCATCACTAATGCGACCAAAACCTGAGGGTGGGGCGCTTGAGAATTCTGGCATGGTCGAAGTCATTAATGGCATGCAACCAGATGGCAAAGAATATGATCATAACATTCGCATGGGGGTTTTTGTGGTGGTCGAATGCGAGACAGATTATCAGCGCAAGTGTCTGGAAGAATACAAAGTAAAGACGGATGATACAGGGCGTTTTATGTGTCTGTATAAACAATGGCATTTGATAGGACTTGAGCTTGGGATGTCGGTTGCCAATGTCGGACTCCGCGGGGAATCCACAGGTGTTGCACAAGCGTTTATTGGCGATGTGGTAGCAGTTTCAAAACGGGATTTGAAGGTAGGGGAAGTTCTTGATGGTGAGGGCGGCTATACGGTTGCAGGTCAGCTTCGACCAAGTAAAATTTCATTGCCGCAAAAGATGTTGCCACTTGGTCTGACGGGTGGTGTGAAAATGCTTCGGGATGTAAAAAAAGATACGGTACTGACTTATGATGATGTCGCGCTAAATGAAGAACTAAGCGCAGTTAAATTGCGCAGGAGTTTGGAAGCATGACAACGATATTTATTACAGGTGCAGGGCGCGGCATTGGGTTTGAACTTGCAAAGCAGTCTATTGATAAGGGCTGGAATGTTATTGGTTCTGTTCGCTCGGTTGAAGCACAGCGCGAGCTTGCTCAAAAGCTACCGCAGATGGCGGTTCTTAATTTTGATGTGAATGATTATGCTGCAGTTGAGAAAGTGGCAAATGCTTTTCATTCCCCAATTGATGTGTTGATCAATAATGCTGGGATCATGGGGCCTATGCGCGATAAACAGACAACACTTGATATGGATTTCGACGGCTTTGCAGAAGTGCTGAAAACCAATGTGCTTTCGCCATTAAAGGTTATTCAGGTTTTTCTACCACTCCTTAAGCAGGGTAATAATCCGCGTCTTATTAATATTTCATCCAAGATGGGGCGTATGGAATTTTCCACATCTGATATTATTGCATATCGCTCAAGCAAAGCAGCGCTTAACAAGTTAACGCAAGGCCTTGCAACAGATCTCGAAGACGAGGGTATCTGCTGCATTGCGATGCACCCTGGTTGGGTTCAAACAGATATGGGTGGGGCTGAGGCAGACATCACAGTGCAAGAAAGTGCTGAAGGTATTCTTAAGGTAATTCAATCTATTACGCTTGATGACACTGGTAAATTTATCGACTGGGATGGTACGCCGAGAAGTTGGTAAAGCGTTCATTTATTATAAGCTGTTGAAAATCAAATATAAAAATTAAATAGAATGTAGAATTACGCTAGGTTAGATAAAATATTAAAGATGGAATGCTTTTTAGCATTGTAATTTTAGTAATGTTTAATACTGGCGGAAGATTATTATCACTCTTTGTATTGGCAACAACATTGATTGTGCCAAGGTATTCTTATGCGCAAGTTATTACGCCAATTTCATTTGAATGCGGTGGTGTTGCAACCGCAGATCTTAGCATTGGTGATACAATCAGCATTACCCATAGCCTTGACCAGACAGCGTCATTTGCAAGTGCGTTAGTTCAAATACCTCAGCCGCCTTTTACATTACTGTCAGGTGTTCAATCTATGCCCTATACTGCTGGTGTGCCTGTTACCCAAGTTTTTACAGTGACAGCAGTGCCTCCTGCAGGAAGTAATATCGCATTTGCGGTTCAGACATTTGGCAATTTTGTGCAAATTGTTTGCCCTACTTATGGCGCTACGATTGCAAAGAGTGTTGATATAAATAATGTCAGTGCACTGCCTTCAACGCTTACCTTTACGATTGAGGTTGAAAATACCGGTACAGGTAATTTAGATGCTCCCGTCATAAATGATACGATTACTCAAGGTGCGAATACGTTGTCATTATCCACTTCGCCTATAGTTACATCAGGTGATTTGGATAACGATGGGGTTATCGATCCTGGTGAGACGTTTGTTTACACTGCCACATATAATGTTAGTCAAGGTAATATGGATGATGGAGGTGACATAGATAATGTTGCAACTTTTGCGGCAACATTTTTACCAAGCATAACGTCTAATGTGGCAACGACTACGATTACTACCAATCCTTCGCTAACGGTTAGTAAGGTTGCAGATGACACAACAAATGTTCCAGCAGGTCAGCTTGTTACGTATACCTATGTTGTTACCAACAATGGTAATCAAGTGCTCACGAATATTGGGCTATCAGATGTGCATAGTGGAAGCGGGGCGGCGCCTTTGCCTGCAAATGAAACACTTAGTTTAGATGGTGGCATACCTGGAGGCTCAAGCGATGGTACTGCTAATAATGGTGTCTGGGATACGCTAGCACCGGGCGATGAAGTGACGTTCACTGCGACTTATTTAGTTACGCAAAATGATGTTGATACATTGCAGTAGTTCTTTATCGCGCCATTGAATGATATTCATCATTGGGTTGTTTATCTGTTGCTGCACTCATTCGGTTTGACATATTAAAGAATGCGATCACGGCTGAGATATCCCATATATCGCGGTCTTTCCAACCAGCGTCCCGCAAGGCTTGGCGGTCTGGTTCGTCAATGATTGCAGGTTCTTTTGTAAGCTTGTAGGCGAAATCTAGGGCTGCTCTTGTTTTGGGTTCTAGTTCTGCAGTGCGGTAATTCATGACCATCTGTTCACCAAGAATTGGATCGCCTGAAAGTTGACGTACGGCTGCACCATGGGCGGTTAAACAGTAGTAACAATTGTTTGCTGAGGAGACGACAACAGCAATCATTTCGCGTTCAAGTTTTGTAAGAGCAGACTCGCCTAACATGAGGTCGTTATAAAGCGCTGTAAATCCATCAAACTTAGTTGAGTGCCACGCATAGGCTTGCAGGACGTTCGGTACGAAGCCCAGCTTCTCATCACATATATCAAGGTACTTTTGTTGTTTGTCAGTCAAAGCCTCTTCCGACTTTGGCATATCAAGTGCAACGATTGGTTTCTTGGACATAAGCTTCTCCTTTTTGCTGGCTTTATGTTGAATTGAATCTGCATCTGGGACAAGGTGTAATTTACCACATTCAACAATCATGGATGCCATTATGAAAATTATACCAGCAAGAAAAATACAAGGGCGCGTTTCTGAGGTTCTTCAAGCCAAGGGCAAGAGTTTTGTTTCTGAACCTGTTTCAAGCTTACCGCTTTCTTATGGTGGTATAGCGGGTGATTTTCATGAAGGGCTAACACGCAAGTCTGGCGGACGTGAACCTTGGTACAAGCGCGGCACAAAAATGCGCAATGAGCGACAGCTTTCGATTTTAAGCGAAGAGGAACTTGTAGAAATTGCCAAGGAAATGGGTATTGAAAAACTCGAGGCAGGTTGGATTGGCGCTAATTTGGTTTTTGAAGGCATTCCTAATTTAAGCTATCTACCAGCGCGAACACTAATCATGTTTGGCAATGGCACAACCTTGCGCATCGATGGTTACAATGCGCCTTGTCGCCAAGCAGGTGGGTCAATTTCTAAACATATCGGAGAAGATGTTGAAGATCATTCTCGAACACAAACCGCGCTTGATTTCAAAGATGCTTCTCATATGAAGCGTGGGCTTGTTGCATGGGTTGAATGTGAAGGGGAAATTCGCGCAGGCGATGAATTTACTGCGCGTATATGGGATCAATGGATCTATGAATAAGGGTTCAGCTTGTAATAACAAGCCAGATATTGATGCCAATTAATGCAAGCAGGCTTAACAACGTTAGCAGCATTCCTGCTACTCTGGGCTTTATGGCTTTGGTGGTAAATCCAAGCGCGTAACCGTGAAGCAATCTGCCCATTACAAAAGCAGCCGCTGATACCCCAATTAGAAAGGGGTTTGCGTGTTGAAACTCTGCAAGGCCAATTAGAATTAATCCAATCGGTGCGTATTCAACCAGATTGCCTTGAGCGCGAATTCTGCGCTCAAGGGTTTTGCTATCCCCACTACCAAGAGAAACATTTTCACCCCTTCTAACACCTATGATGCGCAAGGAAAGAATAACTAGCAAAAGAGCTAGCATGCATGTTGATAGGGTCGTGATAGGCAGGGTCATTTTGTTAATCTCTTTTAGGAATGTTCACTGCTTTTTGAGAAGCAGGACGCGCCATGCATTTTTGTGCCCAAGCCATAACTGCTTTGTAGCTTTTGAGGTCTAACTCCTCGCTTGCATCATAAAAACCATTTAGTGTTCTTACCCATGGCCATAAGGCAAGGTCAGCGATTGAGTATTCATCACTTGCGATATACTCGCTTTGTGACAGGCGTTTTTCCATGACTGAAAACAAACGCTTGCTTTCATTTTGGTAGCGTTCGTAGGGGCGTTTGTCTTCGATTTCTTTGCCTGCAAATTTGTGGAAGAAACCGAATTGACCAAACATTGGGCCAGCTCCGCCAACTTGAAAAAATAGCCATTGAAATGTTTCATGACGCGTAGCTGCATCTGTTGAAAGTAACATGCCAGATTTTTCTGCTAGATAAATCAACATTGCACCAGATTCCCATAGGCCGATTGCTTTTCCATCAGGGCCATTGGGGTCAATCATCGCAGGGATTTTATTGTTTGGGTTTAGCGAAAGAAACTCAGGACTGTGTTGATCATCTGTAGCAAAATTTACCAGATGGGGCTCATAGGCAAGCCCAGTTTCTTCCAACATTGCAGATGCCTTGATGCCATTGGGGGTTGGTAGTGAATAAAGCTGGATTCGGTCAGGGTGTTGGGCAGGCCATTTAGTGGTGATTTGGAAATTAGATAAGTTTGTCATAATAAATTTCTTTTCTAGAGCCAGATTTGATTGTGTTTCAATATATAGGTAATTTAAGTTGGAATGTTACTCTTGCGTATCATTTATTGTTTTTTCACATCCCCATTCTAAAAGTTTCGTGTTGATATCATCCAGAACGAAATGCCTTGCAGATTCTTGATCATAACCTTCGTTTAACAAATTATCATAATCGGTATGTGTATGGCGTGCTCTCGTTGTAAGGGCTTGCCATGCTCGAATTGAGGGGGGAAGATGTCTTAGATGACCAGCATCTGCTATTTCTTCAATGGCTAAAAATTCTTCCATTGTTAAGAAAGGAGCCAGATTTCGAAGTTGACGTTTAACTTCTTTGGATTTTCCTCTCACATTCATGGATTACCTCTTGAAATTTTCTTTCGCTTAGCAAGGTTATATAGCGTAAGAGTAATTGCAATTAAAAAACTATTGGATTTTTGAAGAATGGAAACGCTCACTACATCGCAATTCGTTGAAAGACTTCCTGTTCTTGATAGTTTTTATGAAGTTCTTGCGGTTAAAAATTATGTATCTGTGCCCGATGATTGGTTTATTGCTGTTACGGATGTTGTGCAATCAAGGGCTGCTATTGATGCGGGGCGATTCAAAGCTGTAAATATGGCTGGTGTTGCTATGATTACTGGGATTATGAATCAAATTGGTCATCATAAATTACCCTATATTTTTGGAGGCGATGGTGCAGCAGTTGCATTTGCTCCAAAAGATTATGACGCTGTATATTCTGTTTTATCAAAAACTAGAACTTGGGTGAGCGAAGAGCTGTCTTTGGAATTACGTGCTGCGATTGTTCCAGTTAAAAAAAATATAGAACAAAACTGTGAGGTGCGTTTGGCAGGGTTGTTTGTTTCACAAGCGATTACAAATTATGCCTTTACAGGACATGGATTAGCACTTGCTGAAAAACTATTGAAAAAAGGTGAGTATGAAATTGAACCTGCTTCAACTGGAGAGTATCCTGATTTAACGGGTCTTTCTTGCAGATGGATGCCAGTTGAAAAAGAGTCACATAAAATTATTTCTATGATTGTTGAAGCCGCGGATGGAAAGGATCGTATTCCAGAACATATTTTGGTTGAGCTTTTGGAAATGGTAAATGCAGATAAAGCTGAAGGCCACCCCGTTCCAGAAGAACAGATACGGTTTAAATGGCCTGTAGATGGTTTAAACCTTGAAGCAAGCGCAACAGGGGACAGTATGTTCAAGTTATATTGCATTGCTTTGATTGCTTGGATTTTAGATCGAACAGGATGGTCTATGGGTGAATTTAATCCTCACCACTACAGACGACAACTTGGGTTGAATACAGATTACCGAAAAGTTCATGATGGTATTCGCATGACGCTTTCACTTAATTAAGAGCAGGTGCGGATACTTAAAGTGTTTCTAGAAAAGCACAGCGTATCTGGATACTTGAAGTTTGGATTAAGTGAGCAAGATAAGGCCGTATTAACTTGTTTTGTTCCTTCTATAACTTCTGATGATCATTACCACTTTATGGATGGTGCAGGTGGCGGTTACTCAGCCGCTGCTTCTAATCTGCATTAAGTCAAAAAATGCCTTGTTGAAATAATTGTAATCTAAATATAAACATGTGTTTATCTAGAATAGGATTGCTTGATTTTGTCTAATAAAAATACTCTATCGTTAGACCAGTCTGTGAATTTTTTGCGGGCAGCAGGTGAGTCTACACGCCTGCGTTTGTTGTCACTCTTGGCAGAAACAGACCTTACCGTTTCCGATTTGATAGAAATTCTTGGGCAGTCTCAACCCCGTATCTCAAGACATTTAAAACTGCTGACAGAAGCAGGGCTACTTGAGCGCTATCAAGAAGGGGCTTGGGCTTATTTTAGGTTAGTTGACCAAGGTATGGGGTCAGGGCTCGTAAAGTCTATAATCTCCCAGTTTGACCCCTTTGATAAGGATATAGAGCGCGATAGAGAACGTTTGCAATTGGTGCGTAAAAGACGTGCTGCGCAAGCTTCTGAGTATTTTAGTCATAACGCTGGTGAGTGGGATAAAATTAGATCACTACATATCGATGAACGCAGTGTTGAGACAGCTATGATTGATATGGTTGGTAATTCTAAGATTGGTTCAATGCTTGACCTAGGTACAGGTACAGGCAGAATTCTAGAGCTATTTTCTGGTTTGTTTGAAAAAGGAATTGGTATCGATGCCAGTCGTGATATGCTTTCAGTAGCACGTCTTCGACTTGATGAAGCTAATCTGTCTCGTGTGCAAACACGGCAGGGAGATTTGTATATTTTACCAACTCCATCAGCTTCTTTTGATCTTGTTACAATTCATCAGGTCCTGCATTATCTAGACGACCCTGCGGGGGCTATATCGGAAGCTGCGAAAGCCTTGGTTCCTGGTGGTCGATTGTTAATTGTGGATTTTGCTCCGCATGAACTGAATTTTTTACAGGAAGATCACGCGCATATTCGTCTTGGTTTTTCAGAAGAACAAATGGCTGACTGGTTACGGGATGCTGGGTTGAAACTTAGTTCGATCAAACATCTTCAACCAAAAAACAAACAAGCCAAAGATGCGCTTACTGTAAGCCTTTGGCTTGCTGAAAAATAACGTTATTTATCTACTAAAATTTGCGTCAAAAAATTGGTTTATCCTATGAAACCAAATACGAATGCTGAAACAAATACAAATGCAGCAATTGTAATAGCCCAATTAGCTTTTTGTAATAGTGTCATATCAACCTCCTCGTTGGTATTCCCAGCTTGGTTTAAAGTTTAGGATAAAATGAAGGCTTTGCAAGCTTGTTTTGCTGTTGCTGCATTAGAGGTTTGTTTTAAGATGTGTAAGTATTTGCTTTTGTTTGATTTAAAAGCTGCATTGCGAGTAAAAAATAATTTTTCTTCTCTTGTTAATAGAACACCATATCAAGCGTTTTGCTAAGATTTGAACATTTTTAAGATGCGGCCATCAACAAGCGATAGGCCAACAATAATTAAAACCATACCGATGATATTAGTTGTCGTTAGCGTTTCATCTAGCCAGAACACGCCTAAAATAACAGCGCTTAAGGGGACTAAAAATGTCACTAGAGAGGCGTTAGTTGCTCCTGCATTGCTTAAAATTTTAAAATATAAAACATAAGCAAAGGCGGTGCATAAAAGAGCCAGCGATAACATGGAAACTATCATTTCTAAATTTGGTGCCGGTAGTGAAAAAGGATCTTCAAATATGAGCATGATTGGTAAAATAATAAGGCTTGATGCTGTTAGTTGACCTGTGGATACTAGAATTGGATCATGCCCCTTGAACCGCTTTCCCCACACAGAAGCAAACCCATATGATATTGTTGCACCCAATACCGCACCTTGCGCCCAAGCTGATGCGGTTAAGCCTTGAATAAAATCGGCACCAATAAGTGTAGCAACTCCTAAAAATCCGCAGATTATTCCAACTATTTTATTGGTTGAGAATTTCTCATCTATCGTAAAATGATTTGCAATTATTAATGTCCAAATCGGAGTCATTGCATTGACTACAGAAGCTAAGCCAGAACCAATTTCTTGCTGGCCTATCAAAATTAATGAGAAGGGGATTACATTATTTAATATTCCCATCACAAGGATTGCGATAATAAGAGTTTTATCACGTGGAAACTTTTTAGAGGTGAGGGCTAAAAAAATCCATAGCGTAATTGCTGCTAAAAACACTCTCAGAAAAACGACTGTAAATGGTGGCCATTCAATCATTAATATGCGGCCAAACAAGAATGAACCTCCCCATATTAATGCCAATACGGCAATCATTAGCCAGTCTTTAGCAGTAGCCTGTATTTGGTTTGGGGGAAGTGATTTTATCATGCAATCATCGTAAGGCTGATGTATCGAGTTTGCCACCCAATTCTTGTATTTCTACGGTTAAATATTTTAATTCGTGGCATTTCGTTTTTTAGTCTACAAAATAAACAGAAAACACATATAAAGCAGTTACTTAGCTGGGGGAGTATATAAGCTGTCTTACTCTTAGGGTATTAAACTACTTAGCTAAACTCTCAAAAACTGGTAAAAATTGCTTGCTTATTTGTAAGTAAGGCGCAAGTATTAAAGAGTTCGGGCATATTGCGGACGTGAAGATGACTGGAAATACTGAATTTAATCATTCGGCTTGGCGGGTTTCCTGCTATTAATTTTAATGGCTACATTTTTTACCCCTTTCCTCTACATTCTGCTGTGCCTAAGAGCTGCGTATAGCGTAATAAAATAGATTATGGAAAAGGACCCTGTTATGTCTCAATCAGGAATTGTAAAATTTTTCAATGCAGAAAAAGGCTTTGGTTTTGTTACTCCAGATGATGGTGGGAAAGATGTTTTTGTACATATTTCTGCTGTTCAAGCGTCTGGTATGGAGGGCCTAGCTGAAAACCAGAAAATTACATTTGAAACTGAGCCAGATAATCGTGGCAAAGGCCCTAAAGCGATTAATATTCAAGCTGCATAAAAATATTTTTATAATTATATTTGGGGCTGTCCCAGATAACTACGATAAATATTGTTTAACCCATTGG
>CAZCUN010000019.1:0-49307 GCA_964502215.1 uncultured Rhizobiaceae bacterium | reverse complement strand
GATATCGAACAGCTACTGCCATGGAATTTTAGGAATTGAAACAACGCTTACAATTAAACGAAAAAAGCCAAATTTAAATTCAAAATCGATTGCAGATGTAAATTAAGATTCTGATGTAATAGCAATGTTTGTTACATAAGGAATACATTGAGCGCTTTTTAAGAAGCCAATTGAATGTGATTTCCAACTTTCATCAGGCACAAGCGCTCTTAAAATAACAAAACCCTTTAAATTTTGACTTTCTACCAGAATAGACGTCTCAACTTCTTCAGGTTGCGTTTGGCGAATGTCAGCCATTTGTATTGGATTAACAATGATCATGCGTAACTGATTTTTAATTGCGGTTCTGTCATTCATGCTGTAAATGACTCGGCCTCTTTCATCAAAAACAGAGGCAGACCAAAAAGTCTTTGTATCTTGCCCACGAATTTCAATAGCCGTGTTTGTAAGATCAAACTTACAAACTGATAATTTAAGGAAGGGGTCAGTGTTTGAAATACCTAAGCTTTTACCATTATCAATAAAATGGAATTTTTGAGTAATAAGCTGCTTAGATATTTGTTTTGCAGCATCTTTTGAGCCAAATGTTGGTATCATCAAGATGATGATGATGTGGATAATGCCAGCAAGCAAAAGCCCGCAACAAACAAGGTAGATCAGACGCTTCTTCATTCGTTGCATCCTATCAATTTTATACGTGGCATTAGTGGTTTTGTAATGCCCGAATTGCTTGTGATAGGTGTATCGTACAGCCTAATTACAAGCTTCATTTTACCAGTTCCCCTAATTGGTATCCAATTGCCAGAGTTGGGTGATGTACTTACATTTAAAACAAAGGAAGAATTTGGAAAACGAATTATATTTCCTGAGAAAATACTTGAGATAAGAATGCCATCGTCAACAATTAACTTACCATCAAGGTTATAGGCAGTCATAGTCCATAGTCTTGTTGCCGAGGTATCTCCAGCCACTTCATATGAACATTGCTTTCGAAGGTTTGCGCCATCTTGATCTTGTAATGCTTCAAAGGCTAAACCTTCTGCGGCACCAAGTGGTATTGTGCCGTCAGTCGCAGCTTTGGCGCTTGTGTATGGATCAACCTGTGCCCCACCTACAAACGGCCAAGCCGACCATGAGCCTGAGGAAACAGCACCAATTCCATGGCTACTTTGCAAGGCTATATTTGCGCTTAGTCCACCTAGGCTTAAGCCAATGATAAGCACAATGAATATGTTGATAAGGGTGCGCATTTATTTGGGCTCAACTAATTGCAAGAATAAGATTTTATCATTGAGTCAAAACATTAGAATCTTGTGAAGTTGCAACTTCACCATTTAATTTCAACGGTTTTGCATTTTGTAAGGTTCTCTCTAATGCGCGTAAAGTGTCTTCAACCTTCTTCGACAATAATTTTGGTCTTACTGGCGGTGGAGTAATCTCTTCTTCTTCGATATCTGTATCTATTTTTTCTTTTTTTGTTTTCCCAGGCAGTGGATTATCAATGTATGGTACAGGGCGTAGTTCAATATTTTGATGCGCATAAGTCATAAACTTTTGCCAAGTCATTGCAGGGAGCCTGCCACCTGTTAAGCGTCTTGTTGGCTGGTAGTTATCATTGCCAAACCACACCGCAGATACATAATTACCTGTATACCCGACATACCAAGCATCACGATAAGCTTGAGTTGTTCCTGTTTTGCCTGCCGCACGAATACCATTAAGTGCTGCACGTTTTGCTGTACCCCACTCAGGAATTTGCACCATCATCTTATTCATGGCTGCAACAGTTTCTTCTTTCAGGACTTGAGATTTTTCTTTGCCGTCTAACCGTATATCAAACAGTACATTATCTGAAGTATCAAGAATTTGCGTGAAACCGAATCTGTTTAATTTGGTTCCACCAGTCATAAAAGGGCCGTAACCTGTTGCCATTTCTAGCACTGTCATACCATTAGAACCCAACACCATAGGTGGATTAACAACCATATCTGACTCAATACCCATATCTCTGGTTGTTTTTACAAGTTTATCGCCACCTAATTTTTCTAAATTGTCTCGCCCGAGATACATTTTTACAGGCACTGTATTAATTGATTTTACCAATGCAGTTGTAAGGGTGGTTTTGCCTCTAAATCTTGGGGTGTAGTTTTTGGGACACCACTTGGTTCGTTTAACGCAAACTTTTCCGTCAAGAACTTTAGTTTTTTCATTATACCCAAAGTTTTCAATCGCCGATGCATAAACAAAGGGCTTGAATGATGAGCCAGGTTGACGTTTAGCGAGGGTGGCTCTGTTAAATTGGCTTTTGCCATAATCGCGTCCGCCAACCATAGCACGAACCGCACCTTCGTTATCGATCACTACCATTGCAGCGTCTCTTACGCCATATTGCGTGCCAAACTGTCTTAGGTGTGTTTCAATTGAATCTTCCGCAGCTTTTTGAAGGTCAAGATCAACAGTAGTTTTCACAACAAGATTGCGTGTATTAAATTTTTTCGCAGTTTTACGAACTTCTTCATATGCCCAGTCGAGAAAATAGTTAGGGCCTTGCAAGTCTTCTCTGTCGACGACATTGGCAGGTTCACGTCTTGCTCTAACAACTTGCCCTTCTGTCATGAAACTTGCCTGCACAATGTTGGTCAATACTTCATTTGCGCGTGCTCTTGCTGCGGGAAGGTTGATGTGCGGTGCATATTTCCCTGGCGCTTTATATAGACCAGCAAGCATCGCAGCTTCTGCTAAATTTACGTCCTTAATATTTTTATCAAAATAATATTGAGCCGCAGCCGCAATCCCAAAATTACCACCCCCCATGTAGGCGCGGTCAAGATACAGTTTTAGAATTTCTTTCTTTGATAAATTTGTTTCAAGCCAAAGAGAAAGAAAGGCTTCTTTTATTTTTCGATCCAGCGTGCGTTCGTTTGTTAGGAATAAGTTTTTTGCTAACTGCTGCGTAATCGTACTGCCGCCTTGAACTACAGAATTAGCACGAACATTCTCAATCATTGCGCGAGCAAGACCAACGAAATCAATCCCTATATGCTCAAAAAAACGACGGTCTTCAGTTGAAAGTACGGCCTTAATAAAATGATCAGGAAGGGCATCGAGTTCTTCTGCCGCATTTTGGCGAATGCCACGCCGTCCAATCTGCTTGCCATTACGATCTAAGAACAAAACAGAGTAATTATCTTGACTACGCCAGTCTTTTTGAGTTTCTTCAAAAGCAGGTAGTGCAAGTGCCAATAAACCAATGGAAGCTAGAAGGCTGATAGAAATAGTCTCATCAAAAATTTCAACTAAAAATCGTTTAAAACCTTTAACACGAAACTTTCTGAAAAAAACTGTAATGGTTTCCCAGCGCTCACTTGCATCTGAAAATAGCCTGTAGAGTGAAGAATCAATCCACGAATCAAAGTCTAGTAGCTTATTCCAGCTACCGCCTTTCTTAGAATTCTTAAATGGATCACGCAAAACTATTAGTCCCTTTTTTTATTCTCAAATGCATTTATAGCATAATAGATATGCTTTGAATGGAAAATTATCAATTTGCTTTATTGTTTCTTATATTCTGGTAAACGCGAGTAGCAATCAATTTGGATGTAAATTATGGCAGAACAGCCTTTTTGGAAAACAAAAAAACTTGAAGAGATGTCTACAAAGGAATGGGAATCACTTTGTGACGGCTGCGGCAAGTGTTGTTTAAATAAATTAGAAGATTGGGATACTGCTGAAATTTACTGGACAAACATTGGATGTGAATTGCTGGATTGCAATACTTGTCGATGTACGGACTATAATAATCGTTTCGAAAAAGTGCCTGATTGCATTCAATTAACGCCAAAGACTGTGCGAAGTTTGAGATGGCTTCTACCAACGTGCGCATATAGATTGGTGAGAGATGGCGAAGATCTATTTGACTGGCATCCTCTAATAAGCGGTGATCCTGAAACAGTGCATAAGGCAGGCGTAAGTATTCGAGGCAGGAGCATACCTGATGATGGAAAGCCAGCTGAGGAATATGAAGATAATTTAGTTGATTGGCCAAGAGAAATTTACATTCCCTAGGCTCATCACACCTTGCAGTAGGTTAGAACTTATGAAGTTTCTTCAGGTTTGTCAGAATTAATATCATTTTCTGCCAGAATACCAGGTAATCCACTAGAGCCATGAACACCAATCGGGGTATGATTTTCATCAAGAGCCAACGATTCGTTCTCAATTTTAGGGAGAAACTGCGTGTCTATTGAACTTTCATCTTTACCAGTTTTAGGTTTTGCCACTGAACCTCTCCCTACACGTGATGGGTATCGATTTACCCTAACGACATTATTGTCAACGATGCTCAATGATGCTGAGCAATTATTTGGCCCACGCGATATGTCTTATACACCCGTGGGAATAGAATATCATGGGGATCGGCCAAAAATTTGGTATCCCGGTACAAATAAACATATCTCAATTATATTAACAGATAATGCCCGAGAAGACACTGCTCAGGCAATTTTTCAGTTAGCACATGAAGTTGTGCATATTCTTTCACCAACTAATGGTTCAAATGCTCCCGTGATTGAAGAAGGTTTAAGTGCCTTATTTCAGGAACGTGCAAATCAAATTTATAATTTAAACCTACGCCTTGTTTCTCAACCTTATATTCAAGCTACCCAGTTTGCCAATGGGCTTTTGAAGGGGCAGCCAAATATCATTAAAACCTTGCGAAAGATTGAGCCTACTTTTTCTAAATGGACACCAAGGTTTCTAGTTGCAGAAGGAAATATCTCTTTGAAACTAGCAGAGCAACTTTGCGAGCCATTTATAGAGTTTGAAACTCAAATAAAATAATTTCATAAAAATAGGAATTTATTCTTGACACCGAAACGGTCTTGGAGTACATTATTTATACGGTCGGAGAAGTGCGGATGTAGCCTTTTCAGACAATAAGCTCACAAACATTTTTAAAAATAAACCAATCTATTTTCAGGTTGGTTTTTTGCGTTTGAGTTTTATTTCAACAGCCAATGAGGAATGTTTTTTGTTAGAAAATTCGGAAGATGATTCTGACCAACTTGAGAAAATAGCTACAAAATTAAAAAATATAATCTGCGCTGAACTATCGAATATGGAAACTCATATCGAAGTAGAGACGACTTCAACAGAACAGAAGTTAAAAGCATATACTGGCTTTTTCAAATTGGTTCAGAATTTAGAAGAAATGATAAAACGGATACAGACGGATCGTGATAAAAAATCCAACCGGGGAGTGGATATATTGGAATTCCGCAAACAGCTTGAAAAACAAATTGCCAAGCTTGTCGACGAAAAAACTGAGAAGCCTATTCCTGGATAAACTTGATAAAGAAGCGCTTCAGCTCCTTAAACAGGATTGGCCCTTATGGGCACGATTAAAACAAAGGCCACCATTATGTGACTGGCGCACTTGGCTTATATTAGGTGGCCGTGGAGCAGGCAAAACACGCACAGGAGCTGAATGGTTAAAAGGTGTCGCACTTGCTGACTCACATTATCCTGGCAGTAGTGGTGGCAGGGTAGCGTTGGTTGGAACAAGTTATGACGATATGCGTGATGTTATGGTGGAGGGTGAGTCTGGACTGCTTGCGATACATGCAAAGTCTGAACGGCCTCAGTGGATATCATCGCGGAAAGAGTTAATTTGGCAAAATGGTACAATAGGGAAACTTTATTCTGCGGCTAATCCTGAGGGTTTGCGCGGCAATCAATTCGGTGCTGTTTGGTGCGATGAAATTTGCAAATGGAGTAATCTTGATGAAACTTGGGATATGCTTCAATTTTGCTTGAGGCTTGGGCATTCACCAAGGCAGGTTGTAACAACAACACCAAAACCATTGAAGCTTCTAAAAAAGCTGATGAAAGATCCAACGACGATTACAGTACGCTCAACAACGGCTGAAAATTCAAGTAATTTAGCGGATGGCTTTCTTGAATATGTAGAAGAAATTTATGCAGGAACGCGACTTGGTCGACAAGAACTCAATGGCGAAATCATTGAGCAAAATGAACATGCGTTATGGCGTAGAGAGCAAATCGAAGCTTCAAGGTTACAAAGTGCACCTGAATTAAATCGCATCGTAATTGCAGTTGATCCACCTGCTTCTTCAGGATCAAAATCGGCAGCATGCGGTATCATTGCTGCGGGTATGACTAAAGACGGAAGATGTTGTGTTGTAGAAGATAAAACGCTTCAAAAAGCAACGCCTGATAAATGGGCCGCTCAAGCTGTAGCGCTTTATCATTTGCTTGAAGCAGACGTCATTGTGGTTGAGGTTAATCAAGGTGGCGATATGGTAAAAACCGTGATCCATACGATTGACCCTAAAGTACCAGTACGTGCTGTACATGCAAGTAGGGGAAAATGGATTAGGGCTGAACCTGTGGCTCTTTTATATGAACGTCAACGCGTTTTGCATGTAGGAAAATTTGCGGAACTCGAAGACCAAATGTGTGCTTTTACACCTGATGGTATGGCAGAAGGCGTTTCACCAGATCGTGTAGATGCCTTGGTTTGGGCCATTACAGAACTTGCATTGTCAAAGCGTTTTGAACCTCGTGTTCGAAGTGCATAATTTTTAAATAAAAGACGGAACTCAATATGAACCGATTTTTCAACTGGCTGAATGCTTCAGCCAATAATTCTGCGAGCCTTGAAGAAAAGAATTCTACTGGCTCACTTATAGCGTTTCATTCTGCTGGAAATGCCATTTGGTCAACGCTGGATGGAAGAGAGCAATCAAGTGCTGCATTCGCAAAAATCCAGTTGTTTATCGGTGTGTAAGAATGATCAGCGAAGCTGCAAGTTCGATGCCTTTTACTGTGCGTATAGACAGAATAGAGCTTAACGAACATCCTGTGCTTGAGCTTATGACAAAGCCAAATGCAAGACAGTCAGGGCCTAAGTTGTTAGAGTGTTTATATGGCCATTTATTAATTTCTGGGAATGCTTACCTTACAAAGATAGAAGTGGCTGGTGAATTGCGTGAGCTACATGTGCTTGATCCCACAAAGATAAAGCCAATCCTAGATGAAAAAGGTTGGCCAAAAGCATATGAATATACAATTGGATTAGCCAAAACTACCTATGAGTTAGATGAGATTTTACATCTCGCTTTGTTTAATCCTTCTGATGATGTTAATGGACTTTCGCCTTTATCTTCTGCCAATATGGCGCTTGATATTCATAACTCTGCAAGCAGCTGGAATAAGGCTCTGCTGGATAATTCTGCAAGACCTTCTGGCGCTTTGGTCTATGCTTCATCTGCGGGAGAAAATTTAACCGATGATCAATTCAGCCGTTTAAAGGGTGAATTAGAAGAAGGCTATACAGGCTCAACCAAAGCAGGCAGGCCTATGTTACTTGAAGGTGGCTTGGATTGGAAAGCAATGGGGTATAGCCCGCGTGATATGGATTTTCTTCAGGCAAAAAATGGTGCAGCTCGTGAGATTGCCTTGGCTTTTGGTGTCCCCCCAATGTTATTGGGTATTCCTGGTGATAATACCTATTCAAATTACCAAGAAGCCAACCGAGCTTTCTGGCGTCAGACTGTCTTGCCTTTGGCAAATAAAACGGCTTGTGACATTGGTAATTGGTTAGAGGGTAGTTTTTCTGAAAGCTTTGCTCTTATTCCTAATATTGAACTGCTAGACGCGCTTGCAACTGATCGGGAAAGTCTTTGGAAGCGGTTGGGAGAAGCAAGTTTTCTCACGGATAATGAGAAACGCGAAGCTTTAGGATATCTACCTATTGATGATGAGGTCACTGTTTAACATGGCAGTTCCATCTCTACCAGATTTAAACGAAATACCTGAACAAGTATGGGTATTCATTGCAAAGGGCGTTGGGGCAGTTTGTGGATCGGCTATTTCTATTGCTTACCTTCTGCCAAAAAACCGTAGAGAGGCTTTCTTAAGGTTTTTTGTAGGCCTAACAATTGGAATGATATTTGGAACCTCAGCAGGCATAAAAATTGCTGATTACCTGGATATTATGCACCAGATTTCAAAAATAGAATTAGCGCTTTCAGGCGCTGCACTTGCAAGCCTTTGTGCTTGGTGGGGCGTTGGAGTTCTAGCGCGCCTTAGTCAACGTTTGGGCTCTACAAAGTAAAAAATTCAACATGGAGAATAGCATGAGAAACCGCGGTTTTATTACCCAGCGTGAAACTAAGTTTGCGCCTGTTACTGTGCAGGACGTGAAACTTGATGGTAGCTTTTCTGGTTATGCAAGTGTCTTTGGAGCAATCGATCAGGGCAATGATATGGTGGCACGCGGTGCTTTTTCAGCGTCCCTAAAAAATCGTCAACCAAACTCTGTAAGAATGTTATTTCAGCATGACCCTGATGAACCGATTGGTTGTTGGAAAAAAAATAAAAGAAGATGAAAAAGGACTTTTTGTTGAGGGTAAAATTACGCGCGGTGTAAGGCGAAGTGAAGAAGTTTTGCAGCTTATGCGCGAAGGGGCGTTGGATGGTCTTTCTATCGGCTTTAAAACCAAAAGAGCCCGCACCAACCCTTCAACAAAAGTGCGCACTATTTTAGCTGCTGATCTTTGGGAAATCTCGGTTGTAACTTTTCCTCTCCTGGAAGAAGCACGCATTGAAACCGTGAAATCTTCCAACAACACAAAACGACCTAGTGCAAGAGAATTTGAGCGATGGCTAACGCGGGATGCGGGGCTGTCGCGGCGTGAGGCCAAAACCATAATTTCAAATGGCTATAACGCACTTCACTGTAAGCGGGATGCGACAGTGAACGCTACCCTTGCGGATAAAATTCGCAAGGCAACACAAACCATATCTCAAAGGATATAACTTATGAAAACAGAACAAAATCGCGCACCCGAAGCAAAAGCTGCGACAGGCCAAGCGCAAGATGTAGCAGAATGTTTCGATGAATTTATGGAAGCATTTGAAGCCTTCAAGGAAACCAACGATGAGCGCCTAGCTCAAGTTGAAACTCAAGTTTCAGAAGATGTTATTACGGTTGAAAAAATGAACCGTATAAATAAGGCAATGGACGAGCAAAAATCATTGATGGATAATTTGCTGCTTAAAGGAAAACGACCTTCTTTCGGCACCACGGCTATTTCACCCATTGCAAACATTGAGCACAAGCAAGCTTTTAACAATTATATGCGTGGTGGTAACGAAGACGGCCTTCGACGTCACGAGCAAAAAGCACTATCTTATGGTTCTGATACTGATGGTGGTTATCTTGTGCCAGATGAAACAGCAACTGAAATTGGCCGTCGATTAGCGCTTGGTTCTCCTATTCGTGCAATCGCTGGCGTGCAGGTGGTTTCATCTTCAGTTTATAAAAAGCCATTTGCCGTAACAGGTCCTGCAACAGGTTGGGCTTCAGAAACAGAACTTCGTACTGAAACCGCCTCGCCAACCTTATCTGAATTGCAGTTTCCAACGATGGAACTTTATGCAATGCCCGCAGCAACCTCTCAGCTCTTGGATGATGCAGCCGTTGACATTGATGCTTGGATTGCAAGTGAAGTGGAACAAGCTTTTGCAGAACAAGAAAGCGCAGCATTTATCAATGGGGATGGTGTTAATAAACCACGTGGTTTCTTAACCCACACAACCGTTGATGAAAGCAATTGGTCTTGGGGTAACCTAGGCACAATATCGACTGGCAATGATGGGGCTTTTGCAGATGCGGATGCGTCTGACACGCTTGTAGACACAATTTACTCATTGAAAGCTGGTCACCGTCAAAATGCTAATTGGGTGATGAACCGCAAGACGCAAGCTGAAGTGCGAAAACTAAAAGATGCCGACGGAAATTATCTTTGGCAAGCACCTTCAGTAGCTGGGCAAGCTGCCAGCTTAATGGGTTTTGGGGTTGTTGAAGCAGAAGATATGCCAGATATGGCATCTGAAAGTTTGTCTATGGCTTTTGGTGATTTTAATCGTGGTTACTTGATTGTTGACCGTACAGGTGTTCGTGTTTTGCGCGATCCATATTCTGCCAAACCTTATGTCTTGTTTTATACCACTAAGCGTGTTGGTGGCGGTATCCAAGATTTTGATGCCATCAAACTTGTTAAATTCGGTGCAAACTAACAACGCTTCCTCCCACGTTGTTGCTCTTAATTAAGAGTATGTACTGATAACTGGCCCCGTCATATTTGGCGGGGCTTTTTTTATTCTAAATCAGGAAAAAATTATGCCTATAGCGACGCTGATTGCGCCAAAAGCCATGCCGGTTACATTACCTCAAATCAAACGACACTTGCGCTTAGATCATGATCAAGATGATGAATATCTTGTTGAATTAACTCAAGCTGCAACGCTCCATGTGGAAGCAACAATTGGTCATTTTCTGATTAATAGAACGGTTCGCCAATATATTGATACAATGCCAGCAAGTCGATCTATATTTTTGGAAGCCTGGCCTGTCAAACACATTACAGAGGCGCGCGGGTTTGATGTGAACGGTGATATCAATATTTTCAATACGGAAAATTATCGCCTTGATAATCGCATGGATCCTCCAGCTTTAATTATCAATACGAACATTTCCTTCAATGCATTTTCTAATGGTATTGAAATCGACATGGTCGTTGGATATGGCGATACAGGGTTTGACGTTCCTTCCAATATAACTAGAGCCATATTGGTTCTAATCGCTCATTGGTATGAGTTTCGTGGTGCATTCATAAAAGGCAATGAGACGTCTCATATTCCTGAACAATTAAATAGCTTGCTCAATCCTGTAAAAAGGGTGCGCTTATGAAAAATGCGAAAATCTATGATGCTGGAAGGTTTAATCGGCAGTTAACTATAGAAAATGAAGTAGAGCTTTCAGATGGATGTGGCGGGTTTGTTTCAAGGTATAAACCTCAAGACACTGTTTGGGCACATATATGTCCTGTTAAATCCGCTAACATCCAAAGAGCGGATAATTCTATTGTAGAAATTTCACACCGTATTCTGATCAGGTTTCGTGCAAATATCTCAACCAAAACAAGATTTGTAACAGGCAGTCGACACTTTGAGGTTGAAAGCGTTCGGGACCCAGATGAAACACGACGTTACCTTGAATGTGATTGTGTTGAACGTAAATGAGCAAGCTTTCAATTAAGATAACTGAGGTGGATTTAACTACCCTGATTAAGCGAATTTATGCTGACATTAATAAGCGTCCTGCAAAACATTTAATTGATAATTCCAAAACAAAGAAACTGAAGAGGCTGCAAAGATGACCCACCCAGCACTAGCATTGCAAGGCGCAATGTTCTCAAGCCTGTTGGCATCAAGTGAATTGATAGGAATGCTTGGTGGTCAGCACATTTTTGATGATGTCCCTAAGGCTCAAAAATTTCCCTATGTGGTGTTTGGTGAAGCCATACACAATGATTGGAGTACTAGTACTGAAAAAGGTATGGAACACGCCATCACACTCAATGTCTGGTCAGATCAAAATGGGCGTAAAGAGGCATTAACATTAGCACAATTCATACACGATGCGCTTCATAGTTTGCCAAAACAATTAGAGGGTCATGCATTGGTAAACTTCACTCATGAATTTACCGAAGTTGACAAAGATCAAGACAGTGAATTGTTTTTGGCAAAAGTAAATTTTCGCGCCGTAACTGAACCACTCACATACTCATAAAAAATAAGGAATATAGATATGGTTGCTCAAAAGGGTAAAGACCTGCTTTTGAAATTAAATGCAGATGGAAATGGTTTTACAACGATAGCAGGGCTGCGGGCGCGGCAAATCTCATTTAATGCAGAAACAGTTGATACAACTGACTCTGAATCTGCGGGGCGGTGGCGAGAACTATTGTCAGGAGCTGGATTGCGTAGAAGCTCAATAACAGGCGCTGGTTTATTCAAAGACGCTTTAAGTGATGAGTTGGTAAAATCAGTTTTTTTCAATTCAAATATAGTTCCTTGGCAAATCATTATTCCTGATTTTGGCTTGGTTGAAGGACTATTTCAGATTGTATCACTTGAATATGCTGGGCAACATGATGGTGAGGTTACCTTCAACATAGCTTTGGAGTCTGCGGGCGAAATTAACTTTACGAGTACTAGCTAATGATTAACTCCTTCAGAGGTGAAATTGACGCTGAACTTGATGGTAAAAGTTGGACGCTTTGTCTAACTTTGGGTGCGCTTGCATCGCTTGAAGGTGAACTTGAAGTTAGTAATCTGGGTGAGCTTGCAGCACGATTTTCTGATGGAAAACTGAGCGCTTCCGATATCTTAAAAATTATCACAGCTGGCCTTGTGGGCGGTGGCCATAAGATTACTCTCGAAGAAGTTGCAGACATGCGAGTAGAGGGCGGTGTAAGCGGCTATGTTTCTATAGCTGCAAAACTATTGGAAGCTACTTTCACACCGATGATAACCAATGAATAAAAATCAGTGGTTGCCATGGTCTCAATTAATGGGATTTGGTTTCGCAAAGTTGCAATTAAGCTCGTCTGACTTTTGGTTGCTAACACCGCGAGAATTTGATTCTGCAGTCGAGTTATATCTGGGCTTTCAACATGATTATAACGCACCATCACGCAATAAAGTGACTGAGTTGATGAGAGATTTTCCAGATGTCTAAAGGAATAAAATAGATGAATGAAAGAACAGTTGCTGTCGATGTTACCGCAGATACAAGTCAGTTTGATCAAGCAATGGAAGCATTGAATAATAGTACTAAAGATTTTGGAAAAACATTTTCGTCAACGATCACGCAAGCTATTACTTCTGGTAAAAGTTTCGAAGATACATTGCGATCAATTGGTCAAAAGTTTGTAGATTTAGCACTTAATCAAGCTCTCAAACCCTTAGAAAATGTTTTTGGTAATGTTCTAAGTTCTTTAGCAGGAGGTGTAGGCGCTGGTTCAGGCATACCTGGCTTTGCAAAGGGCGGTGTTTTTTCAAATCAATCGGTCGTTCCTTTTGCAAATGGTGGCGTTGTTTCTAGTCCAACACCATTTAATTTTGGTCAACGATTGGGTGTTATGGGCGAGGCAGGGCCAGAAGCTATTATGCCTTTAAAAAGAGGACAGGATGGAAAGCTTGGCGTGGCAGCTGCCTCCAGTTCAACTGGGGGTATGAATGTTGTATTCAATGTAAATGCGACGGACGCCTCAAGCTTTAAACGATCAGAAGGGCAAATCACTGCAATGCTTGCAAGAGCAGTTTCTCGTGGGCAGAGAAGTTTGTAGTTGCCACTCAATAATAATAAATCTCACATATAAAAGGTTAGATATGAATTCAAATATTTCATTTCATGAAGTTCAGTTTCCAACTGACCTTGCGTTGGGTGCATCAGGGGGGCCAGTTAGACGAACAGAGGTGATTTCGCTTGGTTCTGGCAAGGAACAAAGAAACGCAAGATGGGCACACTCAAGGCGTCGGTATGATGCGGGATATGGCATTAAGACGATAACAGATCTACAAATTGTGATTGAATTTTTTGAAGAACGTCGCGGTAGACTTTATGGATTTAGATTTAAAGATCCGTTGGATTTCAAATCTGCAAAAGCGGGTAATGAAATTTCGCAGCTTGATCAGACAATAGGTGTAGGCGATGGGAAAACAAGAAAGTTTGAATTGATAAAGCGCTATGGGAGCGAAGAAACCGGCTATGTTAGACGCATACATAAACCAGTATCTGGAACAGTAAGAATAGCATTGGATGAAAGTTTAGTATCCAATACTAACTATTCTGTGGATTTGGCAAATGGCTGTATTGAATTTAATTCAGGCCAGGTGCCGCAAGAAGGTCAGGTTTTAAAAGCCGGTTTTGAGTTTGATATTCCTGTTCGTTTTGATGCAGACGCAATCTCAATTAATATGACGCATTTTGAAGTGGGTGATATCCCATCTATTCCATTGTTGGAGTTGCTCATTTGAAAAATCTATCACCAGAAATTCAAAACCATATTGAGAGTGATGTAACCACTCTTTGCCGTTGTTGGATACTAGAAACAACAGCTGGTCAAAAACTTGGTTTTACAGATCATGATGAAACCATCACTGTTGAGGGCGTTTTATGCGAAAAAGATGCTGGTGTTGAAGCAAGCGGCATCGAAGAGAGGCTTGGTTTAAACACGAATACAAGTGAAGTTTCAGGTGCAATACAATCTGATTATATAACGCGTGAAGCAATCACGGCAGGTAAATTTGATAACGCTCAAGTGTCTACATACATAGTAAATTGGCAGGATGCTTCGCAATATTTTCTCGATCAAGTTTCCTTGGTTGGAGAGATTGTACAAGAAGACGGTCACTACCGAATGGAGCTTAGAAGTCTATCCTCAAAATTAGAGCAGACTAAAGGAAATCATTTTATTAAAAACTGCCAAGCAGATTTGGGTGATGATAAATGCAAAGTAAATCTTTCTACCTCTGAATTCAGGTCAATAGGAAACATTTCTCAAGTTAAATCTCAAACTATCCTTTGGATAAAAGGGATAGATGATTTTGAAAATGCATGGTTTCGTGGCGGGTTTTTAACCTTTAATACAGGTGCAAATAAAGATCTTAAAATGGAAATATCTGAACATATTAAGTTAGATGGCATTACCATTTTACATCTTTGGCAACCTATGCCCAATCCTATTAAAGTTGGTGATAATTTTTCAGTTGTTGTGGGGTGCAATAAGAGTTTTTCGACATGCGGAGAAAAGTTTTCAAACACCATAAATTTTAGAGGTTTCCCCCACATGCCAGGTAACGCTTTTGCTCTGAGTTATGCAGGAAATTCTGATAATTTTGATGGCGAGCCAATAATAAAATGAATGATAAAGCATTAAGACGAAGAGTGGTTCGAGAGGCCCGCTCCTGGATAGGTACGCCTTATCTTCATCAAGCATCAATACATTTGCAAGGTGCAGATTGTTTAGGTTTAGTGCGCGGTGTTTGGAGAAAATGCGTGGGCGAAGAACCTCAAGAAATGCCAGTATACTCTGCTGATTGGGGTGAGTTTTCAAAACGTGAAAACATGCTGGAAGCCGCGCATAAATGGTTTGTCCCTATTACAAAAGAGCAAGCCTTAGCTGGTGACCTAATATTGTTTAGATGGCGTCGTTCAGCCGTTGTCAAACATGTAGGCATTTTAACAAACCCCTTACGTGCCAAACCAAAGTTTATTCATGCGTATGAAAAAGCAGGCGTGGTAGAAACAACATTAGGTAAACAATGGAAAGCAAGAGTTGAAGCGTGTTTTCGATTTCCTTCACCTGATTTATTTGGAAAATAATTTATGGCAACAGTTGTCTTACAAACCGTTGGAGCAGTGGTTGGTGGCGCCATTGGCGGGCCTTTTGGTGCAATTTTAGGTCGTGCTGCAGGTGCTGCTGCGGGCTATGCAATTGATCAAACTTATCTTGCAAAAGATCAAGTTATACAAGGCCCCCGCCTCGATGGGTCCCGCATTTTATCTGCCATTGAAGGTGCGCCAATACCAAAAATTTATGGTAGAAACCGTATCTCTGGGCAAATCATTTGGGCGACAAGATTTGAAGAGGTTGCCAGTACACAAAAGCGTGGCGGCAAAGGTACTGGAAATAGCTCAAGCACAACCAGTTTTTCATATTTCGCAAATTTTGCAATTGGTTTATGTGAGGGCTCTGTATCTGGAGTGAGACGAATTTGGGCCGATGGTAAAGAGCTTGATTTGACTAAAATAGAATTCAGATTCTATGACGGAAACGAAAGCCAAGAAGCTGATCCATTAATCGAGGCCAAGCAAGGCATAGGAAAAACGCCAGCTTTTAGAGGAACGGCATATATTGTCTTTGAAAATTTAGCTTTAGAAGATTACGGCAATAGAATTCCTCAATTAAGTTTTGAAATAGTAAGAAGCATTGGCTCACTTGAGAAAAATATAAAATCCATAACAGTAATTCCTGGCTCGACTGAATTTGGGTATGATACTGAATTAATAGCAACGGGCGGTGGTGAAGAAACTTACAACGCTAGAAATCGCCACGTTTCAGTAGCCATGACAGATTGGGAAGCTTCAATAGATGAACTTCAAATGGTCTGCCCTAATCTTGAATCTGTTTCATTAGTTGTTTCTTGGTTTGGAACCGATTTAAGAGCGGGAGAATGTAAAATTCTTCCAGGCGTTACCACAAGAATAGGTGGAAGATGGCAAGTTAATAATCTTCGACGCAATGAAGCACATTTAGTATCGCAAGTGAGCGAACGCCCCGCATTTGGAGGAACACCAGATGACAGTTCAATAATAAGGGCAATTAAAGATTTAAAGTCTCGAGGGCTAAAGGTTGTTCTTTACCCATTTATTATGATGGACATTCCAAGTTCAAATGGATTGCCAGATTTATCAGGGGAGGGCGAGCAAGCTGTGTATCCATGGCGTGGAGAAATATCTTGTTACCCAAGTCCAGGCAGCGAAAACTCAGCGGATAAAACCTCACAAGCAAGGATGCAACTTGATACATTCGATGAGCAATATCATAAACTGATTATTCATTATGCGAACCTTTGTAGCGAGGCAGGTGGTGTAAGCGGTTTTCTTATTGGCTCCGAGTTGCGAGGATTAACCCGTGTTCGCGATGAAGATGGCAAATTTCCTTTTGTTGAAACTCTTATAAGATTATCTTCAGAATGCCGCCAAATTCTTAGCTCTGAAACTAAGATTACATATGGTGCTGACTGGTCTGAATATTTTGGCTATCAACCTCAAGATGGTAGTGGAGATGTTCTTTTTAATTTAGACTCTTTTTGGGCAGCGCCAGATATCGACTCAATTGGTATCGATAATTATATGCCTTTGTCAGATTGGCGTGATGAAGGAGATATTCAAAACCCTAAAGCCCTTTCAAGTCATAGTCTTGAATACCTTCAATCTAACATTGCAGCTGAAGAAGGATACGATTGGTATTATAGATCTTATGAAGATCGAGTGAACTATATACGTACCCCAATCACTGATGGTTTTGGTGAGCCTTGGGTGTTTCGTTACAAAGACTTAGAGGCTTGGTGGTCTAACCCCCATCATAATCGAATTAACGGAAACCGCGAAACAGAACCTACGGCTTGGATACCAAAATCTAAACCATTTACTTTTACAGAACTTGGCTGCCCCGCAGTTGATAAAGGTACAAATCAACCCAATGTTTTTTATGATCCAAAATCAGCACAATCAAGTTTGCCTTATTTTTCATCTGGTGGACGGGATGATTTAATTCAAAGAAGATATCTCGAAGCACAGTATGATTTTTGGACGCAAGATGAAAACAATCCGAGGTCGGATAAATATCAAGGCAGAATGCTTGAAATTGATTCAATGACACCTTGGGCATGGGATGCAAGGCCTTTTCCTTGGTTTCCATTACAGCTTGATACTTGGAGTGATGGTGACAACTGGTATCTTGGGCATTGGCTTACAGGACGGTTGGGTGGATGTTCGCTGCAAGATCTAGTTCTGCAAATCCTAAAAGATTTTGGGTATGATGATATTAATGTCAAGCTTGATGGTATAATCGATGGATATCTTATTCCCAATCAAACATCTGCCAGAGCAGCGCTTGAACCTTTACTTGCTTTACATAATATTCAAGTTTCTGAAGAAGGTGGACAAATAACAATTCAGGATCGTGCATACGCAGATCACCTCTTTATAAACAATGATATTCTGGTTCACGAAGAAAACGAGTTTGAAACAACCCTTAAACGTGGAAATGATTTAGAGCTGCCTAGTGAGGCCGTAATTACTCATGGATCTGTTTTTGGTGATTATGAAGAAACTGCTACTAAATCAAGGCGCCTTGAAGGGCATAGCGACCGACAAATAAGTCTTCAAGCTCCAATTATATTACCTGAGACGACCGCCCATAAATTAGCTGATACACATTTAAGGGAAGGGTGGGTTGGTCGCGAAGAAGCCGTTGTAAAAGTACCAATCTGCAAACTAGCATTGGCCAACGGAGATATTATAAATTTTTCAGATAGTGATGGCAAAAAATGGCGAGTAAACCAAGTTGAGAGGAACTTGTCCCAAACAGTTTCACTATCTTCTGTGGTTGAGTTGCCTAAACTTTCTGCTGCACAAAACACCAAGTTGCGTGCAAATATAATTCCAAATTTTTTTGGTAAGCCAAATGCCATATTACTAGATTTACCTTTGTTGAAAGCAAGTGACCAAAACAAATCAATTTTGCATTTGGCAGTAGAAGCTATGCCTTGGGCAGGCTCATATAGCGTCTTGTCTTCATTTGAAGAGGATGGGTTTTCTAATCGTACGGTCATAAGTTCAAGAGCAACTATTGGGAAGTTATGTAATCAGTTTGGTGTAGGGCCAAGCGGGCGGTGGGATTATGATAATGTGCTTTTAATTTCACTCCATAATGGAAGTCTAGAGAGTGCTTCGCATTCTGCCGTTCTAAATGGAGCAAATATAATTGCGCTAGAAAGTTCAAACGGTAACTATGAGCTGCTCCAATTTACAAAAGCAGAACTTCAAAGCGATGGTAAATGGAAGCTCTCGCAGCTTCTAAGAGCGCAACTAGGAACAGAACCAGAATTAGAAGCTGGCACATTTATTGGTGCTAACGTCATAATTCTAGACGCAGCAATTTACCCATTAGAAATGAGCGATAATGAAGCAGGGGTTCAACAAAATTGGCGGCTTGGTCCTGCAGGTGATAATGTTGCCGATGAAACTTATATAAATTTATCCCATACCTACAGAAGCCGAAGCACAAAAATGCTCTCACCAGTGCATTTGAAATCTGTAAAGACAATTTCTGGGGATCATCAAATTACATGGATAAGACGCGGTACTTTAAATGCGGATAGCTGGGAAGGCACAGATATATCACTAGAGGCTTCTCCTGAAAATTATGACATAAAATTTATTGATAGTTCAGGTGCATTAAAGCGCCAAGTTACGAGTGCTATTCCAAGCTTTATGTATACAAAAGATATGTTTCAAACTGACATAGCTAATCATCAAGATGAAATAGAAATTCAGGTCTCTCAATTTAATAAGAGTGGTCAGCCAGGCTTTTCAGAAAAAATTATACTCCAAAACACATAGAAGGAAAAATAAATGGTTGAAGAAAAACAATGGTATCAATCAAAAACAATATGGGGCGCACTTATTGCAGTTGCTGCTTCAATGCTTGGCGGCTTAGGCATTTCAATTGAAGGGGCGGTTCAAAACGATCTTGCAGAAGCAATGCTTCAGCTCGTGGGTGCAATTGGCGCAATGATTGCAGTTTACGGAAGATTGTCAGCAACTGAAATCATTACTTAAAGGCTCAGTTTAGTATGATTAGTTTTATAAAAACATTCTTGTCTTTTTTGTCTGTGGCAATGCGATTGATTGAAAAATATAAAACTAATCAGAAGGTTAAATCAGACAATGATCAACGCAATAAGGCTATAGCCTATGAAAATTTGCAAAAAGCAATTCAAGCAAAGATTAATGCTCGCAACGCTAATTCCAATAATGACGTCATGTCAAACGATGGTTTCAAGCGTCAATAAGCAGGAAAAATGGTCTTGCATAGCTTATCAGCCAATTACATGGTCATCTAAAGACACAAAGGAGACAATTCTCCAAATAAAAACGCATAATGCAGTTTGGACTGCATTATGCGACACTAAACATATTAGTGAACTCTAATAATATTCATTTTTGGTTCAGAAGAACCATGATATAACTTTTTTCATGAAATTATTAAATTTGATCATAGTTACGTTCGCGCTAATGCTATTACACAACACATCGGCTTTTGCAGATGCTTGTAGTAATGCAGCGCGAGCTATGATTAATGGTGATCCAAACTCTACGCTTTTATCTGTGAAATCAGTAAAAGCTGGTAATGGAAAAACAACATGTGAAGCGCGCATTAAAGTGACAAGTGATAACAAACCGCCTCGTATCGTTGTTAAAAAATTCAAACCTTAATTTTTCTAGGAAATGTTCAGTGCGTATATTAATCGTTGAAGATGATGTCGAATTAAATCGCCAACTTGAAGAAGCGTGCCTCGAAGTAGGCTATGTTGTTGATACTGCGCATGATGGCGAAGAAGGGCACTTTTTGGGTGATACTGAGCCTTATGATGCAGTTATCCTTGATATAGGCTTGCCTACTATGGATGGTATTACCATTCTTGAAAATTGGCGGAAAACTGAACGTAAAATGCCGGTTCTTATGCTTACTGCAAGAGACCGTTGGAGTGATAAAGTTGCGGGTATTGATGCAGGTGCAGATGATTATCTTGCAAAGCCATTTCATATCGAGGAAGTTCTTGCTCGTTTACGCGCTTTAATTAGACGTTCAAATGGCCATGCATCTTCAGAGCTTGTCTGTGGGGACATCGTTCTGGATACAAGAACTTCAAAGGTAACTTATAAAGAAAAGCCAGTGAAGTTAACATCACACGAATTACGCCTTTTATCTTATCTGCTTCATCATCCAGGTGAGATTATTTCCAGAACAGAGCTTACAGAACACCTTTATGATCAGGACTTTGATAAAGACTCTAATACAATTGAAGTATTTGTTGGAAGATTGAGAAAAAAATTGAATTCTAATTTTGTTGAAACAGTCCGTGGACTGGGTTACCGGTTGCAAGAAGTAGAATGAATTCTGCTTTTTTAAATAGGCTTAATTTTTTACCTAATACATTAGCATCGCGCCTTTTTATTTTATCGTCATTAGCAGCGATTATTGGGGTTTTAATAGTCGCATTTGTCATTTCTGCTGAATACCGAAGGAATTCAGAAGCTCGATTAAATGAGGTGCTTGTTGCTAACATATTTAATCTCATGGGCACATTTGAAGTCGACAAAGATGGGCAACTTATGGGGCTGCCTGATCTTGGTGACTCAAGGTATAATCTGTTTGATTCAGGCTATTATTGGTCTGTCGAAAAAGTGGGGATGGCATCCTCCCGCATTACAAGTATTTCGCTTTCCGATCAGGCTATAAAAATTCCCTCTACAATTGAACTTGATCAGACCTTTCAACGTAGCTTTGAAATGACAGACAAAGTAAATCAACAACTTCAAGGTCTAGAAGCACAAGTCTTTTTGGGGGAAGGGGATGAACTTTATAGTTTCCGCATTACTGCAAGTAAGAGTTCTTTGAACGAAGAGATTTCTGATTTTAGAAGAGGCTTAGCGCTCATATTATCTATATTTGCTTTTTCAATTGTTTTGGCTACCTACCTTTTAGTACGTTTGGGATTGAAGCCAATCTCGAAGGCTGTTGAAACTTTGGGGAAGGTCAGGACGGGTGAGGCAACTAGAATTGATGGTGAATATCCTGATGAAATTGAGCCTCTGATTACTCAAACAAATGCACTTATAGAATCAAATAATACAATTGTTGAACGCGCAAGAACACAAGTTGGAAATCTAGCGCACTCCTTAAAGACACCACTTGCAGTGATGCAAAATGAGCTTCCTAAACTTTCAAAAGCAAAGCAACCAATATTCAAAGAGCAATTGGAAACTATGCGAACTCAAGTTCAGGTATATCTTGACCGTGCTAGAATTTCTGCAAGAAGCTCTACTTCAATTGCGAATACAGAACTTTTCCCCGTTTTAGAAAAACTATCCAGCGTTGTTTCCAAACTCAATAAATCAACAGATATTGATAATGATTTTGATGATGAAGGGTTGGTTTTTGAAGGTGAAGAACATGACCTCCAAGAGATATTTGGTAATCTCATTGAAAATGCGGCTAAATATGCCAAGAGTTCAATGAAAATTAGCGCCGGCTACGTAGAAGGAATGCTAGAAATTATTGTCGAAGATGATGGCCTAGGCATGTCAGCGGAAGATATTAAGAAAGCTGAAAAGCGTGGCGGTCGTGTTGATGAAGGTAAAGTTGGATGGGGACTTGGTTTGTCCATTGTTCGCGATATCGTCGATGAATATGATGGCAGTTTCAAACTTTCCAAATCTGATATGGGTGGCTTAAAAGCAGCTGTGCTTTTGCCGGGAAGAATTGAATAATTTTAGATAAATTATCGTAATTTAGACATTATCAATATTCATAGATTAGATTGATAAGAAATAAGGACCAATATCGATGCTAAATTTTCAAAGATATATTTCACTAACAGGCCTCCTTGGTTTAGTTGTTTTAACGGGGTGTCAAGGCGCTGGTGGGCCATCTATCGGACAAACTGCGGGGTCGATTGCAGGTCAAACGGTTGCTAATCAAGTAACGAGCCAAATTGGGGGGCCAGCAGGTCAGGTTGCTTCTTCGGTTGTAAGCTCACTCGCAAGTGGTGTGGTTGGTAATGTTATTGGCCAAAACCTTGATCAAACAAGCCAGTCTGCTGCGATACGGGCTGAGCATAATGCTTTAGAAAATGGTACTGTTGGTCAGCCTGTTCCTTGGCAAGGTTCAAATGGAACATTTGGACAAGTTATACCTCAGCAACCATATCAGGTTGGGTCACAAGACTGCCGTCGTTTTACGCATACAATCAATGTTGACGGTGTTCCACAAAAAGCAAGTGGTACAGCGTGCCGCAATCCTGATGGAACTTGGCAACCACTAAGCTAATAGCTCTCTTTTTCTCGCGATAAAGTGATAGCTTTACTGTTTCTGGTCAGCTTTAAGCCACTATTCGACTTTTGTTTTGATAAAAGTTTCTGTATGAAATTCCCCTAATGGTATTTTGGATTTCAACACTTCTTATGTCTGCTTTCGCAATGGGGTTTATTTGCCTTCCAATGTGGCGCTCAAACTCACCTTCTAAAAGTGAATTTGAAAACGAACAAAAGTTATATAAAGCCAGAATTTCAGAAGTAGAGACAGAACTAGAAATTGGCAGAATTGACGAGGCCTCAGCAGAAGCTTTAAAGGCAGAAGAAGCTAGGCGGTTAATAAAAGTTTCTGAAAAGACTAGCGCTTCTCTGCTCTCAAGTAATAACAAGTTGCCTATTATTTTAGCGGCTCTATCTTTGCCGCTTATATCAATCCCTTTTTATTACAACACGGGGTATCCTGAACTTGTTTCCAAGATTGAAAAAAATGCCGACGCGAATACGCCGCCAACTATGTCAGATTTGTTGCGGGTAGCTGAAAAAAGCTTAGAAGAAAATCCAGATGATGCTAACGGGTGGAAAGCAGTTGCTCCTGTCTACGTCCGGTTGTCTAGGTATGATGATGCGATTAAAGCGTACCAGAATATTTTGCGGGTTGAGGGTCGCAAGCCAGAGTTTTTAATCAAGCTAGCCGATGTGTATATTGAGAAAACAAAAGGCCAAATAGATCAGTCTGCCAAACAGTTGATTGATGAGACACTCAAAATTGATGAAAACAATCCAATTGCAACATTTTATACTGGCATTCATGCGCTTCAAGCAGGTAGAGAAGATGAAACAAGACGTATTTGGCAAGGTATGATCGATGGAGCCAAAGGCGATGAGAATTGGTATCCAATTATAAAAGACCGACTTAATAAACTTGCGCTATTGAAAGAAAATAAAACTTTATCTTCAGTTAATGAAGAAGCTGCTGCGACAATAAAAGAACTTGAACCAGATGAGCAAATTGCCATGATAGCACAAATGGTATCTAATCTTGAGGACAAGCTAGCTGATGATCCTGAAAATAAAGAAGGTTGGGCAATGCTAATTCGCTCTTATACAATATTGGGCAGAAATGAAGATGCAAAAAAAGCTTTTGCAAAAGCCATAAAAATTTATCCAGAAGACACTGCTTTTGAAAATGGCTTGAAACAGATTATGGATCAACACTCTAATAATTCGAATGGTCAAACCCAATGACACGTAAACAAAAGCGGTTCGCAGGTATTGGTGTTATTGGTGTTGTCATAGGCTTGGCAGTATTGTTGGTGAGTGTTGCACTGCGTGATGAGATTGTATTTTTCTACGACCCCACTGAAGTTGTTAGTGGCACAAAAGTCTTACCTGGCCAAAACTTTAGAATTGGCGGGCTTGTTGAAGATGGTAGCGTTGTTAAAAAAGAAACTAATATATCATTCGTAGTTACGGATGGTGAAAACAGTGTGCCAGTTAGCTTTGAAGGAATTTTACCCGACCTGTTTCGCGAAGGCCAAGGCGTAATTGCAGAAGGTGCTATGGATACGCAAGGGCGTTTCATCGCTCAAAATGTACTCGCTAAACACGATGAAAATTATATCCCTAAAGAACTTGAAGGTGTCTTGAAAAACAAAGATGTTTGGAAGGGTAAAGAAGGTGATGAAAACTCATGATCGCTGAACTAGGATATTTTGCACTTATATTGGCTTTGGCTTTAACGCTCGTCCAATCGGTTATCCCTTTTTGGGGTGCTAGAACGGGTGACGAAGTCATGATGGCATCTGGCACATCAACTGCAATAGGTGGCTTTCTCGCGCTTAGTCTTTCTTTTGCGGCGCTAACTTATGCATATGTAACGTCTGATTTTTCACTGGCAAATGTTTGGCAGAATTCACATTCTGATAAGCCAATGCTTTATAAAGTAACAGGTGTGTGGGGCAACCATGAAGGTTCAATGCTCTTATGGGTTTTGATCTTAGCGCTTTTTTCAGCAATGCTTGCTGCCTTTGCGCACAATCTTCCCTCTAGATTAAAAGCAGATGTTTTAGCGGTTCAGGGCTGGGTAACAGTTGCGTTTCTATTGTTCATTGTATTTACATCAAATCCGTTTGAACGTTTACCGCAAATTCCACTAGAAGGAAAAGACCTCAATCCGATCTTGCAGGATATCGGTTTGGCTATTCACCCACCTCTTCTTTACGTCGGTTATGTTGGTTTTTCTCTAACGTTTTCTTTTGCTGTTGCGGCGATGATTTCGGGGCGTATTGATGGTGCTTGGGCAAGGTATGTGCGTCCTTGGGCGCTGGTTGCTTGGGTTTTTCTAACTGCAGGTATCGCAATGGGGTCTTACTGGGCGTATTATGAGCTTGGTTGGGGCGGATGGTGGTTCTGGGATCCTGTTGAAAACGCTTCTTTCATGCCATGGCTAGTTGGCACTGCTTTAGTGCATTCGGCTCTCGTGATGGAGAAGCGGGACGCTTTAAAGATATGGACAATCTTGTTAGCGCTTTTAACTTTCTCACTGTCACTGTTGGGCACGTTTATTGTTCGTTCTGGTGTTCTTACTTCAGTTCATAGCTTTGCTTCTGATCCAACACGTGGGGTTTTTATTTTAACAATCTTACTGATCTTTATTGGTGGGTCTTTGACGTTATTTGCTCTGCGTGCAAATGTATTGCAACAAGGCGGATTATTCCAACCTATCTCACGTGAAGGTGCTTTGGTTTTCAATAACCTGTTTTTAACAGTCGCTTGTGCAACTGTTATTTTAGGGACGCTTTATCCTTTGTTTCTTGAAGCTTTGGATGGGTCAAAAATATCAGTAGGACCACCTTATTTTAATCTGACATTTGGCCCATTGATGATTCCATTGTTGTTAGTAATTCCATTAGGGCCTTTGATGTCTTGGAAGCGAGCCGATTTTTTGCCTGTATTACAAAGATTGTATTTTATTGCAGGCATTACTTTGTTGTGTGTAATTTTAGCGTTAGCCTTTACAAAGGAAGGGCCAGTACTTGCCTCACTTGCAATTGGTTTAGGCGTTTGGGTAATGCTTGGTAGCTTAGCTGAATTATTTCAGCGCTCTGGCCTTCCAAAGGCGAGTCTAAAAGTAGCGCTTGCCAGGATGGCTGGATTACCCCGCTCAACATGGGGCACAGCCTGTGCTCACTTTGGCGTAGGTCTTATGGTTTTAGGCGTTGTAGGTGCAACTGCTTTTAGTGATGAAAAGGGCATTTCTGCAATCAAAGGCGACACAATCGAAATTGCAGGTTTTACCTTAACGCATGCAGGTAGCGAAAGAATTCAAGGACCGAACTATATTCAAGACACGCTTCTTGTTTCTGTAAGCCGCGGTGGTGTAGAGGAATTAAAACTCACGCCTGCAAAACGTTTTTACACAGGACATGGAACTGCAACAACTGAAGCCTCGATTAAGACTTATTGGTTCTCTCAACTTTATGTCTCTGTTGGAGATACAGACGAGCAAGGTCGTACTGTTTTACGTGCTTGGTGGAAATCGCAAGTTTTATTAGTTTGGCTTGGCCCAATCTTAATGGCTTTTGGTGGCTGTTTGTCACTATCAGATCGTAGGTTGCGTTTAGGTGCTCCAAAAACATCCAAAGCAAAACGAGCACTGGCTAATGCGTAAATTATTTCTCAGTTTCCTTATTGTTTTAAATTTTGCAACGAATGTATTTGCTGTAAACCCAGATGAGGTTTTAGATGACCCTATCTTGGAACAAAGAGCGAGAGAGCTTTCTACAGGCATACGTTGCTTGGTATGTCAAAATCAATCCATCGATGATTCTGATGCGCAACTGGCGCGTGATTTAAGAATAATTGTTCGCGAAAAATTAGTTCAAGGCTTAACAGATGCCCAAATATTAGATTATTTGGTTGAGCGTTATGGTGAGTTTGTGTTGCTAAAACCACGCTTAAATAATCAGACAATTATCCTTTGGGCACTTCCCTTTTTTGCATTGATAATTGGTGCTATCCTCGCATTAAGGATTTTTAGTAGTAGTAAAAAACAAACTTCTAAAGTTGCAACAAATTTGTCAAAAACTGAACAAGAAAAGCTTTCCAAAATTCTTGGTGAGTGACTGATATTCTAGCTATAAATCTTACTTAATTGCTAGAAACATAGGAGTCTCAATATGAAAATTACAACACAACGCGTTGATTTCGACGGAAGCTTAGGGGCTAAACTTTCTGCTAGACTTGATCTGCCAGCAGGTCAGATAAAAGCCTATGCTATTTTTGCCCACTGTTTTACGTGTTCAAAAGATCTGCACGCAACTAAAAGAATTTCAGCAGAACTTTCAAGAAAGGGTATCGCTGTTTTAAGATTTGACTTTACAGGACTTGGTAACAGCAAGGGCGATTTTGCATCGACTAATTTTTCTTCAAACCGAGAAGATCTGATTATTGCAGCAAATCATTTGCGGGAAAATTTTTCAGCCCCAAGTTTGCTCATTGGTCATTCATTAGGCGGTGCGGCAGTGCTTTCAATTGCTTCTGAAATTCCTGAAGTAAAAGCAGTTACGACAATTGGCGCACCTTCTGAAGCTGCGCATGTGGTGCACAATTTTGGTGTTAAGCTTGATGAAATAAATCAAAGTGGCGAGGCTCAAGTATCCCTTGGTGGGCGCGAGTTTTCAATTAGAAAACAATTTCTCGAAGACCTTGAGGCAAATGATGTTCTAAATAAAGTTGCTGACTTAAAAAAGCCATTGATGGTTATGCATTCGCCTGTCGATCAAACCGTTGGCATTGAAAATGCTACTCAGATATTTGTCGCTGCGAAACATCCAAAAAGCTTTGTGTCGCTTGATAATATTGATCATCTTGTGAGCAATGATAAGGACGCAGATTTTGTGGCATCTGTTATTTCTTCTTGGGCAGAGCGTTACATCTCCAGCGATCAAAAAGCTGAAGAATCTGAAACTCATAATGATTTAACGGTCACAGAGACAGGAATTGGAAAGTTCCAAAATACAATTGTTGTTGGTAATCACCAATTAATTGGAGACGAGCCAAAATCTGTAGGTGGACTTGATAGTGGCCCAACACCTTATGATTATTTAGCAGCAGCTCTTGGAACATGCACATCCATGACCATGCGGATGTATGCAGACTTTAAAAAGTTTGATGTTGGAAAAATTTCAGTAGAAGTATCGCATAAAAAAATACACTCTAAGGATTGTGAAGAGTGTACAATTGATGAGCGCGAAGGCGGCGGGAAGATTGATGTCTTTGAGCGCAAAATTGTAATTGAGGGCTTGGAAGATGAAGAGTTAGCAGAAAAAATGCTGGTCATTGCGGATAAATGTCCAGTTCATAAAACACTCGAAAAATCTTCAAAAGTAGAAACTAGCTATAAGTGATAAGCAAAGTATAAGGGCGGAAAACATTACAGAAGTTTAATTTTCCGTCCATTAAATTGTAATCTGACAATCTCCATATTCCTATCAACGCAAGCAAGTGTTTTGCAAATTGATTGGTAATCAGGAGATTGAAATGAACCATAAATCTAACACAACAAAAACTTTTCGTAATGTATTGCTGGCATCTGCCTTCGCGTTTGGCGCAGCAGGGTTTGCGGAAGGTCAAACTAACCTACTCACCATAAATTCTGCAAACGCATCGCCAGTCACTGTGCAAGCTCCAGCTGCTTTTTCATTCGGTGATGTTGTAGAAGCAGTCTCACCAGCAGTTGTTAGTGTGCGTGTGGAACAAACTTTAAGCAATGCTAGTGCTAAAGGTGATTTTGAATTCGACCGCCGTGGCGGTGACTTCATGGATAGGTTCTTCAAAAAAAATCCACGCAATGGTGAGAGAGAATTGCGCAAAGGCAATTCACAAGGTTCAGGTTTCTTTGTTTCTGAAGATGGTTATCTCGTCACAAATAACCACGTGATTGAAGGTGGCTCTAAATTTACTATCGTACAATCAGATGGCACAGAGCTTGAAGCAGCTTTAATTGGGGCTGATCCAAGAACAGATCTTGCTGTTTTAAAAGTAGAAGATACGCAGAAATTTACCTATGTTGATTTTGGTTCTAGCAGACCGCGCACTGGCGATTGGGTTGTTGCAGTTGGTAATCCTTTTGGATTGGGTGGTACGGTAACTGCCGGCATTGTATCAGCTCACGGCCGTGATATTGGCTCGAGCAGATACGATGACTTTATCCAAATTGATGCAGCCGTTAATAAAGGCAACTCAGGTGGTCCAACATTTAATTTGAGCGGTGAAGTGATTGGTGTAAATACTGCAATCTTTTCACCATCTGGCGGCAACGTTGGTATTGCATTTGCAGTTCCTGCAAAACTTGCAGATGAAGTTGTAAATGACCTTATTCAAAACGGATCAGTCGTTAGAGGCTGGCTAGGTGTCCAAATTCAACCTGTTACTCCTGAGATTTCAGAATCGATTGGCCTCGCAGTAGCAAAAGGTGCAATCGTAACTTCTCCTCAAGAAGGTAGTCCAGCAGCTGAGGCCGGTGTCTTATCAGGTGATGTTGTTACCGCTGTCGATGACAAAAGCGTCAAAAGCCCAAAAGAACTTGCCCGCGTCATAGCAGGCTATGATCCACAATCTGAAATAAATTTAAAAATTTGGCGAAATGGAAAATTCCAAGATGTATCCGTAACGCTTGGCAAACTAGAGGAAACGCAAGTAGCAACCGCAACGCCCAAGCAAGACAGCAAAAAGCGCAATATGAAACGCTTGGGTCTTAAGCTAGAAGAAACCTCGGACGGTGTTTCTGTGATTGATGTTCGCCCTGATAGTAAAGCAGCACAACGCGGGCTTGTTAGAGGTGATGTTATTGTTTCTGTAAATGGAGAAGACATAACAAGTTTTAAAGCGTTACGCAGTGGCATTAAATCTGCGCGTAAGGCTGGCAGAAAATCTGCGCTCTTGGAAGTGCGTCGTCAGGATCAAACAATATTTATCCCTATTCCTGTAGCGCAAGGCTAACTAAGTTCCATTCTTCTTATTCCCCCCCTTATTATGAGAAGGATGGAACATGCGGTAGACTATTGATGAATAGTCTGCCGCTATTTTCTTTTCACAGCTTAGAAATTTGTATAGATTCAAACCATGAAAATATTGATTGTAGAAGATGATGACGAAGCCGCGAAGTTTTTAATAAAAGGCTTTGGTGAGGCAGGGCATAATCCTATTCATGCAGCAGATGGTGATACTGGCTTGCACCTTGCTAAGACCGAACAATTTGACGTGCTGATACTCGATAGAATGCTACCAAAATTAGACGGTTTAAGTTTGCTTAAGCAAGTTAGAGAAGATGGGGATAATACGCCCGCGCTAATTTTATCAGCACTTGGAGCAGTTGATGATAGAGTAGAAGGTTTGCGATCTGGCGGTGATGACTACCTACCAAAACCATATGCTTTTTCAGAATTACTGGCACGTGTGGAAGTTCTAGCAAAACGCTCTGGCAACGAAGATAACGATACATTGCTTAAAGTTGGAACACTTGAGCTTGATAGGTTATCACGCGATGTTACTCGCGAAGGCCAGAAAATTTTACTACAACCACGTGAGTTTCGTCTTTTAGCTTATCTTATGCAAAATGCAGGAAAAGTTGTAACAAGAACCATGTTGCTTGAAAAAGTTTGGGACTATCATTTTGACCCACAGACTAATGTCATTGATGTGCATGTTTCTAGATTGCGTGGTAAAATTGATAAAGACTTTGAAGACCCAATGTTATTGACCATTCGTGGCGCTGGTTACAAATTACAAATACCAGAAAATGATGCGTAATGTTTGCAAAGCTCCGTTCTCTTTCGCGCATTACAGCTGTTAGATTATCAATTATCTACACGTTAATTTTTGGCGTCATTGCGGTTGGAATTGTTTTTTATATGACTGGTGCAACAGTAAATGTTTTGCGCGAGCAATATCAAACGTCAATCGACCAAGAAGTAAACGGGTTAGCGCGAATATATAATCGCGGTGGCGTGAATTCTTTGATTAGAACACTAGAGAGAAGAGCGCGCGCTCCTGGTGCAAATCTATATGTTGTTACAAGTCCACAAGGTGAAATAGTTGCAGGCAATGTGCCAAGCATAAGAAACCGAATAATGAACAAAACAGGCTGGACACTTAGACCTTTCAGATACGACCGATTTGATGATCAAAGTGATAGAGAGCATCGTGCAATTGCTCGTGTTTTGAAAATTCCAAATGGTATGCGTATTCTTGTTGGTCGTGATGTCAGTGAATATGAAGACGTCCGTGAAATTGTTGGGCGTGGTTTTAAACTAGCAATAGGCAGCATGGTAGCGCTTGGCCTGTTAACTTGGTTCTTTGTCGGAAGACGTGCTTTAAAACGGATTGATAAAGTTTCAAAATCATCTCAACGGATCATGGGAGGGGATAAATCTGAACGCCTGCCAATAACGGGTGCTAACGATGAATTTGATAGGCTTTCAGATAATTTAAATAATATGCTTGATCAGATTAATCATCTAGATGATGGTGTGAAACAAATGTCTGATAACATTGCTCACGATCTGAAAACGCCTATTACGCGCTTAAGAAATAAAGCAGAGGAAGCTTTTGCCCTTGAAGACAAACCGCAGATGCAACAGGAAAAAATAGCTGATATCATTGATGATTGTGAAGACATTGTAAAAACTTTCGACGCATTATTAATGATTTCTCAGGTGGAGTCTGGCTCTACTGTTGCAAAGATGGTCTCTTTATCGGCATTTAATATTCTCAACGATGTTTATGAGCTTTACGAAGCTTTGGTCGAGGATGAAGGTAAGAGTTTAAGCCTTAATCTTGAAATTGATGGCGCGCTTGAAGTTCAAGGCAATTGTGAACTGATTTCGCAAGCCATATCAAACCTGATAGATAATGCGATTAAATATGGTGGTAGCAATATAATGCTATCTGCAAAAACTAAGAATGAAGATTTAGTCATTCAAGTATCTGACAACGGTAAGGGAATTGATGAAGAAGTCCGTTCAAGAGTAGTAGGACGATTTGTCAGATTAGATGAATCGCGTAGTATGCCAGGCAATGGTTTAGGGCTTTCTTTAGTAAAAGCGATTGCTGAAATGCATAAGGGCAATTTATTGTTAAAAGAAAATAGCCCGGGCCTTTTGGTTGAATTTAAAATTCCTCTCAAGGAAACATAAAGTGCATATAGATTTTAGTGCCATTCCCCAGCAAATATATTCTTTAGATGAGCAAAATGCTGATCAACTAAAAAATGAAATTTCTGATTTGTTTGGTACAGAATATAATTTCAAACCCGAAATTTTAAACTTTCTTACTGCTGTAAGCCAATTATCAAATTACCTAAAAGATTGTATTTTTAAGGAAGCGGTATTCTTATCAAGCTTGTTTGAAAATGGTTTTGAAGTATCACGCGATACAATTCTCAATGAGACAAAAAAAAGCGGCATGTTATTAGAAGACGAAGCTATGTTTATGTCGCAGGTTCGAAAGGCAAAGCGCCAGTTTGCATTGTTATGTGGCTTAGCTGATTTAGGGGGCTGGTGGAGTGGTGATAAAGTAACTTCTGCACTCACAGATTTTGCAAAAGCATCGCTTTCTAGCTGCCTAGATTTTGTCCTTAAACACAACCATAAAAATGAAAAACTTGTTCTCAGCAACCCTGAAAAACCGCAAGAAGGATGTGGGTTTATTATTTTGGGAATGGGAAAACTTGGTGCTGGCGAATTAAATTATTCAAGTGATGTGGACCTTATTTTTATTTTTGATGAAGCAGCTCGTGTTCAATTAAATACCGATGACCCAATAAGCTTGCTATCGCGTATGGCGAAGCACTTAATTAAGCTGATGCAAGAGCGCACTGGCGATGGTTATGTTTTTAGAATGGACATACGCTTACGCCCTGATCCGTCTTCGACGCCATTGGTAATTCCATTAGAAGCGGCTTTAAATTATTATGAAGGGCAGGGGCAAAACTGGGAACGCGCTGCTATGATAAAAGCATCTCCAATCGCAGGGGATGAAAAAGCAGGCCGCGCATTTTTAGAAGAGCTTACGCCTTTTATTTGGCGTAAGTATCTGGACTTTGCTGCAATTAATGATGTCCAATCTATCAAAAGGCAAATTCATGCACATAAAGGGCATGGTAAGATTGCGGTCTTGGGGCATAATATCAAGTTGGGGCGAGGGGGGATTCGAGAGATTGAGTTTTTTGCTCAAACCCAACAACTCATAGCCGGTGGTCGCAATAAACAATTGCGAGTAAATGAAACCATTGCATCTCTACAAGCCCTGCATAAGCATAATTGGATAGAAAAAAATGCAGTAACTGAATTAAGTGATGCATATTGGTTTTTAAGAAACCTCGAACATCGATTGCAAATGGTTGATGATAGCCAAACCCATAGTTTGCCAGAAGACGCAAAAGAATTAGAACGTATCTCTTTTATGTCTGGAGAAAAAGATGTTAGTAAATTTTCACAAGCAATAAGAGCTAATCTTGAGATAGTTGAAAAGCATTATTCAGCCCTATTTGAAACAGCATCCGATTTAGGCTCAGAGGGTGGCAATTTAGTATTCACTGGCGATGACGAAGATCCAGATACTGTTCAAACTTTACAAAAAATGGGATTTAATCAATCAAGCGAAGTTATTAAAGTTGTTAAGGCTTGGCATATAGCTCGTATTCCGGCTTTAAGAACAACTCAAGCTCGTGAGCTATTAACAGAATTAGTGCCAGACCTTTTGAAGGCTTTTTCAAGATCAGGCAATCCTGATGAGGTTCTTTTTAAGTTTGATCGTTTTTTATCGGGGCTTCCAGCAGGTATTCAACTCTTTTCAATTCTCAAAAATAATCCAACGCTTTCAGAATTAGTGATTAAAATCTTAAGTGCTGCCCCAAGATTAGCAGATCAAATATCAAATAGACCGCATGTCTTTGATGCAATGATAGACCCGCAATTCGGGGAAGGTGAAGTTTCCAGTAACACCCTTAGAAAAATCTTGAAAGCAAGTCTTGAGAACGCTTCTGATTATGAAATGGCTTTAGATGAAGCTAGGCGATTTTGCATGCAAACCCACTTTATGATTGGGTGTCAGTATTTTGCGGGAACAATATCTTCACGTAATACTGCGAAGGCTTATTCAATAGTTGCAGATATTATTGTATACGAGATGTGGAATTTGGTTCGGACTGAATTTGAACTTACGCATGGAAAAATTAAAGGTTCAGAATTTTGCATTCTTGCTATGGGGCGAATGGGGAGTTGTGAACTGACTGCAACTTCAGATTTAGATCTTATATTTCTGTATGATTTTGATAAAGTCACCGAAACATCTGACGGTATAAAACCACTTACACCATCTTTATATTTCATACGGTTGATGCAGCGTTTTATTTCAGCGATGAGTTCACCAACTTCACAGGGTAAGCTTTTTGAGCTTGATTTTCGACTTCGCCCGTCTGGGAATGCAGGGCCTTTGGCAACGCATGTTGAAGGTTTTATTAAATATCAAAAAGAAGAATCCTGGGTATGGGAAGCACAAGCTTTAACGCGCGCGAGACCCATTGTTGGTGATGCTAACCTCATAGAAAAAATTACAACAGAAATACCAATTATTTTAAAAAATCATCCAAAGCTCCATCTTTTAGAAAAAGAAATTCTTGATATGAGGAAGTTATTGGAGACAGAAAAAGGCACTAAAAATGTCTGGCATGTAAAAAATATTGCAGGTGGTTTTTTAGATATTGAATTTATAAGCCAATGGATTGTGATAAAAAACGGGGGCAGTAAACTTTCAGGCACAAGAGAAATACTTGAAAGTAAGACATACAACGAACTCTCTGATGATGTTCGTGAAAAACTTTTAAATGCTTATGATCTTTATAATGACATTCTTCAGATGGAGCGCATTTGTGTGATGGGAGAGTTTGATATTAAATCTGTTCCAGATGGTTTCAAAGAAATTGTTTGTACTAAAATGGACATGCCTGATTTAGTCTCAGCAGAAGCAAACTTGAAATCCACACAAAAACAAGTACGTGAAGTTTTTAATACGCTTTTGAAGGCAAAAAAAAACCCGAACTAAAAGTTCAGGGTGTAGTTGGCAGGGTAAACTTCTATGAAATTAGCTAACGTCTTTACATCTCATTCCTTTGTTTATTGGAATTCTTAAAGAAACAATTGTGCCTTTACCTTCTTCAGAGCGTATTTTCATTGCACCGCCATGCATCTCTGTAAGGGAGCGAGAAATGGCAAGGCCAAGGCCTGACCCTTTGTGGCTTTTTGTAAATTGGTTTTGTACTTGCTCAAATGGCTTGCCTAATTTTTTAAGGTCAGATTTGGAGATACCAATTCCATCATCTTCAAGCGTAACTGTGACGCAATTGCCGCGTTTTCGTGCGCGAATTTGAATCCGCCCACCATCATTTGAAAATTTAACAGCGTTTGAAAGTAAGTTAATCAAAATTTGCTTCATGGCACGACGGTCAGCTTCAAGCGTGATTTTCGAAGAAACGCTATCTTCAATGTTTAGATTTCTCTCTTGAGATTGATGGGAAACAATACGCATCGTCTCCTCAATCATTTCATTGAGATTGAAACTTTCATAATCTAGCTCAAAGCGACCTGCTTCAATCTTTGACATATCAAGTACATCATTAATCATGCCTAAGAGGTAGCTACCGCTTTCATATATATCACGAGCGTACTCTTCGTATTTTTTTGACCCTAATGAACCAAACATTCCTTCGTTCATGATTTCAGAGAAGCCAATAATTGCATTTAGTGGCGTACGTAGCTCGTGAGAAATATTTGCTAAAAACTCTGACTTAGTTCTGTTTGCGGACTCAGCTCTGCGGGTTTCAGTCGCGTATTTTTGAGCCATTTCTGCAAGCTTCTGCTTTTGTTCTTCAAGTGTAAGACGAGATTTCTCTAAGTCAGATACCGTTGCCATTAGGCGTTTTTCTGATTCAACTAATTTCGTTTCATGTAATTTAATTGGCGTAATATCTGTACCTACAGAAACAAACCCACCATCTTTTGTGTGGCGTTCGTTGATTTGTAGCCAACGCCCGTCTTCTAGTTGCACTTCAAGTGTGCGTGTACTTTCATCCTCATTTAGGTTTCTTACTTTTTGATTGCTCACACTTGGCGGATTAGCGCGTTTCATAACTGCAGAATATGGCATACCAGCAGTTAGCCAATCAGCATCCAATTGGTGAAGCTGTTGGTATTTTGAGTTACATAAAACAAGACGCTTATGTTCATCCCATAGCACAAAAGCCTCTGGCAGATTTTCAATAGCATCGTGAAGGCGCATATCTTTTTGATAGCTGGCTTTTTCAATTTTACGTTGCTCAGTTATGTCTTCGGCAATCCCAACAAGGCGAGGTCTAGCGCCATCCATGCCTGATACTTCAACTTTAAGACGTATCCAACACCATTCCCCATTATTTTTTTGCATACGGAAAATTTGTTCGATTTGCGTTAGGTTTTGTTCAAGTACACGACACGCTAGCGCATAAAGATCTACGTCTTCGTCATTCACAAGCTTTGAGACTTCCGCAAAACTGATGATTTGATCTCTTGGTTGCATACCAAGGAGTTCAAACATCGATTTTGACCAATAAAATTGCCCTCGTGATAAATCCCAATCCCATAGACCACAACCGCCACGCATGAGAGCTGTGTCAAATCGGTTTTGAACTTCTACATAGATGTCATCTGCCTCACGAGCACGAGCGCTTTGTGCAAAATATGCATATAGAATAATTAAAAGAATTGATGAGGTGCCAACAAATAACGTTACATTTAGAGACGCATTTTGCCTCCAGTCAGAAAAAATAAAATCTTCTGGTTGTATAAGTGTAACGCCTCCAAAAGGCTTTTCTAAAAGACGGTGCACCCCAATTGCAGGCTCACCTTTTGCGGTTGTAATTGTTCTAGCTTCTGCCCGATTGCCAAATGTTGTTAATAATAAAACATCGCCTAAAACAGCGTCCAACTGTTTGCCGTGGAATTCGGGTCTGTAAGGTATGCTAGCAATTATAGAGCCAACTTCAGATGTGAGCATAATACTGCGCCCATTGGCACGATATTTGACAGGTATTGTGTCGGACATTAAGTTTTGAATTTTTGAATTTGAATAAGCTTCCCCATTATTTGTGGGTATTGTACTTAACCGCTGCTCAAGCAGCTCAGCAATAAAATGCATTTCTGTGTTGGTTTGATCTCTGATGATGTCTGCTTGTGACTGAAGTGAAATCCACCTAGATATTCCAGCAATAGCTAAAAACAAAACAATTAGCACCGGAACAAGTCTGCGCAGAAAAGTTTCAGATTTTAAAAGGTTTTCATATGCTGGGTGGCTCAATTGTCGAGCATAGCCCGCAACTACAGTTGCGGAGCTATTGCCTTTCAATCGCAATAAGTCTTTACGGTGTCGCACGTTATGCGCCTCCGTTTGAGACATTGCTGGCCTCCTCTGTTATCTTGTAATTTCGACAACCGCCGCGTTATCGAATCAGTACCACAATGAATCATGTGGAATCACCTTGTCTAGCCCTTGCAGGCGAATTAGTTCTCTTTGTGCGGAAAAAAATTATTTAGTAAGCATGCGCCCTAAGATATCGGCTGTGTCGCGCGATAACGCTCCAGAGTTTTCAATCTTTTTCAAGGCGTTTTCACATAGCTTTCTTCGTTTTGGTTCCAAAGAACGGTAAGATTTAAAGGCTGTAAGCATCCGAGCAGTTACTTGCGGATTGATTTTATCTAATTTGATAAGCGCATTTGCCATCAGTTCGTAGCCTTTACCACTTTCTACATTAAATGCAGATTGATTAGACATTGCAAAAACAGCAAGAAGCGAGCGGAAGCGGTTTGGGTTGTTAAATGTAAAAGCTTCATGCCTCATAAGCTTGCGTACTTGAGCAATAGTTGACGCACCTGGTTTGGAAGCCTGCACAGAGAACCATTTATCAAGTACGATATGGTTTTTGTGATAACGCTTATAAAAATGGGCTAACACTTTTTCACGCTCTAGTTTGGTTGGATGATAATGAACAATCGTGCGAAGCATATTTAAACGATCAGTCATATTATCTGATTTTTTATAAAGCTTCACACTATCAGCAAGGGCAGTCTTAGATCTGCACATAACAGCATAATTCATAATAAGTCCTAGGAGACTTCTTTTGCCAGCTTCTTGCGCGCTTGAACTAAAGACTTTAGACGCCTTAAGCGATTTCATTATTTGTTTGCGATCTGCTTCAAAGGTTTTACCGATAGCTACAGATAGTTGATGAATGGACTTGTTTATTGCTTCAGGATTAATATTTTTAGCCATTGCCTGGGCTAAGTCACCTTCACTTGGAATTGAAAGAATGGTTGCGCGGTAGGCAGGTTCAAGCGTTTCGTCAATTAGAATTTCTCTAGAGATATTCAGAAAGTTTTGATCAATTTGCATTGGCTTACCGGCATTGATTGACTTAGCGCCAGCTATCAAAATCTTAGTTGCATAGTTCTGACATGCTTGCCATCTGCTAAAGGTGTCATTGTCTTTTGATGCAAGAAAAGCCAAGTCAGATGAAGATTGGCGGTAATCAATATTGATAGGAGCTGTAAAGCCGCGATTCAGACTTAACACTGGACGTTGTTTTATACCGTAAAATAAAATTTTCTGTTTGCGTTTATTGATATGTAAAACATCTTGTTCAAACTCTGCACCACTAATTTTAGTGGGTTTCATGTCTGTCCCATCCGCATCAATTAGTCCAAAACGCTGTGGAATATAAACAGGTTTTTTATACTTTTGCCCAGGCGTAGAAGGCGTAAATTGCTCAACATCCAAAGTGAAAATCTGCTTCGCTTTGTCATACGAAGTAGATACATTCAAAAGCGGTGTTCCTGCTTGTGAATACCATAAAGCAAAATGTGAAAGATCAATTTTAGCAGCCTCTTCAAAACAAGTAATAAATTGTTCTATCGTCGCTGCGTCTCCATCATGGCGTTTGAAATAAAGTGCTATCCCTTTTTTGAATTTTTTCTCACCAATAATAACTGCGAGCATGCGGATGAGTTCTGCGCCTTTTTGATAAATAGTAGCAGTATAAAAATTATTGATCTCACGATAAGCGGTTGGTCTTACATTATGTGCAAGTGGACCAGCATCTTCAGGAAATTGCGCTGCTTTTAGGCCACGAACATCCTGAATTCGTTTCACTGGGCGTGAACGTTCATCAGAAGAAAACTCCTGATCTCGATAAACCGTTAAACCTTCCTTTAAGCAGAGTTGAAACCAATCACGACAAGTAATCCGATTGCCTGTCCAGTTATGAAAATACTCGTGGGCAATAATGCCTTCAATATTCGCAAAGTCATTATCAGTTGCCGTGTTTGCATCCCCTAAAACATATTTATCGTTGAATATGTTAAGGCCCTTATTTTCCATTGCACCCATATTGAAATCAGAGACTGCAACTATATTGAAAATATCTAAGTCATACTCACAGCCAAAAACTTCTTCATCCCACTTCATAGAACGAACAAGAGCATCCATTGCATAATCTGCACTGTCCTCTTTGCCCTTTTCCACGTAAATGCCAAGTTTTACTTTTTTCCCAGACATCGTTTTGAAGGGTTTATGAATAGCCCCTAAATCACCACCAACAAGAGCAAATAGATAAGCAGGTTTTGGATGCGGATCGTGCCAAATTGCATAATGTCGACCTTTTCCTGCTGCGCCTTTCTTTACGAGGTTACCATTGCCCAATAGAATTGGAACTTCTGATTTGTCTGCTTCAATACGTGTTGTATAAACAGCAAGAACGTCAGGGCGGTCTAAGAAATAAGTAATACGACGGAAGCCCTCTGCCTCACACTGAGTGCAATAATTTCCACTTGAGCGGTATAAACCCATGAGTTTTGTATTCTCACTTGGGTTTATTTCTGTTTCGATTTCAATTTCAAATTTTGAGCTTTTAGGTAACTTATTAAGCGTAAGTGAGGTGTTTGTTTCTTTGTATTCGCCTATAGGGACAGCTTTTTTGTTAATAAGTACCGAATTCAGATTGAGTTCATCCCCATCCAGTATAAGAGGTGTCGTAACGTTAGTTTTTTTATGACGAATAATTTTCATCGTTGATTTAACTAGCGTTTTAGTTGGATGAAGATAAAACTCGAGATCAACAGAAAGTATTTTATAGTCAGGCTCTTTATAGTTTTTAAGTTGTATAGTCTGGCCTTGTGTGGTGCGCATAAGTGATCTCGCCTATTCTGAATCAATTGATTTTAATCTGGTTTAATGCAATTTGTGTGTTTTTCCAATTCTTACAAGTTTGAATAATTTATAATCTTATGTCCAAAACCGCGCTTCATAAATATATGGATAAGCTTCATGCAGAAAAGCATCGGCTTAACGCTATGAATATGCGCGATATGTTTTCAAGTGAACCAGATCGATTTGATAACATGTCTGTCGAACATGATGGTGTTCTTTTTGACTATTCTAAAAACCGTCTAGATAAAAAGTCTCTTTCAACTTTGATAGAAATGGCAAAGGCAAGTAATCTTGAAGATCTGCGTAAAGCAATGTTTTCAGGTGAGAAAATAAACACGACTGAAAATAGAGCCGTTCTGCATACCGCATTGCGTGATAAATCAGGAAAGCCTATTTTTGTAGATGGTGAGAATGTTAAGCTAGACATAAAAGCAGAATTTTCAAAAATGTCTAAATTCGCCAATGCCGTACGCGATGGCAGTTATACAGTTTCTGGCGGCAAGATAACGGATGTCGTAAACATAGGTATTGGAGGGTCAGATCTTGGCCCTAGAATGGCAACGCAATCCTTGCGTGAGTTTAACGATGGGCCAAAACTACATTTTGTAGCAAACTCAGATGCGACTGAACTTGATGATATCATCAAGCGCCTTGATCCGAAAACAACTCTATTTATTGTTGCGTCTAAATCTTTTACGACCGCAGAAACTATGCTGAACGCTCACACCGCTAAGCGTTGGGTCGAAAAAGCGGTAAATGAAAAGGTCGTCGGCCTTCATTTCTGCGCGTTATCAACTAATCTCGAAGCAACAAAAGCTTTTGGTATTCAAGAACAATCTACCTTTGGGTTTTGGGATTGGGTTGGTGGGCGATACTCAATTTGGTCTGTTATCGGTTTGTCTTTAATGATTTCAATTGGGCCGGATGATTTTCAGGAGTTTTTAGACGGCGCTTACTCTGCTGACCAACACTTTTTAAATGCGGAATTTGATCAAAATATTCCAATTGTAATGGCGCTATTAGGTGTGTGGTACAGAAATATATGGGGCTTCCCAGTTCAAGCTGTTATGCCTTATGATAGTCGGATGTCCAGATTTCCTGCATGGCTGCAACAGCTGGACATGGAATCAAATGGTAAGTCTGTTTTAAAAACAGACAAACAAACTGAGCTTGATACTGGGCCAATTATATTCGGCGAAGTTGGCACAAACGGGCAACATGCTTTTTACCAATTAATACATCAAGGTACTACGATTATCCCTTGTGATTTTTTGCTGGCAGCGACTGGTGATGGTGCTCAAGCTAATCGCAATATGCTGATTTCAAACTGTTTTGCCCAAACAGAAGCATTAATGAACGGGCGCACATTACAAGAAGCTGGAAATAATCCACACCGGGTTTTTGAAGGCAATCGTCCAAGCAACACTTTCCTTTATAAGAAAGTTACACCGCATGTGCTGGGTATGTTAATGGCTTTCTATGAGCACAAAGTTTTTGTTCAAGGTGTATTATGGAATATTAATTCATTTGACCAATGGGGTGTGGAGTTAGGTAAAGAACTCCTACCGAGCATAGAACCTATGCTAGATGAAAATAATAATGTTCAGGCAAATAATAGCTCTACTGGCGGCCTGATAAAGGCACTTCACAAATTTAAAAAATCTTGAATTAATCGCCGTTTAATTTTTGTTTAAGTGAAAGCAAATCTTGCCAGGCTAAACGTTTATGCGCTGGTTGCCGCAAAAGATATGCAGGATGAAGTGTAGGTATTGCTTTTACGGTCTTATTAGCAGTCGTGAAATCTATCCATTTGCCACGTAATTTCATGATGCTGTCATTGGTTTTCATCAATGTTTTTGCTGAAGACCCACCAAGTATCAAAATACAATCTGGGTTTACAAGCTCAATGTGCCGCTCAATAAAAGGACGGCAGATTTCTGTTTCTTGAGACGTTGGGGCGCGGTTGCCTGGTGGCCGCCATGGAATGACATTTGTAATGTAAGTATTTTCGCGATTATACCCAATTGCTGCCAGCATTTTATCAAGAAGTTGCCCAGTACGCCCAACAAAGGGAATTCCTTGAATGTCTTCATCACGTCCAGGCGCTTCTCCAATTAACATCAGTTTAGCTTGTGGATTACCATCTGAAAAAACCAGCGATTTTGCAGTGCGTTTCAGGTTGCACCCATCAAAATTTGTCATTGCCTCTTTAAGCTCATCAAGAGTTTGTATTTTTGCTACTAATGATTTTGCATTCTCTACAGCTGTCCCATCAGGCATGGTTGCTGGCGTTGGGGCAGGGGCTGGGCGCGGTTTCGCTTCTTGCTTTTTTGCCAAACGCTCAGCGGGTGATTGAGCGTGAGCGGATTGGCTTTGCCTAGCTTGTTGTCTTGGTGGAGGAGGGGCTTCAGAGAAACGATCAATAGGTGCGTCTTCAAGCAGGATATCAACACCTGCTTCAACATACCATTCCATAATTTCCCTAATGTTATCCATTCTGCCACTTTAAACTTGAATTTCAGGCTTTGTAAGCAAAACTGTCGTGGATTCACAACCAAACTGCGTCAAAAATATTGTGTCCTTATTTAAACAACGTGATAAGAATAGAAAAATGCTGAAACCAGCGAATGAATTTGGAGAGTAAAATGTCTGAGGAAACAAATCTAGAACCACGTGAAAGCATGGAGTTTGATGTTGTTATTGTTGGGGCAGGGCCTGCGGGTCTTTCATCTGCCATCAAGCTTAAGCAATTAAATGCTGACCTTGATGTGGTGGTACTTGAAAAAGGCCCAGAAGTTGGTGCGCATATTCTTTCAGGTGCTGTGATTGACCCGGTTGCTGTTGATCGTCTTATTCCAGATTGGAAAGATGAAAGTGACCATCCTTTCAAAGTTCCAGTAACCGATGATATTTTTAATTTCCTAACTGAAACTGGCACAAAAAAATTACCTGGTTTCGGCATGCCAAAGTTCATGCATAACCATGGTAATTATATTGTGTCATTGGGTAATGTTTGTCGTTGGTTAGCAGAAAAAGCGGAAGGCCTTGGCGTTGAAATTTACCCAGGCTTTGCCGCTGCTGAATTGATTTATGATGACAAGGGTGCTGTTAAAGGTGTTGCAACTGGCGACATGGGTTTGCAAAAAGATGGAACCCCTGGCCCAATGCATGAGCGCGGCATGGAGCTTCATGGCAAATATGTTTTATTCGGCGAAGGGGCACGCGGCTCACTCTCGAAAGAATTGATTGCAAAGTTTGATTTAGCAAAAGATTCAAGCCCGCCAAAATTTGGTATTGGTTTCAAAGAACTATGGGAAGTGGACCCATCCAAGCACCAAGAAGGGCGCGTTGAGCACTCTTTAGGTTGGCCTTTAAAAACAGATCAAGATGGCGGTTCATTTGTTTATCACATCGAAAACAATCAGGTTTATGTGGGCTACGTTGTAGCGCTTGGGTATAAAAACCCTTACCTATCCCCGTTTGAAGAATTTCAACGCTTCAAAACGCACCCTTCCGTAAAACCACTGCTTGAAGGTGCAAAACGTATTTCTTATGGATCACGTGCAATCACACAAGGTGGCTATCAGTCTGTTCCTCGTCTGTCATTTCCAGGTGGTGCGCTGCTTGGGTGTGCGGCTGGCTTTGTAAATGTGCCACGCATCAAAGGCTCACATAACGCAATGTTATCTGGCATGTTGGCGGCAGAGCACATTGTTGAAGCACTTGCAGCAGGACGCGCAAATGATGAACTTGTAAGCTATGAAGAAGCATGGCGTGATGGTGACATCGGCAAAGACTTGCATCCTGTTCGCAACGTTAAACCACTTGTTACAAAGCATGGCTCTATCAAAGGCATGGTTCTTTCAGGCATTGATATGTGGTGCAATATTTTGCTCAAGTGGTCACCGTTCGGAACAATGCAACACGAAAAAGCAGACTATCAAGCAACTGAACCTGCAAGCATGCATGAGCCGATTGAATATCCAAAGCCTGATGGCAAATTGACGTTTGATCGTTCTTCGTCTGTATTTTTATCAAATACAAATCACGCAGAAGAGCAGCCAGTTCACTTGAAAGTTGCTGATCTGGATAAGCAGCAAGCATCCGAACTAATGGAGTTTGCAGGGCCATCAACACGCTATTGCCCTGCGGCAGTTTATGAATGGGTAGATAGTAAAGGTGATGCTATTCCACTTGGCAAAGAAGCTGAGGCAAAAGACGCAACCTTTGTGATCAACAACCAAAACTGTGTCCACTGTAAAACATGTGATATCAAAGACCCGAACCAGAACATCAACTGGACAGTGCCACAAGGTGGCGAAGGGCCTGTTTACCCGAACATGTAATTTTTTAAACTATGGATTATTAAAAGCCGGATACATCGTTGTCCGGCTTTTTTAGGTCAAGCTTCATCCAGCAATATAACGTTTCATTTCTTCAGCTTCATGTTCTGCTTGATGAATTTTTATTTTAACAACATCACCAATAGAAATGATGCCTGTCAGTTTACCTTCAGAAATAACAGGTAAATGCCTAAAGCGTCCTTTTGTCATTTTAGCCATTAAGTCATCAATGGTTTCAGTCTCATCGCATGATACTACTTTTTGAGTCATACAGGTTGAGATTGATTGCTCTAAGGCTTTTGCCCCAGATTTTGCAATTTCACGTACGATATCGCGTTCTGAAGCAATGCCGCAGACTTTTCCGTTGGTATCTAAAACGACGCTCGCCCCAATCTTTTTGGACGCTAGTGTATTTGAAATTTCTTGAATTGTATCATCAGCCGAGGCCGTAAAAACATCTCGACCTTTATTCGCAAGTATTTCGGAAACAGACATAAAGCTTCTCCTTTTTTGGCTGAAATTCCCTACAAGGAAGAGCTTAAGTCAAAAAGTTAGAAAAATAAAATCTTGCTATAGAATTTATTGCACCAAAATAGGTGATTTTGTTTTTACACGTCCATAAAGATCAATAACATCTTGATGCACCATGCGGACACAACCACTTGAAACAGCCTTACCAATTGACCAATGCTCTGGCGTACCATGCAATCTGTAAAGTGTATCAACATTACCTTCAAAGATATAAAGTGCACGTGCACCAAGCGGGTTTTCAAGACCACCTGGCATACCGCCATTTTCTTCTGACCACTTTTCAAGTTCAGGGCGACGTTCGATCATTTCTGCTGGTGGTGTCCATTTTGGCCATTCTTGTTTCCAAAGAACACGTGCGCGACCTGCCCATTCAAAGCCAGCTTTACCAAGTCCAACACCATAACGCATTGCTTTGCCTTTAGGTTCTACCAGATAAAGATAGAAGTTTTTAGTATCTACAATTAGCGAGCCAACTTTTTCCTTGGTTTTATAATTTACACGCTGGCGAAAATAACGCTCTTCTAATGCGCCGTCAGGTAAAGCAGCAACAGGAAATTTTTCATCTGGAAGTGCACCGTAAAGGGAGGCAAAAGTAGAGTTTTTCGATTTTTTCGCGACTTTTTCTACCTTTGCAGTCTCAACTACTTTTACTTCTTCTTCTGGTTTTCTTTTTAGCTTTTTTCGTATCCTGGCAACCATTGAACCAATGCTGGAAGAACTATCGCTTGGGGTAGTTTTTGAGCACCCAGCAACCAATAAGCTCGCAGCTGCTGTTGCACCTGTGATGACTTTACGACGTGATAAATCATTGACTTGTTCAATAGAAGTGAGTTTTTTCATTTTATTTGCCCTTTACTACAAGAAGTAGTTAACGGAAATTAACTAACTTTTCCAGACGAAAAATACTCACAAATGGGTGAGGTCACAATTATAGTTAATATTTTTGAAATTACCCTTAGTTGAATTGAAATTTTACCTGAATTGGAAGGTGGTCTGATCCAAGATCTTCTAATGTTTTGGCTGATAAAACTTTGATTTGTCCTTTATTCAGAACATTATCTATTGGTAAGCCCGCCCACCATGTATATTGAATTGGAAATTCAGCAAATATCCAAGTTGGTCCAATACCTTCAATGATTTTCATATTAGAGTTTTGGGCAAAGGACTTAACGGTGTGAGACCATGTCGTTGCATTAAAATCACCAGCTAAAAGTGCGTTTGCTTTAATTTTTCGCAATTCAGGTGTAATTGTTTGCAGTTGTTTAGGGCCACTAGCAGGCCAAGGCCAACGCAAGTGCACTGAGCCGGATGAAAATACGATACCTTCAGGCGATGTAACATCCGTTCTTGCTAATGAACCATATGGGCCACAATATTGGCTTGATGTATCAAGTGGCCATTTAGAATAAAACCGAATGCCTCCAGAGTTTTCCCATTCAGGACAATGAAGCAGGTATGGCCATTTTTTATCCAGACGCTTTATTTGTTCAGTCCAAACCTCAGCCGCCTCATTCAACGAAATTAGATCAGGGTTTAATTCAAGGATGCGATCAATTACTGCAGAAGGGTTCTCATTAATCCAATATAGATTGAAATGTAAAAAAGAATAAGTTGGTTTTGAAGGATCATTAGCTTGATGTACAGCGGTTAGGGGTATTCCTGATTTCGAATTATAAAGCCCAAGAAAACCTATGATTAAAGATAGTATGCCAATTATAAGCCATCGTTTGATCAATACTAATATGGCCAAGAAAATCAAACCCAAACTTGCATGCAATCTGAAATGTGCAAAGGTATCAAAAGCAGGGTGGATATGGCCTAAATAGCCTATTAATATGCCTAAGCTAGAGCCTATGAGGCAAATTATAACTGTTAGTTTTAAAAATTTCATCAGGCTCAAAAATATCCTTGCTGAATACGTGTTTAGTATCGTTGGTAAAAAGAATTTGACTACGCACTGTATTTTATAGGCTCGCAAAATGCAGATTGCTTAGATAGGCTGTGCCTAACAAAATATATTGGATTTCACAATGACAGATAAGACAACACAAAATGCACCGATAGAACTGTATTACTGGCCCACACCCAATGGCTGGAAAATCTCTATAATGCTGGAGGAGCTTGGTATACCATATGAGATTAAATTTATTAACATTGGTGCTGGCGATCAATTTAAACCTGAGTTCTTAAAAATTGCGCCAAATAATAGAATGCCAGCCATCATTGATCCTGAAGGGCCAGATGGAAAGCCAATCTCTATTTTTGAATCAGGTGCCATCCTTCAATATCTTGGGCGTAAGTTTAAGAAGTTTTACCCATCTGACGAACGTGGGCGTGTCAAAGTGGATCAATGGCTAATGTGGCAGATGGGCGGTCTTGGACCTATGGCAGGCCAAACACATCACTTCCGTGTCTATGCACCGGAAAAAGTACCATATGCGATTGACCGTTACACGAATGAAGTAAATCGTCTTTACGGTGTGCTAAATAAACAGCTTGAGGGGCAGGACTTTATTGCAGGCGAGTATTCAATTGCAGATATATCTTGTATTGGATGGGCGCAACTGTGGGAACGCCAGGGGCAAGACATCAAGCAATTTCCTAATATGCAGGTATGGATTGAACGTATGAAAGAACGTCCTGCTGTTGCAACTGGATTAGCACTTGGACTTGAGAAGCGAGAGCAATCTGCTTTTGATAAAGACAAAAACCAGCAAGCGGTTTTGTTTGGGCAAAAGGCGCGTTAAAAAATGAAACGGATAATAAGTGTTCTCTTTGCTGGATTAATATCATTAAGCACTCCTGCATATGCTGAACTTTTGGGTGATGAATGGATCACCGAAAAAGAAATGAAAAAACAATCAGCCTTTGCAAGGGAGTATAACCTTCTTCTTGTTGAGTTGAGATGCAAATTCAATGAAAGCAAAGAAAACCCCGGGCGCGAAGATGTTTTATTTCGTGCTGATTTTAAGATTGTCGATAGAGCGCAGGCATGGGGATGGACATTTGATGCAAATGCGCCCTTGATAGGGCCCGAAAAGCAAGCAAAGGCTGCGGGGTTTGTGGTTGCATCAGAAGATTATTTCGAATTAACAGGCGTTACCTGGGTAAGATGTAAAGTTTGGCGCATGCCTGAATAATAAAGCTAAAAAAAGCCTCGCAAAAGCGAGGCTCTAATATTCAAATTATAATCCTAGCGATTATAATTTGTTCCATTTTTGTGTTTTACAGAAGATCTTTAAGGCACAGCCTGTCATTTTCATGCTGCTACCAGAAACTGAAGCTGAGCCTGAGTATTGCTTATTATCAGCAGGGTCAGTGATTGTACCAGTATATTTTCCTCCAGCTGCTTTCATCTTACCAATGCGCTGACCTGCATATTTGCCAGTTTTAAGAGTAATGCAAAAAGAACCGCCACATTTACCGATTTTAGCTGTTTCACCACTTTGGGTTTTCCAATTACCTTCAATTTGATCCGCAATAGCAAATGAAGCGCTGCCCAATACCATTGTGGCTGCAAATAATGATGTGATTGTCTTTTTCATAAGGTTTCCTCCTAGAATTTCCTATAGGAAACTAAATATTGACGTTAGCGTCAATAGATAAAGTGCATTTTGTGGCAAAAATATTTATTATGAGCATAAGATTTATGTCAAATTTTATTCAAGTTTGAATCATCAATCTCAGTAATGGTTACTTAAATATTGAATTTCAAACCTGAATCAAGTGTGAATATTGCTCTAAGTCATTGATTTTATTGAGAATGCAAAATGAATCGAATCTTAAATTTAGATTCCGTTTTAGATTTGTAAGTTTCTCGTTAAGCATTGTTTTTAAGTCAGTTTTTAACAGATTAGGGCAAATTGTGTTCATCGGACAACGAGATCGGGATTAACCTGACAGGCTGATAACAAAAAATAATAAGACTGGAAAAATCCAGCTTGGGACAAAAACAATAATAAGCCTCTCAATAAAGAAGAGGCACATTATAGGGATGATAAAAATGGCACGTTATGAATTTGGCAATACAGATTTTGCTGACATGGCATCAAGCGGTAACGCTGAAGTTCTATTTGAACTAGGTCTTGTCTATGCAGCTGGTCGTGAAGGTGAGCAGGATATGGTTTCTGCGCATAAGTGGTTTAATCTTGCAGCTTACAAAGGCCTTGAAGCTGCAAAAACACGTCGTGAAGAAATTGCAATCGATATGAGCAAAGAGCAAATAGCTCAAGCACAGCGCGAAGCTCGCGAATGGATTACAACACACTAAACTTATCAACATAAGTACAAGATTTTCAATCGCACCAAAGAAGTGCGAGGAAAGATAAGCTGGAATAACCAGTATAATAATAAAAATAAGAATGCGAAAAACGCATCGATAATAATAAGAATGTGGAACAACCACACAAAAGGTGATTACCAACACCGCAAAAGTTAGGCGAAAAGTCGCCAGCACGTACAAAGTTATGCAGAAGCTGTATAATCTAAAATCCGGGGGGGTATTTAGATAAAAGCAGCTTCTGCTTTCTTTTATATAGAATTAGGGGCTGTCCCAGATAACTACGATAGATATTTTTTAACCCATTGGTTCAATT
>CAZCUN010000018.1:0-49379 GCA_964502215.1 uncultured Rhizobiaceae bacterium | reverse complement strand
ATTGAACCAATGGGTTAAACAATATTTATCGTAGTTATCTGGGACAGCCCCTTGATAATTATAAAAAATTACCAAGAAACTATGATGTTTTTCAATCGGAGCTGTATGATGAAATGAACATATGCCGACACCGGTTTGAAGAACTATGTCTAAACAAGCATTCCGACCTTATTGAATTTGCCAAACAAGAACCACCCATCAAATATGAGTTTTTGTGGGGTAGAGATGCTGCTAAAGCTAGAAACAAACTTTCTAATCAAATTGATAATTTCTGGAAACAAAAATAACTAAGAACGGATAATTCTACGCATGTTTTCAATGAGCTTATCTTGCTCTTTTGACATTGCTTCAATCTCAACGGCATATTCAGGCTCTTCAGTATTTAAACGCTGAGCGATAACAGCCATTAAGTTATCAGTGCTTTCAGAAAGTGCGCTCATACGAGCAATCATGCGGGCTTTAGTGCAAAGCGCTTCTGAAGGTGGGTATTCTATTTCACTTGCAGGACGGATCATATCGGTTCCTTAAAACTTTTAATGCACTAGTTTAACGCCAAATCAGCATGTATCTATCAAAGTGCCTCAGCATGGTTAAAAATATATAAATGGCCTGGATAAAATATTGTCTTCAAAATCTACTATTCAAGATGCTTTCCAAGTTTAATTTGGCGTGCTAAATCGAAGGCTGATTAATTCAAAAGGCTTATGGTGTGTCTGAAAAGTTAGCTTTCCTCGCAAACGAAACACAAGAGGCGCAAGACGCTCTCGCAAGTCTTGTTGCTATATACGGCAATTGCGAGCCAGAAGAAGCAAGCGCTATTGTAGCACTTGGCGGCGACGGCTTTATGCTACAAACCCAACATGAATATATGAACACCGGCATTCCAATTTATGGCATGAATAAAGGAACTGTCGGTTTTTTGATGAATGAATATAAGCCTGATAATTTAAAACAGCGTGTTGCAGGCGCTTTAAAAAGTAAAATACGTCCTCTTGCTATGCAAGCAACCGATTTAAACGGCACTGTCCATACGGCCACGGCAATTAATGAAGTTTCACTTTTGCGCCAGTCGTATCAAGCTGCAAGTCTGTCAATCACAACTGATGGCAAAGAACGTTTAGAGGCTCTTATCTGTGATGGTGTCTTGGTTGCTACACCGGCTGGATCAACCGCTTATAATTTGTCCGCTCATGGCCCTATCCTACCACTTGGAGCACCTCTTTTGGCGCTAACGCCTGTTAGCCCATTTAGGCCTCGCAGATGGCGTGGTGCGCTTTTACCCAATTCGGTAGAAGTTGTCATCAAAGTGAATGAGCCTGACAAACGTCCTGTCAATGCAGTTGCAGATCATACAGAGATTAAATCTGTCCAAGAAGTCTCAATTAAACTCGACATGGAAAACTCAGGCATCATCATGTTTGATTCTGACCATTCTTGGGATGACAGAATTTTGGCTGAACAATTTCAATATTAAAGTATTAAGAAAAATTATGCAGCCTTTGCCATTGCAGCATTCAAAATCGCTTCGGAGACATCAATATAATCATCCTCGATATATTCAATATCTACAGCTTGATGGATTTCAATGATGTCAACTTTTGAAGATGCAACAACTGGTTCTTCAGTAATGACTTCTACATCAATATAGCCATCAAATTCTTCATGAACTTCTGCAATCAGTGCATCGGTATCAATCTCAATAGCATCAATAGCAATTGCTTCTTCAACATCGCTCTGAATTTCAATTTCTGTTGTAAGATCTACAGAACGACTTGCAATTTCTATTGCTTTAAACTTTGAGCTTTCGCGTGCTGTCTCTGCCGACAATTTACGAAGTAACAAGATTAGGTCGTCTACAACATGGTCTTTTTGCCCTGTGTAAGATTCCAAAACCTCACGCGTAACAAGATAAGGCAAACGCGCTTCTTTTATTTTCTCTTTTGATGAAAGTAATCTGCGCCAAGTAGATATAGCTGTATAGAAAATTAGGAATGCAGAAACAGGTAGACCTGCTCTATCATACAGCGCTTTAAATGCAGACTTTCTATCTTTTGTTAGAATAGCCTCAACGCGTGAGAATCTCACACCACTTAACTCGGCAAATGCATGCGCAACAAGTGTAATATTTCCCATACAAACAGCACGCAGCAGATAACTTACCGTTATTCTTCCGCTTTCAATCATATTACGCACAAGATGAACTACATCCTCGTCCGTGGACTTTCCTACAAATTCAATAGAGGCTTTATCATAGGCTTCATCAACAACTTTATTTGCACGATATTCTTTCATCCAGCCTTTATTTGAAACCATTTTTGACAAAGCTTCACCAAGCTTTCCAATGAGGATTAAGCGCGTTTCTGCTGCTAAATCTTCGCGTTCTAACAAAATAACACGAACATCCGTGATTGTGCCTTGACGTTGAGCAATTGTGTGTAAGTTTTCTTGCGTGAGTTCTGCTGCTGGGTTCATCAACAGAGCCATGCAAGCCTCGTGATTACCATTATTACAAAGACTTGTAGCAACGCTTTGGCTCATCCAAGGTCGACATGCAATTGCGATTTGATTTTCAACTTCAGATGTCTCAATAAATTCAACCAGCTCTGTATCGTGAAGTACAGGTGATTGAGAAAGTGTAATTATCGAAACGTCTAGCGTATCCGCAGCCAGTGCAGACATAATATGTCTTGGGGCTTGTTTGCGGGCGCCGAATGCCTCCGCAAGTGCAAAACGCACGGATGGTGCAGGATCTTCCAACAAAGTTGTAAGCGCCGCCTCAACATCCTCTCGTTCATCTTCAGATATATCATTCCTCAGATAAGCTCTAGCAAGTGCGGATGCAGCCTCTGTTCTTTTTGCTACAGATGCCGTTTCAACCCACTCTAAAAACCACTCAATTACCATACTAACTCCAGCCCACAACTAACCAGGACATTACTCTTAGAGTTACTTTTAGCACTTAATAATTAACGATCGGTTCACTATGAAAAAAAATGTTTTGTTAAGGTTTGCGGTTTTCAAGCCTTAAAATCTGGGCGCAACATCTCATGCAGATCATGAGTTAAACCAAAGTCCATATAGCCTAGTCGACTTATTGGCTCTGCCAAGTTCACATCGAAACGACCATCGCGTAAAACTTCATCCTTAATATGCACCCCAACAACTTGGCCAATAATAATGACTGCACCAGTAAGATTACCCTCAACGTCGTTTGTCTCAACCACACTAGTTACTTTACATTCCATCGATGCATGCGCTTGAGCCACGCGAGGTGGAGCTATAATTTTACTTTCAGCCTGCTCAATATTGTAATGTTCAAATTCACTAACCCCCGCTGGCGCGTTAGAACTTGAGTTATTCATTTCTTGTGAAAGATGCTTGCTAGCATAATTAAATACAAACTCGCCCGTATCGGCTGCATTTCGCGCACTATCTTTATACCCTTCAGAAGCAAACATCAGCATTGGTGGCATCCCGCCTACTGCATTAAAAAAACTATAAGGCGCCAGATTTGCTATTCCATTTTTAGAAAGCGTTGATATCCAACCAATTGGACGCGGTCCTACGATCGCCTTTATAGGATCATATTTAAGGCTAGAGTCACGGTTTTCTGGAACATAAAACATAAATTGGCTTTCATTTGATGGTATCTAAACAAGCAAGTAAGCATTTTTTACATTAAATCAATCTGACACCTTGAAAAGAAAGCAAATTTACGCTTTCCATTGTTTTGCGGAGAAAATTTCAGATGAGACTATTTTTTTTTACAAATATTATAATTGCTGCAGGATTGCTTTACAGTGTAGTTGCAAACGCTCAATCTACATCAAGTGTTAATACACAAAGAATTTTACTTGAAGCTAAGTTAAGCGAGAACGGCCCTATTATCCGAGACGGGTTGGAATGGCGAATTTTTCCATTAGATACTGCGAACCCAGATAATATTGAGCAATTAGCCTATTCTACGGGTGGCTCAAAAGCATTTAATATTGAGCCTGGGGAATATGTCGTACACGCCTCATATGGCTATGCGGGTGTTATCAAGAAAATATCAATTGGCACTGAAGCTGTTCGTGAAGAGATTAATCTTAATGCTGGCGGATTAAAGCTTAAAGCAACAGCTACAGGAAATGTACGAATCCCACAGCGCATGTTGCGATTTGATGTTTATCAAACAAAAATTGATAATAACGGATCTAGAAAATTGATTGCAAAAAGTATCAAAGCAGATGAAGTAACAACATTACCAGTAGGCACTTATCATGTCGTTTCTACCTTTGGAAAACTAAACGCAACTGTAAGAGCTGATTTGAGAGTTCAATCTGGCAAGTTAACTGAGGCTAAACTTGAACACAGAGCGGCTATTATATCTTTCAGATTAGTTCGAATAACAGGGGGTGATGCAGTCGCTGATACTGCCTGGTCAATTTTGACAGATGGCGGGGAAATTATCAAAGAAAGTAATAGTACATTTCCATCGATGGTATTATCAGAAGGTAGTTACACGGCAATAGCCAAACATGATGAAAAAGTTTACAGCCAAGATTTTAAGGTTCGCTCTGGTTTTAATAAAGATGTTGAGGTTATGGCGCCAAATTAGGTTCAAAAACTGTATAGGCCTTATTCAAAGCAGAAAAATACCATTGGGGAAAATATGAGCTTTACCATACCAAGAGATATCCCGGTTCGGAATAATCGCAGTCAGCTTGCTGTTCCAGGCATTCAAACTCGAATGTTTGAAAAGGCCGCCAATTCAAATGCCGATATTGTCTTTCTCGACCTTGAAGATGCGGTAGCACCCGATGATAAACCCAAAGCGCGTGCACAAGTGATTGAGGCCGTAAACGACATTGATTGGGGAGGTAAATCCATATCTGTTCGCATCAATGGGCTGGATACGCATTACATGTACCGTGACATCATAGATGTAGTTGAAGGCTGTGGTGCAAAGCTTGATCTTCTACTTGTGCCTAAAGTTGGCACTGCAAGCGATGTTTATGCGGTTGATATGTTGCTCACTCAGATTGAGACAGCCATGGGTTTTAAAAACCGTATCGGGCTTGAAGTCATGATTGAGTCAGCATTGGGCATGCAAAATATTGGCGAAATTGCCAAAGCCAGCGACCGTGTAGAATCGCTTCATTTTGGAGCGGGAGACTATGGCGCTTCTCTTCATGCGCATACAACACACATAGGCGGTGTGAATAATGATTATGCGGTTCTTGGCAATGCTGATGGGCATGGTACACGGCAAACCTATATCAGCGACATTCACCATCATGCGCTTTCTACTCTCGTTGTTGCAGCGCGCGCAAATGGACTTCGTCCGATTGATTCAGCCTTTGGCGATTATTCAGACGCTGATGGCTTCATTGCATCTACCAAGCGCGCAAAAGCATTGGGCTGCGAAGGTAAATGGGCAATCCACCCCTCACAAATAGATCTTGCCAACGAAATTATGGGGCCGTCGGAAGACGAGATCAAACGCGCCAAAGGTATTCTAAAAGCCATGGCAGAAGGTGCAAAAGAAGGTAGAGGCGCTGTCACCTTCGAAGGGCGTATGATTGATTACGCTAATGTGCGCCAAGCTGAAATGTTGGTCAAGAAAGCTGAGCTTATTTCAAAATCTTAATGGTCAGCTTTGATCATATCAGCCGCCTTTTCGGCAATCATAATTGTGGGTGCGTTTGTATTCCCACCAATAACATCTGGCATGATAGAGGCATCGACAACGCGAATGCCTTCAAGACCATGAATTTTTAGTTCTGGATTTACCACAGCCATATCATCAATTCCCATCTTGCAAGTGCCGATTGGGTGATAGACCGTATCCGAGCGATTTCTGATATGCTGTTTTAGTGCTTCTTCATTTGGTTCACCTTCGATGAAAAGCTCCTTATCCCGATATTCTTTGAGTGGAGAAGTATTCATCAACTCACGCGTCAACTTTGTACCTTTGAGTAGCACTTCTAAGTCTTCTTCTGCATCAAAAAAATTAGGATCAATTTTTGGCGCTGCCATTGGGTCGCTACTTGATAATGTTACCTGCCCACGCGATTTTGGGTGAAGCACACAAATGTGACAGCTATAGCCATAATCGAAATGAAGTTTACGAGCGTGATCATCCACAATACCAATAACGAAGTGCAACTGTATATTAGGACGCTCTAAAGATGGGCTGGTTTTTAAGAATGCAGCCCCTTCTGCCATCGGCGAAGCAAGTTTTCCTGTACCATCCTTTGCCCATTGAAATATACCCTTGAAAACCCCAGCAATACCAACAAGGCCTAGCCCCATGTTGTCTTTATCTTTGGTTGTGTAGGCAAGCGTGAAATCAATATGGTCTTGCAAGTTTTGCCCGACACCTTTGAGTTCATGCACCATTTTAATGCCGTGTGGTTCAATATCCTCGCGTCTTCCCACTCCTGAAAGTTGCAGCAATTGTGGTGAATTAAACGCTCCACCACACAGGATTACTTCGCGTTTTGCATTTACCACATTATCTTGACGTTTCTTTTGGTAAGATACGCCTGTTGCACGCTTACCCTCAAAATTGATCTTCGTTGCATGTGCCCTTGTTATTACGGTGAGATTGTCTCGATCCATAACAGGGTGCAAATATGCAGCCGCAGCAGAGCAGCGCTCACCTTTACGCTTTTCATCATAAAAATGCGTAACCTGATATTTGCCAATACCTTCTGTTTCACCTGCATTAAAATTCTCGCGATGTTTAATCTGCATCGCTTCACCTGCTTTGACAAATGCATCTGTAATTGGTCGCGGTGCTTGTTGGTCGCAAACCATTAGTGGGCCATTGCTGCCCTGTGTTTCATCGCCGCCACGTTGATTGTTTTCAGATTTTTTGAAATAAGGAAGTACATCATTCCATGTCCAACCATCACAACCTTTGTCAGCCCAGCCGTCATAGTCTTTCTTATGGCCTCTGATATATAACATTGCATTGATGGCGCTTGATCCACCTAATGCCTTGCCACGCGGTTGATAGCCCTTACGACCATTCAGGCCTTTTTGCGGCTCAGTTTCAAACGCCCAGTTATTAATTTTGGGGCGGCCTGGGAGCATGGCAACTATTGCAGCAGGAATGCGTACAAAGATATCTTTGCCCTCACCGCCAGCCTCCAACAGACATACGCTTACATTGGGATCTTCGCTTAATCTTGAAGCAAGGGTTGATCCAGCAGAGCCTCCGCCTACAATTACGTAATCAAATTCCATATGAACCTCTCTCATGACAGAGTTTAAGCTTAAAGCTCTGAATTAGAAATTCAAGAAAAACTGAGTCATTAGAATCGCTTAAGCGTTTCTTCTAATGCAGCAACTTGATTTGTAACTTCGCGAAAAAGCTTTTGCTTGATGCGCTTTGGGTATTCATCAAAGGTGTTTGCCGTCATCACAAACGAACCGTTGCCAGCAATAACATGGTCGCGGTAATAGCTTGTAAGATTGTCAGCAGATCCTTCAATCGCAAGACCATTAATTGTGAAGCCGTCATCAACCAAGTGCTTTCGTATTGCAAGCGGTTCAACACCTTCGTTTGAGTAACCATCGCCTGAAACGTCAATCACCTTACGCTTGCAATCTTTGACTTTGGAAAATTGCGCTGAGGTGAAAGTAAGCGCATCTCCAATTGCGGTTGAAAAATTGCGCCATTCACGCGGTGCTTTTTCAACCGCTTCTGCCATGGCTTCAACATCATCATAATCTTTAATTTGACGCCAAGGTATCGACACGACTTGTCTTGAAGTCCCTGTCCACTGAACGAGCATAAGATTTGCTTTGCGGGTCACCAGCGCTTCCGAGACAGTCGGATCACGCAAAGCACCTGCAAGGCCATTCATTTGCAGCGCGTATTCATCACGGTCTACAGAGCCAGAAATATCTACGGTAAGAGCAAGCGCCACCTCGCAGGCGCGGGCTAAATTTGTAAACCCTTGACAAAAAACAATTATTACGACAGCTAAAAATTTAGTTGGAACCATCAAAAGAACTCTTCATAAAATCATTTATTTCAGTTTATGTTAGACTATAAAGAGGTCAACTCACTTATACGATAGCATATTGTATTGATTGTTACGTATAGTAATATATAGATAACTACATGCTTATACTTCGCGAAAACCCTACTAATGACAGAACCGTCGTAAACTCTGATATCTTTAAAATAGCAGATGCTAATGCTATTTTTCTCAAAGATAATAAAATTTCTGAAAAACTTAAATTACCTTATGCAAGTTTAGCTTCATTCGATGGCTTTCAATTATCAAATGCTTTTATTTTTTTTGATTTGGTTGAACTATATAACACCTCCAAAAAAGAAACTGCATTCAGTTTTCATAAAGAAGTCATAGATGGACTACGCCATTTTGGTAATGAAGAATATGCAAAAGTCTTCGAAAATTATGTTGCTTTAGTCAAAAATACTACTGTTGATGAAATTGAATATGATCCAGATGATTCAATAAAAGCAAAATCATCTAACTTGCAAAATATGTTAGACGGGTTCAATGAAGAATCCATAAGGATTAAGCATTCGATTGATATCAAACAACTAGTTTCTAAAATCTATACTGAGTTAGATGCCAAACTGGTAAATCAAGATGAATTTGACGAATATTGGATAAATCAATTGATTCTATCCAAAGACTATAAAGAAATGGCTAAAATTGGCCGTCAGCAGGGGATGGCGCGCAAAAGGCGTTTCGAATTTTGGCAAACTCAAGACATGCGCGCACATAATCTTGAATGGCAATTTAATATTTGGTATGCACCAATGAAGAACCTTGATGAACATTATTACGATTATGGACAAACGAATAAAGGTGTCGTTCGACTATCTTCCGGGCGCGGGATGCAAAAACAGTTTCTGATTCATTCTTGGCCGGATTTGGAAATCCTTATTGATACTAGAGAAGATAGAGCGCCTAATCTTATAAATCACACGGAAGCTAAAGCAGCTCAAGCAATTATAAATAATATGATAGCAGGAGTTCAGAAAATCAGTGCATTAGACGATAAATTTAGTTTTGCTAAATCATTCTCAACAATTGTGAAAGGCTTCAGCCCTATTACAATCTGGCACATCGGGTATGGCTTAGGTAACTTAGGTGCATCGAATAAAATGCTTATAAACGCGTTTTTATACGCAATATTCTCTATTGTCGCATTATTTGTGACTGGATACTTTATTATACAATCTCAAATAGTGCATTCTTTGATTCACGGGTCATATGGAATATTGCATACCCCTATCTCACTCTTAATAGTATTTCTATCAATTAATATAATATGCTTTTCATTTTGGCGCATAATCATGATGTTTGGATTATATATTGGAACATTTAAACGTGCGCTTTACGGCTTTTCTGGCAAAACAAACTTACCCAATACAGACCACACAAATTTCATCATGAAATTATTCGGAAAGAAGTGAACGTAAGCAAGTTGTTCAACTTGCTTACGGTAAAACTTAATCACGCAAATCTGGCGGTGTTGCTTCTTCAACCAAGCTTGCAATCGCGTCATCCAGCGTCATCGACGTTTGGTTTTTAGAGCCAAGGCGACGGATGTTTACGCTGTTTTCTTCTGCTTCTCGCATGCCGCAGACCATAATGACTGGCACTTTGGCTAAGGAATGCTCGCGCACTTTGTAGTTTATCTTTTCGTTACGCGTATCAACTTTTGCATGAAGGCCAGCTTTTTTGAGTTTGGCAACAACTTCTTCTGCATAAGCATCGACCTCACCTGTAATTGTTGCAACGACAACCTGCTCAGGCGCCATCCAAAGCGGGAAGTGCCCTGCGAAGTTTTCGATTAAGATACCAAGAAAACGCTCCATTGAACCACAGATTGCGCGGTGGATCATGACGGGTTGTTTCTTGTTGCTATCGCTATCGATATAAAAAGCGCCAAAACGTTCTGGTAGGTTGAAGTCAACTTGCGTTGTGCCACACTGCCAAGTTCGCCCAATCGCGTCTTTCAGAGTGTACTCAAACTTAGGGCCATAAAAAGCGCCCTCGCCTTCGTTGATGCCTGTTTTGATTTTGCCGCCTGATTGTTCTTCGATTGTTTTGAGAACATCAGTCATAATTGCTTCTGCATGATCCCAACTTTCATCATCGCCTACACGCTTTTCTGGGCGTGTAGAAAGCAGTACGGACATTTCTTCAAAGCCGAAGTCTTTGTAGACCGATAAAATCAGATCGTTGATGCGCAGACATTCATCGCGCATTTGCTCTTCGGTACAAAAGACATGCGCATCATCTTGCGTGAAGCCGCGCACACGCATTAGCCCATGCAGTGCACCAGATGGCTCGTAGCGGTGGACATTGCCAAACTCTGCCAAACGAACGGGCATTTCGCGGTATGAGCGAAGGCCGTGCTTGAAAATTTGCACATGACCAGGGCAATTCATTGGTTTAATAGCAAAGACGCGGTGGTCGGCTTCTTCATCTTCTTCATTGACGAATGCATGTGCAGATTTAACTGCGAACATGTTTTCATTATACCAGCCCCAGTGGCCTGAAGTTTCCCAAAGCGATTTATCCAAAATCTGCGGTGCGTTGACTTCTTCATATGTGCCTTCTAGGCGGCGGCGCATGTAATTGACTAAGGATTGGAATACTCTCCAGCCCTTGCCGTGCCAGAAGACAACGCCTGGGCCTTCTTCTTGAAAGTGGAATAAGTCCATCTCGCGGCCTAGTTTACGGTGGTCGCGTTTTTCAGCTTCCTCACGCATAAACATATATTGCTTTAGTTCTTTTTCATCACGCCAAGCAGTGCCGTAAATTCTGGTGAGCATCGTGTTGTTTGAATCACCGCGCCAATAAGCACCGGCAACGCTCATCAGTTTGAACGCAGTTCCAATATCTTTGGTCGAGCGCATGTGAGGGCCACGACAAAGGTCTAGCCAATCGCCTTGCTTGTAGATTTTAAGCGTTTGATCGTCAGGAATTGCATCAATCAGTTCAACTTTATAATCTTCGCCTTTGTCAGCAAAATATTTCTTTGCCTCATCGCGAGACCACTCTTCCTTGGTGAACTTGTCATTGCGTTCAATGATTTGACGCATTTTCTTTTCAATGACGGGAAGATCATCCGGCGTGAAAGGTTCATCCTTGGCAAAATCGTAGTAGAAACCGTTTTCAATGACAGGCCCAATGGTAACTTGTGTGCCAGGCCAAATTTCTTGCACCGCTTCAGCAAGCACATGCGCACAATCATGACGAATGAGTTCTAGCGCTTGATCATCAGCACGAGAAACAAGCTCTAATGCGCCATCTGCTTCAATCGGATCAGATAAGTCGCGCAACTCGCCATCAAGCGCATAAGCAACGGATTTTTTAGCCAATGACTTTGCAATCGATTCAGCAACTTCAAGGCCAGTAACGCCAGCTTCAAACTCACGTTTTGAGCCATCAGGAAATGTAAGGGAGATTTGTGCCATGTGGGCGGTATCCTTTTTGTCCAGTCCCGCAAACGAACGCGGGTGGTTGATGTTATGTTATTTATGAAGATGTAGGTGATTTGCAGCAGGCTCGCAATACCCAATAAATCCTAATGGATTTTATGGCGCTGGGCGTATCCAATTAATCTTATATTGCCCTGAGCCTTTGTTTTCTTCCAAGACATTTTTGAGCCATGGCAAAATTAGTTTTAGCTCTTTTTCTAGTGCGAATGGTGGATTGACGATTGCAAGGCCTGTGCCGTCGAAGGTGTTTACCCTGCCCTTTTGTGGGCGGATTTCAAGGCTTACATCCAGTATGGCTGGTATCTTTGAAGCATGCAGTTCTGCGCGAAACTCATCGCAGGCCTGACGGTTTTTGATCGGATACCACATCATATGTATTCCACCTGAAAATCTGGCATTTGCCTCTTTCATGCCTTTTAAGTGGTTGAAAAATTCGTGAAACTTTTCAAAAGGAGGATCAACAAGCGTGATGCCGCGTCTTTCCTTAGGTGGCATGTGAGATTTTAAACCCAACCAACCATCAAGATGGGTGATGCGCGCTTGATAGTCTCCCTCAAAATGCATTTGTAGTGTTTCAAAATCTTCTTGATGTAATTCAAGTGCTGTAAGGCGATCTTGATTGCGTAACAGTTCACGCACTATTTTTGGTGAACCTGGATATTGTTTCACTTCACCTTCAAAATTAAAGGCGCGCACTGCATTAAGATAAGGTTCAATGAGTGGCTTTACATCTCTTGGTGCTTTTTCTGAAGCTTGTAAAAGCAAACCAATGCCGCCGTTCCATTCGCCTGTTTTTTGTGCTTCTTCTGAAGATAGATCATAAAGCCCAAGCCCCGCATGGGTGTCTAAAACACGGAAAGCTTTTTCCTTGCGTTGCATGTAAAGAATAACGCGGCTTAGAATAATATGTTTTACCACGTCCGCAAAATTGCCTGCGTGGTAGATATGACGGTAATTCATGAAAATTGTGCCTTGGATGCTCTGCTCTTAAACTTGCTATACAGGCGAAAGCCCAAATGCACCAGCTTTGCGATGACTAAAGGAATGATCCACATCATTGCGTTATCAATGAAGAAATCAAGCAAGAGCCAATGGGCAAAGCCTGCAATGATTGCAATATAAGAAAGACGCTGTGTCCACTTCCATGCTTTACCCATTGCGTTGATTGAAGTCTGATTTGAAGTCAGTGCCAATGGCAGCAATATCAAAACGCATATCCAGCCTGTTCCTAAAGGCCATTCTAACGCCTCCAGCCAGATGAGTTCTATATCAAAAGTTTGTCTGACATATAAAATCGTATGAATAACCGCATAGCCAAAGCCTGCGATGCCAAAGTAGCGTCTGTTTTTTAGCAACCAACGCGCAACAGTCTTGCCCCATTCTGCATAACGTAAGACAAGTGTTAAAGGTGTGATGCACAATGTGAAGACTAATATCTGCATGGAAAGCTCGCCAGAACGTTGCATGCTTTCTGGATAATGCCGCGTTGGATAAAGCAATTCATGGACATATTCCAAAGCTGGAATTGCTAGAATAAACCATACGAGGTATCGCGATTTAATAAGTGTCTTTAATAATGCCATTATTTTGCCAGTCTGGCGCTTCCTACTTCAATACCGTTCCAGTTTTTAAGGACTGGGTTTGTAAGTGACTTCATTTTTTCGACATCACCTTCATCCAGCTCTAGCAGCTCGCTTGCAAGTTGAGAAACAGCAACTTCTACGGCTCTGAAGTTGCCATCACGCGCTTTCATTGCAACGCCAAATCCAAGTTCAGGCAAGGCCATCGTATAAACGCCTTCAGCACCTACTTTAACAAAGGCACGATTGCCAAGCGTTTGCATCAACCTTGTGCAAACACGTTCATCACCCGCCACCATTTCAGGATGAGCAAAACAGGCATCACGCAAGCGCAACATTGCTTTTGAGCGGCTTGATGAAGCATCTTCGCCTACGCCAAATTTAGCATAGGCGATTGCAAGATTTTGCATTGGAATTTTAAAAGTTGGAATAGAGCAGCCATCAATACCGTAATTATCTTTGCTATGCTTTGCTCCTGTTACGTTTTCCAGAACGCCTGCGATTTCTTTTTGTACGGGGTGGTCAAAGTTGATGTAGCCCTTTGTTTCTAGTCCTGTATGTTTAGCAAAAGCTAGGAAACCAGAGTGCTTACCTGAGCAATTATTGTGAATGGCTTTTATCTCAACGCCATCGCGCACCAGTTGAGCTTGATCTTGCGGCCGTTTTGGCAATTGCGCCCCGCACTCTAAACACGAACCATCCAGACCTGCTTTATGCAACATTTCACAAGCTGCGTTAACATGCATCGGTTGGGCGTTATGCGATGAGCAAGCTAAGGCGAGGTGTTTATCTTCAAACCCAAACGCATCTGCTGCACCTGACTCTACTAATGGTAACGCATGCAAAGATTTATTCGCTGAACGTGGAAAAATCTCAATCTCTGTATCGCCATATGTTGAGATTATTTTACCAGAACTATCGGCAACAATCACATCAACTTCATGCGTGCTTTCAACGAAATCGCCTCTAGTAATTTGAACAATGGCTGCTGGATTATGTTTCATTATTTTTCTTCTCAAGCGGAATTACTGGATCATGTCCGCTTGTACCCCAAGGGCCGCATTTTACAACTCGTTTTAATGTGAGCCAGCTTCCCTTTAACAATCCATATCTTGCAATTGCCTCATAACCATACTCGGAGCATGTTGGTAAATGTCTGCATCCATACCCTACCATGCTTGAAAATGTGAGTTGATAAAAGCGGATTAAACTTGTGCCTATGATACGGCCAGGTGTTTTTTTCCACTCGCCTTGCCAATTGCGGTTTTGCGAATTCTTTGAGTCTTTTGAATCACTTATCGCTTGTTTGTGATTGTTTGATTCAGCGCACATTATTATTGCGCTACTTGTTTATGAGCTTGAATTTCATCAAGGCAGTTGATAACAGCATCAAACGTCAATAGCGTTGAGGCATGACGTGCTTTATATTCTTTGACAGGTTCTAGAAACTTGAACTCTTCAAACTTACCCGTTGGTGCTGCGCAACCTTCCTTGAGCATTTTATACATTGTCTCTTTTAATGTTCGCAGTTCTTCTGCACTGGAACCCACTATAACACGCGCCATAATCGATGAAGCGGCTTGTCCTAATGCACAAGCTTTTACATTATGGGCAAATTCTGAAACGATGTTACCGTCCATCTTGAGGGAAACATCGACAGTTGAGCCACATAATTTGGAGTGAACACGCGACTTTGCATGCGCATCCTCTAGCTCACCGATGTTTTGGATATTGCCAGCGTATTCAATGATTTTAGTGTTGTATACAGAATCCAACATAACTTGTTCACAAATTCATTCAGTATGAGTTCATATTATAACGTTTAAAGTCTTACTCATGTCACAATATAAGGGTCTAGTAACATTTCGTCGACAATTAAGTGAAAATTTAAATGCGACAAACTATTGAGCATTCGTAAGAATACTCTATATCAAAAACTGTCAGGTCACCGTGCGGACAAGAATAATTCTTGAAAGCCCCGGAACCCGGACAAAGCCCACCCTCTAATGGGAAGTTAGAGTTAAAGGCTGCGACTGGTCCGAATAGATCGAATGACGCGGAGTTTAACAAATGACGAAAGAGGAAATTGGCATGGATGCAATTCTCGAAAGCCTTAAAAAAGTAGAAACTCGCAAAATTCTTGCGAAAGAAGACCGCCCTTCACGCGAAGAAGCAGAAGATGCTGTCCGTGTATTGATGAAATGGGTTGGTGAAGACATCGAACGTGAAGGCTTACTTGATACGCCAAAACGTGTTGCAAAAGCCTATCTAGAACTTTTCGGTGGCTATGACCTAGACGCAGAAGATGTTCTTGGTCGCACCTTTGAAGAAGTTGGCGGCTACGATGATATGGTTCTTATTAAAGACATTCCATTTCATTCTCATTGTGAGCATCACTTAGTGCCTATTATTGGCAAAGCACATGTAGCTTATTTACCAGATGGCCGCGTACTTGGACTTTCTAAAGTTGCCCGCACAGTTGATATCTTTGCAAAACGTATGCAAACGCAGGAAAATATGACGGCACAAATTACGCATACCATCACGGATGCGCTTGAGCCACGCGGCGTTGCTGTGATGATTGAAGCTGAACATATGTGTATGTCGATGCGTGGTATCAAAAAGCATGGGTCAACAACAACGACAACTGCTTATACTGGCGCATTTCATGACAACCCTGCTGAGCAACAGAATTTCTTGACTATGTTGCGTATGGGTAAATAATAAACGATAAGGCTACTAGTATAAATTCTGGTGGCCTTAAATGTCTTCTATCTTTCCTAAACTTGATGATAAAGCAGAGCTTGAAAATGGTTCTGTTCTAGCCCCCCGCTTTAATGCAGATGGGTTGGTAACTGCTGTTGCACAAGATCATGTGACAGGCGAAATCTTGATGCTTGCGCATATGAACGTTGAGGCGCTTCACAAAACTATTGAGACTGGTAAATCCCACTTCTGGAGCAGATCACGTCAAGAACTTTGGCTTAAGGGTGAAACATCTGGCAATATTTTGTTTGTCGAAGATATTCTGACGGACTGTGATCAAGACGCAATTATCTTGAAAGTTCGCCTACAAGGCGAAGGCGCTTGTCACACGGGTAAGTTTAGTTGTTTTTATCGCCAGATTAAACTTGAAGATGGTAAAGCCGTTTTGAAACACATTGAAGGATAGATCTCCATGCTGGAGTTTATCGGCGCTATCGTTTTATTGATCATAACCCCTGGCCCCGGTGTCTTGAGTATCGCTGGTGTTGGCTCTGGTTTTGGTTTTAGTGCTGGCCTAAAGTTTTTGTGGGGATTGTGGCTGGGTAATATTTTAGTGGGGCTTGCGGTAATCTTTGGACTGAAGACAGTAATCTTCTCCGTTCAATATCTGCCTGAGATACTTTTAATACTATCCCTTGCCTATCTTTCTTATCTTGCGTTCAAGATAGCGATTGCTGGAAGTGAAATTGCATTTATTAAAGCCGAGCGCGTTCCTGGGTTTTATGATGCATTACTCTTGCAATTAATTAATCCAAAAGCTTACGCCGTAAATGCAACTTTTTTTACGACGTTCAACTTCTGGCCTGATCACTTTTTGCAGATGATATTAATCAAAATTCTCTTGGTGAATGCAATTTGGATACCCATTCACTTTGGCTGGCTTTATGCAGGAGCAACTTTAAGAAAACTGAACCTGCCTTTGAAAATTCAACGCGCATTAAATCTTTCTATGGCAATTTCAATGGTCTTAGTTGTTTTACTAGCCCTCACCTCACAACTAACAAACTAGTTTGCTCGAAACCCTAAGAACAGACTTTTAACTATTGAGGTTTATTATTGAAGCTTAAGATTCGTTCTGCCCCACCCCCTGGCATGATAGTTGCTAAAAACAAAAGCATATCTAAAAGGCAATCAAATGAGTAAAAATGATAAACTTTTTGATAATCAAGTGACTAAGCTTTTCGATGAAAGTGAAGTTAGAAAAGCACTTGAAAAACCGAAAACGGACAGTGCAACTTCAAACGTATCTCCTGACCTTCAAATTGTAAAAAATGATGAAAACACAAAAGAACGCGAAGGTGTTGCGCTTGTTCTTGGGGGTGGTGTTGCACGAGGCTGGGCTCACATTGGTGTTTTACGTGCCTTAGATGAAGCGAACATCCCTATTTCAATGATTGCTGGAACTTCAATTGGCGCTGTTGTTGGGGGGTGTTATTTGGCAGGAAAATTGGACGAGCTTGAAGAGTTCGCAAGATCAATCACGCGCAGAAATATTTTACGCTATATAGATTTCACATTAGGAAAATCTGGTTTTATTGCTGGCAATAAACTTGCTGAGCGACTCGACGAAGAGTTGGGTGACATCTTGATTGAAGATCTAGACCGCCCTTTTGTAGCAGTTGCAACTGAAATTGATACAGGACATGAAGTTTGGCTAGAAAACGGTGCGCTTGCGCCTGCGATTAGAGCTTCTTATGCACTTCCTGGCGTTTTTCACCCAGTACATCACATGGGGAAAATTTTAGTTGATGGAGCATTAGTAAATCCTGTGCCGGTTTCTGCTTGTAGAGCATTCGAACAAAAATCAGTTATGGCAGTTAATCTTGATCGTCTTACATTTGCGCGTTCATCCGTTGTGCGTTCAAGTTCATTTGACCCAAAGGCGGATGATCACAACATTGATTCATTAGAAGAAGTGCCATCAAGCTGGCTACCTTTTACTTTTGGAGCAAATGCAAGCTCAAAGAAACAAAAGCTTGGCATAACGGGAGTTATGATTGAGGCTTTTAATATTATTCAAGACCGTATTATTCGCTCGCGACTTGCAGGTGATCCACCAGACGTGACAATCAGACCAAAGCTAACAGAGATTGGGTTGACTGATTTTCATAAAGCAGAGCAATCCATTAAGTTGGGTTACCAAGAAACCAAGCATGAGCTTGAAACGCTATTAGACACAGGTTTTTTAGAGGCTATTCGTCAAAGTTAGATCGCTTTTTCAAACTTTAGAAAAAAAACGATCTATAAATCCAAATAAAAATAGACCTGCAAGAAAACCACCAATATGTGCTTGCCAAGCAATTGGATTACCGTTGCCAACTACATCAACAATGCCAGTGCCAAATAAGAAATTTACGGCAAACCAAATTACAATGAATGTGATGGCTTGACGGTTTGTCAGTGCTTCGATCAAGGTTCTGATTCTTATATTGTTTATGTCACCCTTAAAATTTGTTTCAGAAAAATACGGCAAGCGCATTGCTGCACCCATACATGCAGACACAGAAGCTGATGCGCCAATCATTGGTGAAATATCATTTAGATGAAATATGTAATGCAGTGCTGCGCCGCAAATTGTTCCTACAATAAATAAGATCATAAATTTGATTGCACCCAGTCTTCTTGCAGTAACACCACCAAACGCTAGCAACCAGAACGAGTTCATAATTAGATGTGCCCAGTCAGCATGTAAGAATGCGTAGGATATTGGAGACCAATATTGAGCCAATGGAGAAAGTGCCGCGAGGCTTTCATTCGAATAACGAGCAGGAATGAACGACAACTCAACCACTGTTTGATAATTTAATTGTTCTGAGAAAACATAAATTCTCAACAAATGAATTAACGCCATTACTCCTATTAAAACTGGAATAATAAAATGTAAGTTGAATATCGGCTGCTTTTGCGGCTCAATATTATCATCATGTGTTGGATACATATGAGTGTTTGTCTCTTATTTCTTATTTTAACGGAACTTATCAGAAATTCAGACAAAAAAAAGCCCAAGACGTAAAGCCTTGGGCTGCTGGTCAATCCCCAACTGAAATAAATGTTTCAGCCCAGACCTAATAAGTTAATTGCACAACTCGTTAATAAAACACTATCGTAGAGTTGAGTTAAAATCACATATCTTCAGCTGCTTAGCAACCTTAACCTTATGTTAAGGTTAACGCCTCCCCTTCTTGTAGTGTTTGTAAGTACGTAAGCATTTTATACCCAGCTCACACATTTAGAACTGGCATAGCATTTGCAACCTCTCTCACAATTGGGTTCGGTCCTTTCATACTGTTATAATCTTGGACACTAGATTATGAGCGTTTTTATGAGATGGCCATTTTGAGTAAATAAGGCTGCTATTAGAATGCGACATAATACTTCTAAAAAGATTTTTACATATTGGAACAATCTCAGAGGTTCACGAATTGCCCCTGAACGTACAGAAATAGAACCAAGTGACATTCGTGATGTACTGGGAGATACTTTCATCTTAGAGGTGGATTATCTTTATAGAACGATTAGTTTCAGGCTTGCTGGCACTAAATTATGCAGTTCATATGGGCGTGAGTTAAAAAGCGTTGGATATTTGGAGCTATGGGATGAAACTGATAATCTCAAAATCTTTGATGCAGTTAAACAAGTCTATGAACATGCAAAGCCAGTTGTAATTGCTCATCTTGCAGAAACACAGAATAATCAATTTTTAGAATATGAGACGATTTTACTTCCGCTTTCTAATGGTACATCTCAAACAGTTAGAATTCTTGGTGCAGCAGCCCCCTCTACAGTTCCTTCATGGGTTGGAATTGATGCAATTATCAACAATCGTATAAAATCGGTTAGAGATATTCCTGCGGAACAACTGTTTAATAACGCAACATTGGCACCAGTTTTCCCAACGTCAAATAATGTAGAAGATAAAAAACCACGCCGTGTTGGTCATTTAACTGTCCTTGATGGTGGCTTAAATTAATGTAGATCAGAAAATTCATACTGGTTTTATAGTTATAACTCTAATGTATTATTATTTTACAACAAACACTCAGAAACTCACCTTTCATTAACTTAATCAGACAATACTGCAATTTGTAGTATTTCTCTTTTAAAGTGGCTTTCAGATGGTAGGTTTCGCACAAACTAATAATGCTTTTGAATTTTCTGAAACTGAATTGCAGTTTCAAAGTGTTGAAGTTACGTTATTCGGTCGCTTTATGATGCAGGATAAAAGAGAATTTCCTTGCCAAATTCAAAGCATGTCTGCAGGCACTGCCACATTAATGACACCCCACGTTGGCGGAATTGATGAACGTATCATAGCATATGTAGATCATGTTGGTCGTTTAGAGGGCAAAATTCTACGCGTTTTTAATGCCGGGTTTGCAATGAGCGTTAACGCAACATCTCATAAGCGAGATAAATTAGCTGCCAAAATTACTTGGATTGCAAATAGACACGAACTAAGCTTGCCTGAAGATCGTCGTCATGAACGTATTGCACCAGCTCAAAACATCACACAAATCAAAATGGAAGATGGCAGGTCTTATGACGTACGTATTCTTGATTTGTCACTATCTGGTGCTGCTATTGAAATGAGTGTTAGGCCTGCATTGGGTACACTAATGTGGCTTGGAAATATGCGCGGCCGTGTCGTTCGTCATTTTGATGAGGGTATTGCGATTGAATTTGCTATACTTCAAACACACGATACATTACGTGATTTTATAGCCAATTAAGCTGTAAGACTTACTAAACTCTCTATAAAAAACCACTTCAAAACAGTATTTTTCAGATAATCTGATTATTATTTATCTTTTTTCGTTGCCAGAAATAATATTTTTGGTAACTAGCTTCTATATTTTCGCGCGAAATATGCTCAGTTTAGCTTCCAAACTGATTCATCTAAAAACATTAAATCATTGATATTTATATCGTTTATTCAAAAACCGCTTTAAAAAACTGAGAATAGATAAAATTTTATCTAAATTTGAATCAAAATTGCCTCAAATTCAAATAAACCTTTCAGAAAAGTCGACGATATTTCTTTTTCTGATCTCAACACCTCCCTGTCATAGTTATTTTCAGACGGGGAACTAAACAATGATTAAAAAAATAAAACAAACATTATTGCTTACAGTCGCTATGACTGTTGGATCAATACAAATAGTACAAGCTACAAATTCTGCTCACATGCAACTGGCGGGACTAACATCTCAACCAATTGGACATTACGAATATTGCAAGCAATATTCTTCTGATTGCAGAATTAAGGCGACTAAAAGCAATGCACCAGAGCTTACTAGAGAGCGTTGGAAAGACCTTGTGGAAGTCAATTCTTATTCAAACTCCACAATTGCGCCAGTCACTGACCTTGAAGGTTTTGGTGTTGAAGAACTATGGGTTTATCCAAGCAGCATCGGTGATTGTGAGGACTATGTCTTGATGAAACGTCACATGTTAATGCAGCGCGGATGGCCAGCATCAGCTTTACTTATAACAGTTGTTCTACTGCCAAACGGTGAAGGCCATGCAGTGCTTACTGTGAGGACTGATCGCGCGGATTACGTTTTGGATAATCTGAATGTAGACATCAAGCAGTGGAACGAAACAGAATACACATACCTTAAGCGACAATCAGCGAAGTACTCTGGTCACTGGAAAAAGATTGTTGATAGCAGAAGTTAAGAAATTAATACAGTTTGGGTTGGTAATTAAGTTTTGATCTGGTCGATCCCCACCTACCCCCGTCCCCACCAGACCAGATCAATTTGGCCGGTTTGTATTTATACAAACCGGCCATTTTTTTATATCTGCTTCAAGCCTGAAGAAAAGCGTTTTGCATTTTCTACATAATGAATTGCTGATGCTTTTAAGCCCTGTACGGCATTGTCGTCTAATGTACGAATTACTTTGCAAGGCATTCCTACGACTAGCGAATTATCTGGGATTGATTTTCCTTCTGGAACCAAAGCACCCGCACCAACAAGGCAGTTTTTACCAATTACTGCACCATTGAGTACCGTAGCTCCCATGCCAATGAGAGAATTATCACCAATCGTGCAGCCATGCAGCATAGCCTTATGACCAATTGTACATCCCTCACCAATTGTTAATGGGCAACCAGGGTCGGTATGCATCACGCAATTTTCTTGAATGTTTGTATTATTACCAATAATTATTGGCTCATTATCACCGCGAAGCACACTGCCGAACCAAATGCCTACGCCTTCGCCAACTTTAATATTTCCAACTAAAACAGCAGTTGGCGCTATCCAATAAAACCCGCTAGGTAATTGTGGCTTAATACCATCTAATTCATATAATGACATATTTGACCATTCCTAATTATAAAAGCCCTAGCCCTACTAACGCCTGAATGGATACAACTCCTATACAAAAACTCCAGACTGTAGAAATCATTAGGCACAAAGAGAAAGTCATTCCGCTGATACGCTCTTCAAGCCACAAGCCTGCGGTGTTTTTCATTATTAAATAAGGCCCAACAAACATACACAGTAAAAAACCTTTGATGGCTTTTAAGGGTGAACTCATCGATAATTCTATTGATCCATCTGAACTTTGATAGATTGAAGATGCTGTAGCGATGAACCCAGCAGTTACAAAACCAAAAACAATTACAAAAGCGGCTAACATTTAACTCATTACCTATAAATTTACTTTGTATTTACCATGTTATTAGAGTGTGGAGTCAAGAAATTTGGCTTGCCTCTATAATAAAGTTAATGAAGCAATAACCATGCCATTTGTTCATACTAGTATCGATAAATTATAGATTGCGCATTAATGCAAAGCATTTCAAATCAAACAAACCAATTTTCGGATCCACTTTCTATCGTGGGTAGAAATGGTACTGCGGCGTTAAAACGCAAAATGCCTGGGCACATTGAACAGCTTGCTAAATCTCGTATGGATGATGAAAAGAAGAAAATAAATATAAGCTCAAAAATACTAAATAAAATTATATTTTGGACAATAGCCCTATTTGTTATAGCACTTATCATGTCTGTGCTTGCTCACTTCTTTGGTGACAGTCTTTCCAGAGCAGGACATTCCTCTTCAACAAAACAATTAGAGATAGTTGTCGGGGATGAATACCTAAAAGTGCCTGCTAATAAAGTGAGGTTTTATTCTCAACGCTCAACTGGCGCAGTGAATAAATTAGAATTGTATATGCATTGGCCTTCATTATCTGGATACCAAGATGCTTTATCGGATGACTTTAATAATTCAGAGAATAATAAAAACCTTGTATTTTTATCAATTGAACCACGTACAATGTCTTTTGATATGTCAGGAAGGGTTGCGCCTATCTATTCTCAATTTTTTGAAGGCCAAGCTCAAACAACCAATACTGGCTTAATTAAGCAAGCATTGAGTGCAAAAGGTGGGTATATTGATGAAGATTTATACTATGCAGCAGCAAGCCCTTATCCTTTTGCAACGCGATGCGTGAGGGAAGTTGCTTCCACAACGCCTTTTTGCATCCGTGACATTCATATTGGGAAAAACCTGATGCTAACGTATCGGTTTCACCAAAAACATCTAGTAAACTGGATTGAGCTTGAGCAATCAATCAGCGCGATTGCGAAATCGATGATTATTAGTCCAACGCATAAACTTGGTAATTAGAAACTAGACTGTATCTAAGTCGATATCTAAAATTGCCATTGAGAAGCTGAAAGAACGCTCGCCTTCATCTTCATCAAGATAAATTACACCTAAAAATTCTTCGCCTTTATAAACTTCACAAGAGTCAGTTTTCTTTGGGCGTGGCTTCACCATTAGCTGCTCATTTCCAAAAACAGATTTGAAATAAGCATCGAGTTTTTTGATTTCTTCAGGTGTCACGAGATAGCCTCCAGCATGTAATTTATTAAATTGCTTTTTTGCACAGCACAACGAGTGGTGTAAAGAGGTATAATGTGGGTAACTGATTAACTTTTATCTTCAGCTAAAATCTGGTTCATTGTGCGCGATGGCTCTGCACACCCTGCAACGCCAACGACCTTACCTGGAATACCGGCTACAGTTACCTTCTCAGGCACTGGCTTTATAACCAAAGAGCCTGCGGCAATCCTAGAACAGTGACCAATCTCAATATTACCTAAAACAGTTGCCCCTGCACCCAAAAGAACGCCATTGCCAATTTTAGGATGACGATCTTCCCATTCTTTACCTGTGCCTCCTAATGTAACACTGTGTAGAATTGAAACATCATCACCTATAGATGCCGTTTCGCCAATCACAATACCTGTTGCATGGTCAAAGAATATCCCCTTACCAAATTTAGCAGCTGGATTTATGTCAGTCTGGAATACTTGTGAAGAACGTGATTGCAAATACAATGCGATATCTTTGCTTCCATTATTTAAATTCCAATGTGCCAAACGATGCGTTTGGATAGCGTGAAACCCTTTGAAATATAAAATAGGTTCAATAAATCGACTGCAAGCTGGGTCACGGTCATAAACAGCTGCAATATCAGTGCGCAATATCTCTGACCACTCGGTCGAGTGATCTTTCATTTGTTGAAAGCTTTGGCGTACGAGATCCGCTGAGAAGTCTCTATTATGAAGGCGTTCTGCAATACGGTAAATAACGGCGTCTTCTAATGATGACTGATTTAAAATTGTATTATAAATGAACGAAGACATCATTGGTTCTTTTTCAACAACGGCTTCAGCTTCTTTTCGAAGAGCCTCCCATACAGGGTCAACTTTTGAAGTTGTATGCTGTTTTAATTCTGGCGATGTCATTTTTTAATCCTTTACTCATCTACTATAAATATAGGCCATCGACAGGAGTTCACAAGGCCACTTTTTGTAAACAATCGTAAACAGTCGCTATTGCGCAAGGAAATCTAAGACTGCTTGTTTATACACTTTATCGCCTACTGCATTCATATGATTGCGTTTAGGGATTGGCTCAAACCTGCTGTTTGGTATGATTGAACTAAGCTTCTCACCGTTCAATGCAACTGTATCTTCTGTACCTACAATGACCATTGTTTCAGGCTTGAGTGTTTCAAAGAGTTCTTTTTTTATGTACGAACGCCCACCCATAATGCAGCTAGCCAGTGCCTTAAGATCGCTGCCCGTTGCTTTTGCAAAAAGTCTAAATTCAGATCCAATTGTGGTGGTAACATCGCCATCTGTATCAGCCATAAGCCCATTATAAATTTCAGAGGAATCAAAGCCTCCCTCAATCATATTATAGCCATTACCTGCAAGTATCAGCTTGTTAACAAGCTCAGGGTTGCGTGAGCCAAGTGTTGCAGAAACTCTTGCCCCCATAGAATACCCCATCACATTGGCCTGTTGAATGTTTAAATGCTTTAGCAAGGCCACCACATCATCAGCCATATGTTCAAGTAGGTATTCTTTTTCTTGATAGAACTTCTGGCTGGCTCCATGGCCACGATTATCAAGCGCTATTACGCGATATCCACTATCACCCAAAAGCTGAACCCAGCCTGGACCAACCCAATTAGTACTCGCATTTGACGCGAATCCATGAATGAGAATGATCACATCACCCTCACCTTCATCCAAATAAGCAATATCGGCAGTGGGGAGTTTGGCAATTTTCATAGATTGTCTCAATTATTTTATTTGCATAAGTTCAACAATCTTTTAGAAGACTATTATATATAAAAGCAAATACATAAGGATATTATCATGGCCGTAACATCTGTTGCACATTTTCAAAACGACAAGGGCGTCGAGGTTATTGAAGTTGGTGTTAAAGAATTCATGTGCTGTGGTGCAAATGCTCCTTATGATCATCCTCATGTATTTTTAGACATGGGTAGCGATAATGAAATTATTTGTCCTTATTGCTCTACTGTTTATCGCCATGCTGCTGACCTTAAAGATGATGAAACTCGCCCAATTGGATGTACGTTTAACGATGAAGCAGCTTAAGGTTTTATAAAGTGGCTGTCTCACGCCGTAAAATTATTATAAGCGGCGGTGGTATTGCAGGTTTAACAGCAGCCTTATGCCTTGCAAAAAACAAGAATAGAGTTGAAGTTCATGAGCGCGCAATAACCTTCGACAAACTTGGCGCAGGCATTCAAATATCTCCAAATGCCTTGCATGTTTTTGATAGCTTAGGACTTGGTAAAGAAATACGCTCAGCAAGTGACGCGCCAAACTCTATTGTGATGATGAATGCAAAATCAGGAAAGCAGCTTGCAAGCATACCACTCGGCATAGCGTTTGAAGACAAATACGAAGCGCCTTATCTGGTAATACACAGATCTGACCTTCAAGATATTTTATTGAGTGCATGCAAAAATCACCCAGAGATCACCATCAATATGGGCTGTGAAATTGTTGATGCAGTTTCCCACCCAAATGGCATAACTGCTATGGTAAAAAAAGAATACGATATCAGTGAAGTTATTGCAGATATCCTCGTTGCAGCAGATGGTATTCACTCAAACATAAGAACCAATTCGCTTGATTTACCTGAAGCAAATTATAGTGGTAAAATAGCATGGCGCGCACTTATTCCAGCACAAATGATAGACAATAATACCGCCCTTAATAATACAATGGCCTGGTTAGGCGCTAAGGCACATGTGGTTACTTATCCAGTGCGCAAAAAAACGTTTTTAAATGTCATAGCAGTTACTCAAGAGAAAACTGCCAATGATTTTGCTGAAATATTTGGTTCGGTTTTACAAAAGAAGTTTTTTGACTGGGATGATGAAATTGCAGATTTATTCCTCAAAGCTAATGAATGGACTGGTTGGCCTTTATATGAAATGGCATTACCAAATAAGATGGCACATGGAAACATTGCATCGATCGGTGACGCATCGCACGCTATGCTTCCCTTTGCGGCCCAGGGCGCTGCTCAGGCAATCGAAGATGCCCATGTATTAGCTTATGGTTTATCAGCAGAAAAAGACATTGAAACAGCGCTAGAGAAGTTTGAGAAGGCACGTCTACCGCGGGTTCGTGAAATTATGAAAACCGCTAATAGAAATGGCCGCATATATCATTTATCGGGCATAATGGCAGCGAGCAGAAACTTTGTTTTAGGCACGCTCTCTGGCGAAAAACTTCTTCAGCAACAAGACTGGATTTATCGGTGGAAGCCTTAAGTCTTTATCTTAGTGATACAGCTTATGATGAATGTACAAGCTATAAGTTGTAGGTGTCCATAAACCACTAGATACCCCTGCCTCACTGAGAGCTTTTGAGACCCAAATATTACATGGATTGAATAGGTTAAACCTACCTTCAGCTTTATAGAAAAGGTCACCCAATCCAAAGCTTGTATTAGATAGAATTTTTGGCCGCCCCTCACCATTTGTTTTAAAGCTGGCCATGATAAAATCCATCATTGAGGCAAACCCTTGCTCGCTCAATGGAATTTTCATTGCACCTTCTGCTTTACGGATATCGCCACCAGGTGCGACATGCATAACTGAATTATCTCCCGTTGCAGCACGCCAGATTGTGTCCAGTTTCATATCTGAGTAATTCGCAGTGCTTGTATAAAAATCCTGGCTACCCCAACCGACAACAAAATATTGTAAATTAGGGTTATCTATTGGAAATCCCGTTTCTTTCAAAAATGAAAACTGAGAAACAGAAAGTGCGTTAATTGGAATTGCTATATCAGCGTGAAGTGCATTTGAAAGTAGATAAATCGTATGGTTTTCCGAGACCACAGCTTTATCAAACTGCTTACTACCAACAGGTATTAGGCCACCAATTAGCGCAGCAAGTAAATAGAGTACTACAACAAAAAATGGGGCTGCAATTAACAGCCCCAAACTTTTAATGAGTTTGCGCATAAGTCTAGTGTAAAATCTGACTTAAGAAGAGTTTAGTGCGTTCGTGCTGAGGATTATCAAAGAACGCCTCTGGCTCGTTTTGCTCAACGATCTGACCTTCGTCCATGAAGATCACACGGTTTGCGACCTGACGTGCAAAGCCCATTTCGTGGGTTACACAAATCATCGTCATGCCATCTTCAGCAAGGCTCACCATGGTTTCTAACACTTCCTTGATCATCTCAGGATCAAGCGCTGATGTTGGTTCATCAAACAACATGATGCGTGGATTCATGCAGAGTGAACGCGCGATTGCCACACGTTGCTGTTGACCACCAGAAAGTTGACCTGGGTACTTTAAAGCTTGCTCAGGAATTTTTACTTTCTCAAGGAAGTGCATTGCGATTTCTTCTGCTTCTTTCTTTGGGGTCTTGCGAACCCAGATTGGAGCAAGTGTGCAATTTTCTAAAATTGTAAGATGCGGGAAGAGATTGAAGTGTTGGAACACCATCCCTACTTCGCGACGCACTTCGTCGATCTTTTTCAAGTCATTGGTAAGCTCAATACCATCGACAAAAATTTCACCCTTTTGATGCTCTTCCAAACGGTTGATACAGCGGATCATCGTTGATTTACCAGAGCCAGAAGGTCCAGCAACCACAATACGCTCACCGCGCATAACTTTTAGATTGATATCTTTCAAAACATGAAAGTCACCATACCATTTATTCATGCCATTAATTTCGATGGCAACATCGGTTTCAGAAACTTCTAATATTTTCTTTTCAGCTTCAGCCATAATAAATACTACCTACCTGTGAGAAGTGTTAAGTCGGTCTTCCATGAAAATCGAGTATCTCGACATTCCAAAACAGAAGAGGAAAAAGACAAAGGCGCAGAAGACGTAACTCGTCATCGCCTGTACGGGGGTTGCCCAGACTGAGTCTGAGTGAGAAAGATTGATCATGCCCAAGAAATCTAAAAGCCCAATGATTGACACAAGCGTTGTATCTTTAAACAGACCAATGAATGTATTCACGATGCCTGGAATAACAATCTTCAATGCTTGCGGCATAATGATTAAACGCATGGACTGCCAATAACTTAATCCAACAGCCATCGCACCTTCATACTGGCCTTTTGGTAAAGCCTGCAAACCGCCACGCACAACCTCAGCCATATAAGCAGAAGAAAAGAGCGCCACGCCGATAAGTGCGCGCAACAATTTGTCGAATGTCACGCCATCAGGCAAGAATAGTGGCAACATCACTGATGACATAAAGAGCACTGTAATAAGTGGAATACCGCGCCAGAACTCAATGAAGATAACGGAGAAGAGACTTACCGCTGGCATATTTGATCGACGACCAAGGGCTAGTAAGATACCTAATGGAAGTGCCGCAACAATACCTGTCACCGCAATCACCAGCGTCATAACAAAACCACCCCAGAGATCTGTCTCAACTGGTTCAAGGCCGAAATCAACTGACATAATGAAAAGGATTGCACCTAATACAGCCATGCCGATTGCAGTAAGCATAACAGCAGCTTTAGGATCGGTGTCCGTAGCCTTCATATATGCTCCAATTGCAGCGCATATAATTAAAGTTAGGATTAAGAAATCTAGCCAAAACTTCAAAGGCGAAGGCGCCATGATTGCATCTGGAAGTAGAAAACCGTTTAGGCCAAGATTACCACCAGAAAGAAGTACAAATGAAGCAACCGGGAAAACAATAAGCATGAAAATCAAGTTCTCACGTTTAAACGGCAAGTTTGGCATTAACAGTGGAACAAGTCCTGCAAAGAACATGATCAGCACGATGTTTACACGCCATAGTTCTGCATCAGGATAACGTCCATAGATGAAGAGCTTCAAATACGCACCAACATATGGCCAACAAGCTGCTTTCCAATCAGCGGGCAGCGCGCCGCCTTGGGCTACTGTTGCACATGCTAGCCTGTCAGCACCTGACCAAACTGCGTCTGTGAAAACCCATTGGATGACGCCTGGAATGGTTAGGTATAAAATATAAACTGCAAACAAGGTAAGGATTGTATTGGGAATGTTCGAAAAAAGATTCTTACGCATCCAGCCCACAATTCCAGTTTCATTAACTGGCGGCGCCAGTTCTGGTGCCATTTCTTTACGAACGAAGCTGATATTATCTGAATTATTCATAATCTCTCTCCTATCGCTCAGTTAATGAGTTTTTGGCGTTATACCAATTCATGAACATGGATGTCACAAGTGAGATTGCTAAATATGTCAACATGGTCATACCAATAATCTCAACCGCCTGCCCTGTTTGGTTCAGTGCAGTACCTGCAAACACAGCTGTTAAATCTGGATATGCAATCGCAACCGCTAGAGACGAGTTTTTGGTTAGGTTCAAATACTGACTTGTTAGTGGCGGAATAATCACGCGCAATGCTTGCGGAATGACGTTTAGACGTAAGGTCTGTCCAGGACGCAAGCCCAATGCATAAGATGCTTCTGTTTGACCTCTATTAACCGCCAAAATACCAGCTCTTACAATCTCTGCGATAAAGGCTGCGGTGTAGAGTGAAAGCGCAAGGATAAGAGCGATAAACTCCGGAATAACACGCATACCGCCCTTTGGTCCAAAATTGCCAGAGGTAGGATATTCAGTTGAAACCGGCTGACCCATTATAAAATATGCCAGAAGCGGCAAACCGATAATCAGACCAAGTCCTGTCCAGAAAACAGGAAAACGTTCACCTGTTGCAATCTGGCGCTTTTTGGCCCAACCTTTGATTACAAACGTAATTACCAGTGCAATTAACAATGCCCAGCCCATTACACCAGAACCTTCACCGAATATAAACTGTGGTGCGAATAAACCTTTTGTATTCAAGAAACCAAAAGCGCCTAAATCCATTGATTGTTTTGCACTTGGCAAAGTAGCAAGTACGCCTTTGTACCAAATGAAAATTTGTAGTAGCAGCGGTATGTTGCGCATGATTTCTACATACCAGTAAGCGATTTTACTAATAACCCAGTTATTAGACAGACGCGCAACACCCATTATGAAGCCAATAAGAGTTGCAAAGAAAACACCGATTACTGCGAGTACCAAAGTATTCTGTAATCCAACCCAGTAAACCTGCAAGAAGGACGAACTTGACGTATATTCAATAAACGGTGAGAAATTCAGGCCAAAGCCAGATGCTGTCGATAAAAAACCAAAACCAGAAGCAATGCCTGCTTTTTCAAGGTTTGAAGCAGCATTACTAATCATGCTCCATACAACCCAAGCTAGTATAGCAACCAATAAGGCCTGAAAAACCATTGATCTGAATTTTGGGTCGTTTAGAAGTTTTACCTTAGGCTTCTCTTGTATATCGGTACCGCCTTGAGGCGCATCGGTTACAGCCATATTCCCTCACCTGTTACATATCCAGAACTGCACTTTCGGTGCGTTACAATGGTATGTGAAAAATTGTTTTGTAATCACGGTCTAACGCCGCATATAAAAAACAGGGCCAGTCAAATGACTGGCCCTGTGTATTTGTATAATCCTTAGCGGATTGGCGGTGCGTACTGTAGACCACCTTTTGACCAAAGTGCATTGGTACCGCGAGAGATCGCTAGTGGTGTGTCAGGACCTACATTGCGGTTGAATGTTTCCGCGTAGTTACCAACTTGCTTGATAATGTTGTATGCCCAATCGTTGCCAACACCAAGTGCTGCACCGAATTCGCCTTCAACACCAAGAACACGCTTGATAGCAGGATTGTCTGAACCCTTCATTTCATCAGCATTTGCAGATGTAATGCCAAGCTCTTCAGCGTTTACCATTGCAAAGTGTGTCCACTTAACAAGGTTGAACCACTGGTCGTCACCTTGACGTACAACTGGACCTAGAGGCTCTTTAGAGATGATCTCAGGAAGAACTGTGTGGTCAGCAGGGTTTGTAAGCTTTAGACGCTGAGCATATAGGCCTGATGCGTCGGTTGTGTAAACATCACAACGACCAGCGTCATATGCAGCTACAACTTCGTCAGCTTTTTCGAATGCAACAATTTCATATTCCAACTTATTGGATGTGAAGAAGTCAGCAACGTTAAGCTCTGTTGTTGTACCAGTGTTTGTACATACAGAAGCACCTGAAAGCTCAAGAGCAGACTTTACGCCTAGATCTTTACGAACCATGAAGCCTTGACCGTCGTAGTAGTTTACGCCAGCGAAGTTTAGACCCAATGTTGTGTCGCGTGTTGCTGTCCAAGTAGTGTTACGTGAAAGAACATCAATTTCACCAGACTGAAGTGCAGTGAAACGCTCTTTAGCTGAAAGTGGTGTGTACTTAACTTTAGCAGCGTCACCAAATACAGCAGCAGCTACACCACGACAAAGATCAACGTCAATGCCTGTCCAGTTACCAGCAGAATCTGGGTTTGAGAAACCAGGAAGACCCTGGCTCACGCCACATTGTACAAAGCCTTTAGCTTTTACATCATCAAGAGTTGCAGCAGATGCACTAAGTGCAGATACGCTCATAGCAACTACGCCAAGCGCAGATACGATAGTTTTTTTCATAGAAAACAGCCTTTTCTGTTACCCATTTAGTTTCCTCCCGCAGCGAAATTCGCTTTGGGCCGATATATTTGGTTTCGTTCTAAGCCTATAAAGCTCATTCCAAAAATGGAATTCTCCCTTAAAACCAATTTAGCTATAAAATTGCATTGTGTCGTTTACGTCAAGAACAAAGTTGCAATTACAACAAAATATGCACGTGATGGCTCAAAAGCTTTCATCATCGTATGAAAAATTGCTGTTACATCCCTTTAAAATCAACATTCGTAAATGATTTCGTTGCGATTGGTTTCTTTTTCTGATTTTTGTTATGATTCAAAATACTGTAAAAATATCTGGAATCTCATTATGAATGACAAAAAAACTGGCGATAAATCAGTAAAAGCATATCAAGTTGATACTAAACTGACACATTCAGGGAATCACCCTGAAGATTATCATGGCTTTGTGAACCCGCCAGTCGTCCACGCTTCTACTGTACTTTATCCTGATTATGAGACCATGCGTACGCGCGGTCAGAAATACACTTATGGCACGAGAGGCACGCCAACTACCGATGCTCTTTGTGAAGTTATTGATGAAATGGAAGGCTCTGCAGGAACGGTACTTGTACCCTCAGGACTTGCTGCAATTACAGTTCCTCTTTTGGCCTTTGTCAGTAGCGGTGATCATATTCTAATACTTGATAGTTGTTATGGTCCAACGCGCGAGTTTTGTGATGATGTTTTAACACGCATGGGTGTAGACGTTGAATATTACGATCCTTTAATTGGCACAGGCATATCAAAACTCATCAAAGATAATACAACTGTTATCTTTACAGAGTCTCCAGGTTCAAACACTTTTGAAATTCAGGATATCCCTGCCATTTGCAAAGCAGCACATGAGCGCAATGCCATTGTTATGATCGACAATACGTGGGCTACACCTTTGTATCTTAAATCAATGGATTATGGTGTCGATATCGCTGTTCATGCCCTTACTAAATATCCAGCCGGTCATTCTGACCTTGTACTGGGCTCAGTTTCTGCAAATGAACGCTGCTGGGAGCAGCTACATAAGCACCACGGCATTATTGGATGTTGCGCTAGTCCTGATGATACTTATTTGACACTTCGCGGCATTCGCTCAATGGGCGTTCGTATTCGCGAACATGAAAAGAATGCTATTGAGATGGCAAAGTGGCTTGAACAACATCCAGCCATAGCAACCGTTCTCCACCCTGCTCTACCATCCCACCCGCAACACGATTTATGGAAGCGTGATTTCACAGGTTCAACGGGACTTTTTGGCTTCACGCTAAAAACGGATGACATGGAAAAAGCAGCCCGCTTTTATGATGCACTTAACCTTATAGGCCGCGGTTACTCCTGGGCGGGATATGAAAGCCTTGCTGTTTTAGTAAACCTTTCAGATCGCAAAATAGCCAAAGGTACGGGTGATGGTATTTTGGTTCGTCTTAATGTCGGCCTTGAAGATCCTGAAGATTTGAAAGCTGATATCACACAAGCATTACGTGCTGGTGGGTTTATCAATTGATTATTTACATTCTCTTTTAATTTTGAATACCGACAATACTAAAGTGTGGATTTGTCGAGGTCTGCTTAAGGAATGGGCTGATAATCTGCTTACTAATTATAATAAGTAAAATAAGAAGCCTCAAAAACCTTGCAATTGAATTGTACTTATTCCTGCTCATACTCTTCCAAAAACGTGGAAACCGTATAAAAATATTGAACGATTAATGCTGTTAACTTTGCAGGCAGATACGTTTATCTATTTGAGCCTTGATAAAAAACACTTATTTTTTAAAGGGTTCGACTGAATCAATCGCTCGAAGAAAATCAACTCAATTAAAAACACCCTAAACAGGCACGAAAATGTGATTTAACTTACCCATGGTAATGCGTTAACCATATCTTCATAATAGTAAATAAATGCTTAACGCAGGGTCAATAATCTGCTACGTAAGTACCAATTCAATCTGTGGTCACACTTTAAATTGGCTAGATCGCAAATCTGACAGGGGAGTACAGTAAATGTCATACATGAATTATACTAAAAAAATAGGCACTCTAGTTAAAGGAACTACAATCCTTACGACTATGGCTTTTATCGCAATGTCTCAAGGGTCTGCTTCTGCACAACAACTGCCTCCTGCAAATGCTCAGGCTGGTCAGTGCTTTGCTAAAGTTCTTATTCCTGCAGTGTATCAAACAGCACCTTCAGAAGTTGTAGTTCAACCTGCATCTAACGAAGTAAAGGAAATTCCTGCTGAGTATAAAGACGTAGAAAAGCAAGTTCTTGTTGAAGAAGAGTCTTTCGAGCTAGAAATTATTCCTGCTGAGTATGAAGTTCAACAGGTTCGCGTATTGGTTCAACCTGAACGCAAAATTCAAAAAGTTGTTCCAGCAACATTTGAAACTGTGAGTGAGCAAGTTCTTGTTTCACCTGCACGTGTTGAGTGGAAAAAAGGTCGTGGCCCATTCGAAAAAATCGATGAAGCTACTGGTGAGATCATGTGTTTGGTGGAAATTCCTGCTGAATACACAACAGTTGAGAAAACTGTTTTAAAAACAGCGCCACAAACAACAGAAGAAGTTATTCCTGCTGAATACGAACTTCGTGAAAAGCGCGTAATGAAGACGCCTCCAACAGCAAACAAAAAAGTAATCCCTGCGAAATATGAAACAATTACTATTCGTGAATTGGTTTCGCCTGCATCTTTCGAGCAAGTTGCTATTCCTGCTAAAACGCAAGTTATTGAAAAGCGTCAGTTGGTATCAAAGGAAGTGGTTGAGTGGAGAGAAATTCTTTGTGAAACAAACACAACACCACAGATTGTTCAAGAGCTACAAGAAAGACTTGTGAATGCAGGTTACGGTCTTGGCGGCGCTGTACCAAATGGTAATTACGGCCCAGCTACTCAGAACGCAATTCTTAAGTTCCAGCAGGACAAAGGTTTGCCAACTGGTGGTTTAACGATCAGTACGCTTAAAGCACTTGGTATGCGTACATAATTACAAATTGTACATAATCAAATTTAAAGGGCGCTGAATAATTTCAGCGCCCTTTTTTTGTTTTGAGTACACCCTTTTTAAAATATCCCCTAACTCATCAACCAAAGAACACCTCTTGTAAAAACCCAACACTAAACGGTATGAATAGCCAAAGCTTTAGCGTAAGAAAACGCCTAGTTTTGGCAGCTCAAAAACACCATATCTATTTTAGCAAAATAAATAATAAGAACGGAAAATAAACGTGACCACACCTCTTGCTACTCTCTCCATGTATGATTGGCCTGAAACTGCTCATGCACTTGATGTGCTTTGGTCGCACATTCATAATCAACTGACCCAGAGAGAAATACATTCTCCGCCTAGGCTTGAGCGCAATGCACATCCTGCTGCACTTTGGAGTGAGCCAGAATTAGTTATTGGTCAGACTTGTGGTTGGCCTTATGCAAATTATCTCAAAGAACAAGTCATGCCTTTTGCGCGGTTTCATTATGATTTACCTGACTGTCCTGCGGGGCATTACAATTCGGTTTATATCGGGCATGACGATGATGATTTTGACCATCTGGAATCACCACAAGCTTTTGAGTTTGTCGAAAAAATTGCCCTGAACAGTGACGATTCACAATCTGGCTTTCATGTTTTTGCAGAGATTACTGGCAAGCCAACTGAAGACAGTATTGCAAAAGAAAAGCGCGTCGTCACTGGGGCGCATCGTAACTCAGTTTCTGCTGTAGCAAATGGCGACGCCAACATTGCAGCGATTGATGCAGTTTCTTTTGAACTAGCAAAACATTACGAACCAGAATCGGTTTCAAAAGTTGTTGTGCTTAGAAATTCAAAACCAACTCCAGGGTTGCCGCTGATAACATCAAAAGACAACGAACACTTAGCACCCCTACTTTATGAAGCTGTTGAAGCTGCACTTGCTGATACCCCAGAAGATATTCTGCAAGCTTTGCTTATCAAGGGATTAGTAAAGGCCAAGCCGTCTGATTATGATGATTAACACGCAAGTTTTATATAAAACGCATACTTTCAAAATACTTATGAAAGTTCTTTCATTACTAATCTGAAGCCAAGGTTTGCGGGCGGGATGCCTGCGCCACAACTGGCGTTACCTGGATTACGAGTAAACTCACTCAAGACGGCAATATGCTCGCCCATCGCGATACGGCCTGAGCGGCAGTTTTCAAGGGACAAGACATCATGAGAACCGCATTGGGTCGCAGTCCATTCCCAAACGTTTCCTTTTATATCAAAAAGTCCATTATTATTAGCGCCAAACCCGCCAGCGTTTCGCGTAATTCTGGTTTTGGGTTCTGCTGTAATATCATAATCAGCAGCCCATGCCATTCTGGGGTCGTCAAATAACTTTGGTTGTTTTATTGGCTTATGATCGGCTGAAATATCATACCATTCAGCTTGGGTTGGCAGTCGAAACTCCCTACCCGATACGCTTCCTAGCCAAGCAATATAATTTTGAACATCAAACCAATTTACATTTGTAACAGGGTGATCCGTTTTCTCTGGATTTGAGTTTTTCACGTTTTCACAATGTCCAGCAGATACACACTCACCCCACTGCGCCTGTGTAATCTCAAAGCGACCAATTGTAAGCGCAGCGCCTGTTTGTGTATTTACGGTTATAAATTCAGGCAATGCACTTGAACCAGTCTCATTTGCATCCGCACCGTCGTAAAATACATTGAATGCAATTACGACGGATAATGGAAACAGAATAAACGGTAATGCTTTACCTATATTGTGTAACGCTAGACGCATGGGCTTACTTGATTGGGCCGATATACATCTGCTTCAGCAAGTTATCATTCCACTCACCTTCAACAACCACGTGAGCAGCTGCGCCAAACTCAACCGCTTCAATTAGGTTGTGATTAAGATAAGCATAGACACCGGGTTGTAAGAATTTATACATGGCTGCACCCGCAGAATCACCGCGTACAAACCATGTCTCTAAGTCTTTCAAAGGTGGTGATGCAAAGGATCCCGTTTCCCAAACATAATCGCCATGCCCACCAATAAGATGAGGACGTGTATCCCGGTTGCCTTGCACGTGAACGAACATGACATTATCACCAACCTTGGCAGTCATCGCACCCTTGCCTGTTAATGCGCCAACACGGCCATTAAAAACAATATGTGAAGGTGTGAGCGTTTTCATTTCTTCAATCCAGTCAGCAAGATCTTCACCCGCCTCTGTATATTTCTTGAAGTCGCCATTTTCATCACGCGGTACATAAAAGTCATTCTCACCCACATAATAGATCTTATCATATGTAAGAGACTTACCCTCATCATCTTTCAATCCATCACGCGGCAGCACCATGATTGCCCCTGTCATACCGTGAGTTACGTGATAAGGCGTCATCGACCCTTCTGGCGCACAATGGTAGAGGAATGTGCCCGTTTTAGTTGCTTTGAAGCGGATAACAGCTTCTTCACCAGGTGATATGGTAGAAATCGCAGCACCGCCTAAAGCACCCGTTACAGCGTGCAAGTCGATGTTGTGTTCCATCAAATTAGTGTCTGGGTTTTTAAGGGTTAATTCGACATAGTCCCCCTCATGCACAACAATCATAGGTGCAGGAATTGAACCATTGAAGGTAAGCGCTACAATCTCAGTTCCATCGCCATCAAGAACCCATTGTTTTTCTTCAACAACAAGCTCTACTTCAACAACCTTAGGCGCACCTTTGGCAACCTGATCATGTTTTGGCACGAATGGTGGCAAGACAAGCTCTTGTCTAACGCGCTCCATGCCTGCTGTCGGGTCATCAACTTTAGGCGCATCATTTACAATGCTCATGCTAAACTGCGTATCGCCATGGCTGACATCGTTATTTTTCACATCGGCGGCTTGGCCTGCGCTCAAAGATTTAAGGTATGCAATTACATCGCGTCGCTTTTGCTCATCTTTAAGCCTAAAGGACATTTTTGCTTTTGCTTTTTTATCACCCGTATATCCACGAATATATTTCTTAGGATTAACGAGCCATTTGGCAATTTCTTCTTCGCTCCAGACAAGGCCTTTTTGATTGGCAGCCTTTAATCCGCTACCATATTTATAACCTTCAAAAGAGCCAGCTGGTCGCCCAACTACGCCTGTTAACACAGGGCCGATTCGGTTCTTTGCTCCCTCACCCACCATATGACAAGCAGCGCAAGATTTAAAAACTTCCGCACCCGCTTGAACATTGCCTTCTTGAGCAGATGCAACGTTTGTAAAACTCATAGCTAATAATAATGTGCCGACTGCACCAGTACAAAGTTTGCGCACTTTTAGACCTCCCTAAACCACAAATATTTCAAGAAGAATCGTCGCACAAACTAAGTACTAGTACAAATAGTCATTAGTTATGGTGCCCATAAGCAAAAGTTTAGGAAGCCTTCAAATAAGTAGATTGAATGGTTGGGTTTTATCTACCTTTGCAAACATGATTTTCCGCTGAAACCATAAAGAACGATTTAAAAATCAGTCGGTGCACCGCCTTCTTCTTTTCGTTTTATGACGAATGCCTCAAGCTCCTCACGAATGGCTTCATCCATTGGCGGGGCTTCGAACTCTGCTAGAATTTGCTTCCATACTTTGTTTGCACGAGAAACTGTTAGCTCTGCGCCACGGTCTTCCCAGTTTTCAAAGTTTGACCAGTCGGATAAGAAAGGATTGTAAAAGGCAGTTTCATATCGGTCTTGTGTATGTTGAATGCCAAAGAAATGCCCGCCATGGCCTACTTCTTTCATGGCATCAAAACCAAGCTCAGCTTCATCCCATTTCACAGGCCCCATGTAAGCTATCATCTGCTGTAGTTGCTCGCAGTCCATGATGAACTTTTCATATGAAGCACATAAGCCACCTTCAAGCCAACCTGCCGCGTGATAGACCATATTGACGCCTGAAGTCATGGCCGCAAACAATGAGTGGGAACTCTCCCATGTCGCCTGATTATCTGGCGCATTTGCAACACAGGTATTAGAGGCGCGTAATGGGATGTTATAAAATCTGGCCATCTGCCCTGTCATTTGGGTAGTGCGCATATAGTCTGGCGTTCCAAAGGCTGGGGCGCCTGTTTTCATGTCCACATTAGAAGAGAACGTACCCATTGCGGCTGGACACCCAGGCTTCACACATTGAATCAACACAATCGCAATGAGCGCCTCTGCAATGGATTGCGCGACTGTGCCTGCAAGCGTAATTGGCGACATCGCACCCGCAAGCGTGAATGGCGTCACCACCGTTGGCTGACCACGACGCGCAAGGCGCATTAAGCCATCAAGCATAGGGTGGTCATGCTTTAGTGGTGATGTTGAATTAATATTGGTATACATGCGCGGCTTTGCTTCAAACTCTGCATGGGTCAGACCGCCCGCAATCCTCACCATTTCCATGACATCTTCAACGCGTTCTTTGCCCAATGAGTAGGCATGAACCACTTTGTCTGTGAGCGTTAGCTTGTCATAAAGACAATCTAAGTGGCGCACTGAAGGGTGAATATCCATGGGTTCAACCGGATAACCACCAGCAAAATGCAAACAATTAAAATATTGCGTTAGCTTAATAAAATCCTGATAGGCCTTGCGATTACCAACCTTGCGACCCTCATCCAGATTAGAATAATTTGGCGGTGAAGAAACATTGCCAAACGTCATGTAATTACCACCAATGGTAATTTCACGATCTACGTTTCTAGGTGTAATCGTGAATTGCGAAGGAACTGTTTTCAGTTTCTCCATCACCATCCCACGATCCATCTTTACCAATGCACTTTCCTCAGTAATGTCGGAAAGTTCAGCACCATGGCTTTTGAGAATTTCAGCAGCTTCAAGGTTTAGAAATTCAATGCCGATTTCTTCTAAAACGCGCATCGCTGTATCGTGGATTGCCTCTACCCCTTCAGGTGGCAGTGGCTCTGTGGGCTTGTCTGTGTTTTGGGGAACTGACCACGGGATTTGGCTTATTGCAGCACCCTGCCCGCGCTTGTTGCCTGCACGTCCACCACCTCGGCCACGTCTTCCGCCACGTTTTGGTGTTTCACCTTCTGTCTGAGCTTCCTCAATGGACATGGGATCTCCTGTTCATGTCATAGAATATTTTAAGCGAGTTTGGCATTGCGGAAAAATAAAGCAATCATAAATTTACGACAGTCAGTACGGATATAGGATATTATTTCAATTGGCCTGCAAAGCATTGCTCTTCCCTTACTTATCAATTTTGAACAACTTAAAATCACAATTATTTTGGTCGCTAACCAGCTTTAAAGAATGCTAACTGCGCCTCATACACCTCCCAATATTGGAAATAATAATATGACAATTCAATTTTATGAACTCGCTGCAGAAAATAAAGATATCAGGTTTAGCCCGTTTGTTTGGCGCACTCGCATGGCGCTTTTACACAAAGGTTTGGATGTAGAATCTCATCCTTGGCAGTTCAAAGACCGCGAGACGACAGATCATAAAATGGTTCCTGCAATTTATGATGGCGACACAATGCTTACAGAAAGCTGGGACATCGCTAAATATTTGGACGCGCAATACCCTGACAAACCTACCCTTATGAACGGTGCAGAAGGTGAAGCGCATGCGCAACTTGTGAGCAATATTTGTAATGCACTTATTTTTGGCACAGCCGTATCCATGGCAATCTATCCGGTGTCTCAAATCATTGATGACGAAAGCGCTGCTTACTTCATCGAAACACGCGAAGGTAAGTTTGGCAAAAAACTTTCTGAAATCAACAATGATGATCCAGAAGCGGCAAAAGCAAACCTTGCAAACGGGTTAGCAGTCTTTGAAGCAACGCTTGGTACAAGTGACTTCCTTAGTGGCGATGCACCGACTTATGCTGATTACACACTCTTCGGCGTGTTAAAATGGATTGACGTTGTCGCCTACCGCCCTGTTGCAGAAGACAGCAATGTCGGCAAATGGTTTGACCGTATCAGCAATCTATACGGCGGTGCAGCAGCAAAGGCAGCCACCGTTCGCGGGTAAAACAATTTCCAGCCTGGCACTTCGTTGGGCTGGATGATTTTATTGGGAATATGAAATGGTGACCGCTGAAGGATAAACCTCAAGCTCCAAAGGCTCTCGTCGTTTTAACAAAACGACTGCCGCCAAATAATCTTCTGGTGAGATGGTTCGCATTTCACTTTACAAAATGCGTTTGGTGATCCCTGGAGGATTCGAACCTCCGACATTCTGCTTAGAAGGCAGACGCTCTATCCAGCTGAGCTAAGGGACCATATTTGATGTTTATCAATAGATTGATGATTCTGACAAGGCCAGTTTGAATTTTAATATAGCTTGCTTAATGCGTCCATGGAAGCGAACGGTCTGTGCTGAAGTTTTCTGCGTAAGACATAATTCTACGTTTTTGCTTTTGCGGTTTTTGAACGCTATATGCAATTCCATTCTTTTCAGCGTAAGCTTTTGCATCATCTAATGTCTTAAATTCAAGCTTGATTTGGCTTTTTGTATCTGAAGAACTCGTGTAACCCATCAAAGGTTCAATTTTACGAGATGCTTCCTGCTCAAACTCCAAGAACCAAGAATCGGTCTTAGCCTTGCCTGATTGCATTGCAGTTTTGGTAGGTTTAAAAATTCTTGCTGACATATTTTCCATCATCTGAAATCTGGAATTCCGCTTTGATGGTCGGAGCGGCAGGATTCGAACCTGCGACCCTCTGGTCCCAAACCAGATGCGCTACCAGGCTGCGCTACGCTCCGACTTTATCAAAGTCAAGAATTCACTACACTGACCAAGTATATCGTGCAAGCGGGAATCACAGATAATTGCAAGAAAATTTGGTAAATTTAATTTTGCTTAGTGAAAAAACGGTGATTTAGCAGATCCCCTTCTTTCAAGCCAATTTGCTTTGCCATTCCAGCCTTTAATTCAAGTACATGCGAAACAGGTTCGCCAGATGTAATTATTGATTGCGAGAAAGGTGTCGTTTCATTTTCCACCCTTGCAACAGAACCGTTTTCACGAACAAAAACCATATCAAGTGATAAAGGCGTGTTTTGCATCCACATTGAGACTACTGTGGTTTCGCCGAAATCAAACAACATGCCGTGGGTTGGTAGCATGGTTTCACGAAACATTAGCCCCCTGCTGCGTTCTCTTGTATCATCAGCAATTTCGATCGAGAATTTAAACTTACCGCTTCCCGTAATGATTTCCAATGTTTCGACAGGAAACACAGCATTAGGATCTGGTTTGGGTTCAGCTTTTATGCTTGGAGTCAAAAGCATAATAAAAATCACCATAACTGCGCCTATCAAAGCGCGATTGATATTAATTGGTAATTTTACGAGGGGAGCAATTTTATTTAAGAACATTCAAAATCCAATATACGACACACAAGACAATACAGCATCCCTGTTTTATCAAGCACATATATGAATAGTAATTATGTTGTAAGCGTGTTTTTCGTTGAAAACTGAATATGTTAATTAGGCTGGTTAGCTCTATCATTAGTGTCAGGGAATATTTCGGCAGCCATAAGCCCTTTTGGTCCATTCCCAAATCTAACAAGCACATATTGCCCAGGTCTTAGTTCTGTTAGGCCAAATCGACGCAAAGTCTCCATATGCACAAAAATGTCCTCATCACCTCGAGTTACAAATCCATAGCCTTTATTTCGATTAAACCATTTAACCTGAACACGCTCCAGATCGCTATCCGCTTTAACATCGAAGTGAGTTTTACCACCCTCTTTTTGAAGTGGATGAGTAGCTGTTGTATCGTCCATTGAAAGCACGCGAAAAGCTTGATACCCACGATCTTTCGCTACAACTTCACAAACTATTCTCGCGCCTTCAAGTGCTGTTTGAAAGCCATCTTTACGCAAGCATGTTACATGAATTAAAACATCTGATATGTTTTCGTCCGGCACAATAAAGCCAAAGCCTTTAGACACATCAAACCATTTGATGTATCCAGCAATTTCGATCAGCTTTGCTGTTTCCCCGTCAGCAGACTGTTCTCTTTGTGAGACTTCGAAATCCAGGTTGTTCTTTTCCCCCGTCATGACTTACTCTCTTTTACCGCAACTAAAAAAAAATACTGATTCTGTTTCACTATACTAGCACTCATGTTGCGCGAGCCTGCAAGCCAAAAACGTAAAAAAAGCCTTAACACTTGCAACTTTCTGCAAATCCAATATTAAATCCACATATAAATACATATTAAAGGAAGATATTAGTCCGATGAAATACCTGCATTCAATGGTTAGAATCAATGATTTGGACGAATCAATTGATTTTTATTGTAACAAATTAGGTATGATTGAGGTCTATAGATACGATAGCGAAGGTGGGCGTTTTACTAATATTTTTCTAAGCGCACCTGATGATTTGGCTTCAAATAAAGATCAGGCAAGCACAGATAGATCCCCTTGTCTTGAAATGACATATAATTGGGATAAGGAAGATTATAAAGGTGGGCGTAATTTTGGCCACCTGGCTTTTGCAGTAGATGATATCTACAAAACTTGCTCTGACCTTATGAATAAAAATATCACGATAAACAGACCCCCTCGTGATGGACGTATGGCCTTCATCATCTCCCCAGACGGTATCTCTATTGAGTTACTTCAAAAAGGCGACGCGCTAGTGCCAATAGAACCTTGGATAAGTATGGAAAATATTGGAAAATGGTAACTTTTTTTGCTTCCTGACTTAAAAGGATTTATCAAATCTCAATTATGACTTTTTTCAGCCTTATTTAGTGTCTAGCCATTTGTATGGCGTAAAAAATAATGATAATAGGGTTATATATATTACGGTTTATTAACTATAATTACCGCAAATTGATTTAATCTGGATTGCATATCCCTATTTAGGTTTGCTTTATAGAAAAAAATAATACTGGGGCGAACGAGTAATTTGTATACACACATAGAAAAAAGAGATTTTGATCTGCATAGAGCAACTCAAAATAATTATTCTCATAAATATGTAAAATTACTGGGTAGTTCCATTGCTGCCTTGATTGTATCTGGCTGTGTTTCTCAACAATCAGCTCTTGAATTAAACAACGCTTCATCTACTCAAGTTTCTCAGCAGAACATTGCTCTTAATGGTTCAAATTTAGCGCCAGCTCAAGACGTGAATTTACAAAACAGCACAATTGCTAGCAATATACCTGTTAAAGCACCTCGACCAACAACAAATGTTACTCAACTCGCGACTCAACAAGCGCAACAAATTGCAACGCAACAAGTGCAACAAGTAACACCGCAACCTCAGCAAGTTGTTGCCGTAGCAAATGCATCACCTGTTACACCAAATGTAACGACACCAACGGTCTTACCTTCAGCACCATCCTCTGCAACTCAAGTTGCTGTGCAGCAAGCTAAACCAACTACAGCACTATCGATTGCAGAACCTAGTCTTGCACAACCTGCAGGTAATGTTATTGCACAAGCAGCAAACGCAAAGACTATATCATCGCAACAACAAGTGGCGGTTGCAAAACCGGTGCCTCGCCCTGCTGTTGCAACACAGGCTTCTGCGTCTCAGTCTAGCAATTCCGTTGAAGTAGCCTCGCTTTCCCCAACTGTAGGTGCGGCTAGTGTTGTTGAAGCACCGCAAGCAGCGGCTGTAAAAAAGAAAAGCTTTTTTGAAAAACTGTTTGCGCCAAAAGAATCAGCTCCAAGGCCAGTTAAAAGTGTTAACGCACCAAAAATTAAGCAACCTTCTACACCTGCAAGCCGAATTGCAACTGCAAGCGCTGTCGCGGCTAAGCCAGAAGTAAAAGCTGCCAAGCCTAAAGTTACTAAACCTAAAAAGATTGTTGCAACAGCACGCACAACCCAAAGTGACACAGGTTCGGCACTTCCTGGTGTTAAATCTAACAGTGAAATCTTTGGAATTAAGAATGAACCTGCAAAACCTGCGAAGAAAACCAAGAAGAGTGGCAATACACAAGTTGCCTCTGCAGCATCACTAGGGCGCTTATCTCATAAAGGCCTCCGCTTACAACATTCAAAAGTGCAAGTTGCTTGTTTGAAACCTGGCGTTTTACGCATATTGAAAATGGTTGAGCGTCGCTACGGCAAAAAACCTATCATTACATCGGGCTATCGCAGTCCAAAAGGTAATCGTCGCGCAGGCGGTGCTCGTAATTCGCAGCATATTTTCTGTAAAGCAGTTGATATTCAAGTCCCTGGCGTTTCAAAATGGAAATTAGCAAAATATATCCGCACTCTTCCAGGTCGTGGCGGTGTGGGGACTTATTGCAGAACCAAATCAGTTCATTTCGATATTGGCTCAAAACGCGACTGGCATCACCCTTGCCGCAAATCTTCAAAGCGCAAACGTAAAAAAGCTTAAAGTTTAGGCTAAATTTACCCCCTAAAATTGCTTAGATTTTTGTCTTGTGAAAATAAATTCAAAATTTTTGCAAAAAACGCAAAATACTGCTTGAAGCTTTGCAATTTCGCTTCTATACAACGCTCACACTGATGCTCCCTTCGTCTATCGGTTAGGACGCCAGGTTTTCAACCTGGAAAGAGGGGTTCGATTCCCCTAGGGAGTACCAGTTTTCATTCCCCATCTTTCATTTCCCTTTTTTATAGATGCATAATTCATTGCCAAGTTACTTGACTTGTGGGCTTCTTAGCGCTTTTTGTATGTTTCAATATTATAACTATGAAAGCTGGAATTATGAAATTAGTGCGTTACGGAAAAGCAGGTGCTGAAAAACCTGGTATGATTGATGCAGACGGCAAGCTTCGCGACCTATCAAAGCATATTGATGATATTACGCCTGAAACAATTTCGCAGATTTCAAAATTGAAAAAGCTTGAGGTTAAGAAACTTAAACTCGTTAAAGGCAAACAGCGCTTTGGACCGCCAGTTGGCAACATTGGCAAGTTTATGTGTATTGGTTTGAATTACTCTGACCACGCAGCTGAGACGGGTGCCTCTATTCCTGAGCACCCTCTTTTATTCATGAAGGCTAACTCTGCAATTATTGGTGCGAATGATACAGTTTCTATTCCGCGCAAATCTAAAACTACAGACTGGGAAGTTGAGCTGGGTGTCGTGATTGGGCGTAAAGCTAAATATGTAAGCGAGAAAGATGCGCTTAAATATGTGGCTGGCTATACAATTTGCAATGATGTGTCTGAACGCACATTTCAAAAGCAATTAACAGGTCAGTGGACGAAGGGTAAATCTTGTGACACCTTTGGCCCTACTGGTCCTTGGCTTGTTACACGTGACGAAATTAAAAACCCGCAAAATCTAGACCTTTCACTGGATCTTAATGGGAAACGCATGCAAACAGGCAATACATCTTTAATGATCTTCACTGTTGCAGAGATTATTTCTCATCTATCGCAAATGTTTACACTCCACCCTGGCGATGTGATTTCAACAGGCACTCCTCCAGGTGTTGGTGCTGGAATCAAGCCTAAGCCAAAGTTTTTAAAAGTTGGTGATACAATGGAGCTTCACATCTCAGGGCTTGGCCACCAAAAACAAAAAGTCAAAATGGATAAGTAATTTCTGAGCATTTAAAGCGCCTAACCTTCGTTAGGTTTATTATTCGCTTTTGTTGTAGCAATAGTCTTTATTTGCTGTGTCTGTACATATGACTTGCCAGCTTTTTCAATACGAATTTTAGCTGCTGCAAGTGCATCTTTAGATTCTGCCGTTGTATCAGCATTTAAAAAAACAGATACGACAACTGCTAGTATAGTAAAAATCAGAAGTTCAGTTTTCATAACACTCTCCTTTTGCTTCAATCGCTTGCTTTTTTAAAAATTAAGCAATTGTTAACAAATTGAATGTGCCATTTTTAATATGAATATTATCTGAAAATACAATTCAATTTGATTTCATATGATAATGGACTGCTGTATAGTGTTTTTAAGAAAAAATTTGGATCTTTTAAAAACCATGATAAATTATGTATCTGAAGTAGTGTCTCTACTCACAACCAGTTTTGTTTTTGTAATTGGATTACTGGCCTTGTGGGCTGTTTGTGCTTTCTTCATAGATATCTTACAGACGAATGACCCTGTAAGACGTAACTATCCGCTTGTTGGTCGTTTTCGTCATTTGTTTTCATCTCTTGGTGAGTTTTTTAGGCAATATTTCTTTGCCATGGATAGAGAGGAAATGCCTTTCAACCGCGCTGAGCGGGAGTGGGTAGTTCGCGCATCAAAAGGCAAGAAAAATACTGTAGCTTTCGGCTCTACAAAGAGCTTAAGTATTACTGGTGCACCGATTTTTGTTAACTCGCCTTTTCCACATCTAGATGAAGATGATATTGAAATTCCAACCTTAACAATTGGGCCTAATACACGGATCCCATATGAAGCCACTTCTTTCATAAATATATCTGGTATGAGTTATGGGGCGCTATCACGCCCTGCTGTTAAAGCACTTTCCAAAGGAGCTTTTCGCGCTAATTGCTGGCTTAATACAGGTGAAGGTGGTTTGTCGCCACATCACCTTTCTGGCAATTGTGATATTGTATTTCAGATCGGAACTGCCAAATATGGCGTGCGCAATAAGACCGGTGGATTGAGCGATGACAAGCTGCGCGAAGTAGCGGCAATGCCACAGGTCAAAATGTTTGAACTGAAACTTGCACAAGGCGCGAAACCAGGCAAAGGCGGTATTTTACCTGCGGCAAAGGTCAACAAAGAAATTGCCAAAATCAGAGGGATTGAAGAGAACACAGCTTCAATATCCCCAAACAGACATCCAGAAATTAAATCAAACTCAGAATTGCTTGATATGATTGCTCATATTCGTGAAGTTTCTGGCAAGCCTGTTGGTTTTAAAACCGTAATTGGTTCGCCTGAATGGATGGAAAGTCTGTGCAAAGAAATCAAAAAGCGCGGCGTTGATTCCGCACCTGACTTTATCACGATTGATTCTGGCGATGGTGGTACAGGCGCTTCGCCTATGCCTTTAATGGATAATGTAGGCTTGCTTGTACGTGAATCATTACCAATGGTTGCAAACATTCTTGCTGAACATGGGTTGCGAGATAGAATACGGATTGTTGGATCGGGTAAGTTTATCACCCCCGCAGATGTTGCTTGGGCCTTGTGCGCAGGTGCCGATTTTGTTGTTACAGCACGCGGTGCAATGTTTGCTTTGGGGTGCATTCAAGCAATGAAGTGTAACAAGAACACTTGCCCTACCGGTATTACAACGCACGACCCACGCTTCCAACGCGGTATTGTTCCAAAAGAAAAAGGCGAACGTGTTGCAAGTTACATCAAAAATTTAGTGCACGAAGTCGATACGATCGCAAACTCATGTGGTGTTCTTGAGCCAAGAGGCTTGCGACGTCATCATGTACGCATGGTGCAGGACAATGGTCAAACAATAGCTCTTAGCGATTTACACCCATGGCCTAAAGGAAAAGCGCCTAAAGAGGCTGATTACACTAACGCTATCAAAAAGGTTATGGCTGCGGAGTAAGGCGTCTCGTATCTGATTAATATTTGATATCTTGTATTGCACTCTTGAATTGCTCTCTAAACCATTTATGCGATAGCTTATCGTTATTGCGCTTATGCCAACACAAACTAAAACTATTTTTTGGCAATTCAAATGGTAGGTCTTGAACAACAAGATCAGCAGCTCCAACTAAAGGAGTAATCGTTGATAATGGCATACTTAGAATCATTTGAGTATTTTTAAGAGACATTACAGAGGCAACAAAGTTTGGACTTTTTTTTCAAAAGCCTTCGTTTGCGACCTATTTTTTTTTAATGCGACATCGATTGGTATTGGCCCTAACCCACTATGTAAAACAGCATGGGGGTATGATAGATAATCTTCTAATGTAATAGTTTTCTTTGCCAATGGATGATGTTTATCAACCACACATACGATTTTATCTTCTTATAAATGCTCTACCGTGAAGCTATTAGGGTATTTTTTTGAAGTTGCTCCAAATGTGATATCGACATCGCCACTTAGCAATTCTTTATCCGTATTAGTAGTTCTTGCTTCAATTAAAATTGTCGAATTTGGCGCTTTTTCATTTATCCGTTGCATAAAAGAGCTGCCAATCATCATTTCTGCATAATCCAGAATACTGACAGTAAACTCTTCTTGGGGCTGTCCCAGATAACTACGATAAATATTGTTTAACCCATTGGTTCAA
>CAZCUN010000017.1:0-50559 GCA_964502215.1 uncultured Rhizobiaceae bacterium | reverse complement strand
AAATGGCCCATTGTTACGCCGCGATATGGACCCTTTTTAGTATGCGATTGACATGATATTTGTAATAAAGGCGATTTGCACAAAACAAAAGTTAGTCGCGCTGTTAATGCACTTGAAAAAAAGCGCTATCTTAGTCGTAAGCAAATGGAAGATGACCGTCGATTTGAAATGTTATCGCTTACTAAAAATGGCAACATTGTTTACAAAGATTTGACTGAAAAAGCTGGTACTTTCAACGAGATGCTCACGTCAAATTTTTCAACAAAAGAAACCGAACTTTTGACAAGCGCATTAAAGAAAATTATTTCTAATTAAAGCATCAATCAGGCTGCTCATTTACTACAGATACTTATGTTAAACTGTTTTTGATTATTTTAGACAAAGACATCTCAACAGCAGATTTCCAATTTTCATTGTCTATTAGCTTTTTGGGAAACAAATCAGGCAGTTCAAAAAATGCCTTGCAAATACTTGATGCAGTCCCCTCACCTTTTTTATATGCGGCACTTAATTCTTCTTCTCTAGGATCGCGCAATGAATAAGTTTCGCCATTTTTATGTTGCCCAGAACAATATTCAATCCATGCAGCAGTTGCTAAGGCAAAGGGATGAATTGGTACATTTAGATTAATTGCATCCACAGCAGGTTCAAAAATTCTTTGCGGCATTTTCTGACTGCCATCCATCGCTATTTGATAGGTTTCATGTGCGATGTTTGGGTTTTTAAAACGGTCAATTAATTGGTTTGAATAATCTCCAAAATCAATATCTTTTAGTGGGGCTAATGTTTTTGAAGCAGATTCCATGTGAGTTTTGACAATTTCAATCAGCCCATCATCACCCATGGCATCACGAACATATTTATGCCCAAGGCCAAATCCTAAATACGCAATTAAAGAGTGGCTGCCGTTTAGCATTCGTAATTTCATATGCTCATATGGCTCAACAGCCTCTACAAATAAAGCACCTACCTCTTCCCATTTTGGTCTTTGGGTTACAAAATTATCTTCAACAACCCATTGAAAAAAAGGCTCGGTTTCTATTGGCACTTGATCTGCAACGCCTAAGTGACTGGTTACTTCAGCTATTAGCTCTGGTGTTGTTGCTGGCGTTATACGGTCTACCATTGAATTTGGAAAAGCGCCCTCTTCTTCAATCCATTTTGCAAGTTCTGGCTGGTTTGTTTTTACTGCAAAATCTAAAATACCGCTTCTAACCAAATCCCCATTTTGCGGAAGGTTATCACAACAAAGTACTGTGAAAGGTTTCAAGCCATCGGCCATGCGAAGCTTTAAGCCTTTTACAATCATACCAATAATGCCTTTTGGTGCATCATTATTTTCAAGATCATAGGCTATGCTTGGGTGATTTTGATCTACTGTCCCTTTATTGCGTAAAATACCATAGGCTTTTTCAGTTACAGTCATACTTACGATATGAGTATCGGGGGAGACTAAGTGTTTGAAAATTGTTTGTGTTGAGCGCGCCGCCGCTTCAACACTTGCAATGCTTTTGATTAGTTGAACATCAAGCCTATTCTCTCCACGTATAACAAGTGAATAAATTCCATCTTGCTGGTTGAGCGCATCAGCAATATGCGTGCTTTGCAAACTAATGCCAAGTATGCGCCAATCACCGCCATGCATTGCTAGTATGTCATGCGTGTAAACGGCCTGATGCGCACGATGGAATGCCCCTACACCAAAATGAACAATACCAACACCTAAATCACTAAAATCATCCTCTACACTTTTAATAGTGTCAGGAAATTTAACTAATGCATTTAATGTCATGAGTTTAAACCTCTACTGGCTGAAAGTGCGGCTTCAATACCACGCAATTCCGCCAACCCCTTTAATCTACCAATAGCAGGATACCCTGGTTGAGATTTGCGATTTAAATCATCAAGAATATCTTGCCCATGGTCAGGTCGCATTGGAATTTTCCAATCTTTGCGACCTTGGGATTTTCGCTTGTGTTCTTCATCAAGAATTGCACCGATGAGCGCAACCATATCTGTATTGCCTTCAAGGTGCTCACTTTCATGAAAAGAACTAGGCGTTTCTTGGGTATCCAACGCGACGTTTCGCAAATGTAGAAAATGCACTTTGTCGCCCAAGCGTCTCATCATGTTTGGCAAATCATTTTTAACACTTGCACCCAATGAACCAGAACAAAGCGTTATTCCGTTTGCAGGGCTTTCGACCGCCTCGACCATTTGTTTATAATCTGCTTCTGTAGACATAATTCTCGGCAAACCCAATAGTGAAAAAGGTGGATCATCTGGGTGACAACACAGTCTCATGCCTAACTTTTCAGCTGTTGGAACTACAAGCTCTAAAAAGTCATTTAGATTTTGCCTAAGCCTTGCTTCATCGATATTAGAATATGTATCTAGAAGCACTTTAATATCTTCCATCGAAAGATTTTGATTAGCACCTGGCAAGCCTGCAATAATGTTATGTGCCAGTTGTTTTTGTTGCGTATTATTCATTGTTGAAAAGCGCGTCTGTGCTTCTTCAACGACCATACGATCAAAACTATTTTCTGCATTTTCGCGCTTTAAAATAAAAATATCAAAAGCTGCAAAATCTATATAATCAAATCGCATACACCTTGCGCCATTTGGCAATGCCCAAGATAAATCTGTCCGTGTCCAATCCAAGATTGGCATAAAATTATAGCAGATGGTTTCTAGACCACAGGACGCTAAATTCTCAAGGCTAGCATTGTAATTTGCAATATGTTCACGCCAATTTCCATCTTGTTTTTTTATCTCTTCAGAAACTGGAAGGCTTTCAACAACATCCCATGTGAGGGTTGTTGGTTCACCTGATTTACGCGTTGAAATTTGTTGTTTGCGGCCTTCAATTTCAGCAACCGACCAAACTTCGCCATTTTCCAAATGATGAAGTGCAGTCACAATGCCCTTTGCCCCTGCTTGCTCGATTTCTTCAAGGGCTACAACATCATGCTCTCCAAACCAACGCCATGTATGTTTCATTTTATGATCTCATAAATTATATGCGCATTTTGCTAGCCCATAGGCTAACTCACTTGCAACTTCTGCCGCCTCGTCTTCTTCAAGTAAATGTTCGGCTACCTGCTTAGCCAAAAATGAACAATCCACTCGTCTTGCTAATTCATGTCTTGCAGGAATGGATGGGAACGCTCGCGTATCATCATTAAATCCTGCGGTATTATAATAGCCAGCACTTTCTGTAGTCTGCTCGCGGTATCGCATCATGCCTTGAGGACTATCATGAAACCACCATGCAGGGCCAAGCGTCAAACTTGGGTAAACACCTGCAAGCGGCGCTAACTCTCTTGAATAAGTTGTTTCATCCAGCGTGAACAAAATCAGTGAAAGTTTTGCATTCATCCCATATTTATCCAACAAGGGCTTGAGGTTTGAAACATAGTCTGCTGACTTTGGGATATCAAAGCCTTTATCACGACCATGATGGATAAATATCTGCTCGTTGTGATTTCTAAATGATCCAGGGTGAAGCTGCATCACCAAACCATCATCGATGCTCATGCCAGCCATTTCAGTTAGCATCTGTCCCCTAAACAGAGCGCTATCTGCTTTGCTTGCTTTTCCTAAATAAACTTTTGCATAAAGCGCTTCACACTCACTCTTTGATAAATCCGCCGTTAGTGCACTTGGATGCCCATGGTCTGTTGCAGTTGCGCCTTGTTGAATGAAAAATGCTCGGCGTGCACGGTGTGCATTTAGATAGCCATGCCAAGTTGAAACATTTTCACCCGTTAAATCACCCATGGTTTTAATGTTATCTAAATATCCCTCGTGTTCTGGATCAATAACATTATCGGGTCTGTAGGTTGGAATGACTTTACCTTGCCAGTCTGAATTTGAAATTTCCTTATGGTGTTCTAAATCGTCCGTACAAGCATCCGTTGTTGCAAGTAATTCGATGTTAAAGCGCTCAAACAAAGTGCGTGGTTTATAGCTTTCTTGAAGCAGACACTCACTTACTTTGTCGTAAACTTCATCTGCATTTTTTTCACTCAAGCGCTCTTCAATTCCAAAAAGTGTTTCAAGCGTATGATCCATCCAAAACCGAACTGGGGTAGAGCGAAAGAGATAATAGTTTTGCGCAAATAATTTCCAAATTTTTCTACCATCAGTTTCATGGTTCTTTGCTTGTGTAGAGGCAACGCCTAAACTATTTAAGCTAATCCCCTGCGAAACCAACATGCGAAGAATATAATGGTCTGGCACAATTAAAAGCTGGGCTGGGTCTGGGAAATTTTCATTTTCAGAAAACCACTCTGGCATCGTATGTCCATGCGGACAGATAAGCGGTAGTTTTTCTACTTCTGCATAAAGCCGCTTGGCAATATTACGTATCTCAGGGCTAGATGGGAAAACTCGATCAGGATTAAGCACTAACAACTCCAGTGGTTTTCTTTTGTTTTAATAATTTGACTTCACGGAACCAGATTATCAATCCTGCAATGATAATAACAAGCGCCCCTAAAATCGTCCAAATGTCTGGCAGATGGCTAAACACCAACATGCTCCATATCGTCATATAAATAATGAACACATAGCCAAAAGGTGTGAGTGTGCTAGCTGGTGCAAAGCCATGTGCTCTTGTTAAAAACTCATGTCCTAGCCAACCAAAAACACCAAGGCAAATCATCTGCATCCATTGGAATGTTGTTTCAGGACTTTCCCAAACAAATATTGCGAAAGGCAGCAAAATTGCTGTGCCGATAAAGCCTGAATAAAATTGCATTGTATCGCTAGCAACAATGCCTGATAGTTTTCGGGTTAATAACGAGTATAGTGCAAAACAAAATGCGCCTGAAAGCGATAAAAACACTGCCCAATGAAAGCTTTCATCAAACGGACGTATTGCAATTAAGATGCCGCAAAAGCCAATCATGATAGCTGACCACCGCCAAATTCCGACCCGCTCCCCCAACAATGGCCATGAGAGAGCGCAAATCATTATCGGTGCAGAAAACAAAATCGTAGAGGTAAGCGTTAAGGGTAAATATTGAACAGCAATAAAGTTTAATATTGTCGAGACCATTAATAAAAACCCACGTGCTATAACAAGAAACCAATGATCTGTTCCAAATCTTGAAAAATCAGATCCACCTCTCGAGATAAGCAAAATAGAAATAATAAAATGCCCAACATAACGCATAAATGAAAGTTGTAATGCTGGTAGTCCCAATAAAGCTAGCCACTTCGCATTCACATCAATGAGTGAAAACACAAAGAAAGCAAATAGCATTAGAATAATTCCTGCTACTGGCTTATCTTCATTTGCTTTAGCGGCTAGCCTTGCCATTTTTTAAGAACCTTAGCTCATAGATTTTTTATAAAAATCATACATATTACAAACCATCTCGTCCGCCATGCCGCTGTCTCTAGCAGTCTCAAGCGCCTTCAAGGTAGATTGAGACATGATTGACTCAGCACCAACATCTTTTGACATTTGAGAATAGTAACCAACATCTTTAGCAGCGTTTTTAATAGCAAAGGCAAGCATGCTATCATCATTATCAACCGCATAAGCTTTAACAAAATCCATCATACCTGAGTGCAATGGGCCTGCCGCCATCACGTCATACAATTGTTGGCGATCTACGCTCATCACATCAGCCATTGCAAAAGCTTCTGCCATTGCGTTTGCTACTGTCATACCGAAGAAGTTATTAATCAGTTTGATTGTGTGGCCTGAACCTAGGTCACCTAAGTAGAATACGTTTTCACCAAGATCTTTTAACACTGATTCAGCTTTATCATATCCAGCTTTATCACCAGAGCACATCAAATTGATAAGACCATCGCGTGCATGAACTGGCGTTCTGCCAATTGGAGAATCTAAATAATAAGCAGACTTTGCCGCAACATCTGCACCAACTTTCTTGGTTGAAGATGGAAGCGATGTTCCAAAATCAATGACGACTTTGCCTTCAGACAAACCAGCAATGACACCATCGTCACCATAAACACGGCCTTCAACAGATGCAGATGTATCCATGCACAACATGATGATATCGCTTGCTTCTGCAATCTCTTTTGGTGAGCCAACTTCAGTAGCGCCACGTGCAACAGCTGCATCAACTGCTTCGCGCGATTTGTTTGCCATGACTGTTAAGTTATAGCCTTGATCCAACATGTACTCACACATTGCTCTGCCCATAAGGCCAAGGCCGATAAATCCGATAGCAGGTTTTGACATTTATTTTTCTCCTAGAATTTTATTTGAAATTGAAATTTTTAATCTATTGGAACACTGATAGAAGAGCCTTGATTAGCAGCGCTGTGTATAGCCTCAACAACCCGAACACTTTGCACACCATCTTGCACCGTTACAAGTGGTGAAGCTCTTCCATTTATCATATTACCAAAATGGGTAAGCTGCGCAGTCAAAGCAACCTCTCCATCAAGTTGGTTGTCTTGATTATTTTCTTTTGAATATATTTGATTCCCCCAATGCCCATCATTGTTTTTATACGCCCACTGTTTAAGTGATGTGAATTCTATAGAACTTCTTGTACCAAAAATACGTAATCCAGTTTGGCCTGTTTTGCATATATTTGGATTTTCACCAGAACTACCTTCAAAATGCCATGGTGAAGGCGCAGCGTCTGAAACAATCGCTGAAATTACCGCACCATTTTCACATCTCATATTGATAACGCCAGTATCCTCAACCTCATTGCCTCGCACATTATTAGACATAAAGGCAGAGACTTCCGTAATCTCACCTAAGAAGTATCGCAATAAGTCTATTTCATGAATGAGATTTATCCAAATTGGCCCACCGCCTTTTTCAGTGCGCCATTTACCAGCTATAAAATAGTCATCCGGCTTTCTAAGCATCCAAGTCAATTGCGCGCCAACCAATTGGCCTAGTTCTTTATTTTCAATCTTGTCTTTTAACTGAGCACTTACCTTATGGTGTCTTCTGTGGTGACCTACTAAAACAGGCACATCAGCTTTTAGACTTGCTTTAGCAATCGCGCTGGCGTCTTGGCTGTTTGCTGCGAGAGGTTTTTCAATTAAGCAAGGTAACTTATTTTCAAAACATCTCAATGCAAATTCAAGATGCGTTTCATTAGGCGTTGCTATAATGACACCGTCGCAAACGATTTTGCTTTTTATGAAACTGGCCAAATCGCCAAAATGAATTGTAGAAAGTTCATTGGCTAGTAATTTTGAATGAGTAGATGGATCAATGATCGCGCATAGTTCAAAACCAATTAATCCATGGATTAATTTCGCATGGCGTTCGCCTATTAAACCTGCGCCAACAACTGCAATTTGCAAAGGTGAAGTTACATGGCTCACATCGTTGCTCCAATTTGCCATGGAACAAATTCGTAATCCCCAAGCCCTTGTCGCTCAGATTTAGATTGCTCACCAGAAGCAATCGAAATCAACATGCGATAAATCTCTTCACCCTTTTCTTCAAGGGAAACACCTGCACTCAACATATCACCTGCGTTAATATCCATATCATCACGCATACGTTCGTACATTTGGGTGTTGGTTGAAATTTTAATACAAGGGGCTGGTTTTGAACCAAAAGCTGAGCCACGCCCTGTTGTGAAAACAACCAGATTGCACCCTGATGCTATTTGCCCAGTGACAGAGGCTGGGTCGTAACCGGGAGAATCCATGAAGGTAAATCCTTTAGCGGTTACTTTTTCAGCATATTTATAAACACCCGTTAACGGTGTTGTTCCACCCTTTGCGCTTGCGCCTAAAGACTTTTCAAGGATGGTTGTTAAGCCACCCTTTTTATTTCCAGGACTGGGGTTATTATCCATAGAGCCTTTATTGCGTAGGGTGTAATCTTCCCACCATCTTATTAAGCCCACCAACTTATCACCCGTTGGTTTATCGATTGCGCGCTGGGTGAGCATGTGTTCTGCACCATAAATCTCTGGTGTTTCAGCAAGAACCCCAGTACCACCTTGTGCGACTAAAAGATCGCATGCTTTTCCCAATGCAGGATTAGCCGTAATGCCTGACCAAGCATCTGACCCTCCACATTGAAGAGCCACAGTTAATTCAGAAACAGGACAAGGTTCGCGCTTAGATTTATTGGCTTCAGGCAACATCGCACGTACTTTAGCAATGCCAAGTTCTACCGTTTTTGCAAGACCAGCCACATCTTGAATGTTCATGGTTTGAAACAATGTGCTTTGCTTTAAGCCATAAGCCTCAAGCAACCAGTCGATCTGGTTCATCTCGCAACCCAGTCCAACCATTAAAATTCCTGCGTGATTTGGGTGAGTTGCATACCCCCACATGACACGCTGAAGCGCATCAAAGCCATCGCCTGAATCTGCCATACCACAGCCCGTACCATGCACAAATGCAACAACACCATCAACATTTGGGTATTGGGCTAACTCTTCTTGAGTAAATGCATTTGCAATCATTCTTGCAGCAGTTGCAGAACAATTTACAGATGTTAAGACGCCAATATAATTACGTGTTCCTACTTTACCGTTTTCACGTCGATACCCCATGAATGTATCTTGAGCATTTGCTTCAACCATTTTCACGGGGCGTAAATTGGTTGAATATTCATATTCATTTCTGATATTTCGAAACTCAACATTATGCGTATGAACATGTTCGCCAACATTTATGTCTTGTGATGCATACCCAATAACTTGCGCATATTTACGAATTACATCACCTTGTTTGATGTTATCTGTCGCGACCTTATGGCCACGCGGTATCATTTGGCTGGCTTTAAGCCCCTCAATCTCTTCACCCAATTCCATGGGCTTTGTTATTGTAACGACGTTGTCTTGAGCATCAAGGCGTATAAAATTCATTTACGCAGACCCTGCTAGTATTTTATTTATTTGATGCCAAGCATCAGATAGGTGCTTTCTAACCGCAGCTTCTGCTTTATCAGGGTCACGCATTAAAATCGCATTATAAATTGCGGTATGAGATTCAAAGTTAAGCTTATTACGTTCTGGGAGCGTTGGCATTTTGCTCCAGTTTGGTTTCAACCAAGTGGTATATGCTTTATGAATCGATGGAAGTAATGGGTTTCCTGACATCTCATACAATACTCTGTGAAAGTTGACATCGGTTTGAAAAAATAAATCCATATTGTTTATTGTGGCTTCATTTTCTTCTAACGCATCTTTTAAGGCGGTCATGCCATCACGGTTTGCTTCAACGGCTGCTTGTCTTGCAAGGTAAACTTCAACCATGACGCGGGTATCAAATAGGTTCTTTACCCCACCCTCTTCTTCTAAGAGCATTGCAACCACATTACCAACAGTATCAATTGCGGTGTCAAAGCTTGGTTTTCGAACCACGGGTCTATATCTTGGTTTTGCCTCAACCAAGCCTTTGTTTGAAAGCGCTAAAATAGCTTCTCTAACAACAGTTCTACTGACACCAAATTGCTCTACTATTTCACGTTCAGGTGGCAATGCTTCACCATCTGCTAGTTCTCCCGAGATGATCATTTTCTCGAACTCGCAGAAAAGCTCATCAGCAGCGCGCTGTCCGTACTTGTTTTCTACTTCGACGAGAAGATCAGACATTGAAAATGAACCTATTGCTTTTTGTAATACAGCATAACGATGCAGTTATGAAGTTTAATCATACCAAATGAACTTAATTAATAGCAATGGTCACAACCATTAAATTAAGATTTTACCGAAAAAATAGAGCTGGCGCATGATTTTAACACGCTTATACAGGCAAGTTTTACTGCTATTTATCAGATACTTTAAAATAAATCTTTTAATTCATCTGAATCATTGGCTTTAGAACATTGACGCTTGTTTAATGTGTCGCTAGTCTGGTCATACCAAAAATAGAATTTTCTTTGGACTATCTTGAATTAAACTTTTTGGAATCTGGGAGGAAACCATGAAAAACTCATTAAAAAAACTAACTATGGCAGCTTCGGCTATAGCACTTACTGTAGGTTTGGCTGCTTCTGCATCTGCTGCAACTACAAAACTTCGCATTCAAACTCACTTTTCTACTGAAACACTTTCTGGCCAAATGGCTGGTGAGTTCATCGAAGACGTTAAAGCAATGTCAAATGGTGAAATTGAAATCGAAATGTTTTACTCAGGTGCTGTTGTTAAAGCGGCTGAAACATTTGACGCGGCTGCGACAGGTATTCTTGATTGTGACATGACAGGTGGTGCTTACCAAACTGGTAAGAACCCTGCATTCCAATTCACAGGCGACTTAACTGGCGGTTATCAAAACCCATATCAGCAATACGCATGGCTATTGCATGGTGGTGGTTATGAGCAACTCAACAAGCTATATAATTCACACAATATGGAATTTGTTGGCTGGTGGATTCCAGGTCCAGAGTCTCTATCATCAACAAAGCCATTTACAGGTGTTAAAGATCTTAAAGGCTGGAAATTCCGTTCACCTCCAGGTGTTATCACTAACATCTTCACAAAGCTTGGTGCTTCACCAATCGTGATGGATTTCAATGAAATCTTTACTGCGCTTGAGACAGGCATCATTGATGGTGCTGATGCTGCAAACCTAACCAACAATGTTGGCCTTGGTCTGTATGACATTGCTAACAGCACGAACTACCCTGGCTTCCACTCTATGCCAGCTGACCACTTGGCTTGTCGCAAAGATGTTTGGGATGCAATGCCTGCTCACCACAAGTCAATTCTAAAAGTTGGCATGCAAGCTTTGGGTCTTAAGAACTCAACCATCAACGAAGTTAAAAACGCTAAAACAGCTAAAGAGCTTCGTGCAAAAGGTGTGAACCTCAATACTTGGTCAGATGAAGATATGGCTATTTACCGTGGTGCTGTACAAGAATCTTGGGAAGAGTTTGCGACGACACCAGAAGCAAAAGAGCTTCTTGCAAGTCACATTGCATTCCTAAGAGATTTGGGTGCGATGAAGTAAGCTTCCATTTATTGGAAAGTTAACAGTGGCGGCAAGGAAACTCCCTTGTCGCCATTTTTAAATCTGGTTTCAAATTGATGAAAATTACCAAAATCACCAGTCACGTATTGCAGTACGATATGCCCGAGCTTCTGGGTTACTCGCAGCAATATTATGATAAGCGAACAGCGCATCTGGTGGAAGTTGAAACTGATGAAGGTATTACAGGCTGGGGTGAATGTTTTGGCCCAGGTAATATAGCCATTGCCAACAAGACCATTGTAGAGCGGGTTATTCAACCCATGCTACTTGGCGAAAATCCGCTAAACAGAGATATGCTTTGGCACAAGGTTTATAACCTTTTACGCGACCATGGCCAAAAAGGCATGCCGATGCAATCGCTTTCTGGTGTTGATATCGCGCTTTGGGATATTGCAGGAAAAGCCGCAAACATGCCGTTGCATATGTTGATTGGTGGCAAGCATAGAGATGAAATTCCAGTTTATGGCTACGGCATGATGTTGCGCCCTGAACCTGTTGAAGATCTAGCAATTCGCTTTAAAGAAGAAGCTGAACAAATCAAAGAGATGGGATTTGTTGCTACTAAGATGAAAATTGGCCTTGGGCCAAAAGATGATGTGAAGCTTGCTCAAGCTGTGCGCAAAGGCGTGGGGGACGATTATCGTTTCATGGCGGATGCAAACCACTGCTACACAACGAGTGACGCATTTTATGTAGGCCACGCACTGGAAGAGCTTGATGCATATTGGTTTGAAGAACCGATTGCGCCTGAAGATTATGACGGCTACCGCGAATTACGTGCAGGACTTAAGGTCAATATTTCAGGTGGCGAAGCTGAGTTTAATCGTTGGGGCTGGCGCGCATTGTTAGAGTCTCGTGGGTTAAGCATTGCCCAGCCAGAAGTTTGTGCCCTTGGCGGCATTTCAGAATATTTACGAGTGCTTGCACTTTGTCATGCGCATTTTACGCCCGTTATAAATCACGTTTGGGGTTCAGCGATTGCAGTTGCAACCAACATGCATTTACTCGCGGCAATGCCGCCAATACCTGGCGGATTATTCCCATGGGAGCCGATGCTTGAGTTTGACACAACTGATAACAAATTTCGTGATGATTTATTGCAAGAACCATTGGACATTCAGGCTCAAGTGAAGAACAATAATGGCAGAGTTTCAATTCCTAGTGGAGTAGGAATTGGGGTTGAACCTGATCCTGATTTCATCAGGCACTACGAAATAAACTAGGAGGGGATAATATAATGAAAGATGTTTCAGGTAATCTAAAAGAGTGGATATATCCCTTCGCATTTGTCTTTTGTGCAGGATGGGTAATCTGGCATGGGCCTGCTTATATTCTGGATTTCTTTCCTGAGAAAACCCCAAGCCTAATCGCTCAAATGACAGAACTGCATGAGCGTAAAGATGTTTCCCCTGGTTTATCTGGATTGTTTGGTGGGCTTACAGATATCATAGATTGGATTGCCCTGATACTTGTCCCAATTACCTTTGGATTGGGAATGCGTAACATGGTGATTGCGCCTATGGAATTCGAACACCCTAGCAAGATTGATACATTTGCTATGTTCATTGGTCGCGTTACAATGATCCTTATCATTTCTATGACATTGGTCATGTTGTATGAGGTTTTCTTAAGATATCTGATTGAAAAACCAACCCTATGGGCAAATGAACTGACGCTTTGGATTGCCGGATTTGTGTTCATGCTTTCTGGCATTTATGCGATGCAGCAACGCAGCCATATTCGTATCTTCATTCTGTATGATTATCTGCCACGGTGGGGGCAACATATCTGTGATACAATGTGGGTAATGTTGTTATGGGCGTTTGCATTCTTTCTTGTTTTTGGCAGTTACAAACAAGTCTTCATCGTTAAGCTTTATAACTGGGAAACCTTCGGCACGGCATTTGATCCGCCACTTCCTGCAACTATCCAACCAATGATCTTAATTACAATCTGCTTAATCGCTCTACAGGCGCTTTCTAATTTGCTTGCAGATTGGAACAAAGATCCTTCAGAACTTTTGGAAAAAGATGTGATTGACCAGGAAGAACTAGAAGCAATCAAGAAAAGCGTGGGAGCAAACTAATGGATGTCGGTACTATTTCAATTGTCCTTGTTGTAGGACTTGTCATTCTGCTTGGCATTGGTATGCCACTTGGTTTTGCCTCTGCTGTTCTTGCTGCACTTGTCATGATTATGAAGTTTGAACCAACGCTTCTAACTGACCCATTAAGCTTTGGATCCGGGATGCTGACCAGCAATCCAGGAACTGGTGCGCTTTATTTGCTGACGCAAAAGATATTTGATCTGATGACGGAATACGTCCTCATATCCGTACCTCTCTTCATCTTCATGGCGGCTTTGCTAGAGCGCTCTGGTGTTGCTAAGCAAATGTATGATTCACTCAATTTCTGGCTAAGCCGTGTACGTGGCGGCATTGCAATTGTTACCTCGCTGATGGCTGTTTTAATGGCGGCTATGTCAGGTATTATTGGCGGTGAAGTTGTTCTGCTTGGACTGATTGCGCTACCGCAAATGTTACGTCTTGGCTATAATCAAAACCTTGCCATCGGCACAATTTGCGCCAGTGGATCACTTGGCACAATGATCCCGCCATCAATTGTTTTGATTATCTATGGTTTGATTACAGAAACCTCCATCAAAGCTCTATTCACGGGTGCGTTCGTGCCGGGCTTCATGTTGGCTAGTTTCATTATTCTTTACATCATTATTCGCACCCAGCTAGACCCATCACAAGCACCGCTTCCAGAACCTCAAGAAGGAGACCCGGAAGGCTTAGAAAAAGTGCGCATGTTTGGTGGGTTTATGTCAATTTTTGGCGTGGGTGTATCCGTTGCTTTATTGCTACGCGTTGCATTTTTGACCTTAACTGGACGCAACTCTTCTACAGAAGAAGGCTTTGAAATGCCAGCATTAGGCTCAACCGATCATGCTCTCTATATAGCAGGCATTATGGGCGTTCTGCTTCTTCTTATTTTCTTTGTCTTTGGCAAAGAGCGCTCAAAACTTGGCTGGCATCACGGCAAGGGACTTGTACCACCGTTCTTGGTAATCGGCATTGTGCTTGGTTCTATTTATGGCGGCATCACTGGCATTACAGAAGCGGCTGGCATGGGGGCATTGGCTGTCTTCTTAATCGCATTGTTCAGAGGTGAAGCATCGGTTGATCTTGTATGGGTTTCTATGATGCGTACGCTGCGCTCCACAGGCACAATCATTTGGGTAACCGTTGGTGCGGCTGCTCTTGCAGGTGCTTATACGCTTGCAGGTGGGCCAGCCTATATTGCGCAACTCATCGTGGGTGCAGAAATGCCGACGATGGCAGTTATCTTAATCATGATGTTGATCTTGCTCTTCATGGGTGCGTTTATGGATTGGGTTGGGATTGTGCTTTTAATCATCCCTGTATTCTTACCAATTGTTCAACGTCTACCGATTGAAGAAATCGGCTTTATTGGTCAGCTTGAACCACGCTATGTTGCGATTTGGTTTGGTGTTTTATTCTGCATGAATATGCAGGTGAGTTTCTTATCACCCCCCTTTGGGCCAGCCGCGTTTTATCTTAAATCGGTTGCACCAGCGCATATCTCTTTGACAGATATTTTCAGAGGCTTCTTACCCTTCATTGGTGTTCAACTTGTGGCACTTTCGGTTCTGTTAATCTGGCCATCAATCGTTACGATATTGCTTTAGGAACTCGTTATGATAACGCAAGAACAAGTCGATCATTTCAACACCAAAGGTTATTTGGTTGTTGAAAATCTACTCGACGTTGTCGCACTCAACGACGTGCGGCAAGAGTATTTTGCGCGTATGGATACGCTTTATTCAGAGTGGGAAAGTCAGGGCTTGGTAAAGCCTGCCTATGAAGGCATGACGTTTTGGGAAAAGCTTGACCAATGTTATCAAGGTAACTTCGATTGGTATCAGCCTTTTGATATCTCTTTGCCGCATGACGGCATTACCGAAGAAACGCAAATGCATTTTGGCCCTGCGATCTTTAACATCGTCAAGCATAAGAATATTCTGGATACGGTTGAAAAACTAATTGGCTCTGAAATTACGTCAAACCCAATCCAGCATGTGCGCATTAAGCCGCCTGAACATGCTGTGCCAAAAGATGAAATCCGCGCGCATATCGTTTCCACTGACTGGCATCAAGATAAAAGCGTCACCCTGCCCGAAGCTGATGATACGCAAATGGTAACGGTATGGATTGCGATTACCGATGCAACAATCGAAAATGGGTGCCTGCAAGTTTCAAGCGGCAACTATGGCAAGATGCTTCCTCATTGTTTAAAAACGCAAGTGGTTATTCCAGATCAATTCATCAATACGCAAGATACAATTCCAGTGCCTGTTAAGGCTGGTGGAGCGGTGCTGTTTCACCCGCTCACTCCGCATTGTTCGCTATCCAACACCACAGATAAATACCGCTGGTCGTTTGACCTTCGCTATAATGTAACAGGTCAACCCACGGGTCGAAGTCAGTTTCCAGAGTTTATCGCAAGGTCGAAATCTAACCCATCGGCAGAATTAAACGACTGGAAAATTTGGCGGGACAAGTGGGAAGCTGCGAGACATCACGAAGCTAATGTTGAGCACCTATCGCAACACCGATGGGGGAATGACGCGCCTTACTGCGCTTGAGGGGGGTAATTAGTTTTTACTGTTCTAAAGGTAAGTGAAATTCTTCGCTTGCGTATTGTGCGTTTGCCATCAATTAAATCTGATTTTCTGGCTCTGATGCCATGACTCCATTCATGCCTTGCAGCGCCTGACAATACAAACAAAGAATTAGGGTGAAGAATAATTGCTTTTGTTTCACCATTTACCAAATGAGTAAAGTTCATTTCGCAAGCAGAGCCTAAGCTCAAAGATGCAATGGTATTTTCAAAACATGGCACGCAATCTACATGAGGAGAAATACCTTGCCCAGGTTCGTATTCATTTACTATGACCTGATCTGGAACTTTGCTAAAACACTCATCCTTAAGCAATCTATTAGTAATTGATCCTAACCACGATGGTAATTGTCCAAGATAATCTTCCCTGCCAACACTTCTTGCTTTGTAGTTATAACGATATCCATAATGCTGAACCCGCCGCTTTAAATCATGCCGCCAATTTGCTCGATCGATCTCCTTAATAATTGCATTTGCTTTTTCCAAGCTCAAATAGCTAGGAACATAAAATGCACCAGTTGGCAGATCTATGTTTTTGGAGAGCTGCTTCATTTTTGGAATCCTAAACAGACTTAAATAGCCATGTTCTAAATGATCTGTATTTTGTAATAGCACTGCTACCACTAGTTGTGTTTTGTATGCTGATAGAGTGGATAGTCTTTAGGTTTAAACATAAACTCAATAGGTTTTTGAAAGCCAACCTTTTTTGCAGCTCCTTCTGGCTCAAGTGAAAGCGTAAATGTTAAATTACCTTCCCCAACAAGCAAGACTGAGCCATTTAATATTCGTTCAATAAAACCATATTTAGAAAGCGAGCTACCCTTTTTATAATCTGTTTCAGAGAATTTAATGCAACAATCTAACGAGCTATTTATATCATTCATTTAGAGTCCCTTTACTGTGGAACACAAAAATATCACGATTATTAGGTGTGGGGATTACTCAGATATTTATCTAATCTAATTGAAAGTACTTTAACAACAAAAGGCATGTTATTTATGGCGGATAGTTAATATAAATGCCTTCTTTATCTCTTCACCCCAACTCACTAGCAGCCCTAGCATTCGCCTCAATCTCATCCCAAGCTTGATCCGCAATCAATTGCCTCGAAGCAATCCAACTTCCGCCTACGCAGATTACGTTTTCTAATGACAGATAGTCAGGGGCGTTTGTGGGGGAGACGCCTCCTGTTGGGCAGAATTTTATGTCTTGCATTGGGCCTGAGATTGCTTTCAGCATCGGGACACCACCCGCTGCTTCTGCGGGGAAGAATTTTTGAACTTCAAAGCCGTGACCTAAAAGGTTTGCAACTTCGCTTGGTGTTGCTGCACCGGGTAAAAACGGTAGGTCTTCTGATTTGCACGAAGCAATAAGTTCAGCGGTTGAACCGGGTGAAACACCGAAGGTTGCACCTGCTTGTTTTGCATTCTTCACGTCGTCAGCCGTGAGCAATGTCCCTGCTCCGACATGAAGACCAGAGACGTTTGCGACCGATTTGATTGCATCCAGCGCTTGCGAGGTTCGCAGCGTAATTTCAACGACATTAATACCACCAGCCATTAGCGCTTCCACCAATGGCATGGCTAGATTTGCATCGTCGATTTCAATCACTGGCATTACAGAACCAGCGCAACAAACGTCTTTAATTGAAGCGGTCATTTATCTTCCCATCCAGCCGCCATCAACGGTCATGACCGTACCATGCATATAGTCTGATGCGGCGGACGATAAGAATACTGCCGGGCCACCAAAGTCGGCAGGTGTACCCCAGCGCCCTGCTGGAATGCGTTCAAGAATAGACTTTGAACGATCAGGATCATCTTGAAGTGCTTGCGTGTTATCGGTTGCGATATAGCCTGGTGCAATGGCGTTGACGTTGACGCCTTTTGGCGCCCATTCGTTTGCTAAGGCTTTTGTAAGCTGGCCAATGCCGCCTTTAGAGGCTGCGTAACCCGGTACTGTAATCCCACCTTGGAAGGTTAAAAGTGAGGCTGTGAAAATCACCTTGCCAGAACCACGTGCAACCATGTCACGACCAATTTCACGACTTAAAATAAATTGCGCGTTTAAGTTTACTTCAATCACCTCATCCCACAATTCATCATCATGGTCTTGGGCTGGTTTGCGTTTAATCGTGCCTGCGTTATTGATAAGGATATCTGGCGTTGTGTGATTGGCTTTTACATGAGCAATGAATTCACCCAGCGCTTTGCGATCAGAAAAATCACATTGGTGTGCTGAGAACTTACGTCCCATTGCTTCAATGCTTTTTTCAACGTCACTTCCTGATGTTTCAAGCGAGGCACTCACGCCAATGATGTCGGCACCTGCGCTTGCAAGAGCTTCTGCAATGCCGCGTCCAATGCCGCGTTTACAACCTGTCACAAGTGCTGTTTTGCCAGTCAGGTCAAAAGAATTTAATACATTCATGAAAGGTCTCCTACCTTAATCAAGCTTTTCAAAGCAGTTGGACTTGCGTCAAGCGATTCAAATGCAGTTTGGATTTCTGATAATGGGCTGATGTCTGTGATCACAGTATCTGCTTCAATCGAACCAGATGAAATCAGCGAGATGGCTTTTTCATAATCTTCACCTGTATAAACACGCGCACCAATAAGCGTTAGCTCACGCCAGAAAAACTGGAAGAGATCAATTTGCGGTTTTTGCGCATGAATGGCAACCATAACAATGCGCCCTTTAGAGGCGGCACATGCAGTCATTGCATCCACACCTGGCTGTGTGCCAGAGACTTCAAAAACAACATCAGCACCCTTGTTACCAGTGCGCGAATTAATTTCAGCAGGTAGATCTTGCTCTGCTGGATTAATTACGTCAAAGCCAAGCTGTTTAGCAATCGCAATGCGGTGCGGATTTACTTCTGAGATAACAACATTGCCGCCAGCTTCTTTCGCAGCCATAGCAACCAAAACGCCAATTGGCCCACCGCCAATAACAAGTGCATGTTCACCTTGTTGAAGTTCAGACAATCGTACATCATGACAAGCAACTGCAAGCGGCTCAATTAAAGCTGCGTGATCCATGCGAATATCATCTGGCAAGATATGAATGGTATGCGAAGGCACATTCCAGATTTCCTGCATCGCCCCATCGGTATCAAGGCCAAGGAATTTAAGGTTATGGCAAATGTGTTGATGACCAGCATCACAGGCTGGGCAATCACCACAATGATCAAGCGGGCGGATAACTGCTTTTTGACCAGCAGAAATTCCTTCAACGCCTTCGCCTACTGCTTCGATTATACCAGACATTTCATGGCCTAGAATTCGGTTATGACCAACACGTGCATCCATGTTGCCATGATAAACATGCATGTCTGTTCCGCATACACCGCAATAAGCAATGCGTACGGCTACTTCGCCTGAAGCTGGTGGTTGTGCTGTGGTTTGTTCGACAACGAAAGATTTATCGCCTCGATAAAATGCAGCGTTTATTGTTTGAGTATCCATTTTTAATTCCAAAGATTAGCGTTGAATTTTATATAGTCTGAACGGGGCATTTTGCATGTGCCTCGTGTAATTTTTCCCAGTCAAAAGTGACGCCAATACCAGGTTCACTTGGTGCAACTGCCATTTGATTTTCGACCACCAAAGGGCGCTTGGTATAGCGATCAATCGGAAAACTATGGACTTCCAACCAGCCTGAATTTGATTGTGCCGAGACAAGACTGACATGAAGCTCTTGCATGCCATGACTGCATACAGGAATGTCATGTTTGCGCGAAAGCTCTGCCACTTGCAACCATCCCGTTACCCCACCGCAATTGGATGCGTCAGGTTGAATGAAACCAAGGGAAGATTGCTCAAAGGCATATTCAAATTCATGAATTGTATGAAGGTTTTCACCCATCGCAAGCGGCATTCCGGTGGCTTCCGCAATTTGCGCATAGCCTGAATAACGGTCTGGAATAATCGGTTCTTCAAACCACAAAATATCATAAGGCTTAAAAGCATTTGCAGCTTCGATAGCTTGGTCTATTTCCATTGAATAATTTGCATCAACCATGAAGGCAACATCTGGGCCGATCAGCTCTCTGATTGCTTTTACCCGTTCAACATCTTCTTCCAGTGTTGGTTGGCCAATTTTGATTTTAATCCCGTTGAAACCTCTGGCAAGATAACCTTCGGTTTGCTTCTTGAGTTTATCGAGTGAGAAATTAAGATCGATCCCACCGCAATATGCCTTACAGCGGTCTGATGCACCGCCCGCCATTTGCCAAAGCGGCTTTCCAGCTTGCTTGCATCTAATATCCCACAAGGCAATATCTATGGCTGAAATTGCAAAGGATGCAATACCACCCCGCGCAACATAATGAACATGCCATTGCATTGCGTCATACAATGCTTCGATTTCAGAACCATCCTTGCCCATGATAAACGGCGCAAGATCATGCCTAATCATTGCTTCTATAGCACGACCACCCTTACCACCTGTGTAAGTATAGCCTGTACCTTGCGAGCCATCTGATAGTTTTATGGTGACCGTAACCAACTCAAAGTGTGTATGATCCCCATGCTTTGCATCTGTTAACACTTCATCGAGCGGCACATTGAATAATTGTAACTCGATGTTCTCGATAGTGCGCATTTACATCCCCAAGAAAAATGTTTTGGTATGACCAAACTATATCCAAATAAAAAAATTTATGCAATATTGGTTTAAAATAAAATAGGGAAATCTATTTTTGTTATACAAAAATACCCTCAATAGCTTGAAAAGCAGTTGAGGAAATTTCAAAATCAACTTATGCAAGATTTTAATGAGCAAGTTTAAAGATAAAAATATGTCACCGCCAATTAAGATCGCCTGTCTTGGCGAAGTGATGATTGAATTGATTGCGCAAAGCAATGGACAGGCTCAAATTGGGGTTGCTGGAGATACATATAATACTGCCGTTTATTTAAGTAAGCTTTCTAAGGCAACAGAATTAGAAATTTCATATGTAACAGCGCTTGGAACAGACCAATATTCACTGCGTATTTTAAATCAAATTAAACAGTTTGGTATCCACATCAACTGCATTGAACAACGCGAAACACATATGCCAGGCCTTTATGCTATTGATACGGATGAAGATGGCGAGCGTAGTTTTTCATATTGGCGTGGGCAGGCTGCTGCTCGCACGCTTTTTGAAGAGCCCTGTTCAATTAAATTAGATGCCTTATCTGATTTTAATCTTATTTATATTTCTGGAATTAGCATGGCAATTTTGCCGCCAGAAACTAGATCAAGATTAATGGCATTTATCAAAGACTACAAAAGCAAAGGCGGCAAAATAGTTTTTGATAGCAACTACCGTCCTCGTCTTTGGGAAGATGTCGAAACTGCTCGTAAAGTGACGATGGATATGTGGGCACTTAGTGACATTGCATTACCCTCTCTGGATGATGAAATGGCATTATTCGGTGACAAAGATGAAGCTTCAGTTTTAACACGAATAACAAATGCTGGTGTATCATTCGGCGCTATAAAACGTGGCATGGAGGGGCCAAAGGCAATTGGAGAAATCGTAGAAAATTTGGATTTTGAAAAAGTGGGTAAAGCCATTGATACGACGGCTGCAGGTGACAGTTTTAATGCTGGTTTTTTATATCAATATGCAATTGGCGGAAGCCTTGCAGATGCCATGCAATCAGGCCACACTCTTGCGTCTAAAGTCATTCAAAAACATGGCGCAATTATTGATATTAAATAAAAATTAAAAGCGGGAGATCAAAAAATGGCGAAGAAGAAAATGAAGCTTGAGAACTTACGCTCACGCAAATGGTTTAACGATCCGTCTGATCCAGAAATGACAGCGCTTTATCTTGAACGCTATCTCAACTACGGTTTGACACGCGAAGAACTTCAATCTGGTCGTCCTATCATTGGCATCGCGCAAACTGGTTCTGATCTTAGTCCTTGTAATCGCCATCACATCGAACTTACGAAACGTGCGCGTGATGCGATTAATGCGGCAGGTGGAACAGTAATGGAAATTCCTGTTCACCCCATTCAAGAAACAGGCAAGCGTCCTACTGCAATGCTTGACCGTAACCTTGCTTATCTCTCGCTAGTTGAAACGCTGTTTGGGTATCCAATAGACGGTGTTGTTTTAAACATTGGTTGTGACAAGACCACGCCTGCACTTTTGATGGCAGCGGCAACGGTCAACATTCCTACAATCGCTCTATCTGTTGGGCCGATGCTCAATGGTTGGCATCGCGGTGAACGGGCTGGCTCTGGTACAGTTATTTGGAAAGCTCGTGAACAACTGGCGACTGGCGAAATTGATGATGAAGAGTTTATGGAATTAGCAGCCTCCTCTGCTCCTTCTGTTGGTTACTGCAACACCATGGGTACAGCCACAACCATGAATTCGCTTGCAGAGGCTTTGGGCATGCAATTACCTGGGTCTGCGGCAATCCCTGCCCCCTATCGTGAGCGCGGGCAAATGGCATATGCAACAGGCAAACGTATTGTTGAAATGGTTTGGGAAGATTTAAAGCCGTCCAACATCATGACCCGAAAGGCATTTGAAAATGCCATCGTGGTCAACTCAGCCATTGGTGGTTCGACCAATGCACCCATTCACTTGAATGCAATTGCAAAGCACTTGGGCATTAAACTCACCAATGATGACTGGCAAAAGCATGGACACAAAATTCCGTTGCTAGCAAACATGCAACCCGCCGGGAAATATTTAGGCGAAGATTACCATCGTGCCGGGGGTGTGCCTGCTATCGTCAATGAATTGATGAAGAACAACCTGCTACCGCACAAGGATGCGCTGACCGTCAATGGTAAAACCATGGGCGCAAATTGCCGTGGTCGCAAAATTGAAAATCCTGATGTTATCAAGACCGTCAAAAAACCGATGGTTGAACATGCGGGCTTTATCAACTTAAAAGGCAATCTGTTTGATTCAGCGATTATGAAAACCAGTGTCATCTCAGATGAATTTCGTGATCGTTATTTATCAGACCCTAAAAGTCCTATGGCTTTTGAAGGTCGTGCAATTGTGTTTGATGGGCCTGAGGATTTTCACAAAAAAATTGATAATCCAAAACTCAAAATTGATGAAAATTGCATTCTATTTATGCGCGGTACGGGGCCGAAAGGATATCCGGGCGGTGCAGAAGTTGTTAACATGCGCCCACCTTCGTATTTACTCAAGAAAGGCATTACAGCGCTTCCTTGTATTGGGGATGGCAGGCAGTCTGGCACATCGGGTTCACCTTCTATTCTGAATGCTTCTCCAGAGGCTGCTGATGGGGGCGGATTAGCGCTCCTTAAAACAGGCGACAAAGTTCGTATCGACTTAAAAAAATGTAAAGCAGATATGCTAGTTAGCAAGACAGAACTTGCAAAGCGCGCAAAAGAATTAAAGGCCAAGGGTGGGTTTAAAACACCTGAAAGCCAAACCCCATGGCAACAATACTTCCGCGAAAAAGTTCAGCCTTTCAGCGAAGGTATGGTTTTAGAAGATGCGCCGAACTATCGTGGTGTTGCGCAAAAGCACACGCCAAGAAACAATCACTAAGGATAATATAATGAAACCTGATATGCTTTTAATTGGTGGTGCAACACCTCGCATGATGGAAAAATTTGAAGCTGAATTTACCGTTCATCAGTCAATAGAAACTTCTGATTTGAATGGCTGGTTAAAAGAAAATGGTGCAAAAATTGAAGCAGTTGCTACCAATGGTCATGATGGTGTTAAGCCTGAAATCATGTCTTCGCTGCCTAATCTAAAAATCATCTCCTGCTACGGTGTTGGGTATGATGCGATTGATACGTCAGTTGCCGTAGAGCGTAATATTATAGTCACGCATACGCCCGGTGTTTTAAATGCCGATGTTGCTAATTTGGCTGTTCTTTTAATGCTCGCTTCAAGTAGGTGTTTGATCCGCGATGACCAATGGGTGCGCTCAGGCAATTGGTCGAATAACGGCAATGCACCACTAACCCGTTCGATTGAACACAAGAAGGTTGGTATTTTGGGGCTTGGACGTATCGGTGGCGAAATAGCACGTAAACTGGAAGCATTTAATTGCGAGATTGTTTACCACACACGCACGAAGAAACCTAATGTGAGCTATGAATATTATGATGATCTTCTCAAAATGGCTAGTGATGTTGATTACCTGATTGCGATTACACCTGGCGGTGCTTCGACGAATAAAATTGTCAATGAAGCAGTTCTAACCGCCCTAGGCTCTGAGGGAACTTTTATCAATGTAGCGCGTGGTTCTGTGGTTGATGAAGATGCGCTTATTGCTACTTTGAAAGATGGTAGGCTTGGTTGGGCAGGGCTTGATGTATTTGCCGATGAACCAAACGCCCCAACAGAACTTTTTGATCTTGAGAATGTAACTTTAACGCCGCATGTTGCAAGTGCAACTGTAGAAACACGCCAAGCTATGGGGGATTTGACCGTTGATAATCTCCTGCAGTTTTACAAAGATGGCAGCGTTATCAGCCCAGTGCCTGAATGCGCTCACTTGAATAACTCATAAAAGGATAATCACATGACAATGCAAAAACCAAAAGCTGGAAAACCAATTCCTGAAATCTCATTTCCGAAGCTTGGTGGAGGCACTTTATCGATTGGTGGTGCTAGTGATAAGTGGACACTCTTTGTGGTTTATCGTGGCAAACATTGTGGACGTTGTAAGAAGTACTTCAAAATTTTAGAAGGCATGCAATCAGCTTGGCATGATGCTGGATTTGATATTGTAACTGTTTCTGCTGACCCAGAAGAAAAAGCGAAAGCTGATGTTGATGAATTTGGCTGGACGTTTGATGTGGGCTACGATTTAAGCGAAGCGCAAATGCGTGAGTTGGACGTTTATATTTCTGATCCGCTAACACCGGATGAAACGGATAGACGTTTTTCTGAACCTGCTGTTTTTTGCATTCGCCCTGATGGCACAATACAAATAGCAGCAATCTCAAATGGCCCTGCTGCCCGCACTGATTTGGCTGAATTACTTGATGGTATGATCTTTACAATTGAGCATGACAAACCAGCGCGTGGGACAGTCCTTTAACTTTTTGAAGCAGCAAAAGAAGATGCTGAGATAGATGATTTATCATGTATCTCAGTAGCTGACATGCGCGGCTGATAAAGCGATGAGCCAAGCCCAAAGCCTATAACACCTGCTTGCATGTAGTCTTTAAAGTCATCATTACCAACACCACCAACGGCACATAATTGCACAGACTTTGGCAGTATAGCTGAAAGCGCTTTGATACCCGAAATACCAAGATTAGAAGCCGGGAAGACTTTTAAAATATCTGCACCATTTTGATGTGCTACCAAACATTCAGAAGGTGTATAAACCCCAGGCGCGCTAAACATATCCAATGATTTTGTAAGCTTGATCACTTCAAGATTTACATTGGGAGAAACAATTAAATTCCCACCTGCTTTATGCACATTCATAACATCTTGCTTTGTTAAAACCGTACCTGCACCAATCAAGCATGGTTTAAGCGAATGCTCATTTGCTGTCGCAACAGCGATCTTTATTGAGGCAAAGGCATCTGGTGAATTTAACGGAATTTCAATTGCGCGAAGTCCAGACTCTAAAAGTGCTTTTACGCAGTCGCTTGTTTCTTCTGGTTTTATACCGCGCATAATCGCAATCAATTTAAGATCAATGTCATTCCAGATTTCACGAACATTCATGGTGTAACTTTTCTAATTTAGCCAAAGCTTTTGGGCGCAAGATTTTAATCCTGCAAGTGCAAGGTCATGGCTATCAATTAATTCAAACTCGATACCCAAATGATGCATGACTTTAGCATACGTCGCAGCGAGCTTACCTTGTGCAATTAAACCAATTTTATTAGCTTTATCAAATTGCATTGAATTAAATTCTGCTCCAATACAAAGCCCTGATAATCGAGCAGCATTGGCAATCATATCTTCATTTCGAAAAAGCAACGCTCCAGACCTCAATGAAAAAAGCGAACTTGTAAGGCTTTTTGGGTTTTCAATAATTTCATCAATGGCGCGAAGAAACGCAGGATGGTCTTGTAAGCTGCTTTCATCATTTTTCATGAAGGGTGCTAATGTTGAATGCTCGCTAAGCAAAGCAAAAAGCTCGCCTGTCATAAATGTGCGGAAGCTTTGGATTTCACACTTGTCTAACCATACCCACTTTGAGTGTGTCCCCGGCATACAATAGGTTTTCAAGTCATAATTATTGGAAGAAGCACCAAGAAGAAGCGTTTCTTCGCCCCGCATAACATCAGGATTGGTTTTCACTCTTTGCGCAAGTCCTGGCAAAATACGCACGTCTCTTGATTTGGTTTTCACTTTGACAGCGTGTGAAGATATATCTTCTAGCTGCGTAGGCACATCAATGTAATTTGCTTCCTGCCACCCTTGCGCTGCTCCTGCCATGCCACAAATCAAGACGGGTATTTCGTCTTTAACGTTGAGTTTCAAAAGCATTGATTCAAGCATCGGTTCGTAGTCTGCTGGGTTTAGTTTTGTCATGCCAAGTGGTTCGTATTTTTCTGCTAATAAATCACCATTTGCATTCACACACCAAAGCCTGAAACTGCTCGTTCCCCAGTCAATCAGAACATATGAAATATCTTGTAACAAAAGAGTAAATTACCCGCGCCCAACAAATGGCATTGTTGTTGCCATGACATTTATAAACAAAATATTTGCTTCTAGCGGAAGCTTTGCCATGTGCACAACCGCATCACCAATGTGTTGAACATCAATGGTTGGCTCGCCTTTTATTGATCCATCGGCCTGCGGAACACCCTGACTGATTTGGGTTGTCATGTCAGAAGCTGCATTGCCGATATCGATTTGACCGCACGCAATATTATGCGTTCTACCATCCAGCGCAATTGTTCTAGTTAAACCGCTAATCCCATGTTTTGAAGCAGTATAAGCAGCAGATCCTGGCCTTGGCATATAGGCTGAAATCGAACCATTATTGATGATGCGCCCACCTTGAGGGGTTTGATCGCGCATAATGCGGTAAGCGCGGTTTGCCATCAAGAATGCACCTGTTAAATTAACATCAATTACGCCTTTGAATTGATCAAATTCCATATCACCAAAGTTAATGCTTGGGAGTGAATTGCCCGCATTATTAAACAGAACATCGATGCGACCATGTTTTTCTTTGATCTGCGCAAACAGTTTATCGACAGAAGCCACATCCGTTACATCGCTTGCAATGCAATCTACATCGCCCGCACATTGGCTGGCAGTTTCCTTTAAACCCTCAAGACTTCTTGCTGTAGCAATTACTGTGAAGCCTTCCTTTGCCAAAGACTGTGTTGCATTGCGTCCAATTCCTGAACTTGCACCTGTTACCAAAGCGATTTTACTCATGTCTATTTCCTGTTCTCGTATTTGGTTTTAACCGCCAGACCAGCCGCCATCGATGACGTGCGGATGTCCGGTTGTAAATGCACTTTCATCTGATGCCAAATAAACTACTAGAGCCGCGATCTCTTCTGCGGTTGCTATGCGCCCCATGGGTTGGCGACCAACAAAAGCTTCCATCGCTTTTTCATAATCACCAGTTGCGCGTAATCTGTCATGCAACGATGGGCTATCGACTGTTCCAGGGCAAATGCAATTACAACGAATGCCTTGGTCGATGTAGTCTCGTGCAACAGATTTTGTTAAACCAATTACGCCTGCCTTCGTTACACCATAGGCAAAACGGTTTGGCACTCCGATAACACTTGATACAGCAGATGACATATTGATGATTGAGCCTGCACCGCGTTTTAACATTCCGGGCAATGCTGCTTGAATGGACCAAAACATGGAACGCATATTAAGATTGGTAGCAAAGTCCCATTCTTCGTCTGTGCATTCAAGAATAGTGCCGTGATGAACAAAGCCTGCGCAGTTAAAAAGCACGTCTGGTTGGGCGCGTTCAACACCTTCAAAAACTGAGGCTTTCGACAAGGCATCCAATTCAAAGATCTTGATATTTGAGTGCCCTTTAGCCTCTAAAACGCCAAGTGTGTCTGAGTTTATGTCCGTTGCAAATACTTCAGCACCTTCTTTTGCCATGGCTAAAGCTGATGCTAAGCCAATACCTTGTCCAGCAGCTGTTACAAGAACTCTTTTCCCTAATAGCCTCAAACTTCACTCCTTCAAAAAAACTCAGCTTTCTTAATATTTGAAGTTTTATGATACACGGATAGGAGCTTCAGACAAATTTAAAATGAAGCTTTAGCCACTGAAATAAAGCTACTGTTGCTAAAACAACTATACTTAATAAACAGAGAAAAACGTTCAGTCCTTAACTTTCCCGTTATATATGAACAGTAAACTAAGAAAGATTCGAAATCTTTCCAAAGTTACCAACATGCCGAATACTAAAATTAAGCAAATACTAGGTCAAAATGATCGCAAAGGCGAAAGAGCCATTGCCATGTTGCAAGCGACTATGGCTTTCAGTATTTTCTTACTCCACATTCTTTCTGCATCACGTAATCAATGGGAGACTATCAGTGCACTTACAATTTCTATATCAGCAATTATTCTCATTACCTCTTTGCTAAGAGTGCATACCTCATATGCAGAAAATTTTAGTAATATATATTCTCATATTCTAACGGTTATCGATGGCGCTCTAATTTTTGGTTTAATGCTGTCTTATAATTTTGCGTACAACCTTCCAATTGAAGCAACTTTTAAAACACCTACCATAATATTTCTTGGTGTTTACACCATTGCCCGTATTCTTCGTTCTGATCCGTGGTCAATACTTATTGCGGGCGCAACTGTTCTTGCTGGATGGTTAACTACCTTCGTCATTGCTATGATGAGTTCGCCTAAAGTTACAACTTCTTATGCAGAATACATAACATCAGATAAAATGTTAGTAGGGGCAGTTTTTGAATATGCTGTCGGGTTTTCAGTTATCGTTTTTATTTTAGCGTTCTATACGAAAAGCGCCCGTCAATTTTTGGCTAATACCGCGCATATTGAAGATCTTGCTATTGCCAACATGAAGGCAGAAGAAAACATTTTGATATTTGAAGAACTTCTAAACTCTTCCGTTGACGGCATCGTAATTGTTGATCGCGATGGAATGATTGAACGTGTTAATCCAGCAATAGAAGTATTATTTGGGTATGGCAAAAATGAATTAATCGGGCAAAATATTTCGATTCTTATGTCGCAACAAAACGCAAAACTTCTTCGCAGCGCAATCAATCATTATATTCAGACGGATGAAAGCACCATGGTTGGCCACAGCTTTGATTCTATTGGGATTATGAAAAGTGGTAAGAACTTTAATATTGAACTGTCAATTTCTGAGTTTTCAGCTTCTGGTAAAACTTGCTTTGCTGGCTTTATTCGTGATGCATCTATAAAAACTCAAACTTTAAAGAATGTACAGCGTGCTAAAAGTCAGTTTGAAAACGCTTTGAATGCTGCAATGGATGCTATTATTATTATTGATAGTGAAGGTCAGATTACAAACTTCAATCCTGCAGCCGAACAAATATTTGGCCATAAACTAGATGATGTTTGTGGTAAAAACTTGAGCGAAGTAATCATCCCTCATCGATACCGTGAGGCACATGAAAAAGGCATGGAGCATTATCTTAAAACAGGTGAAGGCCCAGTTCTTGATAATCGTATTGAGATTGAAGCTTTACATGCAGATGGTGAAGAGTTGCAGATTGAACTTGCTATCCGCGAGATCGAAGGCATTTCAGGAAAGCTGTTTATTGGTTATGCGCGCGACATTACAGATCGCAAAGCATTCGAAGCAGAATTACTAAATGCAAAAAATTCAGCTGAAGTTGCAACCCGAGCAAAAACAAGTTTCCTTGCAATGATGAGCCATGAGATTAGAACACCACTTAATGGCGTCTTAGGCATCCATGGCCTTTTAAAAGAAACTCAGCTTGATGACGACCAGGAGCAGCTACTCGAGACTGCAACAGAATCTGGGCAATCCCTATTAAAAATTATCAATGACCTTTTAGATTTTTCTAAATTGGAAGCAGGTAAACTTGAGATTGAGAATAAATCATTCGATCTGCGTGAACTCGTTAATTCAGTTATCAACCTGATAGAGCCGCACGCGAATGAAAAGCAATTAAAACTTAGCTATGAAATTGATGAGTCTATTGCCGATCAACTATTAGGCGACGCAGCTAGAATTCGCCAAATATTATTAAACCTTGCATGGAATGCCATTAAGTTTACACCATCTGGTAAGGTTCAAATTTTAATCGAAAATAGATCTAACGGCATAGTCTCATTCTCAGTCAAAGATACTGGCATTGGTATTGCAGCTGACAAACATGAAGATCTTTTTGCGGAGTTCTCTACGATTGATGAGAGCTATTCAAACAAGTTTGGTGGAACCGGTCTTGGCCTAGCTATTTGTAAAGCACTTGTGGAAAACATGGGTGGTGAAATAGGGCTTTCTAGCACGCCTGGCATGGGTTCAAAATTCTGGTTTAACTTGAATTTGCAAGTCAGTGAAAAAGCACAAATTGAAGTGCCTCAAGAGGTAAATAAACAAAACGATAGTTTAGATTTATCTGGCCTTAAGGTGTTAATTGCTGAAGATAATAAAACCAATCAGCTCATTACCTCACGTTATTTACAATACTATGGTTGCGATTTTGAAATTGCTAATAATGGTGTCGAAGCGGTTGAGAAAGCTATGATAAAGGACTTTGATATTATTCTTATGGACATATCAATGCCTGAGATGAATGGCTTTGAGGCAACCGCTAAAATTCGTAATCTAGATCATGATATTAAATCAACTTCTCCAATCATCGCTTTAACAGCTTATGCCAGTAAAGAAGACCAAGAAAAAGTATTTGCTTCTGGTATGAATGCATTTATTGCCAAGCCGTTTTCAAGAGAACAGCTTGCTGATGTTATTTATTACATGACAAATTCTGCCAAAAACAACACTATCATACCAATGAAATCAGATACTAATTATCAAAGCGAATTTGATATATCGGTTTTAGACACTATTGTTGAGGATATGGATGAGGCTTCGCTTAAGAATATTTTCAAAGAATTTAATGCAGATATCAATCGCTATCTAACCAATGCGAATGATGGCATTTCAAAACAAGACCCTTTGCTGCTAGAGCGTGCTTCACATGGCTTACAAGGGGTTTCAGGTATGTTTGGCGCTAGAAAGTTATCTGTTCTAGCAAATGACGTAAATAAAATTTGCTTGAGTGACAACCATTCTAATCTTTATGAAGAAGCTACTCAACTCATAAAAAAGGCTCAAGAAATTATTGATGCAACGCAAGTCGTCGAAGATTTCTACTTGAGTAAAACAAGCCAATCTGATTGAGCAAGGTAAAATAGACCATGACGAATTCAAATATTTTAATTATTGAAGATACTGCTTCAATTGCACTTGTCTTTCAAAAATGGTTGAAAAAATCTGGTATTCAGGCTGAAATTGCTGGAACAGGTACAGAGGGTATAGAGCGGTTACGCACTGGTAAATTCAAAGCAGTTTTGCTTGATCTTGACCTGCCTGACATTAAGGGACAAGAGATTGTTCGCCTTGCAAAAGAAGAAGGCCTAGATGTTACCTTTGTAATCGTAACCGCAAGTGGCTCTATTAATGTTGCTGTTGATGCTATGCGTATGGGGGCTTACGACTTCCTCATCAAACCAGCAGCAGAAGAGCGCCTTGTAACGACAGTGCGAAATGCACTTGAGCGTGAAGTTATTCAAAGCACTGTGAAAGAAATTAAAAAGCGGTCATCCAAAAAAAGCAAGCATGGCTTTACTGGCTCAAGCCTACCAATGATTGCTATATATCGAATGATAGATTCTATTGCTCAATCCAAAGCAAGCGTCTTTATTACAGGTGAAAGTGGAACGGGCAAAGAAGTTTGCGCTCAATCTATTCATGATGCAAGTCCGCGCAAAAGCTCGGCCTTTGTTCCCTTGAACTGTGCTGCGATCCCAAAAGATTTGATTGAGTCTGAGATTTTTGGCCACAAGTCTGGCGCATTTACAGGTGCAACATCTGACCGAACAGGCGCAGCGATTACGGCAGATGGTGGAACGCTATTCTTAGATGAAATATGCGAAATGGATTTAAATCTTCAATCCAAGTTATTGAGGTTTTTACAAACTGGGATTGTTCAAAAAGTTGGTAGTGACAAACAAACACGCGTTGATGTGCGTATTCTTTGTGCAACAAATAGAGATCCAATGATTGAGGTTGCTGAGGGGCGTTTTCGCGAAGACTTATATTATCGTCTGCATGTGCTTCCCTTGCATTTGCCAGCCCTGCGTGATCGCGAAGGCGATGCGGTTGAAATTGCTAAAGTCTTTTTAAATGAGATGTCGCAAGAAGAAAGCAAATCTTTTATTGGTTTTAACGAAGACGCTGAAAATGCATTACTTAATTATGCATGGCCTGGAAACATTCGTGAACTTCAAAATACGATACGCAAAGTTGTTATCTTAAATGATGTAGAGCATGTGACTGCGGAAATGTTGCAGATAGATCCTTCAGCAAGTTTCAAGTTAATGTCTAATTCAAAAGGCGAAGACTTTGGCGAAGATGGTCTTCCGCTTTCAGTTAACTTGAACCAAAATTTTGCTGATATTGAACGTCAAATCATTGAAGCGGCAATTATGCATTGCAATAACAGCATCCCAAAAGCATCAGAAATGCTGCACCTAAGTCCATCTACGATTTATCGTAAAAAGGAAAGCTGGGAATAAAAAAAGCACCCAAGACTTGGCTTGGGTGCTTTTCATTTTTGAGCATCGCTGATTTTATCAACCAGCCTTTACTTTTGTAATAGACGTTTCAATCTCTAGAAACCCTTGGGTATCAAGGTAGCTCCTAACTGAATGAGATGTATGTCGATCCCCGTCTTTATTCAACGCTTCTGCCAAGGGTAGATCATTGCCATTTTCTACAATTCGGTCACCAAAAAAGATTAGCGAAGCATCTGGATATTTTTTTAATACCTCAGCTTTCACGACAGACTTATTCCAGCCATTGGGTACGATATCTATACTAATTTCCCCTCCAGCGGATGCCTCATATCCAAGCCCGCTTTGATTAATCCGCTCCACGAAATCAATACGTTCTTGCGTACATTCATCCCAGGCATGATAAACTTGTCGCTCACTTTCGCTGGCATTCCTGCCAACTGATGAGATATTTAGCATACCTGGACGTTCCTCAATGTGATTTCCAGTTCGCAATTGAAAAGCGCTTTCCTGAATGAAGTGCTTACATAAATACAAAAGCTCTTCGGGAAAATCATGTTCTTTTGAATAAATTTTTTGACCTTTTTTAAAATACTCAGCACCAGAACAACCATAGACACCATCACACTGAAGCAAGATTTTTTCTGAGACTTGTTCTTGAATTTTTTTATAATCACTACCAGACACCAGAACAACTGTATGATTGGCTGTAAAATCATCAAAAAAAGCTTCAAAATTTTTGTCCATTGGTGACCTAGGAGGCGTCAATGTTCCATCAACATCAAAAAGATATATCTTTTTCATTGTATCAGACCTTATGCAGCAGCTGTTTTATGCAGCGGTTTATTTTGTGACTTTTCTGTAGCCGAGCGATTGTAAATATCTTCTACCCTTACAATATCATCTTCACCAAAGTAAGTTCCATACTGAACCTCAATGATTTCCACATCATCATCTGTAAAATTTTCTAAACGGTGCACTGCGCCTTGTGGAATGAATACCTGCTGCCCAGGAATTAACTGAGTAACATCATCATTGACCGTTACGGTTGCTATGCCTTTTACAACAATCCAATGCTCTGAACGGTGGAAATGATATTGCAAAGATAATTGACCGCCTGGCGTTACTTTGATGCGTTTGACTTGGTGTGTATCGCCTTTGTCAAGACTATCAAAACGACCCCAAGGACGCGTTTCACCTGAGTGGCTTTTGATCACGGGTGTCTCATCTAATTTCATTTGTTCTACAAGTTTTTTAACACCTTGTGGATTCTCTCTTGATGTTACAAGCACCGCATCACGATTTGCTACAACGACAACGTCTTCTAATCCGCAAACACCGACGACTGGGCCATCAGATTGGATGAAACAACGATTTGTATCGTGTGTATATGCCGCTCCTTTTATTGCATTCATCTCTTTATTTTTCTCTGAAATATCCCAAACGGTGTTCCAAGAACCCATGTCAGACCAATCAGACTGCAATCTTGCTACACTAGCATATTCAGTTTTTTCCATGACCGCATAATCTAATGATAAAGAATTTACTTTTGAAAATTCATCAGCATCAGGGTGAAAGTTATTGCCGTCCCATTTGCCCATAGCAATAGAGCGTGCAACATCGTTGAAAATGCCCGCAGAATGTTTCAAAAACTCGCTTCTAATAACTGCGTTATTGAAAAAGAAGATGCCAGCATTCCAGAATATATTTTGTTCTTGTACTAAAATTTCAGCAGTTTCTGAATTTGGCTTTTCAATGAAATCTAAAAGTTCATTACAATTAGAATTGCCAAGAGCCTGCCCTGCTCTAATATAACCAAAGCCTGTTTCTGGATACTCAGGCTCTATACCGAGTGTTACAATACGGTCATGGTTTTGTACGACAGATTGGGCTTGCAGAAGCGTTCTTTGAAAACCTGCAATGTCTTCAATTTCATGATCCGAAGGCATGACTAGGAATTGATCAGAAGCATTACTACCAGCAAGTTGAACACCTAGGGCAATTGCCGCTGCGGTTTCACGACCCTCTGGTTCGAGAACCAGCATTTGCACTTGTTTATCAGATGTTAGTAACTGAGTGGAAATGATTGAGTGATGATCTTTGCTGCATACAATTATTGCTGGATTGAAAATTTTATCGTTATTGACGCGTTCCAAAGATTTCTGAAAAAGGCTTTTGCCACCTTCTAAAGAGCAAAACTGTTTTGGCATGTCTTGTCTTGATAAAGGCCAAAGTCTCGTTCCAGAGCCACCTGCAAGTATAATAGGTGTAATACGTTCCTGTGTCATAGTGTTCTCCTGTAAATTATGTTGTTTGACAAAAGAATTGCAATGCAGAGGCCAGTTATGGCATTGGGATATAAAAAAAATAAATAGTCAGTAAATTCAAAAACTTACCCGATTTAAGTCCTGCTGTTTGTTTGGTTTTGCAAAATGCGAAACTGCAAACTTCTTTGCAATTTGAAAAAATAAATTTGCAAAATGCAAATGTTCAGCAACTTTAAACACCTTAAGACACTGTAATATATATATTTTTTAACTGGCATGCGTCTTGCTCTCATATACATTGAAAGGAGAAGCAAATGCGTATTGAAAGAGAAAAGCCTTGCCAGAGACGTCACCATAGAGTGAAGGCGCCTATGAAGGTTAAAACGCCTGATGGCTACTCTTTAATGGCGACGGACTGGAGTATTGGTGGTCTTCGCCTTGATGATATGCAAGCTGAACTTCCAAAAGTAGGTGACACTTGGAAACTTACATTAGAGCTGCCATTCCAAGGCTTTGATATTGCCTTTGAAGTAGAAGCTAACGTTGTAAGAACCGTAGAAGAAACTAAAACAATAGGGTTTCAGTTTATAAACCTTGGTGAACGCGCCAATGATTTGATGAGCCATTTCATCGATGACTTGATCCGCGGACAAATGGCAACTGTTGAAGATACTATTTGTCGAATTGATATTCCGGTTACCCCGATTTCAACAAAACCAGATGTGAACCCAAGTGATGAAGTTCCTGTTAAACGACTTCCTGCAAAACTAATTATTATGTCAAGCTTATATTCGATGTTGGCAATTGCAATCTTTGGGTATTTGAGCATTCTTATTTATAGCAAGACAATGCGCATGGAAGTTTCTTCCGCAGTTGTTTCAGCTCCCCTTGCCACGATTAAAATGCCAATGGACGGCATTCTACAGCCAATCTTATTGCAAGAAGATATGAGGGTTGTTGCAGGACAAGCGATTGCAAGAATTCATGATATTAGATTTGAAACTAATCTTGATGAGAAGCGTATTCAGCTTGACCAAGCGAAACGTAATCTTGCGCGAACTGAAGAGAAATATCGCATCGAAGAGCAACGTATGACGCTCTACCAGATTATTAACAAGACTGATCGCCAAATTGCTGAAGCGCGTGTTCAATCTGCAAAACAAGCTTTAGTAACCTCAGATGCACATCTTGAACGTCTGATTACATTACGCAAAAAAGGATTGGTTGCGGAAAGTAAGGTTGATGAACTAAGACGCCAACAATCTACAACACTTGGACGTTTGAAAGAGGCTGAATTTGACCTTGAACGCGCAACTGCAATGGATGCTGTATCAGGGCGTCGTTATTTCAATCATAAAGAATTTGTCTCTGACCTTGATATTCTTGCTCTTGAAGTAGAAGAAGCAAACGCAAATGTTATGGCAGCAAGCATGCAAGTTGAAAGACTTGAAGTTGAAAAAGCTCGTATGATCATTAAAGCCCCTTTTGATGGTCGTATTGTATCTGTCAAACAGCCTGGCAATATCATGGTGCTTCGTAATGAGCAGCTGTTTACAATTGAGAAAAGAGAACAACCAACTGTTACTGCATTTCTTGACCAGCAACAAATTCTATCAGTTGGATTACATGACACTGCTAAGATATTCATTCCAGCTCTGGATAGGCATATTCCTGCAACTGTTTCAAAGATTGACCGCAACTCTGCATTTATCAATGACAAGGCATCACACTACATTTGGGATGATCAAAAAGGAAAGTCAGCGGCCGTTTCATTAACAATTCAACTGACTGAAGAAGAGCAGAATTACATCTACGCTGGACTTCCTGCAGTTGTTGTTTTCCCAAAAAGATCAACCAGCGCTATCTATAATCAGATCGGTGCTACCGTATCCAAATTGACGAGTATGTTCCATGACGAAACCTCAATTTGATACATCAAAACACGTCGATGATCCGACCTATTGGCCAAAAGGTTTTGCCAAGTGGACCCCTAAGGTGTTGCTTGCAATTGCAATGTACATTGGATGTTGTGTGATTGGTTTATTAACAATTCCAAATACCATTTTTGACCATAAAACTTTGGCCATTACATTTACAATTGGTGGGTTAGGTGCATGGCGTTATGGGTGGTGGTTTACTCATGCAGTACGCGCTTTGATCTATGGTCGTATCGTCTACCCTAAAATGCGCGATGAAGGCCAGAAAATTTGGGCGTCAGGTTGGCGGCCACGTCATCTACACTTTATGATGACAACCTACAAAGAACATCGTGAAATTACTGAAATGGTAGTACGATCTATCATCAATGAAATTCATTCATCAGGTGTGCCTGGCACTATATGGTTGGGGTCGTCTGACCGTTTTGATGAAGATATTATTTCAGATTTTTTAAAGCGCGAAGCAATGCATATAGATGTTACTTTGCGCATTATTAGACAGAACGTCTCCGGCAAGCGCGCAGCTATTGGCTTGGTGCTTCGAGCCATGTGTCGCTTACCGGTTTTGGATGATGATTTGGTTATCTTTATGGATGGGGATTTTGTCTTGAGCGAAGGCGCTATAAGTCGCTGTATGCCTATGTTCAAACTGCACCCAGACCTTCAAGCATGCACAACCGATGAAGAAGTAATTTGTATTGGGCCACGATGGATTGAGCGTTGGCTTAAAATGCGCTTTTCACAACGCAGACTTGCAATGCAGTCACACGCACTTTCAGGCCGCGTTTTAACGCTTACTGGGCGAATGTCTATCTTCCGTGCGAAGAACTTAAAGCAGCTTGAGTTTATTCGACTGCTAGAAGCAGACCACCTTGAGCATTGGCTATGGGGCAAGTTTCGCTTTCTTTCTGGTGATGATAAAAGCACATGGTTTTTCATGTTAAAACACAACTCGCACATGCTTTATATTCCAGATGCACTTGGTTATACGATTGAGGTGATTGAAGGTTCAGGCATGGAGCGGATGGTGCAAAACTTCCGGCGTTGGTCAGGTAATATGCTACGCAACGGACAACGAGCAATCGCACTTGGCCCACGTGCAATGCCGTTCTTTATATGGTGGTGTTTGGTAGATCAAAGGCTATCGATGTGGACAATGTTGGTTAGTCCTGTGCTTGCAATTTCTGCTGCATTTTTAGTCGGTATTGAGTACCTTCTTTCATATATCATCTTTATTGCAATAAGCCGTTTATTGCTCTCACTTGTGCTTTGTACGTACTCCAGAAAAGTAGAGCTTTCTTATTCATGGATTTTATATTTGAACCAAGTAATCAATGCTTCAGTTAAAGTTTATTGTATCTTCCGCTTGTCCAAACAACGTTGGTCAAATCGTGGCAACCAATCTTCTGGGATGAGTGGCGAGAGCTTTATTGAAGTGTTTAGAAACTGGATGGCCTCTGTTTGCACAACCGTTGCTGTTGCCCTGCTCTTCTTAGCCACAGTTCATTATACAAACTTAGTAGATGTTCCAAGCTACATTCAGATCAAAGATGCCTTAACAATCTAGGATTAATTGGATTTTCGATTTGCAAATCAAGCTTTGCAAATTGCAAAAATACCAAAGATTTAGATTCACAAAATATGTCTAAATAATTGTTTTTATTGATTATTTTTTCTGGCACTAATTTTGCAAATTATTTTTTGAATGATCGGAGAATACTATGCCCAAGAAAAATAAAAACCGTCAGAGATTATATTTACCAATGCTTGGAACAGCATTTGCGGTTGGTGCCCTGCCCGCATTTATGAACCTTAGTGTTGACCCTTATCAAATGTTTTCATCTAAGGAGCGCCCAACGGCAATAAATGACATTGCAGAGAAAGCGCATTACCCTTTATGGAAGCTTGCAAAATTTAAGCGAGGCTCTCACGACACTATTATTCTTGGTGACAGTAGAGCACGTTCATTACGTGACAAATACTGGCACGAGTTAAAAATGACGAATGCCTTAAACCTTGCTTATGGTGGCGGTACAATTCCTGAAGTTTATAGCACATTTAAAGTAATTAAATCAGACGCGAGTATTCAAAATCTTATTGTTGGTGTTCAATTACGCAGCTTCGATGAAGATCATAAAGGGGGGATGAACCGTGTACCAGAAGCGGTTGAATTAGTGCGCCATAAAATCGAGTATTTAAAAAACTGGAATGTTTTTCAAACAACTTTGAGAATGTTTGAAAAAGAAAATGAAGAGACACTACATAAATACGGCTCCCTCATTTCACAAGCAAATGCTGCCGAGCTAGGTAAAGAAGGCAGTACAACACTTTCAAAATTGCTAGAGCCTGATGTATGTTTTGGTTGCAACCTCCCTGAGGGGCTTGAGCCTCTTGAGCTACCCAAGCGCAAACATCGCTATAATTTTTCTGGCAACAACCATTACGGTGTAATTGGATGGCAAGGTAACATCCCTGATTATGATTGGGATCGTTATGCGTCTTTTTATAAAACAGGATATACACAAGAAGACTTACCTAAAAAATTCGAACGCCAAGTTCGAAAAAATGGTTCTTCTGATTGGCGTGGATTTGAATTTTCTAAAAAGTATTGGTCACATTTTGAAGAAATGGGAAGATGGGCAAAAGCAGAAAATAAAAATTTAATTTTCGTGATTCCTCCAACCATTACTGACATGCAAAAAACCATTCAAGAAAATGGTCTTGGCAAACTCAATCATCAGTTGCGTGTAAAGCTTGCTGAGATGGGCACTGTCGTTGATTTGGATTATCCTAATAAACTCACTAAAAACATCGATAATTTTAGTGATGCGTATCACTTTGATTCAAAGATTGCCCGCCAGATTGTTGGGCAGGTTATTCCCCTTATTACAAAAAACAAAGATGCAATCGGCAAAGCATTAAAACGCGAGCGCAAAATTAAATGTAGCCAAGATGGATCTAAGACAAATTTAAATGTCGGCGAAGGCATTACCCTTTCAAAAGGACGCAACTGTAGAGTTTGGAGGAATACAAAATGAACCAGGATAAAAAAATAATGCTTAGTTCGTTTGTAATTCTCGCGACCTTATCGACAGGTATTGTATCAAGCGTTCTATCGTTTCATGGAAACCAAGAACTATCACATTTTCAACCTGACCCTATTGCTCAAAGAGAATTGTCAGAAGCAAGGGCATTTGGCAAAAACAATAAGTGGAAACAAGCTGCAGAAATTCTAAAACGCAATGCAGTCGGTTCAAACGTACAAGCTAAATATGAATATGCAATGTTGCATGTAAAAGGCTGGGGTGTTCCGCGCGACCTTGAAAAAGCTCGCAATTTGCTTCTACAAGCGGTTCAACGCCCATTTAAAGGACGCGAGAAAGCTGCTTTCGAATTAGGTCATGTCTACAGAATGTCGCATGGAGAGGATTGCTCTCGCATTTCGTTTGAATGGTTCACAAAGGCTGCACAATGGGGGTATATAAAAGCCCATAACGAACTTGGAAAATCCTATGCTCGTGGCATTGGGGTTAATCAAGATATTGAGCTTGCTCTTAAACATTATAGAATTGCAGCAACGCAAAATTCAGCTTCAGCTGTTCTTCCATTGGTTGAACTTTTAGCCAAAGGCAGTTCAACGGTTCCTGCTAATCGTGAAAAAGCAATTGCAATTTTGAATGAATTCATGCCTAAACTCGAAAAAGCTGCGCGAAATGGCGATGCAAGAGCCGCGCGAAGTATTGGGCGTTTGTATACAAAAAGCCTAATTGTTGAACGAAATACAGAAAAAGCTCTAAAATGGTTCGCAATGGCTTCAGGCTTAGGCGACGCGATAGCCATGCATGACATGGCGCTTTTGGTGATAGAAACAAAAAAAGAATTTGCAGAAGAGGAAGAAGTCCTTGGGCTTTTGAAAGAAAGCATAAACCAAGATTATGCAGCGGCAATAACGACCCTTGGCCGCCTTCATCTTAAAAGCAAATTTGGCCTTCCAGAACGCAAATCTATTAAGCTCTTTGAACAAGGAATAGTTGCTGGCCACCCAGGGTCAATGGAAGAACTTGGCAGACTGTATCTGCTTGGTAAATATGTACGATATGATTTGAAAAAGGCTCGCGAATTAGCTGAGCTAGGATCTCGCTTAAAACATTCAGGAAGTAGAAAACTTCTTGAAGAAATCAAAGAAGCTGAAGAAAATTATACTGCAAAACATCAACCCATCAGCCTAGCAAAAGGGGAATAAGACAATGGTTTTTAGTTCTCTAGAATTTATCTATTTATTTCTGCCTCCTGTCTTAGTTGGCTTTTTATGCTTGCGTGCTTTGAAGTTAGAGTCAGCAATTATTTGGTGGCTGATCATGGCCTCTCTAGTATTTTATTTATGCTGGAGTCCAAAGCACTTAATTTTGTTGATGGGATCAATTGGATTTAACTATCTGGTTCACTTATTACTCAAACAAAATAAATCTAAATTAATCCTCGCCTTTGGTATAATCATAAACTTGGTAATGCTGGGTGTTTTCAAATATGCAGACTTTTTCATTGGAAACTTCAATGCCATAGCTGGTCTTGAAACCGCAGAGCTTGGTTTAATCTTACCCTTGGCGATATCGTTTTACACGTTCCAGCAAATTTCCTTTTTGCGTGATACTTATCAAGACAAGTTGGTTCAATGTGACTTCAAAAAATACATGTTGTTTGTTACGTTTTTCCCGCAATTGATTGCTGGGCCAATCGTAATGCAACGCGATACAATTCCACAATTTACTCTTGGGAATTTTAGCAATCGCTACCTTACAAATATCATGGCTGGTGCAACGCTATTTTCCATTGGGTTGTTCAAGAAAATTGTTCTTGCAGATGGTATTGCTCCTGCAGCTAACGCAGTTTTCGCACTTGCAGACCAAGGCACAAATATACCTATGGAAGCGGCTTGGCTTGGGGCTATTGCTTATACCTTCCAAATCTATTTTGATTTTTCTGGTTACTGCGATATGGCGTTAGGCCTTGCCTTGATGTTTGGCATTCGTTTGCCAATCAACTTCAACTCGCCTTACCGCTCTTTAAGCATTGTAGAATTTTGGAGACGTTGGCACATCACGCTTTCACGTTTCTTGAGAGACTACTTATACATTCCTCTTGGCGGAAATAAATCAGGCATGTTTGGCACACGAGGCAACCTAGCTATTACAATGCTGCTTGGTGGTCTTTGGCATGGCGCTGGATGGAACTTCATCATCTGGGGCGCCCTACATGGCGGCTACTTAATGATTAATCATATATGGAGCGGATCAAACTTTGGACAGAGTTTCCGCGCTATCATTCATCCATATATTTATGCAGTCTTTGCATGGTCAATCACTATGGTAGCCGTCGTGCTTGCGTGGGTATTCTTTAGAGCTGAAACTTTTAATGGTGCAAGCTTAATGCTTCAAGCGATGTTTGGATATACGCAATTCGTTAGCATTGAAACCTGGAATGAGATTATTCCTAATGCTGATTTGGTACCATATGCAATTTTGGCAATGACTGCGATTGTTGTGATCTTACCTAACAGCATAGAGTTTACTCGAAAGTATAGACCTGTCTTGGATACCGCAAAGGAGATTGGAAAACCGTTCTTTGGCCTTGGTAATATAAACTGGTCACCAAGACCTATTTGGGGCGCAGCTTTTACAGTAGTTACTTTAGTTTCAGTAATCCAAATCTATAGATTAAATGACTTGACTGAGTTCATCTATTTCAACTTCTAGATAGATCTAAATTATAGAAAAAGGCAGGGTTTTACCTGCCTTTTTTATTGCCTATTAATTCAAATTTTATTCAAAAGTTACCAAGCTTTGCAAAACGCAAATACAATCTTTTCATTATGCAATTTTTTATCATAAAAAGATTCTACAAAATGAATTAAGTCATTGTTTTTATTTGTTGTTTTTATCTGGCACGAGACTTGAAAGACTTGTGTAAACAATCATCGAACAGAGGATACCCAGATGAACGCACTAGCAAAAAAGTTTGAATTTGAAAGCGCAACAGCTTTACCTAAAATTGATTTTACTAAGCCAGCAATATCGGTTGTTGGTCTTGGTTATGTAGGCGCAGTTTCTACTGCCTGTTTATCACAATTAGGCCACCGTGTTGTTGGTGTGGATGTGGACACAATCAAAGTTCAACAAATTGAAGAAGGCACCTCACCTATTCATGAAAAAGATCTTGGCGCTTATTTGTATGAAGGTGTTACCAACCAACTTATTTCGGCAACGACAGACCTTGTTGGTGCAGTAATAGATACTTCGGTTACGTTCCTTTCAGTTGGTACGCCAACTAGTGAAGATGGTGGTTGTGATTACCGCTATATTATTTCTGCTGCTCAAGCAATTGGTGAAGGTTTGCGTCAGAAAAACGCATACCACGTCATCGTCATGCGTTGCTCTATTCCTCCCGGAGCAACGCTTGATGTAATGGTACCGGAGATTGAAAAAGCTTCTGGCCTCAAGATGGGTGATGATTTTGGCATATGTTTTAATCCAGAATTTCTACGTGAAGGTACAGCGATTGAAGACTTCTACGCACCGCCAAAAACTGTTGTTGGTGCAAATGATGAACGTGCCGCAAAAATTGTAGCAGACATTTATTCACCCGTTGATGAAAACGTCATCATGACAACAATCGATGTCGCTGAAATGGTCAAATATGTTGATAATGTTTGGCACGCAACGAAGGTAAGTTTTGCAAATGAAATTGGTCGCATCTGTAAACCATTAGAAATTGATAGCCATAAAGTCATGGATATTTTTGTCCAAGATACAAAGCTAAACCTTTCACCATATTATCTAAAGCCAGGCTTTGCATTTGGTGGCTCATGCCTACCAAAAGAAGTAAGAGCGGTTGCACACCTTGCAGGTAAACTTGATGTTAGAACACCGCTGATCAGAAGTCTGTCAGCCTCTAACATGCTGCAAGTAGAAGCGGCCACAGAAATGGTTCGTTCATCTGGCCATAAGCGAGTTGGTTTCTTAGGTCTTGCCTTCAAAGCTGGCACTGATGATTTGCGTGAAAGTCCAATTCTTGAAGTGATCAATTCACTGCTTCAAGAGAATTACGAGATTAACACGTTTGACCCTGCAATTGACCCTGATACGCGCATTGATAATCAATTCACTTATGTTGAGCATGTATGCCCTCATCTAAAGCCAACTGTGAATGCTTTGCCCGATATGATGTGTGGAAGTGGTCATGAAGTAATAGAGCAAAGCGATGTTATTGTCGTTACTCAAAACACGCCAGAGATTCAAAAACTTGTAGCGTCGTCCTTTGGTCGCGTCGAAGTAATTGACCTTGTGCGTGTGTTTAAAGATCAACCAATGTTCCAAGGCTATCAGGGCATTGGCTGGTAAATCCCCAACTTATATATAAATAGAGGAATTAAAAATGACTGTAGATACAGATATGAATATCTCTCTCATTGAGGGTACGAATGACGAAGATACCATAAGAGGCACTGGCCGATCTGAAGTTATCTCAGGTGCTGGTAGTGACGATGTCATCCGCGCACTTAGTGGTAACGACGATGTTTATGGAGGTACAGGCAACGACACACTTTATGGTCAAGGTGGCAATGATACCATTTATGGTAATGGTAGACCTGCTTATGTTGATTTAGGTAATCTAGTTGTACAAAACTCCACAACAGCAACTGTAACTTTTGTTGATGAAGGTGCAGGCTATAGAAACTCTTTAGGTGTATATGAAATTGCTGCTGATGGCAGTGTTTCAAATGTACAGATCCTATTTGCCAATGCTTCCAGAGAAGGCAGTGGTGGTGATTTGATAAGCAATGAATCAAATGTTCAGTTTGATGTTAACGCAGGTGCTCAGCTTGGCTTTTTTGTTGTTTCGAATGGTTATGGCAGAGGTGCTGATAATCGTGAAGCACTTGAAGGGCTGAATGGCACTTATGAAATGCGCACTGTTGATGGCGCTCCTGCTTCAGTCGGGACTCCAATGGAATTATGGTATATTGATAATACAACAGGTGAAGAAACCCATGTTCAAAGTCAATTCGGCCATGACATATTCCACTCAACAGGTTCAGTACCGGTCGATCTTGAAACAAACCCGGACAACTACTTGCACGTTGTTGGTCGCGCCAATGCCGTAGGCGGTGATCTCCTTCTTGGTTTTGAAGATATCCGTGGTGGTGGTGATAATGACTATGATGACACCGTGATTAACATTGAACTGGGTCAAGAAAACATTGTTGCACTTCTACCAACACCTTCTGGTAACGGTGGCAGTCTACCAGATGATGATATCATTTACGGTGGCAATGGCGATGATGTTTTGTTCGGCATTTCAGGCGATGATTATCTTGCTGGTGGTATCGGCAATGATGAATTATCAGGCAACTCTGGAAACGACACGCTTTTTGGAAACAATGGTAATGACATTATAACCGGAAACTCTGGCGATGATGAGCTAAATGGTGGCGCTGGTAACGATGATTTATCAGGCAACTCTGGTAATGACGTTCTTGCGGGAAACGCTGGAACAGACATCTTATCAGGTGGCAGTGGTGATGACACTATTGATGGCGGCTCTGGTGCTGATACAATTTCTGGTGGTTCTGGCGCTGACATACTATATGGCGGCAATGGCGCAGATATTGTTGATGGCAATAGTAATAATGATATGATCTACGGTGGCAATGGTGCTGATGAACTAGATGGCCAATCAGGTGATGATACATTATTCGGTGAAGGTGGTTCAGATAGACTTGTAGGCGGCGGCGGTAGCGATACGCTTGATGGCGGCGCTAATAACGATGAAGTTTACGGCGGCTCTGGCAACGATATCTTGTTTGGTGGCGCTGGTAATGACTATCTAACTGCAAGTAGTGGTAATGACACTCTAAGCGGTGGTGCTGGTAATGATAAATTACGCGGTGGCACTGGTACTGATAATTTTGTCTTTGACTTTTCTGAAGGTGATTTAGGTGCAGACCGTATCTATGACTTTAGCGCCTCAGAGACAATTTCATTGCTTAACTCTGGTTATACCGACATCGATGATATCACTGCTAATATTTCTCAATCTGGAGACACGATTGTTTTGGACTTTGAAAATCAAGCCAATATTAGCATTCATAATTTTAATATGAATGATTTGACAGAAGATAACTTCGTCTTCATCTAAAATGATTTTAAAATAAATATGGCAGGCTATTTAAATATGGCCTGCCATTAATGATTCAATTAGGTACCCAAAAGTGTTGGCAACCCTAATGAAACGACTGGCACGTATGTTACTAATAAAAGAGCAAAGAGAATTGCTAAGTAAAATGGCCAGATCGTTTTTAGTGCTTCTTCAATAGGCACTTTACCAACTGCACAACCTACAAACAAACAAGAGCCAACAGGTGGCGTACAAAGCCCGAGCCCTAAGTTCATCATTAGCATGATACCAAATTGATGCGGATCCATTCCAAGATCACGCGTAATAGGAAGAAAGATTGGGGTACAGATTAAAATCAATGCCGCCATATCCATAATCATACCCAGCATTAAGAGCATGATATTAATCATCAATAGAATGAAAAGTGGATTATCTGATATCGACAACAAGAAGTCTGAGAGTAATTCTGGCACTTGATAAAGCGCTAACATATATCCAAATGCACCTGCACAAGCGATTAAGATCATCACCATAGAAGTTGTGCGCACTGAGGTTGTAACCGCTAACTTAAATTTATCCCAAGTGAGAGAGCGATAAACGAAGGTTGTTAGCAACAGCGCATAAATTGCGCCAAAGGCACCTGACTCTGTTACCGTAAAGACACCTGACAAGACACCGCCAACAATAATCACGGCAGTTACAAACCCTGGCAAGGCAGATGCTGCGGTAAGTAATACGACTTTCATACCTGGAAATGGTTCAGAAGGGTAATTGTGTTTTATTGCAATTGCATAAGCTGCAATAGCAAGACAGACACACATTAAAATACCTGGCACCATCCCTGCTAGAAACAGCTTAGAAATCGAAATACCACCCCCTGCTGCAACTGCAAAAATAATCATGTTATGACTAGGTGGGATAACAATACCTGCGATTGAAGACGTCACCGTTACGTTAACCGCATAATCGCCGCTATACCCTTTTTCTTTCATAACAGGAATGAGTAGCGAACCAAGTGCTGAAATATCAGCAATTGCAGAACCTGATATGCCGCCAAACAACATGCTGGAAAAAATGTTTACTGAAGCAAGACCGCCACGCAAATGCCCGACCATTGCAGAAGCAAATTTGACAAGCCGTTGTGCTATACCACCATGCAACATCAATTCACCTGCAAAGATAAAAAACGGAATTGCGAGTAATGAAAAGATGGTTGAGCCAGATACAATGCGCTGGAACGGAACGATAAGCGGAAAGCCTTCAAAGAAGAATGCTGCTACAGCTGCTATGCCCATGGCAAATGCAACAGGAACACCGATTACAACGCAAAAAGCAAATAAGCCTAGAAGGATAGCAAGACCCATTAGAGTTTTTCCTTATTGAGGTTTTGCTCTTCGTGAGACAAAAAATAATAATTATAAATTCGAGATAGCGCATGGGAAGATGCAAATAAAAAAATCAACCCACCCGCAACTGCTGCTGGTAATGTTCTGATACCTTCAGGAATATTTAGCATTGCAAGATTGGTTGACCAGCCGAACTGTACAAGCTCAAGGCAATAGACAAACATAATAGCGCCGAAACCAGCCATCAGAAAGTCAGCAAGAATTCTTAAAGGCTTGCGAATTAAATCCGGCATTGCCTCACGTATAAAGCTCACTCCAAGATGAGACTCTTCGTGAACGCCAACCGCAGTACCAAGAAATGTGATGTAAACGACGAGCAATAAAGCGAGTTGTTCTACCCAAGTTGGCGTAACATTAAGGACGTATCGCCCAAAAACTAACCATCCAAATATTACAAGAAGAACAACAATTGCGACGCTACAAATCAGAATGCAGACTTTGCTGATTATTGGTAGAAAGCTATCAACCAGCTTTAAAAATCTAATTACACTTTGCAAAACATGCCCCTAGCCAAAGACAACTTGCGCCATGGTTTCATATTAGCAACCATGGCGCAAGTCAGTTATTTAAGAACAGATTTACTGTGAACTTTTCATAAGATCGACAAGACCTTTAAGATCAGGATTTGATGCTAGGAACTTGTCATAAACAGGTGCCATTGCAGCTTGGAATGGTCCTTTATCAGCGATTGTGTTCACCTTAACACCACCAGCTTTTACTTTTGCCATACTAGCTTTTTCACGAGCTTGCCATAGGCCACGCTGTTTATTTGCACTGTTACGACCAGCTTCCATTACGACTTTCTGATCTGCTTCACTCCAAGAGTCCCAAGATTTTTTACTGATGCATAGGCACTCAGGAATAATCAGGTGCTCTGAAAGTGAGTAGAAAGGCGCTACTTCAAAGTGGTTTGTAGATTCGTATGATGGTGGGTTATTTTCTGCACCATCAACAACACCCGTTTTCAAAGACTGGAACACTTCGCCAAATGCCATTGGTGTAGCGTTACCGCCCATAGATTCGATCATACCAACGAAAAGATCGTTGTTCATAACGCGAACTTTAAGACCTTTAACATCATCTGGTGTGTTGATTGCGCGTTCTGATGTGTAGAAAGAACGTGCGCCTGAATCATACCAACCCACAACGATGATGCCTTTTTTCGCCATGCCTTCAGCGATTTTATCGCCCGCTGCACCATCCATCAACTTATACATATCAGGGATGCTTTTGAAAATAAACGGCAATGAAACCACATTAGTTTCTGGAACAACTTGACCCATTGGCCCAAGGTTGAACTGACCAAAATCAAGTGCGCCAAGACGAACTTGCTCAATCGCATCAGGCTGAGAACCCAAAACACCGCCATTAAAAACTTTGCCTTTAATACGGCCTTCAGTTTTAGCAGCAACTTCATCTACAAATGATTGTAGAGCAATTGAATTTGGATAGTCATCAACGTGGATATTCCAACCGCGAATGTCTTTTGCTTGTGCGCTGTGTGTAGTAACAGCACCTGCAGCTAATGTCAGTGCTAACGCACTACACACAGCAAGTTTCTTTGCATATTTAGATAAAGTCATTATTTTCCTCCAAGTAGGTTTTTAGTTTGTTTGGTAGTCGTTAAAAGTTCTCATTTTGTAATATCTGCACTCAGAGAAAGTCATCTCTGCGCGGTGTAAATGTATCTATCAAAACACCATCCTCTAGTGCTTTGCACCCATGCACAGCATTCGTAGGTATGATAATAGAAGCTCCAGCCTCAAGGCGTTGTTCTTCGCCATCTACGCTAAACATAAACACCCCTGATTTTACAAAAGTAGATTGTATATGAGGATGGTTATGAAGATCACCGACGCCATTTTTTGCAAAAGCAAATTCAACAGTCATCAATTCTTTATTATGAGAAAGTACTCTTCTTGTAACACCCTTACCCGTTGAGACTGTAGGAAATTCATTCTCTTTTGGCACTTCAATACCCCTCTCATTATACCTACAAATATTTGATTGTAGATCGACTAGATTATTCTAGTATGGTAGTATACAAATATGCAAGTGCTTTTTTTGGTCAATCAATACAACCTTGGTTTCATATAAAAAGTAAAACGTTTTTAAAGGTAGTTGAAAGGGTATCAGGTATAATACCTGGAAAGTTAAATGGTAATTAGTATTCATACTCTTGATCAAAATGACCGAGCTGTTCGCAGAACAACATCAGATGACATCTTTGATGAAATTTATTCACAAATATGCAAAATGAAAATTTTACCTGGCGCTAAATTATCTGAAGTTGAAATAGCCAAAAAATTTGATGTATCAAGACAGCCGGTTCGCGAAGCGTTTATAAGATTAGGAAATCTAGGTCTACTAACGATACGACCACAAAGGGCTACAAAAGTAAGTAAAATTTCACTAGCAGAAGTTGCAAATGCCCGCTTTATTCGTCTTTCAATCGAGCTGGAAATTTTTGACCGGGCGCTTGAAAATTTCAAAGCAGAACATGAGAATATTATAAAATTGAATTTAGACAAACAACGCTCTGCATTGAAGTCCGATAATTTTATAGAATTCAAAAAACTAGACACAGAATTTCATAAAATCTTTTACAAGATTGCTGGAATGCCCCAAGTTTTTAATTCAATTACTGAGCAGAAAGTAAAAGTTGACCGCCTCTGCTTACTATCTCTAACAAACAAAATTGAGTGTGAAGAAGTTTTTGAAGATCATGAAAAGATACTTACTCACATTGTTAGCAAAGATAGAGAAGCATTGATTAAGCGTGTTCGCAGTCATCTTTCTCGTCTAGATACGACCTTAGAAAAGATAAGCTTATCTCATGCGCACTATTTTGACTTATAGTGTTTAGATGAACTGAAATTTAATTACGAACTAAAGAGTCACTTCTTTTCTGGCATTTCGACAGGACCGCCATTTTCTTCCCATTTAGAAAATCCCTCACGAAGGTGAGCTGCGTCAAATCCCATACCTTGCAAAGTTTCAACCGTTAAAGCTGAGCGCCACCCAGAAGCACAATGGAATATGAATTTTTTATCTTCTGCAAAAATTTCTTTGAAATATGGACTTTCAGGATCAATCCAAAATTCAATCATCCCGCGAGGTGCATGAAAACTGCCAGGAATAAAACCTGATCTTTGTCGTTCTCTGACATCTCTAATGTCGACGATGACCGTCTTTTCATCTCCAACTAGATTTATGAGATCTTTAATCTCAATTTCTTCAATCTTATTTCTAGCCGCTTTGACCATTTCACTTGAGGACTGCTTTAGTTTTTTCATAAATTTTCACCGCAATTAAGATTGTAATATTTTTGGGGCTGTCCCAGATAACTACGATAAATATTGTTTAACCCATTGGTTC